>NZ_JAQQLA010000003.1:0-600000 GCF_028548395.1 Vogesella indigofera | reverse complement strand
CGCCGACCTTGCGGCCAACATTGTCGGCTAGCGGCCCAGCCGCGCCGCCTCTATCGCGGCGATGTCGATCCGCGTCATGTCCATCATCGCCTCGAAGGCGCGCTTGGCAGCTGCCGGGTCTGGGTCGGTCACCGCCGCGATCAGCGCGCGCGGGGTGATCTGCCAGGACAGGCCCCAGCGGTCGCGGCACCAACCGCAGGCGCTTTCCTGGCCGCCGTTGTCGATGATCGCGTGCCACAGGCGGTCGGTTTCGGCCTGGTCGTCGGTAGCAATCTGGAACGAGAATGCCTCGCTGTGCTGCATGCCTGGGCCGCCATTCAGGCCTAGGCAGGGGATGCCGGCCACGGTGAACTCCACCATCAGCACGTCGCCCTGCTTGCCGGCGGGGTAGTCGCCCGGCGCATGGTGCACGGCGCCGATGGCGCTGTCGGGGACGGTGCGGGCATAGAAACTGGCGGCGTCCAAGGCGTCGCCGTCGTACCACAGGCAGATCGTATTCTTGCTGAGCATCATGGTTCTCCCGGGGGGCTGCGGCGCGTGCCGACTGCTTAAAGCGTAGACCTTGCCGGCGCCGGCGGGAGCCTGGAAGAGCGTTGACAGCCAGCGGGGCGACAATGCCGGCATCAACCCCTTTCAGGGGCCAGAGGCCGGTGTCCATCGAAAAAGCAATGCTTGCGGTAGTGGGTAAAAGTCATCCTGGGCATCAACTCTCAAGCAGAACTGTTTTCTAGATTTTTGCAGAAAAAACTCGTACCGCCCCCGCTAACTGAGCAGACACACATACCCCAAGCAACTCACATTGCTCTTCCCAGGTTCTTGCAGGCAATCCTGATGGTGACGGCAAGATTACTTTGGCTTCACCTCAACCATTTATTCAAAAAAAAATCACCCCGACCACCCGGGGTGATTTTATGCCCTACCACCAGCTAAACAGCTTGCCCGCCAGGGTGGACAGCTTGCTGCTGAGGTAGTCCCAGCCTTCCTTGACAATCACCTTCACGGCCGAGGTCAAGGTTTCCCATAGGCCCTGGCTGGACGAGCGCCAGGCACACTCCGACACCGTTTCCTGCCGGGCCTCGCGGGTAAAGCTCCACTTTTTTTCGTTGGGCAGAACGGTGACGATCTTCTCTACCAGCTCGACCAGACCATAACCCTCCTCTGCGGCGATGGCACAGACCTGGCTGCGTGGCAGTTTGAACACGCGGCAGACCTGCTCTACCTTGGCATCGATGTTCCGGTGCTGAAATGGTCCAGGCAGGTTTTTCACCCAGTCCCATTCGCGACAGGGCTCGATCTTGTCCACCTGGCTGACCACCATCACCACCGGGATGGCACTGTCCCACAGCACCGGCAGCAGCACCTGTTGGTAGAACTGCTCGTCGATACTCAAGGCCCGGTCATCTCCCTTGATCACCCACAGCACCAGATCCATCTCGGGCAGCAGGCGACGGTACAGGGCGGTGTATTCCTGATGGCGGGTGCCGCTTTCGCCGACACCGGGCATGTCGATCAACGACAGACCTTTGCCATTCCGGATCGACCAATCGATTTCCTGCGGACTGCGGGTGCAGGCTTCTACCGCGCTGACTTCGGCCACTTCACGGCCAAACAGCGCATTACACAGGCTGGACTTGCCGGCACCGGTCTTGCCCATCACACCGATGGTAGCCTGGTAGTTGACCACCGCGTGGAGGCGATCACGCAGCTGCTGCAGTTCGTCCAGCGTCAGACGAATACCGGCGCCTTGCAACAGCTGGATCAGTTCATCGGGTAGCTGCGCCGGCAGGACGGCATGGTTGGGTTGGTGCATAGGGTTTCCTTCCACCGGCAAGCCGGCATAAAAAACGCCACCTGCGTACAGGTGGCGTGGGGGTCGGGAATGAGTGGGCGTTACGACTTTTTGCACTTCTGGTTGATGGGCACCATGCTTTGCAGCAATCGCGCCGGCAACCGTTGCGTCGCTTTCATTTCGTTATCCATCGCAAGGAATTCCTGCTCGTTGTATTCCTTCTGCAGTTCATCCAACGCACAGCTACAGAACAACGGGGTACTGCGACCACTGGCGGTACAACTGCGCAGGAAGCCGTTCTTGGTCTCATCGCTGTACTCAGCGCCAGAGCACGCAGTCAGGATCACTGCTAGCCCCAGCAGCATGGTCTTGTTCATGGCATTGCTTTCTACTGGTTATCCTGCGGCCTAGAGATAAAAGCCCAACTTGCCCATCACGCCCTTGAAGGCGATGTAGCCAACGAACCAGCCAATAGCCTGCGGGCCAAGCAGCCAGAACACTTTCTTGCGCAGCAGATCAAACCCATCGGCAGCAAACACCAGATCGGGTTTAGCAACACGGCGAATGGCATCGCCAATCACCACGCCAATGCTGGTGGTCGCGGTACCGACGATCAGCATGGCGACATAGCCAAAGAAGCCGAGGTAGATCGATGACGAGAACACCGCCATCACGGTGAGCAGCAGGAAGATGGCGAAGCAAATCAGTAACTGCTTGAGGGTACGTTCTTGCATGGGAAGACCTCAGACGATGAAAGGCGGGGCGGCAAAGCCCCACCGGTTTGACAGGCCGTGCGGAAGGAAAGCGGATACGCGACTCATGCGTGGCACATCAGGACATGAATCCGCAGAGGGACCGTCATCGCACGCGGCTGACGCATCAGGCGCAGTTGCGCGGTGCCTGGGCGGAGAAGTCGCTCACCAGCGCCCAGCCAACGACCTTGCCCGCCGTGGCACTCGGATCTGCCTGGCTGTAGTCGGGCACCGTCGCCAAACGCACCCAGCCTCCTTTTGCCACCGCGGTGACGGTGAGCGACGAGAACAACGTCAGCAGTTGCTTGTTCGCCTGGCGATCCGGTGCGGCATAGAGGTAGACCGGTTTTTGGAACTGCAGTCTGCCATCGCTTGCCACCTTGCTCTTCGGCGACAGGCAGGCGCCTACCCCGCTACCGGCATGGGCGCTAGCGGCAACGAACAGGCCCAAGGCGGCCACGACACATACTTTTTTCATAACACACTCCCTTATCGTGAAGGATCCCGTCAGCCACTCGCTGCGGAACACCTCATCTCAACATTGACGGCCCATCAGCCCAGACTGGCGGCCCTCATACGCAATAAATCAATAACAACCATTTAGGGTGAGTTTCAACCCTATAAGTCCTTCATGTCAATCGGTTGACCATCCACTATTTGAGTGGACATGGAGATAACGATGCCGCATGTAGATGAAAAAGCACTGGCCAAGGTGATCGGCAAGGCGATAGCCCGCCTGCGCCTGGCTAAGCAGATGACACAAGAGGAACTGGCGGAGCAGCTGGAGATTGGTTCTGAAGCCGTGTCGCGGCTGGAACGCGGCGTGGTGATGCCAACCGTGGGCCGCCTGGTTGAACTGGCCAACCTGCTGGATTGCGACGTCGCCGAGCTACTGGCGGAAGTCAGTCCCCGCATCAGCGATCAGGCGCAGCACCTGAGCCGACTGTTGGCGAACCTCAGTGAACACGACCGCACCCTGGTGATCGAGGTGGTGGAGAAGCTGACGACACGCCTGGCGCAGCCGTAAATCGTGGACAAAACAAAGCCCTCGCCGTAGGGGACAGCGAGGGCCAGCCAGTATGAAACCAGCAGCTAGCGTCAGGAGAGCGAGGAGAAACCGGACATACCTTCAACTTAGTAACGACAGCGGGTTTCTTCAAACGGATTCCGCTGAACACGCCGTTCTGTTTTCTACGCTTGATTGGCTTTCCCCAGCTGCCGTGTCAGTCGGGTCGTTCGTGTTGGCGTGGCCGGCTTGCTGCCCTCGCCTTCGACCTCGGTGTCCGGATAGAACTCTTCCAGCAGTTGCGGCACCTCCTCCTCGGTGTCTTCAAATTGACCGTTCTGCAGCAGCTGTTTGGCCACGGCTTCCAGTTGCACGCTATCGATGCCCGCCTCCAGCGCCTGCTCCGCTTCCACTTTGGCCTGCGCCACCACCTTGGCGAGATCGTCACCATCGCGCAACGTCAGGTCGACGAAGTACACCGGGGTACGGTAGGACTGGGTGGTGGTCTTGGCACGCAGGCGTAACAGCAGCGGCAGGTAGTGGGTCAGGCCGCCGCTGAGCGCTTCGAAGTACTTGAGCCGGGCGGCCAGGGTACGCACCGAGTTATAGCCGGTGGTGCGGAAGATGAAGGTGCCGAGCGCATCCTGCTGCCCGTCCACCTGTACGTTGAGACGGCCGTACAGCTTGCAGCCGGCACTCTGGCCAAACGGGCAACGATCCGGCTCGGCGCAGCTCACCTCATCCACTCCTTCTTTGCTGCTACGACGCGCGGTTTCGCCGTTGCCGACACACAGCGGACGACCGTTACTGCGGTCGAAGGCGCTGTATTCGGCGCGCAGGTTCAGTTCGCTGCTATTGAACAGCAGGCGCACGGGAATGGCGCGGATCTTGCCGTTGCTGGCCTGGTCAACCAGCGCTTGGTGCAGCGGATGCAACAGCCAGCCGTCGCGGTTCTGTACCTGGGTAGTGAGGGTAAAGCTGTCGTCCTTCTCCGGCAGCCACTTGTTGTCCTTCTGCACCAGCTTGCCAATGCTGATACGCCCGATGACGGGCGGGGTAATGGCGAGTCCCTTGATCATGTTGCGTTCCTTTCGGTGTGAATGACAAAGCGGCGACTGCTGCTGACCGGCTTGCGGTACTGCTGCAGCAAGTCGGGATGGTCGGCCGTCAGTCGTTCCAGATCCGTCTGCTCGCGGTCCTTGGGTTTCTTCCAGCTAATGCGCCCTTCGGCAAACAGCGCGCCGGTGGCATCGCCCAGTACCGTCTGCAGTTGTTGCTTGGCTTGCGCCTCCTGCTGTTCCAGTGCTTCCCGGCGTTCCCGCAACGCCAGCAGGGTGTGGAACAGCGCATTGCCGTCGGTGGAGTCGGACAGGTCGAGGGTGGTGCCGTTGTCGCGCGGGAACAGCCAGTTCAGTGCCTGGCCGGCATCGTCGGAGCCATCCGGTGGTGGCGGTTGATCGAAGCGCACCAGTGCCCAGAAATCCTGCTCCCGTTCGATCAGGTCGCTGACCTTGTCGTCGTCGCGCGTGACGCGGTAGATACGGAAATCCTGACCACCGATCAGCACCGCCACGTCGGCCCATTGCAAACCCGTCACCGCCAGCTGGTGCAGTACCTGGCACTGATAGGCAATCGGGATGCCCTCCTCCCACTGCGGCGCACTGTGGTAGCTGGCGGTCTTGATCTCCAGAATGCCCTGCCCCAGTTTCGGACAACGCACCTCGCGGTCCAGGTTGGCTAACATGTGGCGGTGTTCGGCATGCTGCAGCACCGCGTTGACACGGCGCACCTTGCGCCCGGTCTGTGTGGCATAGACGTTGGCCAATACCGGTTCCAGTACCGTGCCCCATAGCACCGCCTGTTTCTCGGACAGGTCTTCCGGCTCACGGCGGCCGGTCTTCTCCAGCCACAAGCTCAGCGCGCTCTTGTACGGTGACAAGCCCACTGCTGACGCAGCATCGGAGGAGCCGATACCCAGACCACGTAATGCCAGCCATTGCTGGCGGGAGAGCTCCAAAGTGGATGCCAGGCGCAGTGCCTGGCCATAACGTTCACGCATGATGAACCTCCATAACGGCATAACGCCCGGCGGGGAAACCCCGACCGGGCGTGCAAGTAAAGGAAAGGGGAAATCAGAAACAACGCGTAGCAGGCAAACGACCAGCAGGAAGATGAACAACCAGGACGGGAAACAACGGCGGATAGGATCAAGGAAATGATCGGTAGCAAGCCCCACCCGCGCGCGGCCAACGGGACTCAGGCCGACAGCAGCACGGTGGGGAGATCAGCGGTGTAGCGCAGCAACACCGCGTGTAACGCGGACCAGTCCGCCGGTGGTGCGCGAGAGAAGAACTGGCCGGCCAATTGCACCAGCGTCGTCACCACCCACGCCCGGCTTGGTGCCTCACCATCATGCTGAACGATCCAGTCGGCGATGGCCCAGCCCAGCTGCTCCACCACCTCGTAGTGCCACATCCCCGGAAAATCCTTCTCCAGCACCGCTGACAGTTCGGTATGCAGCTGGAACAGCAGCGGCGCGTACTGCGCCAGCTCGGCGGGCAGCTCCCACGCGCCCCGACCCCAGTGCGACAATAAGGTAATGGGTTCATCCTGGCCGTCGTAGGCCAGCTTGCTGTCGCAGAAGTCACGCAGTCCCATCACCAGCCCGGCGGCGGTCAGCGCAATGTCCAGTTCGCGGGTCATCGCTCAGTCCAGCAGGGTCAGCGCGCGTTGCAGCGCCTTGTCTTTCAGCTGCGCGCCCTGGCCGAACCAGGCCGAGTCGAGACGATAGTCCTGACTACGGGCACGGCGACGATGATCGACATACTCGGTCACCGCATTGACCAGCCCCCAGGCGGTATTGCGACTACTGGACAGCAGCGAACCCAGACCGCCACCGCCGTACAGTAGCGACAGCTGCTGCATGGCGCGGGAGGTCACCGTGTCGTCGTTTTCTTCCTGTGCCGGCTCATCAAGCAGCTCGGCAAAGTACTGTCGGGCCTCCTCCGGTGACACCGGCCGGCGGCTGAGCGCCTTGATGTCGCCGATGAAGTGATCCCACGACGACAAGCCGATGCCCAGCGACTCTTTCACTGCCTGGGGATCAAACACCGTCGAGTGCGGCACCTTCACTGCACCGCGTGTTTCGCCCACCGCCATCTGCAGCGTGTTGTTGCACACCACGCGCACCGAAGTGAACTGTGCAGTGGTACACAAGGTGCCGTCGCAGCTGGTGGCCAACAACAGGTAGGCTTTGACCCGGTCGCCACCCTTGAGCAGCGTGTCTTGGCCGGTACGCGCCAATGCCCACAACTTACGGCCACCCTTCAACACTCCCGCCGTTTCCAGCTCGAAGCCCCCGGCATGCACCAGGTCGTTGTAGAAGTGCAGTACCTCATGCGGCTGCACTACCTTGTAACGCGGCGACACCACCGATAACGGCGCCAAGGTATCGGAACGGAACAGCACCTTGGCATCACGGTGCAGGCGGATGTGCATGCCATCTTTCGATACATTGAACAGCACCTCGGATGATTCCAGCGTCCAGTTCATCCCCGCCTCATGCAGCCACACATCTACCGGCTGCCGCTCGGTCAGTTGATTGCCCAGCCCGTGCCAGGGCGTAGTGCCCACAAAAGCCATCGATTCCACCAGATGTGACATATCACCTTCTCCATGAAAAAGCCCCGGCCAAGGGCCGGGGCAGATCAAGATTGCCGTGCGTCATGACAGACTTCGGCGTGTATCAAGGAGGTGATATGTGGCTCAAATTTTTTAGAACCTAGGACTCATAATCCGTTGGTGCCGGGTTCGACTCCCGGGGGGCCACCAAAATTGAAAAAGCCAACCTCGTTCGGGGTTGGCTTTTTCGTTTGTGTCGCCATGTCGCCACTGTCGCTAGACAAGCTCGTTGTCGTCCTCAAACGCCCCAACCCGACTGCTTGCTAGACGTTGTTCAAGCCCCGCTTCTACAGCGACAACCATGTCTCGTAGTTCATCGCACGCAAGATCGTACTGTCCGGGGTCGAGCAGACTAAAAGGCGTAGTTAATTCAACCAACCCACCATCAAAACTAAAGTTGCTGGGCTTATCTTCGACGGCCAATATCAGCTGTTGATCATTCGGAGTTCGCTTTACGATGAAGCTGAGCATCTGGCGCAGGTGATCAGCATCCTGCCCTTGCTGATTTGGGGAGTCTATGACGACGGGAAAGTGCTTTGCGTCGCCCTTCTCCTTTGCTGTGTGGAGTACAGCAAACTGGTAAGCGAGAAGTGACCTTGGCAGCGCACTGCCGCTGGCTGAGATGCCAGCGTCAGGACGCTTCTTTACGTCCTCCCGCAAATCATGCACCCCAAGCTCACTTGCGAACAGTTCCATGCGCTCTGAGTAAAAGTCGTTGATGGCTTTTGTTCTTTCAGGAAGATCAAACTGACCAACCTTGAATTTGGCATCAGCAGCTATCTTTTCCTTATCAGACAACTGGCGCTTTAAGGTGTCAATGTCCTTGGCAAAAGCACCTCGGATTACTTCAGAACTTTGGCTGTCCACGACGTCTTGAAGGCGAAGCATCCCTTTTTTGGTTTGTAATGTCTTCTCGATATCCAGCGTTTTCCGCTTAATCCGATTTATCTTCCCATAAATATCGGCCAATTTTTCTTCACATTTGCGATGCTCAACTTCAAGCTCAGCTATGACTTTCCGTAGTGTGACTGCGTCATCAATCAGCTCCAAGCGAACGGGGAAGCCACTTTCGTGATTTGTCCCGCAGGTTGGACAAGTGATTGCCAGCTCAGTCTTGGATTCCGTGAGGTACTTCAGATCTCCTTCAAGATCACGAAGAGCGTCACGCGCCATCGAAATTTGGCTAGATAGGGACTCTCTTTGGGCTGCGCAGTCAAAGGCCTTCTTTCGCAACGATTCCTGCTCAGTTTTTAGAAGCGTGGAAGTGCGAAGCAGGTCGTTAATTTCCTGCTTGAACGCTGCTGTATCAAGCTGAACGGCTGGACGTGGCAGGGTTTTTCGAACTCTCGAAAGTGCTGACTGAACAACACCCAATTCTTGGTTGAGTTGAGTCAGCGACGCCTTGGCCTTCGATTCCTCGAATTTTGCAAGGTAGTAACCATTAGGGCGTTGCCCTGTAACGTAAGCGGCAAGCGGCTTTTTCCAACTCGCAAACTGTGTCAGCTTGTCAAACGAATTCCATTGGTGAAGCCAGCTCCCATCCTGATCCATGTAGTACGGGAGAAACAGATAAGGTGGAGTTGCTTGCGCCAGAGTTTCCTGATGGGTAGGAAGCATCAGGCGGAAATCAAATAGTCCTGCCATGATTTCGGCCCACTCAGGGTAACTAGTCGTCACACGAACACGCGAACTCTCATCGTCGCGCAAAGCGTAAACGTTGGCTTTCCGGTATGCCGTGTACGGCTTACCGTCCAGCTCAAACTCAAGAACAGAGATGGCCAGGCTATCCCATCGATCGCTAGCCCCCCTTGTCTGGCATCCCAAGGTTCGGAAGAGATGCTTGACCACCGTGGATTTCCCCGTGTGGTTCCTGCCTACTAGCAGCGTCCTGTTCTGATGAAACTCGATGTTCCGTGCTGCTCGCGCTGTTTCGGATACGAGCCAGAGTTTTTTGAATCGCAAACGAGTCATGTTTGCCCTTCCTCAAATTTCTTACGAGTTGGATCGTGTTTGCCAGATGTTTCATTGGTTCATCCAGTAGAGCGTCGCGGCAATCATGTAATCACGGTCGAGGATTGAGAAATCAGTGCCTCCCGCCTGAGCGAGTACTTGTTCAACAATCCAATTGGCAACCTCCCAAGATGTGACCAAATTATTGGGAATTCCCAGGAGTGATTTCTCAACCTGCTTTTGCAGCAGTGACAGCAGGCTGCTGCCCCTGCCTGCTTTTTCCACCACAAACTGGCGTGCTGCACGCTTTATCGATTCACGTTGAATGTAAGGAACATTCTCCTGCGCGAGGCCAAACAAAAAACCATCAATTACATCGCTGTCGGATTTGCGCGATAACGTGAGCGCAACCATCGCAGAAAACTGTTGCTTCGAGATTCCACGAATTCTTTTCAGGTCTACGAAGGTGGCGGCATCTTCCGTAGAAGTGGCTTTGACTTTGAGTTCGCTATAAATGGCCTTGCACAACACATCTGCACGAGGAGATTGATCAGGAAACTTGTTTGCAAGAAAAGTTGCCACCTTACCTGTTGCGTGACTTTCAAGGTCATCCATTGCTAATGGGCTTCGGATGAATTTCAAGTTGTCAAAATCAATGTCATCGAGGTTGCACCCTAACTCCGTTGCTACCGATGATTTGAGATCGGCAAGTAGCGTTGATTCAATTTGACTGGCAGAAAACTCAGACAGTCCGGTTGGATCGTCGCCACTGCTGAGTGTGAGATCGACGGGCACATTGCTTACGAAAGCAATGGCTGCCGTCTCATCTTTTGCGATAGATTTCGAGTCATGTAGCTTCGCCAGTATGGACTTTCCTTCCTTCGGCGGTTTCGCCAGAGTGGTTTTTGTCCATTTTGTGGAGCTTCCCTCTTTCTTTTTTAATTGGTATAGCTCCATTTGACCGGGCGAGAATTCGCTATTCAGGACTGCCACATCCTCGATAAACTCCAGCAGCAGTAGGTAGTCGTCCTTTTCGAGATCGACTTGCAGGAGATGGCAAAGGGCCCAGTAGCGTTGAAATTCATGGCCCTTGCCGCCATGCCTTCCACCTCGCTCCTTGGTGAGTGAGTCGTTCAGTATGTCGAGAAAGGCCATAGGTTCACCATCGCAAATCGTTAAGAATATGGGCAGGCATCACATGGCCCCCCTTCCGAGTTGAGAGCCAATGTCTTTCGACGAAAGCATCCTGAAAATACTCGCATCAAACGCCCGCTTGAAATCCGGGTCAGACGCATACCTCTTGTAGAGATCCAGTTCCCGCCGCCGCTCGACGCTGATCGCTTGTTGGATCAGGCGCTCCAGCGCCAGTTGTCGGTTCTGGCTGTCTGGGTTGTCTTCGACCTGAGCCTTGTAGTCGGCGTGGTTCATCACATGCTTGGCGATGTTGATGAACTTCACCCGCTGCTCCTCAGGCGTAGCTTCCCAGCCTGCGAAGTGGCGCTCATTGAATGCACGCACGATCTCGTCGAGCGGGTCTTTGTCGCCATCGCCGAAATGCCCGCCCCGGACGTTCGGGTTCTGGGGTTCAAGTTCGGTTTCCGAAGCATCCAGGCCAATCTTCGTCTCAAGGCGTGACCTTTCCAACCCGTAGGTGGAAAGGTCAACGCTGTTCAGCAGTTCGTCCAGCTTGTCCTGATCGGGGTCTTTCACCTTCAGCTTGGGGATCAGGAACTTCAGGAACCAGTGCAGCATTTCCCAATTCACGTTGTTGAACGGGATGATGGCCGCCACCTGAGCGTAAATCTTCACGAACTGCTTGGCCTTGATCTTGAAGTCGATCCGTTGCTCGTCGTCAAGATCGGCATCGAAGCGAGCCACTACTGCATCGATGATCGGGTGGAGTTCCTCAGCCTCGGCACTGGCGAAAAACTTCTCGTTGAAGGTCGTCGCCTCCGACCAGTCGTAAATGCCGAAGTTATCCAGTACATCCTTGAGGTCGTGCAGCACGTTAACGTCGGTGGATTCGCTCAGGGTCGTCGCTGTGTAGAACGGATCGAATGCGGCCTTGATGTCGTCCACCGTGTTGTAGAAGTCGAGCACGAAGGTGTCGGTCTTGCCCAGCTTCCAGTTGCAGCGGTTCAGGCGTGACAGCGCCTGCACCGCGAGTACCCCTTGCAGCTTCTTGTCCACGTACATGGTGTGCAGCATGGGCTCGTCGAAGCCGGTGAGGTACTTGTTGGCAACGACCAGAATCTTGAAATCGTCCTTCTCGAATTCTTCGGGCAAGTCGCGGGCAGGAATACCGTTGATCCCGTCCTCGGTGTACTTGATGCCATCGACGGTTTTCTCGCCCGAGAAGGCCACCAGCGCCTTGAATGGCGCGTTGGCCTCCTGCAGGGCGGCGCGGATGGCGAAGAAGTAGCGGATCGCGCATTCGATGTTGCGCGTGACCACCATCGCTTTCGCCTTGCCCTTGAGCTTCTTGGCCTGCCAGACGTTGCTCATGAAGTGATCGACCATGATCTTGGCCTTCACCTCGATAGTGCGGGGACTGGCTTCGACGAAAGCTTTGAGCTTCTTCTGTGCCTTCGCGGTGTCGAAAAGCGGGTTCTCTTCGACTGATTTCTGGACCTCGTAGTAGCTCTTGTAGGTCGTGTACTTCTCCAGCACGTCGAGGATGAATTTCTCCTCGATGGCTTGTTTCATGGAGTACAGATGGAAGGGGTAGAACTTCCCGTCCGGGCCTTGCCGCCCGAATTTCTCCAGCGTGGCCGGTTTCGGGGTGGCGGTGAAGGCGAAGTAGCTGGCGTTATGGCTCATCTTGCGGCCCTTCATGGCCGCAAGAATCTTGTCCTGGAGGTCTTCCGGCACTTCCTCGTCTTCAGCCCCCAGCGTCATGTTCAGCTTGTCGGATGCGCTGCCGGATTGCGACGAATGGGCTTCGTCGATGATGACGGCGAAGTTACGGTCTGTCAGATCGTCGATGCCATCCACGATGAACGGAAATTTTTGCACCGTGGTGATGATGATCTTCTTGCCCAACTCCAGATGCGCCTTCAGTTCGGCGGCACTCTCGGCGTGGGCGACGATATTCTTGGTCTCAGAGAAGAGCTTGATGTTGTCCTTGAGCTGGGTGTCCAGCACCCTGCGATCAGTCACGACCACCACGGAATCGAACACGTTGGCGGTGCCCGCCGTGTCGTACAACTCCACCAGCTGGTAGGCCAACCATGTGATCGAGTTGGACTTACCTGAGCCTGCCGAATGCTGGATCAGGTAGGTCTGGCCGATGCCATTCTGTTTGGAATCAGCCAGGACGCCGCGCACCACATCCAGCTGGTGATAGCGGGGGAAGAACAGCGCCTTGCGCTCCTTGCCCGTCTTTTTATCCTTTTCGACCGTGAACTTAGCGAACTGCTCGATGATGTTGGTCAGACTGCGGTGCGGCAGGATGTCCTCCCAGAGGTAGGCCGTTTTGTGGCCTTTCGGGTTGACCGGGTTGCCCTTGCCGAAGTTAAATCCCTTGTTGAAGGGCAAGAAATTGCTGTCATTTCCGACCAGCTGGGTACACATGTAGGCCTCGTCTGGATCCACAGCAAAGTGGACCAGAGAGCGGCCAAATTCGAACAGCGGCTCTCGCGGATCGCGGTCAGTACGGTACTGCTTGATGGCGTTGTGGACGTTCTGGCCGGTCCAGGGGTTTTTTAGCTCCAGCGTGGCAATCGCCAAGCCATTGACGAAGAGCACCATGTCCACCGACTTGAAGGTATCGGATTCACTGTAATGCACCTGCCGGGTGACGCTGAAAATGTTGGCTGCAAAGTTGGCAACGACGTCCGGGTTCAGATCGTTGTAGGGCAGCCGATAGAGCAGATCGAAGTGAGCATCGTCGATGTCCAGCCCCTTCTTCAGGACAGCCAGTACGCTGTCCCTCTTGATCTTCTTGTTCAAACGCTCCAGCAGCAGGCGCTGCCAGTTCGGGTGATCCTTTAGTTTCGCTAGCTCCTTCGGCTGGGTAACTTCGAGAAACTGCCAGAAGAGTTTGCCGTCGATGGCAAACTCTCTGTCGAAGTCAGCCGAGTTGCCAATGTAGTAACCGTCCTTGGCGAGGGCGTTTTCGATGTGCGTTTCGAGTGCTGCTTCGTTGGTTTGGCTGACCATGTTTCTCCCTTAGACCTTTATTTTGCCTGTGACGGCGGAGGCCACAGTGATCGCCTTTAGCTCTCGCAACATGACGATTTCTGCATCAATCTTTGCCCGGATTTTTTCAAAGTCTTTGTTGGTTGTTTCGATAAATCTGACGATCTCTGCCTGCTCGTCGCATGAAGGCACCAGCGCCGGAATTGCGTTGAAGTCCTCTGAGTACAGTCGCAGAAAGCCAACCACGATGCCCCGAACACGACGGTTGAACTCGCCGAGGTAGTTCGGCGTTTTGAAAAGCCGCTCAAAGTAAACAGGCTGACTTTCCGATTTCTGTAACCTGAACACCGAGTAATCTGGGCTCACCAGCCCATCGCATGGAGCAACGGCAAAGACTGCCAGATGTGCCTTCAGACGGTTCTGAACAAGATCACCCTTCTGGCAAAGCTTGGCACCGTCGTATGACTCAGACTGAAGAGTTTGAACATCCAACTCTTTCGCTGGGACCAACCCATACCGCTGGCTCATCGACAGATGTATCTCTTCACCGCGTAATGACCGTGCGTTCTGCTCGCGAAAGATGAATCGATTCGGGATGACTTTCCAATGTGCCGGGACTGCGCCAATCCATGTAACACCGCTATCACGCAGAGGTACTTTGGGATTGAGTCCGCGCAACACAGCCTTATGAATCCGGATGTTTTTCTGCTCTTGGAGAAGTTCGATCAGCCGCTCTTTCTTCGCAATCGCGGCATCTATCTCGTCGGTTTTCTGGTCGAGGAAAGCAACGATACGGTCTTGCTCCTCACGAGGAGGCAACAAACTCAAAATTTGCCCGAAATCTTCGGTATACATTCGCCACCGTGACGGAACGATACCTTTTGATCGACGAGCGAATTCCGCCAGATACAGGGGAGTGCGGTACAGGTAATCGAAGTACCACGGATTGTGATCTTCCAGCTGGCGATAAACGCAGTAGGCCGGACTGACAATACCCGAGTATTTGCTTACACCGAGCCCACTCATCCACGCGAGCATGATGTTGATCACCAAGTCATTCGGTTTGCACCGCTTGTAATCTTCAAGGGACTCGCTGCGGGAGTCCTCAGCTCGTGGAACGACCCCAGAATACTGAGAAACAGAAAGTAATTCCTCGGTTCCCAGCAGTGATCTATCCTCCTTTTCTCGCCAGAGAAATTTGCTTTTTTTAAGCCCCCAATGGGAAGGAATATCTCCAAGCCAGTCCAAACCGCTCGGCTTGTAGCTCTCGTAGCACAGCATTACTTCGCACTCCCCACAAAGCTCACCAATGCTTTCAGCTGGCCATCAGTTTCCGCCTCCAGCGCCAGGATTTCCGCCGTGACTTCCTCCAGGCTGCGTAGCGGCTTGTGCTGGTAAAAATACTTGTTGAAGCTGATCTCGTAGCCGATCACGGTCTTGTCAATGGCGATCCAAGCTTCGTCCACATGTGGGCGCACTTCGCGGATGAAATAGTCGTGAATCACGCTGGATGCGGACAGGCTGGTATCCAGCGCTAGCGGTACGTTCTCGGTATCGCGCAGTTCGCTGTCCGGCTCATACTCGATGTACTCGCCGACTGGCGTCGCCATGTAGCCATAGTCGCTCAGCTTGTCGCGGGTCGTGCCCCGCTCGGTCAACAGCTCATTCAGCTTGGCGGCGTTGAGCCTGTGGACTTTCTTGATGACCTTCTCTGCCCGCTCGTCGCGCCAGCTAACCGCGTTCAGGATTTGCTTGCGGGCAGGTGCAGCCAGCTTCAGGCCCAGCGCTTTGAGGAAGTCATCGACGATGCCTTCAAAGCGGTTGAAATCAAGAAATTCTTCAGGCCCGATCTTCTCGGCTAGTTGCTGCGCAGCCACCATGATTTCGTACTGCGCACGCCATGTCGCCTCGGACCGCAGTTCCTTGCGGTTCTTGGGTGAAAGGGCAATCTCTTCGCGTTCAAGGTGTGCTTCGATGGCTTCGGCATGCGCCTTCAGGTCGGTGTAAACCTCGTCGCCGTACTTGCCGTACACCCACTCCATGATGTCCTGCATGCCCGACGTGAAGCGCAGGGTGGCGATGCGCTCGGTGCTGAATTGCGCAGCCAGTCGCAGCGGGCGTTCCACCGTGACCTTGTAGTAGCCGAGATCGCGGTTGTTAAAGACCTTGGAAATGCCTTCACTCGGTATTTCCAAGTACAGCTGGGTGATCTGGTGGATGTGCTCGTCGGTGAATTCGCAGTTCTTCTCTCCGAGGTTTTTGCGCAGCTTCTGGTAAAGGTTGCTGGCGTCGATCAGCTGCACCTTGCCCTTGCGATTCTCTGCCTTATTGTTGGAAAGAACCCAAACGTAGGTGGTGATGCCGGTGTTGTAGAACAGGTTGTTCGGCAACTGGATGATTGCTTCTAGGTAGTCGTTCTCGATGATGTGGCGACGGATGTTGCTCTCGCCGCTGCCTGCATCCCCGGTGAACAGGGCCGAGCCGTTGTGAACAGAAGCGATACGCGAGCCCAGCGGGCTGTCGCTGCGTCGCTTCATTTTTCCCACCATCTCCATCATGAACAGGAGTTGACCGTCAGAGGAGCGTGGGATAGCTGGGTAGAAGTCGAAGTCTTCTTCGGTGTAGTCGGACAGATTGACCTGGAAGCGATGGTCGATCACGTCCTTGCCATCGACGATGCTCTTCTGGTCGCTCTTCCAGCTCTTGCCGTAGGGCGGGTTCGTGAGCATGAAGTCGAAGCGCGTACCCGAGAAATCGTCGGTCGCCAGCGTGGAACCGAACTTGATGTTTTCCGGGTCGTTGCCCTTGATCATCATGTCGGATTTACAGATGGCGTAGGTCTCCGGGTTCACTTCCTTGCCGTAGAGGAACACGCCCACCTTGGCCTTGATCTCGCCTTCGGGGTCGGTGATGAAGTCCTGCGACTCGGTGAGCATGCCGCCGCTGCCGCAGGCCGGGTCGTAGATGGTCAGCGGGTTGGGGAGCTGACCCTTGACCGGGATGAAAACCAGATTGGTCATGAGCTTGATCACTTCGCGGGGCGTGAAATGCTCACCGGCCTCTTCGTTGTTTTCTTCGTTGAACTTGCGGATCAGTTCCTCGAAGACGTAGCCCATGCCCAGGTTGGACAGCCCCGGTTGGGTGCGCCCATCCGGGCCTTTGCGGTCGTTGGGGCTGAGGTTGATCTCTTCGGAAACGAACTTCTCGATCACGTCGTGAAGCACGTCGGACTGCGCCATCTTGCGAATCTGGTTGCGCAGATCGAACTTCTCGACGATTTCCTTCACGTTGTCCGAGAAGCCATCGAGGTAGTTCTTCAGGTTGGCTTCCAGCTGCGACGGATTGCCCAGCAGGGACTTCAGTGTGAAGCGGGAGGTGTTGTAGAACACGTACCCAGAAGCCTCGCGCAGGCCATGCGGATCGAGGTCGGCCATTTCCGCATCTTCGCGCTGGAAGCGCACCTCTTCGAGCACTGCTTCCTTGCTGGGCTCCAGCAAGCAATCCAGACGGCGCAGGACAAACATCGGCAGGATGACATCGCGGTACTTACCGCGCACAAAAACATCCCTGAGGCAGTCGTCAGCGATTGACCAGATGAAGCTGACGATCTTATTGTGTACTGAGTGATCCATATTTTTCTTCTTTAAATTGTCCAGATTGCATTGCTGAGTTTGCGTTGCTCGTCACGAAAGTTCGCAACCAGCCGCTCGATTTCAACGATCTTTTCAAAGGCCTGGATCGTCTTTTCTTGCTCAAGTTGGTCTGGAACGGGAATCCTGATCTTTTCCAGTTCCCTGAGCTGAATCAGCGGAACCGAAGCGCCGGAGACAATTTGTCTCAGCTGAGCTTGGCCGATTTCCGACTTCAGGAAACTGAAAAGGACACGCGGATCGATGATACCTTTGTCATCTACACGAAGCACTAGGCAGGACTGTCCTGCGACCCATCCCGCGCTCTCACCCACATCGATTTCAGGGGGGAAGATTGCTACCTTTCCCACGCTTCCCTTGATCGTGATAGCAATATCTAAAGGACGCAGAAACTGTCTCTGACCCTTTGCAAATGCGGCCTCTGTGATCCGAATTTCTCTACCAGGGATGTGCGCGTACCCGAACTCCGGAAAATCGGCGGGACCCACCTCCATCACCGGAACTGTGCCTTCGTCACCAGAGGTAGGAAGCGGACGTAGAACCGTGATAAGTTCGGCGAGTATCCGATTGGGATACTTCGCCAACAATGCTTCTATGGCTTCATCTTCGGGCCGCTTGCAGTACCGAGTCACTTGAAGTTGCGCATCGTTCTTGATCACATCGTCAACAGTCACGATCCGCGCGAAGGATTCTTCGTGGCCAGACAGTACCGGTGCTGCGATATGTTCCCAACCCGACAGGACCGCACGCCCTTTCCCATCTTTTTTGAACAAGGTCTCCTGAGTGCCGTCCACAAACATGATTCGGTCGCAGGTCGTTTTTCGGTTCAATACAAGCAACGAGAAGGAAAGGGCGGTGTTGGGTAGCAGTGCCGCAGGTAGGCCAATAACCGCCTCAATCTGGCGTTTAATCAGCAAATCTTCGCGGAGGGATCGCTCTGCGCCAGGGCTAAACAACAACCCATTTGGTACAGCGATCACCGCTCGTTCTTTGGTGCGCACCAGAATGTGACGCACAGCCAAAACGGCGATCGAGCCAGTCTGCTCGGGAAAACGCCCAAACAGATCACGTTCCGTAAGCTGGGAGTCGTACTTCACTCCGAATGGGGGGAACCCCAGGCTGACATCAAATTGCGTCAGGCGGCCATCCTCCAAGAAGCCCGGCCGCTCAAGACTATCGCCCACGCAAATGTTGGCCGAGGTATCGGAGAGAAGGTTTATCAACCAAGGAAGCGGCCATGCCATCTTCGTTTCTGAAAATGTCATCGCACCTTTTTCCTGAATCGAGGCCGTCAGCTGGAAGCCTTGCTCAAAGGGGATGTAGACCGTCATGGATGGTTCCACTCGGGCGAGTGCCGTGATCAGGCTGGTCACTTCAGAGGGAAGACCCGCAAACCATTTACCGAATCCACTACTCATCGTGGCCGTCAGGCTTTGCGAGTCCCATGGCTGATCTAAATTTGACGATGCCAGTATTTCAAGCGCTTGCAGTACTTGTGCGGGCGACAGATGCTGTAGGGCGGGGCTGACGTAGACGAACGCGCTACTGTCATTTCCTAACACCCCTGAGTCACCAATATGCGTGAAGATGGAAACCAGATGCTTGGCATCCCGAGGCGGCTCGGCGGGGTTGAAGGCCAGTTCCCTCGTGAGACGTCCGAGCTTTGACACTCGCACCCAAGCCAAGAGCTGAAAGGCGACTGGGTAGAACTCATCCAGCACCATGTTTCCGCGCAACAGTTGGGCCAGTTGGTGAATCAGTTTTTCGTACATGACTGGCCCCTTCAGTGCTTGGACTGATGGTTGTACGTAGTCAAGACGGCGTTGTTCGTCTCAACGACGACGCAACCGCCTTTGTCCAGAATTTTCATGGCCGTGCGCAGCTTTTCCTGCAGTTCCTGGATCAGCTGTTGTGCATGCTTTTTGTCCAGAACGGCCTTGTCCTGCTCGACCTCGCCGTATTCCAAAACCAAGTCGATCATCAAGCGGGTGATGCCTCGCTGGGTCATCCGCTGGTGTGCGTGTTGAGTGAGTCGCATGATGTTCTCCGTTGCCATGGGCTGAACAATAGGATCACAACAAACCTTTGTCAAGGTACTCCATACCAAAAAATAGATTGGAGTGAAAAGTGAGAGACAAAGTCATCACCCCTACCCCTGACCACTTTTGCACGCTGTTTTACACTTCGGATTGATGTCGCGATAGTAGCTCCAGTATTCCGGGGGGGCGTTTAAGCCATGCACACTGGCTGAATTACTGATTGTCCCGGTAGTCTGGATCGGTCTGCATTCTGTCTCGTTGCCAGCGCTGTCGCCGTGCACGCTGACAAATAGGGGAAGAGCAGTAAGACTGGTTGGGCACTTGGGGGCGGGACTCGAAGACGTGGCCGCAACACATACAAATCTTTGTTGTCATCAGTTGTCTCCATACGAAAAGTCATATGCAATACTGACTGACGACAAGGTGGTGCACTTGTTACCGAACAATCCAGGCCATACCTAGGCATGCTGTAAATGCCCTAGCCTGGCGACGCACCTGTAAACGCAACAACGCAACTACGTCATGTAGCTACGCGTAGAAGGCGCCGTAGCCCACTCCGGCAGAAAATGATCCAGTCCAATGACCTGCAAGCGCGGATGCCGCTGACACAGAACACGCATGAAAGTGAGCGCCGCCTGTGCCGCCGCGCTCAGCAATTCCAACCCTATGGTAGTAGCGCCTACGTCCATGATGTCCGACGATGAAAAATCATGTCTCATCGGATGGAGCAACCATGTAAAAAAGACCACGACCGTAGCCGTGGCCCATAGACACAACCAAGCACTAGCGACGACTACTCCCGAAACCATGCCTACCATTGCCATACTGCTTCGTATCCGCCTTACATAGATAACTGACACGCTTGAAGAAAGCATCGATAGAAGCCTGATCATCACGATGCAGCTCGTATACAGGGTTGTTCGGTATGTGAACCAACCCTACCGCTTCATGCTCCGTCATCTTCAGTGCACTAGCCCAGGCTGATACTAGGCGGTTGTACATGTTGTCGCGCCCAAGCTCAAAGCGCCCCAATGACCTGTAGGCATCCCAGTTGAGCAAGATCGCCACATGCCAGTGTGGGTTTACTGAGTCGTTCTGCTCACAGGCCCACACGTAACGCACCGCTGTGTCATGCACGTAGCGACGTGTGCGCATCGCTTGCTGCCGGTTATGAGCAAGCTTGGCTTTCAGTGACTCGATAAATCGAGTGATAGCTTTACTCGTGTACACTTTGCTATCTAAGTCTATGCGATTTGGAAAACGAAGCTCGAAGCGCAAACCAAAGACGCGTGGATTGTCACTGAGAGCCGCTTCGATTACCCATTCAAGAGAATCCAGATATTCTTCAACGAACGGCCCTTTATCATGCAGGATAGGTTTTTCGTTGTAGAATCGCCCTTCATAGAGATGCAGGCTTGAGTTAAGTGGATGGCGTTTCATGATTGACCTCTTAGTGAGACACATAAAGTCAATCAGTGATGTAATTTTTCCCATCTGCTATTGAACATTGGCATGGGGATAAACCCCTGCCATGTCTATCCTAGATGGCGATTCCTGAGAGGGCTCTTCGGCCCTCTCTGATCTACTAGAGATAATCTGCCCAGCGCTCTTATGGTGCTGTGCTTATCTCTCTTCTCTCTTTCTGTTATTTCTTAGTGTTACTGTTTTATTGTTAAAAACTAACCACAACCAACAAAACCTTAATACTACTATATACCGAAACTCCAACAATTAAATTTCCGCTGGGCATAAACGAAAAATCTAGACACAAGCCCTGTAAATATTGCAAACCCGTACTCTGATAAAAAACCATGGCCAGAATCAGCCATGGTTTCGCTACATTATTCACTCACGCCATCACGTACGTACACTTTGCTCACGATCCAAGCCTGCACTTCTGCATCCAGCCAACCCACGCTACGACCGCCTAGAGAAATAGGCTTTGGAAACAAATCCAGCGAAATGTATTTGTAGATTGTAGAGCGTGCCAAACCGGTGGTTTCCATTACTGCCTTGAGACGAATGACTTTCATGATTGCGCCCCTGCGCTGTTGATCCAAAGCATGGGGCAACCACGTCAATTTTTCCAAGACATAACGAGTTAGTGGGCACAAGGCATACCACTAACCGAACAAGACAACTTCAGCATATGTTCCGCCAGCCCATCACCATCACGTCCCCACCAAAGTGATCAACGACAGACGTGCACCTTACAAAGTCGTGAACAGATACACCGCATCCTCGACCACTTTGATGAAAGTAACCCTTTCGCACTATGAATTTGTTGTGATGAAGGCACTTACCGCTAAAAAATACGACACTTCCATTGAAAATCTATGTGTTTTTTACATCGAAAGTACTACACTAAAAATTACATATAACTGCCATATTGCTTCATAAAAACGCCTTCAAACACCACTAATTTTTCCACAAAGCATCAATATTGCTTCTAGAGGTAATTACAATGTCAGCCGAGTTTTACGATGGAATTCCTGAGCGTCACCCACAGCATCTTCTTGTCATTAAGACGGTAAGGAAACAAAAACGACTGAGAATTGCTTTCTGTATTTGGGATACATGGGATCAGCTACAAAAAGGAGGAGATTTATTTGTCATGGATAAAGTAGATGGCATTTTTGCCTTTAATGACGGTTTATCCTTAGACAAAACAATATATTTACTGGAACACGACAAACCTGGAGACAACATCCACCAAATTTTATTGGACCTGCAGACATCCACCATCCAAGATACCACTTGGACAATTAACGAAGAATGGTATTACGAATTGATTGCCGATGTACTTTATGGCAGTAACAATCCGAAAAACAGGTGGAGAAGCGAACGCAGCGGTTCAAATTATAAAATTGCTAGCCTTATACAAAATACCAATGGGTTAAGCATGAAAGAAAAAATAGATTGCATCCTTGATATCTATACATTCCAAACTAAAACCTCTCCAAAAACCACCAAAGAGAGGATAACTAAAGATTATTTAAACATCAAAAAACTCATGGACTGGTTAACCGAGACATCATCTCAAGAGCCAAACAGAATTCACCATGCAGAAAATGCAATAAAAAAGCTTCTAGATTTCGTTCAACCCCACGTAACAAGAGAAGACAATTGGGCAAAATTATTAATAGTAGATAACAGAAATCAAATTGGATTCTGCGAAGCAGTTCTAGCTGCAGCAAAAAAATCATGGGGCCAACAAATTAGACGAGAGACAGGAAAGATCAGCCAACTGGGCCTTTCCATAAAAAAAGAAACAAAGGAAAAACTCAAATTACTATCAAACAAATATCTTCTTAGCGAAACTCAAATTCTAGAAATAATAATAAAAAGTGAATTCAAAAAAGAAACACACTTAAAAGAATTCAACAAAATAATCGCAGCAATAGAAGAAATATAGATTACAACAAAAAACACCAAGGAAACCATCGACAAATTCAAAAATAACATAGGACAGCAACGGTTTGAACACCCCAAGAAAAACCGCAACAAATGCACTGAAACAGAAACCTACTACAGATCCGTTGAAGAAGAATTAGCCACCTCCTCCCAAGTGTCTGGTGTGGCCGGATCGAACCGCAGACTAGCACGCGCCGGACAACCAGGGTGGCGCCGAGTACGTCATCCAGGGCATGGCAGGTTGGTGTTGCACGGTTTGTTTTTGAACTGGAAGTAGCTTGGTCACGACATCTAGTGGGTTGCCGGAAACAAAGTCATGCGCCCATGCCGACCCCATCACCGCGTGGCAGCGCTGTTTAACACGTGAGGCGGTTTCTTTTTTGTCCAGCCAGATTGGGCGCAGAACGCCGGCAAAATGGCTAGGCTTCAGGTGGTGATCATGAATCGCAGGCGTAGGCGTGCACCCTGTTGTTGGTATTTTAACAGCCTGCTAGGGCAGTGAACGCCCTTCCCCTAGGGCTGTCATCAATTGAGCCAAATAAGGGTGGCAGCCAGATGGATGGCCCCAAGGAAGTTGATGGCTGTCTTGTCATAACGTGTGGCGATGGCACGGTATTGCTTCAGTCGGGCAAAGTAGTTCTCAATCAGATGGCAGGCCTTGTACAAATGTCGGTCATAGTCACGCTGTACGGCACGAGTCCGCAGACAGGGAATGACCACCGTCTTGCCGGCCCGAATGAGGGGGACTACCACCCGAGCTGCCGCGTCGTAAGCCTTGTCGGCAATCACCAGATCGGCAGATGTGTCACGGAGCAGGACATCGGCACCTTCCAGGTCGGAGACTTGCCCGGGCGTGAGGTAAAAGCCGGTGGGGTTGCTCAGCGCATCCACCGTGGCATGGATCTTGGTGCTCAGTCCGCCGCGGCGGCGTCCGATGGCTTGGGCGCAAGCCCCCCTTTTGCACCGGCACTGCGCTGATGGGCACGCACGATGGTGACATCGATCATCGCGTATTCGTTGTCTGCATCCTGCGCCAGCACCAGAAATAGGCGGGTCCACACGCCACGCTTGCTCCGCGCGAGTGGCGCAGATGTACGACCCGAAAGTCTCCGAAGCGTGCAGGGAGATCACGCCAGGGGATACCGGCGCGGTAGCAGTAAAGCACCGCGTCCACGAACAGACTGTTATCACGTGCGGTGACACCGACGTGGCCAACCCGTCCAGGCAACAAGTCCTTGATGCGTTCCCATTGGTCATCTCTCAGCGCGTATCGTCTTTTCATGGGCAATCATTTATAGACGCTTGGCCTGTTCTTCAAGACTCGGTGGGAATTGATGACACGCCCTAGGGGAGACATGTAAACGGCATAAAATATCGTGGCCAATGTGTTGGGTAATGAGGCCAGACCAAGCGGGGAAGCATTATGCGGGGAAAATCTTGATGGCAACACCGCAAGACCTCTAGCCCGGGCTAAGTTCCGCGGAAGACTTCTGTTGCCGGGTTGCTCTGCACTTCCCTACTGAATCGGCAATCAGGACAGTGAGATCAGCCCCAAGGATTCACTTAGCGTGGGTCTGGGACCAAAAACGCACAAAACAAAATGGCTACCAGATTTGGCTACCAGGTGGCCAGTAAAAAGAAAAAAGCCCTGAAAATTCAGGGCTTTATCTTTGAATCATGGCGGAAGCGGTGAGATTCGAACTCACGGAAGGCTCACACCTTCGGCGGTTTTCAAGACCGCTGCCTTAAACCACTCGGCCACGCTTCCTTTGTGTTGCGCAGGGCAACAACAGGCCGCGATTATATTGATGCCGATGCGTTTTGCCAAGATTTTTCCGGCACACACCGGCGGCCGCTCGGGGCTGCCGGCGGTGGCGCAGAGGCCCGGCCTGGCTGGCGTATCGCCGCTTAACACTAACGGGCTAACTGCGCGGCCAGTGTCGTGGCGGCGCGCAGGGCCAGTGCGTAGATCGACAGTTGCGGGTTGGCGCCGATGCTGGTCGGGAACATCGCGCCGTCGATCACGCTCAGCCCGGCAACCTGCCAGTGCTGCCCCAAGTGGTCGATCACACCCTGGCGTTCGTCGCCGGCCATCGCGGCGCCACCCATCACGTGGGCGCTGACCACGCGGGTGCGCAGCAGCTGCATCGGCAGCGCTGCGATCATCTGCTGTGCCTGCGGCCAACTGCGAGCCAGTCCGGCGTTCTCGTGGACCGGCAGCACCGCGCGGGCGCCGGCGGCAAACTGGATTTCCGCCATCTGCAGCAGTGCCCTCCGTGCGGCCTGCCACTCCACGTCGCCCAGCACATAGTCCAGCTGCGGCGAGCCGTCGCGGCGCAGCCGCACCTGCCCGCCCTGGCTGTCGGCGTGGAAGCCGTCGCGCAGCAGCGCCAGGGTGACATTCAGGTAGGGCAACTGCCGCATCAGTCGCGCGTGCTCATCTCCCAGCCCCGGCAGCGTGGCGGCAAAGATCAGCGGATGAATCGGCGGCACTTCCAGCTTGAAGCCAAGCGGCCCATCCAGTGGCTGGGTGTGCAGAAAATGGTCGCTGTACACGCTTTGCGGCGCGCCGTGATAGCCGTCGATACGCTGCGGCATGATGGCGCCGGACAGTAGTACCGGGTGCAGGACGGTGCGCCTGCCGACCAGTCCGTATGGATCCGGCAGCTGGCTGCGCAGCAGGATGGCCGGGGTGCCGATGGCGCCGGCGCTGAGTACCACGTGGCGGGCACGAACGGTCACCTGTCGGCCGGTGTGGCGAATGCCGGGGCCATCCAGTGCCGCACCGCTGATGCCCAGTGCGCGCTTGCCATTCCGATCAGCCAGTACCCGTGTCACCGCGACCCGCGTCAGCAGCCGTGCACCACGCTGTAGGGCGGCTGGCAGGGTGCTGACCAGCATCGACTGCTTGGCATTGGTCGGACAGCCGGTGCCGCAATAGCCCAGATTCCAGCAGCCGCTGACATTGCGGCGGATGCGGCCAACCTTGATGCCGAGCTTGTCGCAGCCCTGTGCCAGTACCGAGTTGTTGGCATTGGGGGAGACTTCCCAGTCACGGATGCCGAGACGCTGTTCCGCGCGTTCGAACCACGGATGCAGCGCCTCGTCCTGCAGCGGCTGCAGTCCGTGCTGCTCGCGCCACCAGCGCAGGGTGTCGGGCGGGGTGCGGAAGGAACTGGTCCAGTTGACGGTGGTGCTGCCACCGACCGTGCGCCCCTGCAGGATGGTGATGCCCTTGTCGGCGGTCTGGCGGTTGGCCGCCTCCTGGTACAGCTGCGGGTAGGCATCGCTTTCGCGCAGACGGAAATCGCGGCTGCTTTTCAGCGCGCCCTCTTCCACGATCACCACGTCCAGCCCGGCCTGGCTCAGCACCTCCGCGCTGATGCCGCCACCGGCACCACTGCCGACGATGACCACGTCGCATTCCAGCGCCAGATCGCGGTCGAGCGTACTGGCATCGAGCACCCGCCAGCCGCTGGCCAGCCCTTCCTGCCACGGGTCGGGCAAGGTGTTGTTCATCGCAGAAATCCTTGAATGGCGGGTGGCAGCCGGTAGCCGATGGCCTGCTGCTGGCTGGTGGCGCCGTAATGGGCGGCATACACCAGATTGTGCAGCGCCTGGTAGGCGCTGCGCTGCAAGGCGAAACGGCTGTGCCGCCAGCGCTGCAGGAACGCGCGGATCTGTTGCGGGCTGGCGTCCGGCCAGGCTGCGGGGATGCCGGCCAGCCAGCGCCGTACCAGCGGCTGTTGCAACAGATCGAACAGTTCGCGCACCTCTTGCTGCAGCGGTAGCGGCAGGCTGGCAATGGCCAGCAACACGTTGGCCGCAACGGTGGCCGGCTCGCAGGTGACGCGCTCGCCCAGCAGCGCCGGGGCCAGCTGCTGCAGCCATTGCCGGTCCTGCTCGCTGGCGACGAAACCCGGCGCCGCGGCGGGACGCAGCCAGTAGCCACCGGCGCTTAACAGCACGCTGCCGGCGAGGCCGCAGCCGAGTAACTGGCGTCGACTGAGCTTCATCGGCCGATCATCCAGCGCAACAGCAGCTTGACGGTATTGCCATACGGCGGCGCGGTCAGCCAGGTGCCGCTCAGGCGTGACTGGTACAGCACCGGTTTCAGCTTGGAGAAGGTCAGGAAGCCTTCGTGGCCATGGTAGTGGCCCATGCCGGAGGCGCCGACGCCGCCAAACGGTAGCGCCTCCTGGGCTACGTGCAACAAGGTGTCGTTGACGGTGACGCCACCGGCAATGGTGTCGCGCAACAGCCGCTCGACGCGCGCCTTGTCGTGATCGAACAAATACATCGCCAAGGGGCGTGGCTGCTGCCGCAGCAGCGAGACGGCCTGCTCCAGCGAGTCGTAGCCGATGACGGGTAGCAGCGGGCCGAAGATTTCCTCCTGTAGCACCCTGCTGTCCGGCGGCACCTGCTCGATCAGCGTCAGCGGCAGCTTGCGGGCGGCGGCGAGTACGGCTGGCGTTTCGTTGGCGGGATTGATGGTGGTGAGCACCGCCCCGCCCGCCTGTGCCTGTGCCGCCAGCGCTTGCAGGCGCTGATAGTGCGGCGCGCTGATGATGGCGCTGTAGTCGGCGTTGTCGGCCAGGGTCGGGTAGACGCGCGTCGCCGCGTCGCGTAACGCAGTGATCAGTGCAGTCTGTTGCTGGCAGGGCACCAGCACATAGTCCGGCGCGACGCAGGTCTGCCCCGCGTTCAGTAGTTTGCCGGCCACGATGCGGCGTGCGGCGTGCTGCAGGTCGGCGCCGGGAGCGATCAGCACCGGTGACTTGCCGCCCAGCTCCAGCGTCACCGGCACCAGGTTGGCCGCCGCGGCCTGCATCACCTCGCGGCCAACCCTGGTCGAGCCGGTGAACAGCAGATGGTCGAACGGCAGGCTGGCAAAGGCACGTGCCACGCCGGCGTCGCCAGTCACGACACGGACCACGTCGTCGCCGAGATAACGGCTCAGCAGCGTGGCCAGCAGCGCGCCGGTGCGTGGCGTCAGCTCCGACATCTTCAGCAGCGCCCGATTGCCGGCCGCCAGCGCCGCCACCAGCGGTCCCAGCGCCAGGAACAGCGGGTAATTCCACGGCACCATGATGCCGACCACGCCCAGTGGCTGCGGCAGCAACTGGGCCCGCGCGGGCTGGAACCACAGTGCTACCGGCCGCCGCTGCGGGCGCAGCCATGCGGCCAGCTGCCGCCGCGCGTGGCGGATGCCGGCCAGCGTCGGGAATACCTCCGCCAGCCGGGTTTCCACCACGCTGCGATGGCCGAAATCGGCGCTGATGGCGGCCGCCAGCTCGTGCTGGTGCTGCTGCAACAGGCGGGCCAGGCCATCCAGCCACTGGCGGCGCTGTGCCAGCGACGGGTACGGCACAAGGTTGGCCGCATCGCGCAACTGGCTCAGGTGATTGGTAAGGGTGACGGCGGTGTGTGCGGCAAGCTGCATGTGATAAGCTCCATTCTGGTTGCCGTCAAACGATTGTTTAG
This sequence comes from Vogesella indigofera, assembly GCF_028548395.1. Classification (NCBI taxonomy): domain Bacteria; kingdom Pseudomonadati; phylum Pseudomonadota; class Betaproteobacteria; order Neisseriales; family Chromobacteriaceae; genus Vogesella; species Vogesella indigofera. The sequence goes on along the minus strand of NZ_JAQQLA010000003.1, from coordinate 572,095 downwards.
AGTTGATACTCTATGCGGTTGTGTTCCATTTGTCACGAGCGAATTGTCATGTTGCTTCCCTTCTTCAATGCCCTTCGTGCGGCCGGGCTGCCGGTGTCGCTAAAAGAGCACCTCACCCTGCTGGAGGCGCTGTCGCGACAGCTGGCGTTTGGCAGTGTCGACGAGTTCTACTATCTGGCGCGCACCATCCTGATCAAGGACGAAAAGTATTACGACCGCTTCGATCAGGTGTTCGGCCACTGCTTCAATGGCCTGGCGCTGGAGCTGGAAGACCTGCGGACCGCGATCCCGGAAGACTGGCTGCGCAAGCAGGTGGAGAAATTCCTCTCCGACGAGGAAAAGCGGCAGCTAGAGGCGCTGGGCTGGGACAAGCTGATGCAGACGCTGCGCGAGCGCCTTGCCGAGCAGAAGGAGCGGCATCAGGGCGGCAACAAGTGGATCGGCACCGGCGGTACCAGTCCGTTCGGTGCTTATGGTTATCACCCGGAAGGTGTCCGCATCGGGCAGCAGGCGTCGCGCCACCGGCGCGCGGTCAAGGTGTGGGATCAGCGCGAGTTCCGCAATTTTGACGACCAGGTCGAGCTGGGTACGCGCAACATCAAGGTGGCCTTGCGCCGCCTGCGCCAGTTCGCGCGCGAAGGCGCCGCCGAGGTGCTGGATCTGGATGCCACCATCGCCGCGACCGCGCGCAACGCCGGTTTCCTTGACCTGCAAATGGTGCCGGAGCTGCATAATACGGTGAAGCTGCTGGTGCTGTTCGATGTCGGCGGCTCGATGGACGACCACATCCGCGCCTGCGAGGAGCTGTTCTCGGCGGTGCGCAGCGAGTTCAAGCATCTGGAGTATTACTACTTCCACAACTGCGTCTACGAAGGGGTGTGGCAAGACAATGCCCGCCGCCACGGACAGAAGCTGTCGACCTGGGACCTGATCCACACCTTTGGCAGCGACTACAAGCTGATCTTCGTCGGCGATGCCAGCATGAGCCCGTACGAGATCGTCTACCCCGGCGGCAGTGTCGAGCACATGAACGAGGAGTCCGGCGAGGTGTGGCTGCGCCGCCTGCTGGCGCAGTTCAAGCACGCGGTGTGGCTGAATCCGATGCCGCAGGCGCACTGGGGCTACACCCAGTCCATCGGCCTGATCCGGCAGCTGTTGCAGGAGCGCATGTATCCGCTGACGGTGGAAGGCATCGACAGCGCGATGCGCCAGCTACGCCACAGCGTCAGCTAGCACCGTCGCTTGCGGCCAACGTTTTCTCGATACGCCGCGCAAACACCGTCATTTCCTTTGCGGCCTGCTTGTCGCCGCGCTGCTCGGCCACCGCGATGCCGTCACGGTAGGCCTGCAGCGCCTGTTGCGGCTCGCCGCCGGCCAACAAGACCTTGCCCAGCAGTTTCCACGCCGCAGAATAGTCGTGCTGGAAGGCCAGCGCCGCCCTCGCCTCGCGTATCGCCTGCGGCCACTGCTCCAGACGGGCGTATTCATTGGCCAGGCCGAAGCGCAGCAGCGCGCCGTCGCGCGGGCCGTCAACCAGTTTTTGCAGGCGTTGCAGGGCTTCGTCGTTCATATCGGGGACTCCGGGTACGGATTGCGGACGGCGCGGCTTCGCGACGGCCATGGTTTCATGTTATAAGCTGGCGCCAGTATTGGCCGGTACGATTTGCAATCGCAGCCTATTGCCAGTCGTCGGCGCCTGCCTCTAGACTTGCGGAAACGTCATATTCCTGAAGGGAAAGCTATCCATGTTGCACGGTTTCCTTTCGTCATGCCAGTCGCGGCGCTGGCCGGCCCTGCTGCTGGGGGTGCTGCTGGGCCTGCCATCGCTTGCCAATGCGGCGTGTACGCGGCTGGTGGCCTCCGGCAATCCCGAGTACCCGCCCTTTCTGTGGCAAGACCCGAAAAACGACAGCAAGCTGATCGGCGCCAATGCCGAGCTGATGCAACTGGTGGCGCGCGAGATCGGCATTCCGATCGAGGTGCGCTATGCCGGGCCGTGGGGCCGGGTGCAGGAGAGTGCGCGCAACGGCCGCATCGACCTGATCGCCGGCGCCTTCCTGACGCAGCCGCGACTGACCTACCTGCGCTACCTGCAACCGGCGATCCGCGATACGCAGACCCTGATCTGGACGCGACAGCAGCACCCGCTGCAATACCAGCGCTGGGAAGACCTGCTGGGCCAGGAGGGCATCACCGTGGTCAACAACAGCTTCGGCCAGGCTTTCGACCAGTTTGCCGCGATCAGCCTCAAGCTGCAGCAGGTCGGCAGCGTCAAGAACGCGTTGCAGATGCTGAGCCTGGGGCGCGCCGACTATCTGATCTATGAGGATGCGCCGGGTCTCGCCTATGCTGCCAGCCTCAACATCAAGGGTCTGCGCGCGTCCACGGTGCCGGTCAGTCGCGAAAAGCTGTACCTGACCGTGGCGCTGGCCTCCGCCTGCAATAACGAGCAACTGGCGGAACGCCTGTCGCGGGCGATGAAAAAATTCAGCGACGACCGGGTGATGGATGCGCTGGTGGAGAGGTATCTTCGCGTGTGGCAGGCACAGAGCAGTGCTGCACGCCGGCCCGGCTGAGCTGTACTGGTGAACGGCCACAGGCGCCGACTCTGAGCCGGCACCGTTGCGGCCAACCTTTGCCAGTTGTCGCCAGTCGCCGGTCACAAATTACCGGCCACAAAAAAGCCCCGCGATTGCGGGGCTTTTTGCTGCGGGCAAAGCGGCGGAGGCCGCTGCTGCCTTAGGCTTTTACGGTGTCAGCCACATCCTGGTAATCCTGGATCTGGTTGAAGTTGAGGTACTGGTACACCTCGGCGCCGCTCTCGTTGATGATGCCGATGTTGGCCTTGTACTCCTCGACGGTCGGGATCTTGCCCAGCTTGGAGCAGATCGCGGCCAGTTCGGCCGAGCCGAGATACACGTTGGTGTTCTTGCCCAGACGGTTCGGGAAGTTACGGGTCGAGGTCGACATCACGGTCGCGCCTTCACGCACCTGCGCCTGGTTGCCCATGCACAGCGAGCAGCCCGGCATTTCGGTGCGGGCACCGGCCATACCGAACACACCGTAGTGACCTTCCTTGGTCAGCTGTTGCGCATCCATCTTGGTCGGCGGAGCAACCCACAGCTTGACCGGCAGGTCGCGCTTGCCTTCCAGCAGCTTGGAAGCGGCGCGGAAGTGGCCAATGTTGGTCATGCAGGAGCCGATGAACACTTCATCGATCTGGGTGCCGGCGACTTCGGACATGAACTTCACGTCGTCCGGATCGTTCGGGCAGGCCACGATCGGCTCTTTTACGTCGGCCAGATCGATTTCGATCACGGCGGCGTATTCGGCGTCGGCATCACCCTTCAGCAGTTCGCCGTTGGCGATCCACTCTTCCATCTTCTTGATGCGGCGCTCCAGGGTGTGGGCGTCCTGATAGCCTTCGGCGATCATGTACTTCATCAGGGTGATGTTGGACTGCATGTACTCGACGATCGGCGCCTTGTTCAGGTGCACGGTGCAGCCGGCGGCAGAGCGCTCGGCGGAAGCGTCGGACAGCTCGAAAGCCTGTTCCACTTTCAGATCCGGCAGGCCTTCGATCTCCAGTACCTTGCCGGAGAAGATGTTCTTCTTGCCGGCCTTGGCCACGGTCAACAGGCCCTGCTTGATTGCGTACAGCGGAATGGCGTTGACCAGGTCACGCAGGGTCACGCCCGGTTGCAGTTCGCCCTTGAAGCGCACCAGCACCGATTCCGGCATGTCCAGCGGCATCACGCCGGTGGCGGCGGCAAAGGCAACCAGACCGGAACCGGCCGGGAAGGAAATGCCGATCGGGAAGCGGGTGTGCGAGTCGCCACCGGTGCCGACGGTATCCGGCAGCAGCAGGCGGTTCAGCCAGCTGTGGATCACGCCGTCGCCCGGACGCAGCGCCACGCCGCCACGGGTGGAGATAAAGGCTGGCAGCTCCTTGTGCATCTTCACGTCCACCGGCTTCGGATAGGCGGCGGTATGGCAGAACGACTGCATCACGAGGTCAGCGGAGAAGCCGAGGCAAGCCAGGTCTTTCAGCTCGTCACGGGTCATCGGGCCGGTGGTGTCCTGCGAGCCGACGGTGGTCATCTTCGGTTCGCAGTAAGTGCCCGGGCGCACGCCCTGGCCTTCCGGCAGGCCACAGGCGCGGCCAACCATTTTCTGTGCCAGCGAGAAGCCCTTGCCGGAATTGGCCGGGTCTTTTGGCAGGCGGAATTCGGTGGAGGCTGGCAGGCCCAGCGCTTCACGCGCCTTGGCAGTCAGGCCACGACCGATGATCAGGTTGATACGGCCGCCGGCGCGCACTTCGTCCAGCAGTACGTCGGATTTCAGGCTGAATTTTTCGACCAGCTGGCCGTCTTTCTCGATCTTGCCTTCATACGGGTAGATGTCGATCACGTCACCCATTTCCAGCTTGGACACGTCCACTTCGATCGGCAACGAGCCGGAGTCTTCCTGGGTGTTGAAGAAGATCGGTGCGATCTTGCCGCCGAGGGTCACGCCGCCGAAACGCTTGTTCGGTACGAACGGGATGTCTTGGCCGGTGGCCCACACCACCGAGTTGGTGGCGGATTTGCGCGAGGAACCGGTGCCGACCACGTCGCCGACGTAGGCCACCAGGTTGCCTTTTTTCTTCAGGTCTTCGATGAACTGCATCGGGCCGCGCTTGCCGTCTTCTTCCGGCGTGAACGCCGCATCCGGACGGGTATTCTTCAGCATTGCCAGGTAGTGCATCGGGATATCAGGGCGGGACCAAGCATCCGGTGCCGGCGACAGGTCGTCGGTGTTGGTTTCACCTGGCACCTTGAACACGGTCACGGTGATTTTCTGTGCCACTTCCGGACGGCTGGTGAACCATTCGGCATCGGCCCAGCTTTGCAGCACGGCCTTGGCATTGGCGTTGCCGCCTTCGGCCAGGACTTGCACGTCGTGGAAGAAGTCGAATACCAGCAGGGTCTTTTTCAGGCCTTCGGCGGCGATGGCGCCAACCTGAGCGTCGCCCAGCAGGTCGATCATCGGCTTGACGTTGTAACCGCCCAGCATGGTGCCCAGCAGTTTGGTCGCGGTTTCGCGCGAAACCAGCGGCGACTTCACGCTGCCTTCGGCGACGGCGGCCAGGAACGAAGCTTTAACCTTGGCGGCGTCGTCGACACCAGGCGGCACGCGGTGAGTGATCAGCTCGACCAGTGTCTCTTCTTCGCCTGCTGGCGGGTTCTTCAGCAGTTCAACCAGTTCTTCGACTTGTTTGGCGGTCAGCGGCAGTGGTGGAATGCCCAGTGCGGCGCGTTCTGCGACATGTTGGCGGTAAGCTTCTAGCATGGCTTGGGACCTTTTTGCTGGGGTTATGTGCAAGTTAGTCTGTCGACAGCGGGTGAATGTCTGCCGGCAACCACCCGGCCGCATCGTGACAATGACAGCCGGTCGGGATGGTGAAAGATTACGCCGTTCCTCGGGTGAGCACAAACGAGTAATCGCAACATTGCCTGTGAGATATAATCACACCATGAATGCCTACCCTCCCCTTAACGGATTGCGTATTTTCGAGACGGCAGCAAGGCTGGAAAGCTTTTCTGCCGCAGCCAACGAACTGCATGTCACCCATGGCGCTGTGAGCAAGCAGATCAAGCAGCTGGAAGACTGGCTGGGGGTACAGCTGTTCGAGCGCACCGGCGGCCGCGTCAAGCTGACCGACACCGGCTGGCGCTATCTGGTGCAGGTGCAGGACGGCTTGGACCTGATCGCCAACGCCACTTCGCAGCTGTTGCAGCCGGACCGCCAGCGCCGCCTGTCGATCAACTCGACGCCGACCTTTGCCATGTACTGGCTGCTGCCGCGACTGGCCGATTTCCGTGACCGCCATCCGGACATCGACCTGCATATCGTTACTTCCGATCGCGACATCAGCCGGTTGGACACGCCGTTCGACATCGCCATCCGCCGCGGCCCCGGCGACTGGCCCGGCCACCTCGCCAAGCCGTTCCTGGAAGAGTGGGAGCTGCCGCTGTGCCATCCCGCACTATTGAAAAAGATACCGCTCACCAGCCCGGCCGACCTGGCGCAGCACACCTTGCTGTACGCCGACACGCGGCCAACGGCTTGGCAGCGCTGGCTGACCCTGGCGGCGGTGCCCGAGCTGAAACCGGCCAGCCGGCTGCATTTCGACCGTTTTTCCCTGGCGCTGCAGGCGGCGCTGGACGGGCTGGGTGTGGTGCTGGGGCCGCTGCCGATGGCGCAGCGCGAAATCGACGCCGGCCGGCTGGTGGCACCGCTGTCGCTGCCGATTGTGCCGGTGCGGGATTACTGCTGGATTGCACCGCGTGCCGCGATCGACGATACCGCCATCAATGCCTTCTGCCAGTGGCTGGAGCAGCAGGCTGTCATGCATCAATAATGTGCGGATTACCAATTGACAGCCACCGGCGGCGGTCGTCTATGCTGGGGCACACTGTGTAACGGGTACCGACTATGCTTTTCGACATGTGTCACCTGACGGTCTGTCTGGTGGAGCCTTCACGGGCGCAAGGACAGATCATCCAGCATCATCTGCAGGAACTGGGCATCGAGCGGGTCGATCGCGTCGAAAGTGGCGCCGAGGCGCTGGCGCGCATCCATCTGCCGCCATTGCCGGACATCGTAATCGGCGCGATGTACTTGCCGGACATGACCGGTGCCGAGCTGGTGATGGCGATGCGCGGCGACGAGCGGGTGCGCGAGATGCCGTTCGTGCTGGTTTCCAGCGAAACGCGGCCGCAACAGCTGGATGCGATCCGCCAGGCCGGCGCGATGGCGATTCTGCCCAAGCCGTTTACCCCGGCGCAGCTGGACAAGGCGATCAGCAGCTCGCTCGATTACCTCAATGTCGAAGACACCCGCAACGAACTGGAGTCGCTGGACCTGTACGCGAAGAAGATCCTGCTGGTCGACGACAGCACCGTATCGCGCAGCTTCATGCGCAGCGTGCTGGAACGCTTCGGTTTTTGCGAGATCACCGAGGCCGACAACGGCCGCAGTGCGGTCGGTCTGCTGGCGGCCGGCAATTACTTCGACCTGATCATCACCGACTACAACATGCCGGAGATGGATGGCCGCGAGCTGATCGAGCATATCCGCACCAGCAGCCAGCTGGTTTCGGTGCCGATCCTGATGGTGTCCGGCGAACAGGACGAGCAAAGGTTGGCCGCAGTCGAAGAAGCCGGCGTGTCCGCCATCTGCGACAAGCCGTTCGACATCGGCACTCTGAAAAGCCTGATCAGCCAGTTCCTGTAACGGCAATGGCCCCGCCCCGCCGGCATGCCGGTGCGGGTGCCGGGCTCAGCGTGGCGGCACCCACACCAGGCGTTCTGCGGCACCGGTGGTCTGACGCCGCCAGTATCCTTCCTTGTCGAAGGCTTCGGACTGCACCAAATCGCCCTCCCACGATAGCCGGCGCACCGGCAGCTTGCCTCGGCGCAAGGCCTCGGCCTGCTCCGCGGGGCTGCTGGCTGCGGTCAACAGGCAGCGTGGCTGCGCCAATAGGGCCAGGTGGTTGAACAGGCTCAGCAGTGCCGCGCGCCAAGGCTGCACCGCTGGGATGTCCGGCAACTGCAGGCTGTCACCGCCGCGCAAGGTCAGCGCCAGCACCTCGGCATTCTGCTGCCACCAGCCGCTGTTTCCTTGCGCAAAGCCGGCGGCCAGCATCAGTACCTGCCAGGCGCCCTCCTCGTCACTGTGTACATAGGCGCCGCAGTTATCGGGTAGCGCGATGAAGCACGCCGCCAGCGGTAGGGTTGGCGTCGCCGGCAGCGCCTTGGGCGGGTGTGTCGCCGCCAGTGCGGCGCCCAGTGCCGCGTCGCACAGCAGCAGCTGGCGGCCGTGGCGAACGAAGTGGCCATACGCCTGGGCCAGCAGTCCCTCGGCCTCCTGGCGTGTCGCACCCATCCCCACACCACCGGGGGCCGCCTGCAGCGTGCGGCGCAGCAAGGCGTCGCAGTCGGCGACGGCGGTCTTGCCGCCATGTTCAAACAGGTGCGCCACCCGCTTGGCCCATGGCCGGCTGGCAGCATAACGAACAGGATGGAACGGGACTGACACGGGATGGCTCCGGAAAAAGGCGCGATTGTAGCGGAAAGCCGCGCCGCCACGAACCTGCATTGTGATGTCATCTGAAAGCGGGTAAGCTCGATATCGCGCTGAAAGTTGCTTGCAATGCTAGGCGCGGACGCCTGCACACTGGTTGTGCAAGCATCCTTCCCTTGTTTTACAAAGTGCTTTGTGGCCGGCCTCGTGCCGGCTTTTTTTCGCGTGGCGGACGCCGGATTCAGGGAGCAAGCGATGACAACTCTGGGCTTTGTCGGATTGGGGTTGATGGGGGTGCCGATGTGCCGGCGCCTGCTGGCAGCCGGGCATCCGCTGACGGTATGGAACCGCTCCGTCGCCAAGGCCGACAGCCTGCGTGCCGCGGGTGCCATGGTTGCGGCCAACCTTGGCGAGCTGGTCCTCGGCAGCGACATCATCATGCTTTGCCTGGCCAATGACGAGGCGGTGCAGGCAGTGTGGCAGGCGGAAGACGGCATCCGTGCGCGGCTGCGTCCCGGCCAGTTGCTGATCGACTTCTCCAGTACGTCGCCGGCGCTGACCCGGCAACTGGCGCAGCAGGCGGCCGAGCACGGCGCCGCCTGGGTCGATGCGCCGGTGTCCGGTGGCGTGCGCGGCGCGGAAAACGGCACGCTGGTGATCATGGCCGGTGGCTTGGCGCCGGATATTGCCCGTTTGCAGCCTATTGCCGGCTGCCTGTCGCAACGGCTGAGCCACATCGGTAGCCATGGCGCCGGACAAGTCGCCAAGATCTGCAACCAGCTGATTGTGGCCAGCAATGCGATGCTGATCGCCGAAACGGTACAGCTGGCTGAGGCGGCCGGTATCGACGCCAGCCTGTTGCCGGCGGCGCTGGCCGGCGGCTTTGCCGACTCGCTGCCGTTCCAGATACTGGCGCCACGCATGGCGCAGCGTCAGTATCTGCCGCTGCAATGGAAGGTGACCACCCTGCTCAAGGACCTCGGCAATGCCCGCCAGCTGGCGGCCGAGCATGGTGCAGCGCTGCCGCTGGCCAGCCTCGCGGCCGGGATGATGGCCGGTCATGCCGCGGCCGGCTACGCCGAACAGGACCTGAGCACGGTGATTGCTTGTTATCTGCCCGATAGCGAGGAGCGCTGAGATGCCGCGTTTTGCCGCTAACCTGTCGCTGCTGTTTACCGAGCTGCCGTTACCGGCACGTTTCGCCGCTGCCGCGGCCGCCGGTTTTGACGCCGTCGAGATCCAGTTTCCCTACGACTATCCGGCGACACTGCTGCGTGACGCGGCGGCCGCGGCCGCGGTCGACATCATCCTGATCAATCTGCCGGCCGGTGACCTGATGGCCGGCGGCTGCGGTCTGGCCAGCCACCCGGCGCGCACCGCGCAATTCCGGGTGGCGCTGGCCGAGGGCGAACACTACGCGCAGGTGCTGGGCGTGCAGATGGTCAATGTGCTGGCTGGTCGCTTCGATGTGCAACAGGACGCGGCGCTGACACGGCAGACCCTTGCGGCCAACCTGGCTCTGGCTGGCGAGCGACTGGCGGCGCACGGTATTCGCGTCACCTGCGAAGCGATCAACACTCTCGATATGCCCGGTTTTGTGGTGAGCACGCCGGTCGAGCTGGCCGCCGTACTGGCCGAGACGGCACACCCCAATGTCAGCATGCAGCTGGACTTCTACCATCTGGCGCGGATGCGGCTGGACCTGGCCGGCACTCTGGTGCAGTACCTGCCGCAGACCAGCCATATCCAGTTTGCCGACTGTCCCGGACGCCACGAGCCTGGCACGGGCGAGCTGCCGCTGGCGCAAATCTTTGCCTTGCTGGACGAGCTTGGCTATACCGGATGGTGCGCCGCCGAATACAAACCGGCCACCAGCACGGCGGATAGCCTGTCCTGGCTGGCTTCCCGGTGCTGATTTTTTCGTTTGTTGCGGCGCAGCACAATTAAAAATCAGCTACTTGCCGCTGTTGTTCGCAGAAAACGCTTGCCAAGCGTAATTAATTTCCATAGAATGCGCCCTTTCCTGATTTGCTGAGCGGAAACACCCGCGCCGCCAGCTTCCACGATTTCATCGTATCTGACCGTTTTTGGCTTCGTTTCTCGCCTCGTCCTTTCCGTTCGGACTGCAGTTCGCCGCTTTGTCAGGTTGGTTCGATGACCTGTAACCCTTAGCGGGCTAACGCACCGGCCATAAGCCGGACTGAAAGGATCACCATGCATTTCTCCGATCTCGGACTTCCAGAACCTATCGTTCAAGCACTGACCAAATCCGGCTACGAAAGCCCGACCGACGTTCAGGCTGAAGCCATTCCTGCCGCCCTGCTGGGCAAGGACCTGCTGGTATCGGCACAAACCGGTAGCGGCAAGACCGCCGCCTTCCTGCTGCCAGCCCTGACCAAAATGGGCGAGCGCTCCAAAGGCTCCGGCAATGGCCCGCGCGTTCTGGTGCTGACCCCGACCCGCGAACTGGCATCCCAGGTAGAAAAGAACGCCCAGGTTTACGGTGAGCACCTGCGCTGGTTGCGCACCGTGACGCTGGTTGGCGGCGCTTCGTTCGGCTTCCAGACCCGCGCCCTGTCGCGCCCGGTCGACATCATCGTCGCCACTCCAGGCCGCCTGATGGACCACATGCGCTCCGGCCGTGTTGACTTCTCCCGTCTGGAAATGCTGATTCTGGACGAAGCCGACCGCATGCTGGACATGGGCTTCATCGAAGACATCGAAACCATCGTTGCCGCCACCCCGGCCGAACGCCAGACCCTACTGTTCTCCGCCACGCTGGACGGCACCGTTGGCCGCATGGCAGAGAAAATGACCCGCTCGCCACAGCGCATCGAGATTGCCCGCAAGGAAGACGGCGGCAGCATCGAAGAACACCTGCTCTACGCCGACGACAATGCCCACAAGGCCCGTCTGCTGGACGCCATCCTGAAAGAATCCGATTTCGAACAGGCAGTCGTGTTCAGCGCCACCAAGATCGGTTCCGAAGAAATCGCCGACAAGCTGTCGGATATGGGCTACTCCGCTGCCTGCCTGCACGGCGACATGCCGCAGAACTGGCGTAACCGTACCCTGAACGACCTGCGTCGCGGTCGCATCAAGATCCTGGTTGCCACCGACGTGGCCGCCCGCGGTATCGACGTGCCAGCCATCGGCCTGGTGGTGAACTACGACCTGCCAAAACAGGCGGAAGACTACGTGCACCGTATCGGCCGTACCGGTCGTGCCGGCCGTAGCGGCGTGGCGATCACCATCGCCGAGTCGCGCGAATTCCACCGCGTGCGCCGTATCGAGCAGTACATTAAGCGCTCGCTGACCGAAGCCGTGATTCCTGGTCTGGAACCGACCCGTCGTCCGCCAAAAGGCCGTCCGGCTGGTGCCCGTAACAACGGCCCGCGTCGCGGCAATGGCGGTGGCTACGGCGATCGCAAGCCGGGTAGCGGTGGCGGTTACGCCGGTCGCAGCAGCAGCGGTCCACGCCGCAGCGGCAGTGGCGGCGGCAGCAGCTACAGCGGTAGCCGTGCCCCACGCGCTGAATAAGCCAAAATGAAAAATCCCCGATGCCTGCATCGGGGATTTTTTTTGCTTGCGGCCAACCCTGGTCGCCCTAGATTGGCGCTGCCGGCTCAGTGGCGCGCGGCGTGCGACTTGTCGGAGTACATCTTGCGGTCGGCGGCGCGCAGCAGTAGTTCCGGCTCGTCGCCATCCTCCGGGTACAGCGCCACGCCGATACTGGCAGAGACGCGATACAGCGCGCCCTCGTCGCGCACCGGTCGGTCGATGGCCATCTCCACCTTGCGTGCCAGCGTTGCCAGGGTCAGCTCGTCGCTGACCTGCGGAATCAGCAGCACGAATTCGTCGCCACCGACCCGCGCCACCGTATCGGAACGGCGCAGCAGGGCCATCAGCCGGTCGGCCACGGTCTGCAACACCTTGTCGCCGGCGGCGTGACCGTAGCGGTCGTTGACCTGCTTGAAGCGATCCAGATCGACGAACATCACCGCAAACTGCTGATGCAGCCGTTCCGCGCGACGGATCTCCTGCCCCAGGCGGTCGAACAACAGGGTGCGATTGATGCAGCCGGTCAGCGCATCGTGCGAGGCCTGGTACTGGATCAGCTGCTGCGACTCCTTGGCGTCGGTGACGTCCATCAGCACGCCAAACAGCAGTGGTTCGCCGTCGCGTTCCACCACCTGCGCGCGCAGTGCCAGCCAGCCGTAGCCACTGTCGCCGTGGCGCAGGCGCACTTCCACTGCCAGCGGTGTGCGTTGCTGAAGGCTGTGCTGTAGCGCGTCGCGCCAACGCTGGCGATCCTGCACCAGCATCCGGCGCTCCACCTCCACCAGCGGCAGCAGCGGGCGCGGCGCGACGGCTAGCAGGCGGCAGGCCTCTTGCGACAGCGACACCTGCCCATCCTGCGGTGCGTAGCTCCAGTGTCCGAGGCGGGCCACCTGCCCTGCCAGCCGCAGCCACCCTAACTGTTCTTCCATCGCTTGCTGGGTCTGCATCGCCTCGTCGGCGGCCAGCTTGCGTTCCACTACGACCGCCGTCCAGCGCGCCAGGTGCTGCACGAACTCGGTGTCGGCGCTGGAAAACGGTGCGCGCGGCGCGCTGGCGCAGAAGGCGAGCGTGCCAAAAATCTGCCCCTGTACCAGCAGCGGTATGCCGATGTAGGCGCGGAAGCGGAATTCGCGGTAGCAGGCACTGTCGGCCAGCGCTGTTTCCAGCACGTCGGGCAGACACAGCAGCTGGCCGTTCTGCAGCGTGCGTTCGCAATAGGTCAGGTCCAGCGGCAGGGACTTGCCGCGGCTCAGATCGTCGCCGGCGTGACAGGCAACGATTTCCAGCTGCGCGCCCTTGCGCTGAGCGACAAAGGCAATCTCCATACCCAGCGCCGCCGCGCCGGCGGCCAGCGCGCTGTCCAGCCGGTGCAGGCGGTCTTTTTCGCTGGAGGCGGCCAGATCGGAGAGAATCTGCAGATAGTGTTCGCGCTGGCGGCGCTTCTGCTCCTGCTCGTGCCAGTCTTGCAGCGGCACCAACCGGTAGGCGGTCAGCGCGTTCGCCTGCGGGCCGGGCAGTAGGCCGAACAGGCGCGAGGCCAGCTGGCAGGGCAGCATCTCTGCCGGCAGTGGTACGCCCTGCCACTCGCCGGCGCGGGCAAGCGGCAGCACCGTGCCGACGCTGGCCGTCTCGCCCAGTAATTGCCCAGCCGCGGGATTGCAGGCGCGCAGCCGCTGTTGCGCATCGAGTACCAGCCAGGGTGCTACCGCGCTGTGCAGTAGCGTCAGCAGGCCATCATCAAGCACGTTCTGCATATCCGTAACCCGGGAAAAAGTTTTGGCATATTACGGATATGTCATAGTGGTAACAAGACTTCTATAGCAGCGGCTGCAATAGTCGTAACAATAGTGTTGCAAACAGTGCGGCGACGGCGTCGTCCAGCATCACGCCGAAGCCGCCATGCACGTGGCGGTCCAGCCAGCGAATCGGCCACGGCTTGACGATGTCGAACAGGCGGAAGGCGGCAAAAGCCAGCAGCCACCACAGCGGCGTGGCCGGCACCAGCGCCAGTACCAGCAGCATCGCCACGATCTCGTCCCACACGATGTGTCCGGAATCGGCCACCCCCAGCGCGCGGCCGGTGACGTCGCACAGCCAGATGCCAAGCAGGAACAGTGGCAGCGTCAGTAGTGCCAGCGCCCCGCCGCTGACGCCCAGCCACAGCAAGAGCGCGGCCAGCGGCAAGGCCGCCAGCGTGCCCCAGGTGCCGGGCGCCGGCGTGATCAGGCCGCTGCCAAAGCCCAGCGCCAGGAAGTGCGCCGGGCGCGCCAGCAAAAAGACGCGATCCGGTTTACGCGAAGTGGTCATAGCCCAGTCTTTCCAGTGTCACGGCGGTGCCGTGCCGGTCCAGCAGCCGTAATCCCGGCGTGGCCACGATGCGGCCAACCTTGCTTACCGCCACGCCGGCCTGCTGTGCTGCCGCCTCGACTTCGGCTGCCCGAGCCGGGCTGGCGGTGAAGCACAGCTCGTAATCGTCACCACCGGCGGCGATGCAGGACAGCAGTTGCGCACGGGCACTATGCAGGACCGGATGGGTCGGCAAGGCGTCCAGCCAGACCTCGGCGCCGCAGGTGGAGCGGTCGAGAATGTGGTGCAGGTCGGCGGCAAAGCCGTCGGAAATATCCAGTGCCGCGTGGGTGATACCGAGCAAGGCCCGGCCCAGCGCCACCCGTGGCTGCGGCCATTCCAGCTGCCGCTGGCATTCGGGCGGCAGCGCGAGGTTCAGGCGACCGAGGCGTTGCTGTAACGCGGCCGCGGCCAACCCCAGTTCGCCGGACACCCAGATGTCGTCGCCGGTCTGGGCCGCGTCACGACGCAGCGCCTGCCCGTGCGGCGTTTCGCCGAAGATGGTCACCGACAGTGTCAGCGGGCCACGGGTAGTGTCGCCGCCGATGATGCTGACGCCGTGCTGCGCCGCCAGCCCGAAAAAGCCGCGCGCGAAGGCTTCCACCCAGGCGCCGTCCAGTTGCGGCAGTGCCAGCGCCAGCACCGCCCAGCGAGGCGTGGCACCCATCGCCGCCATGTCGGACAGGTTGACAGCCAGCGTCTTGTGGCCCAGCGCCTCGGGGTCGACATCGGGGAAGAAGTGGCGCCCGGCCACCAGCATGTCCACCGACACGTGCAGGTCGTGGCCGGGACTGGGGCGCACGATGGCGGCATCGTCGCCGACGCCGAGCACGGCGTCCGGTGCGGCCTGGGTGAAGTGACGGCGGATCAGTTCGAATTCATTCATGGCGTGACAAATAAAAACACCCGCCGTGGCGGGTGTGGCATGGAAGCAAGCAGCGCTCAGGCACCCTGACGACGGCTGCGGATGGCCTGCACTTCGTCGGCGCGCACGTCGGCGGCAAACTTGTCCAGCACACCGTTGACGAACTTGTGACCGTCGGTGCCACCGAAGGTCTTGGCGATCTCGATGGCTTCGTTGATGATCACCGGATACGGTGTTTGCGGGTGCGAGCACAGCTCGAAGGCCGCCATCAGCATGATGGCGCGCTCGACCGG
This sequence comes from Vogesella indigofera, assembly GCF_028548395.1. Classification (NCBI taxonomy): domain Bacteria; kingdom Pseudomonadati; phylum Pseudomonadota; class Betaproteobacteria; order Neisseriales; family Chromobacteriaceae; genus Vogesella; species Vogesella indigofera. The sequence goes on along the minus strand of NZ_JAQQLA010000003.1, from coordinate 556,963 downwards.
GCTGACTTCCTGCTCGTCGCGGTCGTAGTACGGCTGCAGACGTTTGGACAGATCGGCCACGTCGCGCAGGACGCCGAACAGGATTTCACGGAACAGCGCTTCGTCGGCCTTGACGAAGTAATCGTTCTCGCGCAGGTGTTTTTCGATCAGCGACGCGGGACGGTCAGCATTCAGCTGCCACTCGTAAATGCCCTGGACAGCGTATTCGCGGGCACGGCGGCGTGCGGTTTTCATGTACGGCTTCCTTTATTTAAAGAACAGGCGCGGCTCAGCCACGCAGGGTCTTGTGCAGATTGACCATTTCGACCGCCACTTGCGCGGCTTCACGCCCCTTCACCGACATGCGCACTTCGGCTTGCTCGTCGGTTTCGGTGGTCAGAATGGCATTGGCGATCGGGATGTCGAAATCGAGACCGACACGGGTGACGCCCGCGCCGGATTCGTTGGATACCAGCTCGAAGTGATAGGTCTCGCCGCGGATCACCGCGCCCAGTGCGATCAGCGCGTCAAAGCGGCCGGACTTGGCCATGGTTTGCAGTACCAGCGGTGCTTCCAACGCACCCGGCACCGTGGCCAGGGTGATGTCGGCCGGGTTCACGCCCAGTGCCACCAGCTCGGACAAGCACGCATCGCGCAGACCATGGCATACCACGTCGTTGAAACGGCCCATGACGACGCCGATTTTCAGGCCGTTGGCAGACAGGTCGGGGGCAATACGGTTTACTTGGTCCAGCATCCGGTTCTCCTTGCGGCGAAAGCCAATCACGAAAAGGGGCGTATTTTAATCCAAATCGACGTGCACGTGTTCAGGTTGGACAAAGCCGGTGACCTCCAGCCCGAAACCGGCCATCGACGGCAGGTTGATCGGCGATGCCATCAACTTCATCTTGCCCACGCCCAGCGCGCGCAGCATCTGCGCGCCGATGCCGAAGGTCTTGCTGTCCCAGCGCTGGCGGACGGTGCTCTCCGCCTGTTCCGGTAGCGCGCGCGCCAGAATGTCGGCGCCGGATTCCGGACGGTGCAGCAGGATCACCACGCCGCAGCCTTTTTCCGCGATTTCTTCCAGCGCGTTGGGGATGGTCCAGCTGTGCTGGCCGCCCATCGGGTCGAGCAGGTCCATCACCGACAGCGGCTCGTGCACGCGCACCAGCGTTTCCCGGTCGGCGTGTGGTTGGCCGCAAACCAGCGCCAGATGGGTGGCGCGGGTCAGCACGTCCTGGAACACGTGCAGCTGGAAGGCGCCGAACGGCGTTTCCGCCAGCCGCTGGCCGACTTCCTCGACAAAGCACTCGGTACGGCTGCGGTAGTGGATCAGGTCGGCGATGGTGCCGACCTTGAGGCCGTGCTCCTTGGCGAATTCCAGCAGTTCCGGCAGGCGTGCCATGGTGCCGTCGTCGTTCATGATCTCGCAGATCACCGACGCCGGCTCCAGCCCGGCCAGGCGTGACAGGTCGCAACCGGCTTCGGTATGGCCGGCACGCACCAGTACGCCGCCCTTCTGCGCCTTCAGCGGGAACACGTGGCCGGGTTGCACGATGTCGGTCGGCCGCGCGTCACGCGCTACCGCCACCAGCGTGGTGTGGGCGCGGTCGGCGGCGGAGATGCCGGTGGTGACGCCCTCGGCGGCTTCGATCGATACGGTGAAGTTGGTGCCGAAGCTGGTGCCGTTGTTGGTCGCCATCATCGGCAGGTTCAGCTGCTTGCAGCGCTCTTCGGTCAGCGTCAGGCAGATCAGGCCACGGCCGAACTTGGCCATGAAGTTGATCGCCTCCGGCGTCACGTGTTCGGCGGCCATCACCAGGTCGCCCTCGTTTTCGCGGTCTTCGGCGTCCATCAGGACCACCATCTTGCCGGCCTTGATGTCGGCGATAATTTCTTGAACCGGGGAAATGCTCATGCTGTGTTCTCCCGCACGCCGTGCGTGCCAGACTTGCTGCGTAACTGCATTCATGCGCGGGCAGCTTGCGTCCGCGCGCCTGTAATCTGTATCTATTGTTGCGGCCAACCTTGGCCGCAGCGCGTCATGTCCGCGCCGCCAGTACCCGTTCCACGGTGTCGACGATGGCCTGGGTCTGCGGGTCGATCTCGATGTTGACGATGTCGCCGGCCTGGCGTACGCCCATCAGCGTGCGCTGCAGCGTTTCCGGGATCAGGTGCACGCAGAAGGTGTCGCCCGATACGTCGCCGATGGTCAGGCTGCAGCCGTCAATACCGATATAGCCCTTTTTCAGCACGTATTTGGTCAGCGCAGCCGGCAGACGGAACCAGACGGTGCGGTTGTCCGGGCTGCTGATCACCTCGGTCACGGTGGCGGTGGACATGATGTGGCCGGACATCGCGTGGCCACCGATGTCGTCGCCAAAACGCGCGGCGCGCTCGACGTTGACCAGGTCGCCGACCTTAAGCGTGCCGAGATTGGTCAGGAGCAGGGTTTCCGCCATCAGGTCGAAACTGACTTCCTCGCCGTCGATGCGGGTCACCGTCAGGCAGCAGCCGTTGTGTGCCACCGAGGCGCCGATCTGCAGGCCGGGCAACAACGCGGCCGGCAGCGCCAGCCGGTGGCTGCGGAATGCGGTTTTTTCTTCAATGGCGACGATGCGCGCCATGCCTTGCACAATGCCAGTGAACATGGTTTTGCCTTCATTTCAGGACAAACGATCATCGATTGTACCGCGTTGCAGCGCAAAATCCGACCTCGCTGCCAGCAAGGTTGGCCGCAGCAGCGTATGCCGGCGCGCAAAAGCCGGCCGAAATCCAGTACAATCGCCTGTTTTTTCGAATCTTTGCCCTACTGGAAGCCATGTCCGCCGAACTGATCCGCATTGCCGATGAAGTTGCCCGTCGCCGCACCTTCGCCATCATCTCCCACCCTGACGCCGGTAAAACCACGCTGACCGAAAAACTGCTGCTGTTCTCTGGTGCGATCCAGATGGCCGGTACCGTCAAGGGCAAGAAAGGCGGCAAGTTCGCCACCTCCGACTGGATGGAAATCGAGAAGCAGCGCGGCATCTCGGTGGCGTCGTCGGTAATGCAGTTCGACTATCGCGACCACACCGTCAACCTGCTGGATACCCCGGGTCACCAGGACTTCTCCGAAGACACCTACCGCGTACTGACCGCGGTGGACAGCGCGCTGATGGTGATCGACGCCGCCAAGGGCGTGGAAGAGCAGACCATCAAGCTGCTCAACGTCTGCCGCCTGCGCAACACGCCTATCGTCACCTTCATGAACAAGTACGACCGTGAAGTGCGCGATTCGCTGGAGCTGCTGGACGAAGTCGAAAACGTGCTGAAGATCCGCTGCGCGCCGATCACCTGGCCGATCGGCATGGGCAAGGCCTTCCGCGGCGTGTACAGCCTGCTGTCTGACGAGGTGATCCTGTTCGAAGCCGGCAGCGAGAAGCTGATCAGCGACATCGAGATCATCAAGGGTATCGACAACCCGCGTCTGGACGAGCTGTTCCCGCTGGAAATGGAGCAGCTGCGCATGGAGATCGAACTGGTCAAGGGCGCCTCCAACGAGTGGAATCTGGACGAATTCCTCGCCGGCGAGCTGACACCGGTGTTCTTCGGCTCGGCGATCAACAACTTCGGCGTGCGCGAGATTCTGGACGCGCTGATCAACTGGGCGCCGGCGCCACAGCTGCGTGACGCCACCGTGCGCGACGTGGCGCCGACCGAGGGCAAGTTCTCCGGCTTCGTGTTCAAGATCCAGGCCAATATGGACCCGAAACACCGCGACCGCATCGCCTTCCTGCGCGTGTGCTCCGGCCGTTTCGAGCGCGGCATGAAGATGAAGCACCTGCGCCTGAACCGTGACATTGCCGCCAGCTCGGTGGTGACCTTCATGTCGCACGACCGCGAGATCGTGGAAGAGGCGTTTGCCGGCGACATCATCGGCATCCCCAACCACGGCAACATCCAGATCGGCGACAGCTTCTCCTCCGGCGAAGAGCTGACCTTTACCGGCATCCCGTTCTTTGCCCCGGAAATGTTCCGCAGTGTGCGCATCAAGAACCCGCTGAAGCTGAAGCAGCTGCAAAAAGGCCTGCAACAGCTGGGCGAAGAAGGTGCGGTGCAGGTGTTCAAGCCGCACAGCGGCGGCGACCTGATCCTCGGCGCGGTCGGCGTGCTGCAGTTTGAAGTGGTGGCCTCCCGCCTGGCCGCAGAGTACGGCGTCGATGCCGTGTTCGAATCGTCCAACATCTGGTCGGCGCGCTGGTTCAGCTGCGACAACCGCAAGAAGCTGGACGAATTCAGTGACGCGCTGGTGATGAACATCGCCACCGACGCCGGCGGCAACCTCGCCTATCTGGCGCCCAACCGCGTCAACCTGGCGCTGACGCAGGAACGCTGGCCTGACATCGTGTTCCACGAAACGCGTGAACACGCAGTGAAACTGAACGATTGATGACGGGGGATGCGCTGATGCCCGCCTGGCTAGTCTCGCTGTTCCACAGCTACGGTTCGGACTTCTTCCGCTCCGCGGTGCTGGTCGTGGTGCTGCTGCTGATTTACGGCAGTATCGTGCGCACCATTGCGGCCAACCCGCGGGTGCCGGTGGATACCCGCCGCCGCTGGATGATCAACATCCGCAACGCGCTGATCATCATCGGGCTGGCCGGCTTCGTTACCATCTGGGCGCGCGAGCTGCAGACCATCGCGCTGTCGATGGTGGCGTTCACCGCGGCGCTGGTGGTGGCCACCAAGGAGCTGCTGATGTGCCTCGGCGGCGGGCTGGTGCGTTCGATGTCGGGCAGCTACGAGCTGGGCGACATCATCGAGATCGGCACCATCCGCGGCCGGGTGATGGACATCACCATGCTCAGCACCACCATCATCGAGATCGGCCCGCGCCACGATGCGCACCAGGCCACCGGCCGCTCGCTGAACTTCCCCAACAGCCTGCTGCTGACGCAGGCGGTGGCACGCGAAAACTTCACCGGCGATTACGTGATGCACATCATCACCATCCCGCTGCCGTACAGCGTGCGCCCGGCCAGGGCGGAACGCCTGCTGCAGGAGATCGCCAACGAGGCCTGCGCGCCGCATCTGGAAGGCGCCCGCCGTCACATGGCAATGCTGGAAAGCAAGCTGCTGATGGACACGCCGTCGGTGGAGCCGCGCATTTCGCTGCAGCCGGCCAGCGAAAAGGAATACCGGCTGATCGCTCGCATTGCGCTGCCGCCGCGTGAACGACAGCGCATCGAGCAGGCGATCCTGCATCGCTTCATGTTCGAGTGCTTCCCGGAAACAGAACCGCACCCGGCGGCGCCCGCCGCGGACTGACCATGCAAAAAACCCGCATCAAGACCTACGACCGCATCGTGCAGGAGAGCCTGACCCTGTTCAACGAGCACGGCGAGCGCAGCATCACCACCAACCACATCGCCGCCCACCTCGGTATCAGTCCCGGCAACCTGTACTACCACTTCCGCAACAAGGAAGAGATCGTCTACCAGATCTTCCTGCTCTATCGTGGCTTCATCACCGAGCGACTGGCTGTGCCGCAGGACCGGGCGATGGATGTCACCGACCTGGTGAATTATCTGGACACCGCCTTCGAGGCGATGTGGCGCTTCCGTTTCATGTTCTACGATCTGCCCGGGCTGATGGCGCGCAATCCGCAGCTGCAGCGCGACTATCACCAGTTCGTGCACAACGAGATGAAGGCGATCCTGGAAGGCCACTTCCGCGAGTTCATCCGCCTCGGCCTGCTGCAGATGGCACTGGAGGACATCGAGGCGGTGTCGATCAATATCTGGCTGGTGGTGAAGTTCTGGTTCGCCTTCGAGCAGACCGCGCGCCCCAACGAGCCGATTAACGAGGCGTCCGGTCATCGCGGCGTGCGTCAGGTGCTGGCACTGCTGAAGCCCTACGTCAGCCCCGAATTCCTGCCCGCCTTCCAGCAACTGCTGGCACGCCACCTGCGCGACTGAGCGATAAACCGGCTCCGGCAAAACACTGCGGCCAACCTTGCACAAGGTTGGCCGCAGTGTTTTTTGATGCGCCGAAGCGCGGCAGGCATTGAGCAGGTTCTTACAGCGTCAGGCTGCTGCCGCGCACCACCAGTTTGCCCTGCAGCACCACGATGCGCTGGCTGCGCTCCGGCTCGTCCAGCCGCTCCAGCAACATCGCCATCGCGGTGCGGCCGATCTCGTTCACCGGCTGCTCCACCACGGTCAGGCCGTCGCCGAGAAGATCAGTCCACACCTCGTTGTCGAAGCCGACCAGCGCCACATCCTGCGGCCAGTGCAGGCTGGCGGACTTGATCGCGCGCACCGCGCCCAGTAGCAGCACACCGTTGCTGACCAGCAGCGCCTGCGGTCGCGCCGGCTCGGCCAGCCACTGCAGCACCGCCTGCTCCGCCGCCTCCACGCTTGGCGCCACGAAACGCGCCGGCGCGGCCAAGCCGGCCTGCTGCAGCGCCTCGCTAAATCCGGCGTGGCGCTCCATGCCGGTGTTGCTGGTATTGCCGAACAGGCCGCCGATGTCGCGATAGCCCTGCTGCAACAGGTGGCCGACCAGCTGCGCGGCGGCACGGCGGTTGTCCAGCACCACCGCATCGGTGGCGGCATCGGCGCTAACGCGGTCGATCATCACCACCGGAAAGCCCAGCGCCTGCGGGTCGATGCTGGCCACCATCTGTCGCGTCGGCGCAAAGATCACACCGGTGACGCGCTCTTCCTGCATCAGGCGCAGGTACATCGCTTCCTTGTCCGGGTTTTCGTCGGTATTGCACAGGATCACGCGCATGCCGTTACGGTAGGCCTCGTCCTCCACCGCGCGGCTGACCGCGGTAAAGAACGGGTTGCGGATATCCGACACGATCAATCCTATAGTGTCGGTGTGCTGGGAGCGCAGCCGTCGCGCCGCCAGATTAGGGCGGTAGTCCAGCCTGGCCATCGCCGCCTCGACCCGCTTGCGCACCTTGTCGCTGACCGGGCCGTTACACAACACCCTGGAGACGGTTGACGGGGAGACACCCGCCGCTGCTGCCACATCCTTGATCTTTGCCACTCGCCTGCTCCGGAATCGATTTCATCAGACCGTAGTTGGCCTGCCTGACAATTTTGTCGAAATGTTAACACCAATCGTGCAACAAATATTGACACAAAAAGTGGTATCGATTTCAATTGTAGTCAGCGATACAGAAAAACACACCGGAGACAGGATGCCATGACCACCCAGATTATCCGCAACGAGCTGATCCAGCTTGGCGCCACCGTTAGCGAAAAAACCATTGCAATCAAGGCGGCAGGCGAATTGCTGGCCAAGGCCGGCCGCATCGCCCCCGCCTACATCGACAGCCTGCTGCGCCGCGAAACCGTTGCCAATACTTTTCTGGGTCATGGCGTCGCCATTCCTCACGGCATGATCGAAGACCGCCACCTGATCAACGAAACCGGCATTGCCATCCTGCAGGTGCCGGAAGGCGTGGAGTGGAATCCGGGCCAGCGCGTGCATCTGGTGATCGCCATCGCCGCGCAATCCGACGAACACATCGCGCTGCTGCGCCGTTTGACCCGCCTGCTACAGGATGAGGCCCGGCTGGGCGAGCTGTTCACCACCGCCGACCCCTACGCGCTGATCAGTGCGTTGGACGACAGCGCGGTGGCACCGGCCGCACCACAAGCCGCCGCCAGCGACCTGAGCCTGAGCCTTAGCTGGCAGATGAACTACCCCAACGGCCTGCACGCACGGCCGGCACGGCTGTGGACCGAGCAGGCACGCCGCTTTGCTGCCACGCTGCAGATCCGCAACGGCAACGAAGTCGCCGACGCCAAGAACCTGATCGGCCTGCTGCAGATCGGCGCCGAATTCGGCCACCAGCTGCACTTCTCCGCCGACGGCCCTGACGCCGCCGCGGCGCTGGACGCGCTGCTGGCGACCGCCAACCAGCTCACCGCGCAGGAAGTGGCCGACGCCGAAGCGGCACGCAAGGCCGCCGCCAACGCCAAGCGCCAGCACTGGCAGGCGCCGGGCAAAGTCCTGGCGCTGCGCGGCATCAGCGCCAGCCCAGGGTTGGTGATTGGTCAGGCGCGGGTGATGAAGTCGCAGGCAATCCAGGTGCCGGACATCCCGGCCACACTGGGTTACGACGGCGACCTGCTGGAAAGCGCGCTGCAAGCCACCCGTGAGCAGCTGCAAACGTTGGCCGCAGACACCACCCGCCGCCTCGGCAAGACCGAAGGCAGCATTTTCCTGGCGCAGGCCGAATTGCTGTCCGACACCGACTTGATTACCCTCACCTGCCAGCTGATGGTGGAAGGCCACGGCGTGGCGTGGGCGTGGCACGAGGCGGTGCAACGCCTCGCCGACCGCCTGGCGGCGCTGGGCAACCCGTTGCTGGCCGCGCGTGCCACCGATTTGCGTGACGTTGGCCGCCGCGTGCTGGCCCGACTGGCACCGGATCTGCAGCTGCAGGATGGCGCCAGGACCCAGGGCCACAATGAAATCCTGATTGCCAATGACCTGGCCCCGTCCGACACCGCGACGCTGAATCCGCAGCAGACACTGGCGCTGGTCACCGCCCAGGGCGGCCCGACCTCGCACACAGCCATCCTGGCACGTACGCTGGACCTGCCGGCGGTGGTCGCCGCCGGCGCCGCGGTGCTGGACATCCAGGACGGCGCCACGCTGATCGTCGATGGCGACAGCGGCACCATCTATCTCAACGCCAGCGACGAAGACCTCGCCAGCGCGCAGCAGTGGCAACAGGCGCAGCGCGACAAGCAGCAGCAAGCCGCCAGCGCCGCACAGCAGCCGGCCGTCACCGCCGACGGCGCGCGCCAGATCGAGGTGGCGGCCAACGTCAACCGCCCGGAGCAAGTCGCCGCCGCGCTGCAGGCCGGGGCCGAGGGCGTCGGCCTGATGCGGACCGAATTCCTGTTCCTGGAGCGCGACGACGCGCCGGACGAGGAAGAGCAGTACCAGACTTATCGCGGCATGCTCAGCGCGCTGGACGGCAAGCCGCTGGTGATCCGCACGCTGGACATCGGTGGTGACAAGCAGGTGCCCTATCTCAATCTGCCGCACGAGGAAAACCCGTTCCTCGGCGTGCGCGGCGTGCGCCTGCTGTTACGCCGCCCCGATCTGCTGCTGCCGCAACTACGCGCGCTGTACCGCGCCGCCAGCCACGGCCCGCTGTCGATCATGTTCCCGATGGTCAGCACCCTGGCCGAGGTGAAGGCGCTGCGCGCGCAGTGCGAACAGGTGCGCGTGGCACTGAATGCGCCGGTGGTGCCGCTGGGCATCATGGTGGAAGTGCCGGCCGCCGCCACCATGGCCGACCGCCTCGCCGAGCATGTCGATTTCTTCTCGGTCGGCACCAACGACCTGACGCAGTACGTGCTGGCCATCGACCGCCAGCATCCGGAACTGGCGGCGGAAGCCGACAGCCTGCACCCGGCGGTGCTGCGCCTGATCGCGCAGACCGTGGCCGGCGCCGATGCCCACGGCCGCTGGGTCGGCGTCTGCGGCGGCATGGCCGGCGATCCGCTGGGCGCGGCGATCCTCACCGGCCTCGGCGTGGCCGAGCTGTCGATGAGCCCGCGCGACATTCCCGGCGCCAAGGCCAGCATCCGTGCGGCCAACCTTGCCGAGCTGCAGCAGCTGGCGCAGCGTGCCCTCAATTGCGACAGCGCCGCCGAAGTGCGCGCGCTGACCGGAGCCTCAGCATGAGCACAACGGTCATCACCGTGACACTGAACCCGGCCATCGACCAGACGGTGACGCTGGACGCGCTGCGCCCCGGCGCGGTCAATATCGCCGGCGAGGTGCACGTCAACGCCGGCGGCAAGGGCGTCAATGTCGCCAGCTGCCTCGCCGACTGGGGGGTGCCGGTGATCGCCAGCGGCCTGCTCGGCCGCGACAACGCCGCGCCGTTCGAGAACCTGTTTGCCGACAAGGGCATCCGCGACGCCTTCATCCGCGTCGCCGGCAGCACCCGCACCAACATCAAGCTGGTCGACCGCAGCACGCTGGACACCACCGACATCAACCTGCCGGGCATGAGCGCCAATGAAGAAGCGCTCGACCGCCTGCAGCTACTGCTGGACGAGCAGGCTGACGCCGACCGTTACGTGGTGCTGGCCGGCAGCCTGCCCGCCGGCGTCGGCGACGACAGCTGGGCGCAATTCTGCCGCCAGCTGCGCAGCCTCGGCGCCCGCGTGTTGCTCGACAGCAGTAGCACCGCGTTGCAGCAGGCGCTGGCGCTGCCGCCGGACGAGCTGCCATGGCTGATCAAGCCCAACCAGCACGAACTGGAACAGTACCTTGGCCGCACGCTGGCCAGCCGCGACGAACTGGTCGCCGCCGCCCGCGAGCTGCAGCAGCGCGGCATCGCGGTGGTGGTGGTGTCGCTGGGCAGTGACGGCGCCCTGCTCTGCTGCGCCGACGGCTGCTGGTTTGCCGAGCCGCTGACACTCAGCGACATCCACAGCAGCGTCGGCGCCGGCGACGCGCTGGTCGCCGGGCTGGTGGCGGCGCTGAGCGCGCAGCTGGCGTGGCCGGAGGTGCTGCGCCTGGGCATGGCCTTTGCCGCCGCCAAGCTGGGGCAGTTCGGCCCCAACCTGCCGCCACGGCAAGACGTCTGCCAGCTGGCGGAACGTATCCAGATCGAGCGCATTACCGAGTAAGCACTGCGTACCACACATAAGCCGATCCGGCACACACAAAGAGGAGATTCACCATGTCCACCATTCTGGCCATCATCGCCTGCCCGCAGCGGGTAGCGCAGGGCCAACTCGCCGCCGAAGCGCTACGCAAGGCCGCCACCCAGGCCGGCCACCAGATCAGTATTGAAATCCGCAATGCGCAGGGGGTGCAGGGCCTGCTGGACGCCGGCCGCATCGCCAGCGCCGACGCGGTGGTGGTGATCGCCGAAGGCGACGCCGACCTGGCCCGTCTGGGCGGCAAGCCGGCCCATCAGGCCACGCTGGAAGCGGTGCTGGCCGACGCCGGCGCGGTGATAGGCAAAGCGCTGGGCGCGCACGAGCCGGTCACCACGCTGCGCATCGTCGCCATCACCTCATGCCCGACCGGTATCGCGCACACCTTCATGGCCGCCGAAGGCCTGACCCAGGGCGCGCAGCAACTGGGTCACCAGATCAAGGTCGAGACCCAGGGCTCGGTCGGTTCGCAGAACGCGCTCACCGCCAGCGACATTGGCGATGCCGACCTGGTGGTCATCGCCGCCGACACCCAGGTCGACCTGTCGCGTTTCGACGGCAAGCGCGTGTTCAGCAGCGGCACCAAGGCCGCCATCAATGACGGTCAGGCGCTGATCAAGCGTGCACAGATCGAGGCCCGCGCACATGCCTCCAACGGCAAGGCGGCCGCCAGCGCTGCGGCCAACGTTGCCGCCACGTCGGAACGCAGTGGCGCCTACAAGCACCTGATGACCGGCGTGTCGTTCATGCTGCCGTTCGTGGTCACCGGTGGTCTGCTGATCGCACTCGGCTTCGCGCTGGGCGGCATCTACGTTTACGAAGACGCGTTCAAGGGTACCCTCGGCTGGACGCTGTTCACCATCGGCGCCAAGGCCTCCTTTGCACTGATGGTGCCGATCCTGGCCGGTTACATCGCCTACTCCATCGCCGACCGTCCCGGCATCGCACCGGGCATGGCCGGCGGCATGATCGCCAGCTCGATCGGTTCCGGCTTTCTCGGCGGCATCGTCGCCGGTTTCATCGCCGGTTACGCGGTGAAATACCTGAACGAGAAAATCCAGCTCGGCCGCAACTTCGACGGCCTGAAGCCGGTGCTGATCCTGCCGCTGCTGGGTACCACCATCGTCGGCCTGCTGATGTACTACGTGCTGGGCCAGCCGGTGGCCGTGGCACTCAATATCGTCACCGAATGGCTGAAGGGCCTGCAGGGCTCCAGCGCACTGGCACTGGGCATGATCCTCGGCGGCATGATGGCGTTCGACATGGGCGGCCCGATCAACAAGGCGGCCTACACCTTCTCCACCGGCCTGCTCGCCAGCCAGGTGTACGCGCCGATGGCGGCGGTGATGGCCGCCGGCATGACGCCGCCGCTGGGCATCGCGCTGGCCGCGCTGCTGTTCAAGAACCGCTTCTCCGCCGATGAGCGCGAAGGCGCCAAGGCCGCCGGCGTGCTGGGTATTTCCTTCATCACCGAGGGCGCGATCCCGTTTGCCGCCAAGGACCCGCTGCGCGTGATCCCGGCGCTGGTGGCCGGCTCGGCGCTGGCTGGTGCCATCTCCATGGCGGCCGGTTGTGAGCTGCGCGTACCGCACGGCGGCGTGTTCGTGCTGCCGATCCCGAATGCGGTGACCAACCTCGGCATGTACCTGGTGGCACTGGCGGCCGGTACCGCGCTGACCGCCGTGCTGCTCGGCGTACTGAAGAAGGCGCGCACCGACTGAGCGCCACCTGACGATTACTCTCCCTTGCTTGCGTTTTGCAGCCGGGCTGACCGCCAAACGCGGTCAGCCCGTTATTTTATTAGCTATGCTCCAGACAGGGACGGCGCCGGACACGCGCTGATCGTGCCGCCGGGCCGGCAACAGCACAGCCGGTGCGACAGAAAACTATGACCCGCCTGTTTAAGAACGCATAATTGGCACCATATGGCATGGATTACCATCCCAGATCCGGCTGCAGGCCGCCATGTTCCCACCTGCAGCGGCTACCCACCACTGGTGCGCACTACCCCGCGTGCCGCAGCCACGCCACAGGAGATCCTGCGTGAGTAACGACAGCCAAAAAAACGATGCCGTAACCCAGTACAAAGCGCCGGCATCGACCCGCATCCGCGAGCGCATCCGCCAGTCGCGGCAGCGTTTCCACGCCAATGACAATATCGCCGCCTTCATCGAACCGGGCGAGATGGAAGAACTGCTGGACGAAGTGCAGGACAAAATGAAAGCGGTGCTGGAAAGCCTGGTCATCGATACCGACAGCGATCATAACACCCAGGACACCGCGCGCCGCGTCGCCAAGATGTACCTCAACGAGGTATTCAAGGGCCGTTACATCGCCGAGCCGCCGGTCACCGAGTTTCCCAATGCAGAGCATCTCAACGAGCTGATGATCGTCGGCCCGATCACCGTGCGCAGCGCCTGCTCGCACCACTTCTGCCCGATCCTCGGCAAGTTGTGGATCGGCGTGATGCCGAACGAGCACTCCAACCTGATCGGCCTGTCCAAGTATGCGCGGCTGGCGGAATGGATCATGAGCCGCCCGCAGATCCAGGAGGAAGCCGTTATCCAGCTGGCCGATCTGCTACAAAACAAAATGAACCCGGACGGTCTCGCTATCGTGATGGAAGCCGACCACTTCTGCATGAACTGGCGCGGCGTGAAGGACATGGAATCGAAGATGATCAACAGCGTGATGCGCGGCTCGTTCCTGAAGAACCCGGACCTGCGCCGCGAATTCCTGGCGCTGCTGCCCAACAAGAAAGCCTGAGGAAACTGTCATGCTCGTTCGTCTGCTCTACGCCAGCCGCGCCGCCCAGCCCTACAGCGCGGAAGTGCTCGACAACATCCTCGCCCAGTCCCACAAGCACAATCCGGAGCGCGGCCTGACCGGCATCCTGTGCTATAGCGGCGACATCTTCATCCAGGTGCTGGAAGGCGGCCGCGCCGAGGTGTCCTCGCTGTACAACAGCATTGTGCGCGATCCGCGTCACCAGAATGTCGAGCTGCTGCACTTCGAGGAAATTCGCGAGCGCCGCTTTGCCAACTGGACCATGGGTCAGGTCAACCTGGCCAAGGTCAACCCGTCGCTGCTGCTGCGTTTTTCCGAGAAACCGCTGCTGGACCCGTTCAGCGTGCGCGGTTCGGCGTCGATGGCGCTACTGGAGGAGCTGATCGCCACCGCCGCCATTGTCGGACGCTGTCACTGAGCCACCAGGCCTGCCCATACCGGCAGGCCTTTTTTATGCACACTGGCAACAGTGCAGTGCAGCACCAATTGCCAAAATTCTGTCAAACGTGTAATACAGTAGCAATGTGCAGCCGTTTTAATCGGTGGCACTGTCCAGTAGACAATTCGGAGAAACGCCATGGCACGCTTTCATCCCAGATCCGATTTCGTACAGGTCCGCGCTGAAATGCGCAGCAATGAACTGACTGGCAAGCCGATGCCGCGCACCAGTCCCAGCGACATCCGCAACGCCAACGCCCGGCGCGAGATCGAACGGCGCCGCCTGGAACGCGAGTCCCGCGAACAGTAGCCGGCAAAAAAGGCGCCTGAATCGATCAGGCGCCTTGTTTTTTGGAGTGTCGCGCGGGCTTAGCGGGTCTGGCGCCAGCCGTTGTACAGCGCCAGCAACAAGGTCAGCAGCAGGAAGGCCCCCACCCAGAACGGCATCGACTGGCCAAGGAAAGTCCAGTCGATCTGCGCACACTCGCCGCTACCCTTGAATACCTTCTCCAGCACCTGGGTCATCGGCAGCGTTTCCAGCATGAAATCCAGCCCCGGCCCGCACGCCGGCACCTGCTCCGGTGGCAGGTGCTGCAGGTATACCTGCCACGCCGACACGCTGCCCCCGGCCACCGCCGCCACGGCGATCAGCAGTGACCACAGTTTTGCGGCCAACCTTTGCGGGTTGAAGATGGCGGCCAGCAGCGCCAAGCTGCCGACGGCAATCACGCCGATGCGCTGGAAAATGCACAGCGGGCACGGTTCCAGCTCCAGCACATACTGCGCATACAGGGCATAGCCCATCGCGGCGGCACACATTACCGCAATCACGCCATACAGCTGGCGTCGCGTCAGAAAACTCATTGATGACCCCTTGGTAGTAACCATGCCGCCACGGCGGCGGCACGGGAGTGAATCGGACTAGCGTCCGGACAAAAAATTCATGATTTCGTTTTTTTTGGCAAACGCATCCTTGTAGCCCAACTCGACCAGTTCCTTGCCGTACGCCGGATGGAACAGCAAATAGCTGGCCAGCGCCGAGCCGCGCTGCCGCATGGCGCCGGCACCGCGCAACAGGAAGCGCATCGTCGCCGGGAAGCCATCGAAATGGCGGTGGGCAATGCTGTCCAGCGAGACGCTCGGCGAAATATTGAACACCTCGACCCGTTTCAGCGCGGTGTTGTGGTTGCGGGTGTACTCGTCCAGCAGCGACACGGTGTGGTTGACGCGCGCCAGCCGTTCCATGTCCGCCGACAGACTGTCCATGAAAATGCTATCCAGCAGGTGACCGAAGATCTGAGCCAGGCTGGGCGCGGTCGCTTGCTGCGCATGCCGCCGTTCGGCGTGCCGCTCCTGGTGGTTGACCAGATTGATCACGAACAGCCGTTCCGCGCCGAGGTGCAGCGCCGGCGACAGCGGCGCCATCTGACGGATGGCGCCATCGCAATAGTGGCGGCCGTCCACGCGCGCCGAGGGGAAAAGTAGCGGAATCGCCGAGGTCGCCATCAGGTGCTCGATGCTGAGGCGCTCACGTTGGCCGCAACGCTGGTGGCGGTGCCACGGCTCGAACTGTTCGCTGCCCTCGAAAAAGCTCACCGACTGGCCGGTGGTGTAACAGGAGGCGGTCAGCGCCAGTGCGCGCAGCGCGCCGCTCTGGATGGCAGTCTCGATGCCTTCCAGCTGCACCGTGCGCGTCAGGTAGTGGTACAGCGGACGGTTATCGAGAAAGCTGGGCGGCGTGTGCACCAGCTTGCCGCCGGTCAGCAGCGAGCCCCCCCACTGCAGGAAGGCCTTGACGAAGTATGGTGCGTCAACGCGATAGACGTCCTCCACCCGCACCGACTGCCACATCCGCACCAGGTGCGCGGTAGTGCGGCGGAAATGCTGCGCGCCGGCGGCAAGGCCGACGGCATTGATGGCGCCGGCAGAGGTGCCGCTGATGACCTGGAACGGGCTGGCCGCATGGCGCGGCAGCATGCGGGCCACCGCCATCAGCACCCCGACCTGATAGGCTGCCCGCGCGCCACCGCCGGCCAGCACCAGACCCACGACAGGTTTTGTCATGCCCTGCCCCCTTGTCAAAACACGCCCGTAGCCGGGCGCCGAAACGGGTGCCGCACCGGGCGCGGCACCATTGGATTGCGCTTGTTAGCTCGCGCTTAGGCCTCGCCGGCCACCATCATCGACGACAGCAGCACCGAACCCATATGACGGCTGCCGCGGCGATCGATATCGTCACCGACGGCGTCAATCTGCTTCAGCATGTCGCGCAGGTTGCCGGCGATGGTCAACTCTTCCACCGGGTAGGCGATGACGCCGTTTTCGACCCAGAAGCCGCTGGCGCCACGCGAATAGTCGCCGGTCACCATATTGATGCCCTGCCCCATCAGCTCGGTGACCAGCAGGCCGCTGCCCATGCGTTGCAGTATCGCGTCCAGGCCGCCGGCCAGTGTTGGCTTCACCGCCAGATTGTGCGGGCCGCCGGCGTGACCGGTGCTTTGCATGCCCAGCTTGCGCGCCGAGTAGCTGCCGAGGAAGTAGCCCTGCAGCACGCCGTTGTCCACCAGCCGCCGCTCTCGCGTCGCCACCCCCTCGTCGTCGCAGCAACCACTGGCCAGGCCGCGCAGCACGAACGGGTCTTCGTCGATGGTGATGATGTCGGCGCAGACCTCGGTGCCGAGCGAATCGAGCAGGAAGCTGGATTTGCGGTACAGGCTGCCGCCGCTGACCGCCTGCACCAGGTGGCCGAGCAGCGAGCCGGCAATCGGTGCCTCGAATACCACCGGGTACTGCCCGGTCTTGATGCGGCGACCGTCGAGACGGCGCACGGTGCGCTCGCCGGCGATGCGACCAACGTTGGCCGCGGACAACAGATCATCGGCGCAGCGCGCGGCGCTGTACCAGTAGTCGCGCTGCATCGCGTCGGCGCTCTCGGCGATTACCGCCGCCGACAGGCTGTGGCGCGAGGTGGTCTGGCTGCCGATGAAGCCGTGACTGTTGGCGTAGCAGTGTCGGGTGGCGTGGGTGGACACGGTGCCGCCTTCGGAATTGCGGATGCGGGCGTCCACCGCGCGCGCGGCAGCCTCGCATTCGCGTGCCAGCTCGATCGCGGTTTCCACCGGCAGATCCCACGGGTGGTAGAGATCGAGATCGCGATCCTGCTCTGCCTTCAGCAGCAGCGCCGGATCGGCCAGCCCGGCGCAATCGTCGGCGGCGGTATAGCGCGCAATGTTCAGCGCGGCATTGACGGTGTCCTGCAAGGCGACGTCGGAAAAATCGGAGGTGCTGGCGTGGCCCTTCTTCTGGCCCAGATACAGCGTGATCGAGACGCCCTTGTCGCGGTTGTACTCGATGGTCTCCACTTCCGCTAGGCGCACCGACACGCTATGGCCGCAGCCTTCGGAGATGTCGGCTTCCGCGGCGGTGGCGCCGCCGGCGCGCGCCAGCTCCAGTATCCGGCTGGCGATGGACTCCAGCTCGGGTGAGCTGTAGGAAAAAATCTGTTCTGACATAGCAGCCTTCTTCATCTGTCAACGATAGCGCCACGGAATGGCACGGTGATCGGCCGTGGCTTGTGCTTTTCCGGTATCATACCAGCTTGAAACCGTAACCAAGCCTTACCATGCCTGAATACCATAATGATGGCGCTGATGCGCTACCTGCCAGCAAATCGCAACGCAAACGCGACATGGATGCGCTGCAGGACATCGGCCGCGCACTGACTGAACTGCCGGCCGCCAAACTGAAGAAAATGAATCTGGACGACGGCCTGCTGGTCGCCGTACTCGATTTCCAGAAAATCACCGCCAACGGCGCCAAGCGCCGCCAGCTGCAGTACATCGGCAAGCTGATGCGCGACATCGATCCGGAGCCGATCGAACAGCAACTGGCCGCGCTGCGCGGCGATTCCAGTGCCCATACCCGCTGGCTGCACCTGCTGGAGCGCTGGCGCGAACGGCTGGTGGAAGACGACAGCCACGTGCAGCAGTTGATCAACGACTTTCCGCAGCTGGACGTGCAGCAGCTGCGCACCATGGTGCGCAATGCCCGCAAGGAGCGCGAGGAAAGCAAGCCGCCGAAAGCCAACCGCCAGGTGTTCCAGCTGCTGAAAGAGCTGATTCCGGAACAGGGCAAGCCGGCCAATAGCGACGACGAGCAAGACGACACGCAGGACGAGTGAACATGAGCATCAAGATCGGTCTGGTTTCCATTTCTGATCGTGCCAGCCAGGGCATTTATGAAGACAAGGGCATTCCGGCATTGCTGGACTGGCTGAGTCTGGCCATCGCCACGCCGTTCAGCACCGAAACCCGGCTGATCGCCGACGAGCAGGCGCTGATCGAAGCTACGCTGCGCGAGCTGGTCGACGACGTCGGCTGTCACCTGGTGCTCACCACCGGCGGCACCGGCCCGGCGCCGCGCGATGTCACGCCGGAAGCCACGCTGGCGGTTGCCGACCGGGTGATGCCCGGCTTTGGCGAGCAGATGCGCCAGGTCAGCCTCAAGTTCGTGCCGACCGCGATCCTGTCACGACAGGTGGGCGTGATCCGCAAGCAGAGCCTGATCCTGAACCTGCCCGGTCAGCCGAAGGCGATCCGTGAGACGCTGGAAGGCCTGCGCGACGGCGAGCAGGTGGTGGTACCCGGCATTTTTGCCGCGGTGCCCTACTGCCTGGACCTGATCGGTGCGCCTTGGCTGGAAACCCGTGATGCGGTGGTCAAGGCCTTCCGTCCGAAATCCGCGGTCAAGCCCGGCGCATGAGTTATTGCCCGCCACGCTGGCTGCTCGGCAGTCACCTGCAAACCATCTGGCCGGCGCTGTTTCTCAAATCACAACCACCCGCCTATCGCCGCGAGGTCTGGCCGACGCCGGATGGCGGCGAGATCGCCGTCGACTATGTCGATGGTGATGCCGGCGCGCCACTGGTGGTGCTGTTTCACGGTCTGGAAGGCAGTAGTCACAGCCACTACGCCAGCGCACTGATGCACGCGGTCAAGGCGCGCGGCTGGCGTGGTGTGGTGCCGCACTTTCGCGGCTGTGGCGGCCAGCCCAACCTGCTGCGCCGCGCCTACCATGCCGGCGATGCCGCCGAGATCGACTGGATATTGCAGCGACTGGCGGTCGGCAATGCGCTGCTGTTTGTCGCCGGCGTGTCGCTGGGCGGCAACATGCTACTGCGTTACCTCGGCGAGCACGGCGCCCGTGCGCTGCCACAGGCGGCGGCAGCGATCTCGGCGCCGCTGGATCTGGCGGCGGCCAGCACCTGTCTCGATAGTGGCTTCGGGCGCCATGTCTACACCCGCATGTTCCTCAATACGCTGAAGCCGAAATCGCTGGCGCAGCTGGCGCAGCACCCGGACCTGTTCGATGCCGTGGCGGTACGCAACAGCAAGACGTTCGTCGAGTTCGACAATCTGGTCACCGCACCACTGCACGGTTATCGCGACGTGCAGGATTACTGGCGCCGCGCCAGCAGCAAGCCGCTGCTGAAGGATATCGTGCGGCCAACCCTGGTGCTGAATGCGCGCAACGATCCGTTTCTGCCAGTGTCGGCGCTGCCCGGCAATGGCGAAGTCAGCCCGGCGGTGACGCTGGAACAGCCGGAGCATGGTGGCCACGTCGGCTTCGTCAGTGGCCGCTTCCCCGGCCACCTGCAGTGGCTGCCGCAACGGCTGCTGACCTTTTTCGATCTTCACCTGCCGGGCAGTACCGGCACCGACTGAAAGACAATCCGCATGTCCGACATTCTCAACAAAATCTGCGCCACCAAATTCGAGGAAGTGGCCGCCCGCTCGGCGCAGCAGTCGCTGGCCAGTGTGCGAGCCGCAGCCGAGGCCAAGCGCGGCGACCACCGCGACTTCGTGGCCGCCATCCGCAGCAAGCATCAGCAGCAGCTGGCGGCGGTGATTGCCGAGGTGAAAAAGGCCAGCCCCAGCAAGGGAATCATCCGCGCCGATTTCGACCCTGCCGCGATCGCCAGCAGCTACGAAGCGGCCGGTGCCGCCTGCCTGTCAGTGCTGACCGACGCACCCTACTTCCAGGGGCACGAGGACTACCTGATCGCCGCCCGCGCCGCCTGCAACCTGCCGGTGTTGCGCAAGGATTTCATGGTCGATCCGTATCAGATTTACGAAGCGCGCGCCATCGGCGCCGACTGCATCCTGCTGATCGCGGCGGCGCTGAGCCTGTCGCAGATGCAGGATTTCGAGGCGCTGGCCCACGAACTGGGCATGGCGGTGCTGGTGGAGGTGCACGACGCGGCAGAGCTGGAAGCGGCGCTGCAACTGCGCACGCCGTTGGTCGGCGTCAACAACCGCAATCTGCGCACCTTCGAGGTCAATCTCGACACCACGCTGCAATTGCTGCCGATGATCGGCAATGACCGCATCGCCGTCACCGAAAGCGGCATCGTCACCCGTGACGACGTGCAGCGCATGCGCGATCACGAGGTGCACACCTTCCTGGTTGGCGAGGCCTTCATGCGCGAAAGTGACCCGGGCACCGCCCTGCAGCAGCTGTTTGCCTGAAGCGCAGCACGACATCAAAAAACCGGCTCCGCGAGAGCCGGTTTTTTTATGACATGTCGTTCGGGGTCGGTGGTGGTGCCGGCGACACTCTCCCTGATGCATGGCGGCGATT
This sequence comes from Vogesella indigofera, assembly GCF_028548395.1. Classification (NCBI taxonomy): domain Bacteria; kingdom Pseudomonadati; phylum Pseudomonadota; class Betaproteobacteria; order Neisseriales; family Chromobacteriaceae; genus Vogesella; species Vogesella indigofera. Next base: position 536,426 of record NZ_JAQQLA010000003.1, on the reverse strand, counting down.
GCTGCTCACGCCAGCCCTGGCTAGAAGCAAGGGCGCTGTCCGTCGGTTTTTCGGACACTACCGGCGCCACTTTCAATGCGCGTCTGAGCTTGCGGCCAACGTTGGCCGCAAGGTCACGGCTAAGCCGGAGGCGTGGTGGCTTCGTCCGTGCCGGCCCCTATCCCGCCATCGGCCTTCGTCGCAGTAGTCGGTCCCTCGCCCGCCGTGGCTGCTGGCGCCGTACTGGCTTGCTGCAATAGCTGCCACACCTCCTCGCGGCTGCTGATCGCCTGCTCAAGGCGTTCGTTCAGCACCGCCAGCAAGCGTTCCTGCTCCACGATCCTTGCCTGTAGCCCCGCCATGGTCTGTGCCTGTCGCGCGCTCTCCTGCTCCTGCTGTCGCAGGGCACGACTGGCGGCCAGCAGCTCGGCGCCGGTGCGGGCGCTGTCCTGATACAGCCGAGTCAGCTCGTCCTGCTTGACGATCAAGGTCTGGCCGAGGGTGCGCAGCTCGGCCTGCAGTTGCTGCACCTGCTGCTCGTGGCGGCGTTGTTCCTGATCACGCTGCTCCTTCGCCGATTGACGGTAGTGCTCCAGCGCTTCGCGTGCATGTTGATGCTTTTCCTCCAGAGACACGCGGTGCGCCTGGTTTTCTGCCAGCCGTTCTTGCAGGCCGATGATCTGCTGTTGTTGCTGACCGTCGCGTAGCTGCGCCGCCTGCAGCGCCAGGCGGGTGGCGGCGTGCGCCTGCTGCTCGACCGCCAGCGTCTGGCTCACCTGCTGCAGCTGCTGCTGGCAAACCTCGGCTTGCGCGGTGGTCTGCGCCAGTTGCTCGCGACACTGCGCCAGCTGTGCGGCCGACTCCGCCGCCATCGCGGCAATGCGCTCGTCGGCCTCTTCGTGCAGGCGGGCGGCCAGCCGACCGATCAGCTCCTGGATGGCCTCGCTGACGGCGACCTTTGCGCCGCCGCCGGTGCCCTCTTCCTCTTCCAGCTCTTTCAGGTAGCGATGAATGGTGGTCTTGGAGCCGGTGTTGCCGAGTTCGGAGCGGATGGCGTCAATCGACGGATTGCGCCCCTGCGCCAGCAGATTATCCCTGGCACGCAGGACTTCCGATTTGTAGATGCCGCTTCTGGCCATGCTAAGCTCCGCTGAAATTTGATACGTATTACGTACCATGATAATACATACCAATTATAAAATTAAATTTTTCAAATTTATAAGAATAAAAAGCGTGATAATCATGAATTATCACGCCTTGATGTTATCGAACCACCAGAATCGGCCAAACTGCGTACGTTTCACTGCTGCACCGCCTGCCACGGGCAAAATGCCTCAAAAAATTCGCGACACAAACGACACGATCGGCAGCACAAGCGCCCCCCCATCTACTCATGACCAGTTGCGGCCAACCCTTGCGCAGCCGCAGCCGGCAGCGCTGCTATAATTCGCCGCCGCCCCAAGTGGCCGCGTCAACCGCAGCAGACCCAAGCAGCACATAGCCCGCCACCTCCCGAGCCCGTTGTCACCATGGAAAAAATCGCCCACTATCTCGCCGCCGCCACCCGCGACAACACGCGGCGCAGCTATGCGGCCGCCATTCGTCATTTCGAGGTGGAATGGGGTGGTTTCCTGCCGGCCACCTCCGACAGCATGGCGCGCTACCTAGCGGACCATGCCGAGACGCTATCGGTGAACACGCTGAAGCAAAGGTTGGCCGCACTGGCGCAGTGGCACCAGCAACAGGGCTTTCCCGATCCGACCAAGGCGCCGGTAGTGCGCCAGGTGCTGAAGGGCATCCGCGCGCTGCATCCGACACAACAGAAACAGGCGCTGCCGCTGCAAATCCGGCAGCTGGAACAGCTGGTTGCCTGGCTGGATGCCGGCATCGAACAGGCAGCACGGCAGCAGGATCACGCTGCTCGCTTGCGCTGCCGCCGCGACAAGGCCTTGTTGCTGCTCGGATTCTGGCGCGGTTTTCGTGGTGACGAGCTGCTGCGCCTGCAGATCGAAAACATCGAACTCGTCGCCGGTGAGGGCATGAACTGTTTTCTGGCGCAATCGAAGAGCGACCGCCAGCTACAGGGGCGCGTGTTCCGGGTGCCGCAGCTGTCGCGGCTATGCCCGGTTAGTGCCTACGGCGAATGGCTGGCCGATAGCGGGTTGCGCGAGGGCGCGGTGTTTCGCGGCATCAGCCGCTGGGGCGTGATCGGTGTGGACGGCCTGCACATCAACAGCCTGATTCCGCTATTGCGCCGGCTGTTTACCGCCGCCGGGCTGCCGGAGGCGGCGCGCTTCAGCGGTCACTCCTTCCGACGCGGCTTTGCCAACTGGGCGAGTGCCAGCGGCTGGGATGTGAAGACGCTGATGGCCTACGTCGGCTGGAAGGACATCCAGTCGGCGATGCGCTATATCGACGCCGCCGATCCGTTTGCGCGGCAACGCATCGAACGCAGCCTGCCGTCGCCTCTGACCTTGTCGCCGCAAGCGGACTGAGCCGGCGCAGGGCAACAAAAAAGCGGACACCGAGGTGTCCGCTTTTTGCTGACGTGCCGCGTTGCTCAGCGCGACTTCACGAACGGCACGCCGATCGCCTTCGGCGCCACCGCCTTGCCCATGAAGCCAGCCAGCAGCACCACCGTCAACACGTACGGAATCGCCTGGATGAAGGCATCCGGAATGTTGCCGATCAGCGGCAGCGCCGAGCCTTGCAGCCGGATCTGGATCGCGTCGGTAAAGGCGAACAGCAGGCAGCCGGACACCGCCGCCCACGGCCGCCACTTGCCGAAGATCAGCGCCGCCAGCGCGAGGTAGCCCTTGCCGGCGGTCATGTCCTGGATGAAGGCACCGGTCTGCGCCAGCACCAGATAGGCACCGGCCACGCCGCACAGGGCGCCGCTGATGCTCTGCGCCAGATAGCGCACCAGCTTGACGTTGATGCCGGCGGCGTCGGCGGCGTGCGGGTTTTCGCCCACCGCGCGCAGGCGCAGGCCGAAACGGCTCTTGTACACCACCCAGCTCACCACCACGATCACCAGCACCGCCAGATACACCAGGATGTTGTGGCCGAACAGCGCCTTCAATGGCGCCGAGGCGGCAATGGCGTCGGCAAACGGCAGCTCGACGCTGCGAAAGCGCGCCGCGTCGTCCAGCGTCGGCGTGCGGCCGCCCTGCTGGAACCAGGCCAGCGCCAGCACCGGCGTCAGGCCGGACACCATCATGTTGAGCGCAACGCCGGAAATCAGCTGGTTGCCGTTGTAGCCGATCGACACGATGCCGTGCAGCAAGGCCACCATCACCCCGGCGGCCATGCCGGCGGCGAGGCCGGCCCACGGCGACTGCATCATGTAGGCGACGCAGGCGGCGGCAAACGCGGCGGCCAGCATCTTGCCTTCCAGCGCCAGATCGACAATGCCGGAGCGCTCGGAAAACAGGCCGGCCAGCGCCGCCAGCACCAGCGGGGTGGCGACGCGGATGGTGGCGTCCAGCACACTGAAAAAGCTGTCCATGTCAGCGTCTCCTTATCGTTTCATCATCTGTTTGAACGCCAGCGCCAGCGGGGTCTGGAACAGGTTTTCCAGCGCACCGCAGAACAGGATGATCAGGCCCTGGGTCAGGATAATCATCTCGTGGGTGATTGCCGGCTTCTCGAAGGACAGGTCCAGGCCGCCCTGGGTCAGCGCACCGAACAGCAGCGCCGACAGCAGGATACCGAACGGGTGGTTGCGCCCCATCAGCGCCACCGCGATGCCGACAAAACCGATGCCGTTGGTGAACGCCAGGTTCATGCGGTGGGTGGAGCCGAGCAGCTCGTTGACCGCTGCGAGGCCAGCCAGCGCGCCGGAGAAGCACATCGCCACGATGATCACCTTGGACACCGGCATGCCGGCATAGCGCGCCGCCTTCTCGTTGAGGCCGACGGTGCGCAGCGCATAGCCCCAGCGGCTGCGCCACACCATCAGGTAGAACACCACCAGCGAAATCAGCGCCAGGAAGAAGGTCGCGTTCAGCGGTGTCTGCGGCAATTCGACGCCAAGGTTGGCCGCAAGCTCGTGCAGCATCGGAATCCACGCCGATTCGGCGAACAGCCGTGTCGCCGGCGTCTGCGAACCGGGCATGATCAGCTTGTCGACCAGCAGCCAGGTCATCAGCGCACTGGCGATGAAGTTGAACATGATGGTGGTGACCACGATGTGGCTGCCACGCTTGGCCTGCAGGTAGCCGGGAATGAACGCCCACGCCGCGCCGAACACCATCGACGCCAGCAGCGCCAGCGGGATCACCACCCAGCCGGGCAGGAAATCCAGCCCCAGGCAGATCAGCGTCACGCCGAGGCCGGCGAGATACATCTGCCCCTCGCCGCCGATGTTGAACAGGCCGGCGTGGAACGCCGCCGCCACCGCCAGACCGGTAAAGATGAAGCTGGTGGTGTAGAACAGCGTGTAGCCGATGCCTTCCGGATAGCCGAAGGCGCCGTTGATCATCAGTTGCAGACACTCGACCGGGTCTTCGCCGATCAGCGTAATCACCAGCCCGGACACCAACAGTGCCGCAAACAGGTTGAGTACCGGCATCAGCCACAAGGTGGCCCAGCGCGGCAGGTTACTTGGCTGGCTCATTTATGCCCCCCCATCAACAGGCCCAGTTCGGTGGCGCTGGCTTGCGCCGCCGGCAGCTCGCCGCTGACGCGACCGGCGTTCATCACGATTATGCGGTCGCTCAGCGCCAGGATCTCGTCCAGCTCCACCGAGACCAGCAGCAACGCCTTGCCGGCGTTGCGCAGGGCCATGAGTCGTTTGTGTATGAATTCGATGGCGCCGATGTCGACGCCCCGTGTCGGCTGGCCGATCAGCATCAGCTGCGGATCGCTGTCGATCTCGCGCGCCAGGATCACCTTCTGCTGGTTGCCGCCGGAGAACAGGCCGCTGCGGCGGAAGGCGTTGGCCGGGCGCACGTCGAACTCGCTGATGAAATGGCGGCAGCGTTCGATGATCGCCTTGCGGTTGAACAGCAGGCCGCGCTGGATCGCCGGATCGTCGTGATAGCCGAGGATAGCGTTCTCATAGGTGGAGAAATCCTTGATCAGCCCTTCGCGCGAACGGTCTTCCGGCACGTGCGCGATGCCGAGGCGACGATAGGCGGCCGCCTTCGGCTCGCGCGTTTGCAGCGTGGTCAGCTCGGTGCCGTTGTAGTGCACCGAGCCGGCGCTGGCCTCGCGCATGCCGGACAGGATTTCCAGCAGCTCGGACTGGCCGTTGCCGGAAACGCCGGCAATGCCGACGATCTCGCCCTCGCGCAGCTCGAAGCTGACGTCGTCCAGCAGCTTGACGCCGCGCGCGTCGGTCAGCGACAGATTGCTCACCTGCAGTACCGTCTTGCCCGGCGTGGCTGGTGCCTTGTCCAGCTGCAGGTTGACCTTGCGGCCAACCATCAGGTCGGCGAGGTCTTCCTTGCCCACTTCGGCGGTGACCACGTTGCCGACGATCTCGCCGGCGCGCATCACGGTGACGGCGTCGGTGATGTCCAGCACCTCGCGCAGCTTGTGGGTGATCAGCAGTACCGTTTTGCCCTGCGCCTTGAGCAGGCCGAGGATGCGGAACAGGTCGTCCGCCTCCTGTGGTGTCAGCACCGCGGTCGGCTCGTCAAGGATCAGCACGTCGGCACCGCGGTACAAGGCCTTCAGGATTTCCACGCGCTGCTGCTCGCCCACCCCCAGCTCACCGACAATGGCGTCCGGATCGACCTGCAGACCGTAATCGCGGTTCAGCGTGGCCAGGTGCGTGCGGGCAGCCAGCATGCTCTGCTTCAGCGCGATACCCTGCTCGGCGCCGAGCACGATGTTTTCCAGTACGGTAAAGGTGTCCACCAGCATGAAGTGCTGGTGCACCATGCCGATGCCGCGGGCGATGGCGTCGTGGCTGTTGCGGATGCGCACTTCCTGCCCGTTCAGGCGGATGCTGCCGGAATCGGCCTGGTAGTAGCCGTACAGGATGCTCATCAGCGTCGACTTGCCGGCCCCGTTTTCGCCGATGATGCCGTGGATACTGCCCTTGGCGACGGCGAAGGAGATGTTCTTGTTGGCGTGGACTTCGCCAAAATACTTGTTGACGCCAGTCAGCTCGATAGCGAGTTCGGCCATATTGATTCAGCTCTCGATCAATACTCATCCCGGCATGGCCTGCAAAACGGCAGCACACGAAAGAGCGCGGCAAGCAGGAAACCTGCTTGCCGCGCGGGTCGTCCGGGATTCAGACGATTAATAACGAATGGTTACTGTACCGGGCAGCTGTTGCCAGCACGGTAGTCGACCACCTTGATCTTGCCGGCCACGATGTCTTTCTTGGCCTGGGTGATCTTGGCTTCCATGTCCTTGGAGATCAGCTTGCGGTTGTTGGCGTCCACAGCCCAATCCACGCCACCTTCCTTCAGGCCCATGGTCACCAGACCCGGCTTCCAGCTGTTGTTCTTGCCGGACATCATGATGTCGTAAACGGCATTGTCGACGCGCTTCAGCATCGAGGTCAGCACGAAGCCCGGGAACAGGTGGTTCTGGTTGGAGTCCACGCCGATACCCAGCTTGTTCTTGTCCTTGGCCGCCTGCAGCACGCCCATGCCGGTACCGCCGGCCGCGTGGAAGACCACGTCGACGCCACGGTCAAACTGGCTGCGTGCCAGCTCGCCACCGCGTGCCGGATCGTTGAACGACTGCGGCGTGGTGCCGGTCATGTTGGAGACCACTTCCACCTTCTTGTTGGCCGCCTTGGCGCCCTGGGTGTAGCCGCAACCGAAGGCACGGATCAGTGGCACGTCCATGCCGCCGATGAAGCCAACCTTCTTCGACTTGGAGGCCATGCTGGCCGCCATGCCGACGAGGTAGGAGCCTTCCTGTTCCTTGAACACGATCGACTGCACGTTGGCGCCCTTGGCCACGTCGTCAACGATGGTGAACTTCACTTTTGGGAACTCGGCGGCAACGGTCTGCACTGCTTGGGTAAAGGAGAAACCCACGGCCACGATCAGGTCGACGTTGCGACGCGCCAGGTTGCGCAGCACCTGCTCTTTTTGAGCTTCGTTGGCGATCTGGGCTTCGCGGTAGGCGATGCCGGTAGCCTTCTTGAAGCGTTCGGCGCCGGTGTAGGCCGCTTCGTTGAAGCTCTTGTCAAACTTGCCAGCCTGGTCGTAAACCACGGCCGGTACAAATGCCCAGCTTGCGGATGCCGTCATCAGCATGACAGCAGCGGCAATACCCCGTTTTTTGGAAATTTGCATGAGATGTTTCCCTCAATGTGCGTGTAGTTACAACGAACGGGTCATGGTAACCATAATTGGTTCGGCATGCGCGCGCCATTCGTTGTGCATGTCGGCGAGCACGGGCGCCGGCATCAGCCAGCCGTGGCCCGATTTGCGACAGGGGCGTGATTATAAGCACAGTCACAAAAAGTTATTAGCAAAAAAACGGCCACCACGGACAGATTACGCGCAATGCGTAAAACGGCGCGGCCGGCACGCCACATTCACAACGCCAATTGCGCGCAAAGTGTAGACAGCGCGCTGCACACCGACTGTTGGCGGATGGCGGCGCGATCGCCGGTAAAGTGTTGCGTGTATGTCAGCGGCTGCGGCAGCGCCAGCCCGGCCAGCGCAAAACAGACGGTACCGACCGGTTTGTCGGCGCTGCCGCCGTCGGGGCCGGCGATGCCGCTGACCGCCAGCGCCCAGTGGCAATCGGCCAGCCGCAACGCACCGCTGGCCATCGCCGCCACCACCGGCTCGCTGACCGCGCCGTGCTGCAGCAACAGCTGCGGCGGCACCCCCAGCAGGCGCTGCTTGGCGTCATTGCTGTAGCTGACGATGGCCATGTCGAACCAGCCGGAACTGCCGGCGGTAGCGGTAATTGCCTGCGCGATGCCGCCGCCGGTGCAGGACTCGGCGGTGGTCACCTTTTCGTCGCGCGCCAGCAACAGCTCGCCAAGCCGGGCCGCCAGCTGTAATTCATCCATGAAAGCGCTCCTGGAAATGTCGCATCAGGCCGCTGGTGGAGGCGTCGTGGGGAGCAGAGGCCTTGCCGCCCATCTCCGTCAGCAGCTGTGCGGCCAACTGTTTGCCATACTCCACGCCCCACTGGTCGAAGGAGTTGACCCCCCAGATCACGCCCTGCACGAACACCTTGTGCTCGTACAGCGCCAGCAGCATGCCTAGTGTATAGGGGGTGAGCCGATCCAGCGCCAGGGTGTTGGACGGCTGGTTGCCGGGAAACAGCTTCTGCGGCAGCAGCATGTCCAGCTCATCGCCCGGCAGGTGCGCCATCTCGCGCAGCACCTCGGCCTCGCTCTTGCCGCGCATCAGTGCCTCGGTCTGCGCCAGGCAGTTGGCAACCAGCACTCGATGCTGGTCGCCCTGCGGGTAGTGCGAATTCAGCGGCAGGATGAAGTCGCAGGGCACCAGGCGCGTGCCTTGGTGCAAGAGCTGGAAGAAGGCATGCTGGCTGTTGACGCCCTCCTCGCCCCAGATTACCGGCCCGGTGTCGAAATCCAGCCGCTCGCCGCAACGGCCGACGCGCTTGCCGTTGGATTCCATGTCCAGCTGCTGGATGTGCGCCGGCAGGCGGCGCAGGCCGTGGTCGTAGGGCATGATGGCGTGGGTGTGCGCACCATAGAAGGTGTTGTACCAGATGCCGAGGAGCGCCAGCAGCACCGGCATGTTGCGCGCGAACGTCGCGCTGAAGAAGTGTTCGTCCATCGCCGCGCCGCCGGCCAGAAACTGACGGAACTGATCCGGCCCGATCGCTAGCATCACCGGCAGCCCGATCGCCGACCACACCGAGTAGCGGCCGCCGACCCAGTCCCAGAAGCCGAACATGTTAGCCGCATTGATGCCGAACGCCTGCACCGCCGGGCGGTTGCTCGAAATCGCCACGAAATGCCGCCCCACCGCCGCGTCGCCGGCGGCAGCCACCAGCCAGCGACGGGCGGCGTGGGCGTTGAGCAGCGTTTCCGGGGTGGTGAACGACTTGGAGGCGACGATGAACAGCGTGGTCGCCGGCTGGCACTGTTCCAGCGTTTGCGCCAGATGCTGGCCGTCGACATTGGAGACGAAGTGGACATTCAGTCCCGGCTGGCAGTACGGGCGCAGCGCCTCGTGCACCATCAGCGGGCCAAGGTCGGAACCACCGATGCCGATATTGACCACGTCGCGGATGGGCTGGCCGTCGTAGCCGCGCCAGTCGCCGCTGCGCACCTGCTCGGCAAAGCGGTTGCAAGCCGCCAGCACCTGCTGCACTTCATCCACCACGTTGACGCCGTCCAGCAGCACGCTGTTGCCAGCTGGCTGGCGCAGCGCGGTGTGCAGCACCGCGCGCTGTTCGCTGACATTGATGCGCTCGCCGTCACGCATCCACTGCAGCCACTGCTTGAGGTTGGCCGCATCGGCCAGCTCCAGCAGCAGCTCGACGGTGCGGTCAGTGATGCGGTTCTTGGAGTAGTCCAGCAACAGACCGTCCAGCTCCAGCGAATAGCGGTAAAAGCGCTGCGCATCCTGCTCGAACAGCTCGCGCATGTGCACGTGGCGGGTGGCGCGCTGGTGCTGGTGCAGCCGCGCCCACACCGGCGTGCTGTTGATCGCGGCGTGGCGCTGGCGCGCCATCTGCTCGAGGAAACTGCTCATCTCGGGCATCGCCTTACACTTTGAGGAAGTGTTCGCGGTAATAGCGCAGTTCCTCGATCGACTCAAGGATGTCTGCTAGCGCTTCGTGCTTGCCCTTCTTCACCACGCCCTTGGCGATGTCCGGACGCCAGCGCTTGCACAGCTCTTTCAACGTCGATACGTCGAGGTTGCGATAGTGGAAGTAGCGCTCCAGCTCCGGCATCCAGCGCGCCATGAAGCGGCGATCCTGGCCGATGGAATTGCCGCACATCGGCGACACGCCCTTGGCGATGTATTCCTGCAGGAAGGCCAGCAGCTGCTGCTCGGCCTCGGCCTCGCTCAGCGTCGACGCCTTGACGCGGGCGGTGAGCCCGGTCTTGCCGTGGGTATTGGTGTTCCATTCGTCCATTGCGGCCAACGTTTCGTCGCTCTGGTGCACGACCAGCACCGGTGATTCGGCGACCACGTTCAGCTGGCTGTCGGTGACCACCATCGCGATTTCGATGATGCGGTCGGTGTCTGGTTCCAGCCCGGTCATTTCCATGTCCAGCCAGATGAGATGCTTGGGATCTTGCGGCATAATGCTCGTCTCTAACGAAATGCAGGCATTTTCCTTTAATAACCGCCCTTGGGCAAACCTGGCTCGCCATGAATTTATTCACCTGGTCTTTCCTGTTCGCCGTTTTGCTGTCGCTGGCGCTGCGGCTATACCTGTCGCAACGCCAGATCCGCCATGTAAAGCAGCATGCGGCCAAGGTGCCGGCCGCCTTCCGTGACCGCATCACGCTGCAGCAGCACCAGCTGGCCGCCGACTATTGCGTGGCGCGGCAGCGCCCCGGACAGTGGCAGGCGGCCGCCGACAGCGTGCTACTGCTGGCGCTGACGCTGGGTGGCGGCCTGCAGTGGCTGTGGCAGCTGCTGGCCGCGTACGGCCTGGGCGGTTTGTGGCAAGGAGTGGCGCTGATCGGCGTGCTGGCGCTGCTCAGCAGCGTGCTCAGCCTGCCGTTCAGCCTGTATCGCACCTTTGTTACCGAGAAGCGCTTCGGCTTCAACCGCACCAGTTGGCCACTCTATATCGCCGACATGACCAAGGGCGGCGTACTGGCCGCCATCGTCGGCGCGCCGCTGGTTACGTTGATCCTGTGGCTGCTGCATGCCGCCGGCGACTGGGCGTGGCTGTGGGTATGGTGCAGCTGGACGCTGTTCAGCCTGGCGATGCTGTGGGCGTACCCGACGCTGATCGCGCCGCGCTTCAACCGTTTCACGCCGCTGGCCGATCCGGCGCTGCGCGAGCGCATCGACAACCTGCTGGCACGCACCGGCTTTCACAGTGACGGCGTGTTCGTAATGGATGGCTCGCGCCGCTCCAGCCACGGCAATGCCTACTTCACCGGCTTTGGCAAAACCAAGCGCATCGTGTTCTTCGATACCCTGCTCACCCAGCTGGACGAGGGCGAAGTGGAGGCGGTGCTGGCGCACGAGCTGGGCCACTTCAAGCACGGCCACATCCGCCAGCGCATCGCCACCACCTTCTTGCTGTCCTTCCTCAGTCTGGCTTTGCTTGGTTGGCTGCTGACGCTGCCGGCGTTCTATAACGGCCTGGGTGTTGTCGATACGGCACCGGCGCTGGGGCTGGTGCTGTTCATGCTGGCGGCGCCGGCGTACACCTTCCCGCTGACACCGCTGTTCAGCCTGCTGTCGCGGCGTCACGAATACCAGGCCGACGACTTCGCCGCCCGCCACAGCAGTGCCAGCGAACTGATCAGCGCGCTGGTCAAGCTGTACCGTGACAATGCCAGCACACTGACGCCAGACCCGCTACACTCGCGCTTTTACGATTCCCATCCACCGGCGAGCCTGCGCATCGCCCACCTGGAAAGGCAAGCACAATGAATCTGCAACACATGCACTGCGAGGCTCAGCACGGCCTGCACTCCCTCAGCGAACAGACCCGCGCCGAGCTGCTGGCCCACCTCGACGGCTGGGCGGTAGAGGGCATCGAGCTGGTCAAGACCTTCCGCTTCGACGACTACTACCGCACCATGGCCTTCGTCAACGCGTTGGCCTTCATCGCCCACCAGCAGGATCACCACCCCGACCTGTCGGTGCACTACAACCGCACCGTGGTCCGCTTCAGCACCCACGACGCCGGGGGCCTGACCCTCAACGATTTCATCTGCGCCGCCAAGACCGAAGCACTGGCGGCCGGCAAATGAAGCAGCAAGGTCAGATCATCCGCAGTTACGGCCGCCGCTTCATCGTCGAGTGTGACGGCCAGCAATACGATTGCACCACCCGCGGCAAGCGCGTCGATTACGCCTGCGGCGATCACGTCGAACTGTCGATCATCAACGGCGAGCAGGCGGTGATCGAAAAGGCCTGCGAACGCAAGAGCCTGCTCTACCGTCAGGACGACTGGCGCACCAAGCTGATTGCGGCCAACGTCACGCGCATCGTGTTCGTTACCGCCGCGGTACCCTCGCCCAACGAAGAGCTGCTCAATCGCTGCCTGCTGGCCGCCGAGGCCGCCGACATCGAGCCGATCATCCTCGTCAACAAGTGCGACCTGCCGGAAACCGCCGACTGGCTGGCCAAGCTGCAGCCGTACCGCGAACTGGGCTACACCCTGGTCACCGTCAGCGCCCTGCACGACATCAATGAGCTGCTGCCGCTGGTCAAGGGCCAGACCTCGGTTTTTGTCGGACAGTCCGGCATGGGCAAGTCGACGCTGACCAATGCACTGCTGCCGGCTGCCGAGGCGCGCGTCGGCGATATTTCCATCGCACTGGATGCCGGCCGCCACACCACCACCCACGCCGCGCTCTACCATCTGGACGAAGACAGCCACCTCATCGATTCGCCCGGCCTGCAGGAATTCGGCCTCAGCCACCTAGCAGCCACCGAGCTTGCCGGCCTGTTCCCGGAAATGCGCCCCTACATCGGTCACTGCCGCTTCCACAACTGCACTCACCGCGCCGAGCCCAATTGCGCGATCAAGGGCGCCTGTGATGAAGGCCGCATACGCCCGGCCCGGCTGGCTTTGCTGCAGAAACTGACGAATCAGCTAGTTAATGCCTAACGAATAAAATTTTCGCGTAACAAGCCGTTTACATTTTCTGGTGATGACCCTAATCTGTCATGAAATGACAACAAGGGGGAGCTAGCATCCCCCTCATTCCGACAAAAAGACAAGGAGTCAGCATCATGAGCAAGCGAATCGCGTTGGTTACCGGGGGCATGGGCGGCATCGGCACCGCCATCTGCAAGGCGCTGGCCGACAGCGGCCACATCGTGGCCACCACCTACAGCAAGCCGGGCAAGGACCAGGCCTGGCTGGCGGACATGAAGGGCCAGGGTTACGACTTCCACGCCTTCCAGTGTGATGTCAGCGATTTTGATTCGTGCCAGCAGGCAGTTGCCGCCATCACCGAGCAGCTTGGCCCGGTGGATGTGCTGGTCAACAACGCCGGCATCACCCGCGACGCCAGCTTCCGCAAGCTGGGCAAGGCCGACTGGGACGCGGTGATCAGCACCAACCTCGACTCCGTGTTCAACGTGTGCAAGCCGGTGGTGGAATCGATGCTGGAGCGCGGTTTTGGCCGCGTGATCAACATCTCGTCGATCAACGGCCAGAAAGGCCAGTTCGGCCAGACCAACTACTCCGCCGCCAAGGCCGGCATGCACGGCTTCACCATGGCGCTGGCACAGGAAGTGGCGCGCAAGGGCGTGACCGTCAACACCATCAGCCCGGGTTACATCGGCACCGACATGGTGATGGCGGTACCGGAAGACGTGCGCAACAAGATCATCGCGCAGATCCCGGTTGGCCGCCTGGGCCAGCCGGAAGAAATCGCCGGTCTGGTCAACTACCTGGCCTCCGACCTGGCCGGTTTCATGACCGGTGCCGACTTCGCCATCAACGGCGGTCAGCACATGATGTAAGCACGCCCGCCGCAAGGTTGGCCGCACGCAAAAAGCCGGGATGCATTCCCGGCTTTTTTGCTATGCTGCGTTCCCCTTTTTCACACTGATGGAGTCCTGCCATGGCAGAACAGCTGCTGATCGTCGAAGGCTCGCGCGAGGCGCAATACCAGGCCCTGTTACCGCAGGTGCTGGCACTGATCGAATCCGAGAGCGATATCATCGCCGCCATGGCCAACTGCAGTGCCGCGATCCAGCAGACCTTCAACTGGCTGTGGACCGGCTTCTACCTGGTCAAGGGCGAGCAGCTGGTGCTGGGACCGTTCCAGGGGCCGATCGCCTGTACCCGCATCCCGAAAGGTCGCGGCGTGTGCGGCAGCGCCTGGGCGCAGGCGCAGACGCTGATCGTACCGGACGTGGACGCCTTCCCCGGCCACATCGCCTGCTCATCGGCAGCGCGCTCCGAGATCGTACTGCCGGTGTGCGATGCCGCCGGTACGGTGGTGGCGGTGCTGGACATCGACGCCAGCGAACTGGCGCAGTTCAGCGAGCTTGACCAGCGCTACCTGGCGCCGGTGTGCGCGGCGCTGGGCAAACTGTTCAGCCAGCCAGCAAGCGCCTGACCTGCTGCGCCAGCTGCGCCGCCGGCATCGCGGCCAGCTGCGCCTGTTCGGCCTGCAGCCACAGCAGCAGGTGCGGCAGGCGGTGCTGCTGCAGTAGCGCCTGCTCCTGCTGTAGTTGCTGCAGGGCGCTGCTGCGCTGCTGCTCGGCGGCGGCCAGATCGGCGTGACGCTGCTGCCATTGCTGTCGCAGCGTGTCGCTGTCCGCCAGCCGTTCCTGTAGCGCCGCCAGCTCTGCGGCCAACCTGCCATTCTCCTGCGCGCGTTGCGCCAGCTGCTGCTGGCTGCTGTCGCGCAGCGCCGCCAGTTGCTGTGCCAGCTGTTGCCGCTCCGCCTGCCACTGCTGCTCGCGCTGACGCAGCAGCGTGCGTTCGTCTTCCACCTGCTGGTACAGCTGGATGCGCATGCCTTCCAGCCGCTCGTAGGCCAGCGCCTCGCGCCGCTCGCCATCCTGCTGCAACTGCTGCAACTGCACCGCATGGCGCGCTTCCAGCGCCTCGACGCGCTGGTCGGCTGCTTGCTGGGTGGCGATGATCTGGCCGCGCGCCTCCTGCAGTGCCGCCTCGCTGGCGAGGGCACGTGTCTCCTGCGCCGCCAGCGCCTGCTGCAGCTGTGTCAGGCTGGCGGCCAGCTGCTGCCGCTCCTGCTCGGCGCTGTCGCAGCGCTGGATCAGTGCCTGTTGCTGCGCGCTGGCGGTGGCCAGTTCGCGCTGCGCCTGCGCCAGCTCGGCGACCAGTCGCGCCACTTCCTGTTGTGCTTCTTCGCGCAAGCCGGCCAGGTTCTGCTCCGCCTCGCCGCAGGCCTGCTGCCAGACCTGGGCAAAGGCCTGCGCCAGCGCCGGCGACCACTCCGGGTGGCGGGCACTGGCCGCCATCTTGCCGAGGAATTCCTGCCGCCACTGGCGCAGGGTGTTGTTGATGGTGGTGTTGGAGCCGGTGCCCAGCCGCGCGCGCACCTCCTGCACCGTCGGCCACACGCCAGCGCTGACCAGTTCCAGCGCCACGTCGCGCACTCGTGTATGAATATCCATGCTTGTTTACCTGCTGGCTGTCTGCCTTGTTCTGCGTCGGCACGACACGCCGATTTCTGCAGCGGTGCTTATAACACTGCCAGCCCCACCGCGGCCAGTGCCGGCTCGCACGGCAGCCACACGCTGAACACCGCGCCACCCTGCGACTGGTTGGCAGCCTCGATCACGCCGCCACTGCGCTCCGCCAGCCCCTGACACACCCACAGCCCCAGGCCGGTGCCGTCGTGCTTGCTGGTGAAGAACGGATCGAACAGCCGCGCCATATCGGCCTCGGCGATGCCGCTGCCGTTGTCGGCCACGCTCAGGCGCAGACCGGGGCGGCCGTCGCTGCCGGGCGCGTCGTGCGCCGACAGCGTCAGCACCCCGCCCTGCGGCATCGCCTGGATCGCGTTCAGGATCAGGTTGATCAGGATCTGCTGCAGCTCGAAACGGTTGGCCAGCAGCGTGGCGCTACTGTGCCACTGTTTCACCACCGCGATATTGCCGCGGTTCATCTGGTAGCCGACCAGCAACAGGCTGTCCTGGAATACCTCCTGCGGCTGCACCTGCTGCAGGTCGCCGGCGTATTCGCTCGGTCGCGCGTACTGCAGCAGTTTGGCCACGATCAGCTGGATGCGCTGCACCTGCTCGCGCATCAGGCGGATCTCCGGCTGCACCGGTGCCGCCGCCTCCCCGAGCAGCTCCTGCATCAGCTCCAGATTGCCTTGGATCACCGCCACCGGATTGTTGATCTCGTGCGCGGTGCCGGCCGCCAGCTGGCCGATGGCGGCCAGTTTTTCGGACTTGAACAGCTGCTGCTGCGCGCTGAGCAGGGTATGGTTGGCCGCCGCCAGCTCGCGCGTGCGCTCCGCCACCTTGTCGTCCAGCTCGCCGGCCCAGCGCAGCATGGCCTGGTTCTGCGACTCCAGTCGCGCCAACAGCGCGTCGAAATGCGCGGCCAGCAAGGCCAGCTCGTCCTGCTGCGGCAAGGCCCCGACCCTGGCATCCAGCCGGCCGGCGGCCACCGCGCTCATGGTCTGGCGCAGGCGCTCCACCGGGTCGATTACCGAGCGCGCAAAGCGCCAGCTCACCCATGTTGCCGCCGCCATGGTGATGGCGAACAGCACGAACAGCACCGCCAGCGCCATCCACTTGGCCAGCACGAACGGTTGCTCCAGGAAACCGACGTACAGCATGCCGATACGTTGGCCGCGGCTGTCCAGCAGCGGCTGGTAACCGGACACATACCAGTCGCCGATCACCCTCGCCCGGTTCAGCCAAGCCTGACCGCGGCCCAGTACCTGCTCCGACACCTCCTGCGACACGCGGCTGCCGATGGCACACCCGCCACGCGGGTAAGTCACCGTGGTGGCGATGCGGGTATCGTCGAGGAACAGCGTGGCAGAGCCGCGGCTGCGGATCGGCAGCGAACCCTGCGGATACACCAGATGGCGGATGCGGTCGATGAACTCAATGTTGCGGTTAAGCAGCACGCCGCCGACCAGCACCAGCGGCTGCCCCGGCACCTTGGCCGCGGCGTGCAGCAGCAGGCCGTTGTCACTGACGTTGCGCCGGCTCGGCCGCGCGCCGGGCGTCGCCAGCAATTCGATGTGCGAGCGCGCCTGCAGCAGCGGCGACAGCGCGGCCAGCTGCGCCGGGCTGAACACGTCCAGCGTGGCACGCTGCGTGCCGCCGCTGGCGGCCAGCACCACCGCCGGCTGCGGGTAGCGCAGGCCGTGGCTGGCTGGCAGCGAAGCGGCCACCACTCGCTGGCGCGCGTCCAGCAACAGCAGGTAGTCCAGCCCCAGGCTGCGCGCGCGCTCGCGCAGCAGCGCGTCGGGCGAGCTTGTCCGCGGCTGGCGCCGGGTATCGGCCAGCGCCTCGGAACTGGCCAGTGCCTCGATGCTACGGCCAACGTCGCTCTGCACCCGTTCGAAATAGGTAGCCGCCACCGCTAGATCGCTGCGCACCTTGAAAACCAGCAGCTCCTCGAACGCCGCCCCGCCCCAGCCTGCCAGCAACAGCAGCAGCACCGGAAAGCCGACTACCAGCGGCAGCAGCGCGAGGGTGACGAAACGGGTGCGTACCGAACGGTTCAGCGGCAGCAGCAGGCGCCGCCACAGGCCGGTTACTCGCCCCAGGACAGGCATTTGCGCTCCAGTGTCTTGCGGGAAATGCCGAGCCGGCGCGCCGCCTCCGACTTGTTGCCGGCGCAGGCGGCCAGCACCGCGCGGATATGGCGGGTTTCGACCTGGCTCAGGCTTTCTTCCGCCGGCACCACCCCCGCCGCCAGTTCGCCGACGGCCGAAGGCAGTCGCGTCGCCGGCAGATCCTGCGGCAGATAGCCGAGGATCAGCTGATCGAGGAAGTGCCGGTTGCGATGGTGTACAACGGCGTGTCACACGCGGTGCTGCTGGCCACGCCCTGCGATCTGGCTGACTTCGCGCTCGGCTTTTCGCTGAGCGAGCACATCCTGCACGCGCCTGGCGAGCTGTACGACTGCGAGATCGTCGCCGGCGAGCACGGCGTCGAGCTGCGGCTGGAGATCGCCAGCGCGCGCTTTGCCGCGCTGAAACAGCGCCGGCGCAGCATGGCCGGCCGTACCGGCTGCGGCCTGTGCGGCGTCGACAGTCTGGACGCGGTGGCGCAGAGCATCGCGCCGCTGCCGTTGCGGCCAACCTTGCGCGCCGCCGCGGTCGCCCGCGCGGTGGCGGAGCTGCCGCACTGGCAGCCGTGGCACCACGCCACCGGTGCCGCCCACGGCGCCGCCTTCTGCAACGCCGACGGCGACATCCTGCTGGCGCGCGAGGACGTTGGCCGCCACAACGCGCTGGACAAGCTGATCGGTGCGCTGCGCCGGCAGCGGATCGACACCGGCGACGGCTTTGTGCTGGTTTCCAGCCGTGCCAGCTACGAGATGGTGCAAAAGACCGCCAGCGCCGGCATCGCCGCACTGGTGGCGGTATCGGCGCCGACCTCCTACGCGGTGACGCTGGCCGAGTCCTGTGGCCTGCTGCTGGCCGGCTTTGCCCGCCCCGGGCGGCTGGTGGCCTACAGCCAGCTGCCGCGCCTGATCTGCCCCGAATTGACGAGACCCCACCATGACCCTGTTTGTTGATACCGCCGCCCCCGCCGTCACCCCGGCGCTGCGCCTGGCCGGCATGACCGTGTTCAGCCGCCGCGCCGAGCGCCTGACAACGTTGGCCGCAGGCCACCCGATGCGCGACTTCCTGCTGTTCTGTGCCGCGCTGGCCCGCGCCCAGCACGCCTGTCTGGCCACCCGGGTGGAACACGCGGTGGCCAACAGCGCCAGCCTGCGCCAGTTGCTGACGCTGTTGCAGCGCCATCTTGACGTCGAGCTGCCGCCGGACAGCCACAGTGCGCTGCTGTGCCTGCTGGCACTGGACGATGCCGCGCTGCAGGCGCTGGCCGACGCGCTGCGCCACGGCCAGTACGACGCGCACAGCCCACTGGCCGCCGCCTGGCCCTTGCTCGGTGCCGCCCTGCAGGTGCAGGCCACCATCGTCGTGCGGCAGCAGGATATTGCCGCGCTGCCGGCCGGCGAGTCGGCATGCTGCCCGGCCTGCGGCGGCCTGCCGGTGGCGTCCGTGCTGCGCCGTGGTGATAGCGGCCACGCCGTGCGCCACGTCTGCTGTTCGCTGTGCGCCAGCGAATGGCACGTCAGCCGCGTCAAGTGCGTCGCCTGCGGTAACACCCGCCAGTTGCAGTACCGCAGCCTCGCCGACCGTGACGCCGCAGCGCCGCAGCCGGACCGCAAGCAGCCGCACGCCCATCGCGGCACACAGGAGCTGGAATGCTGTGACAGCTGCCACGGCGCGCTGAAGGTGGTGTCGCGCCTGCAGGATGCCGATGCAGATGCCTTTGCCGACGATGTGGCGTCGCTGGCGCTGGACCTGCTCGCCGGTGACGCCGGCTACGGCCGCATCGGCTTCAACCCCTACTTCCTGCCGGCCCAGGACTGAGCCTTAGCGCCGGCCGGCAAACACGCCGTTTCACCACGCGCTGTAAGCTGCGGCGCCCTGCCACGACCAAGTATCAGGGCGCCGCCCTAGTTCTTACGATCTAGCCGCGATAATGCTTTGTGTGACTGGCAGGCTGTTTGCTAGTGAGTAGAATGAGACATACCCCCCATTTAACGGAAGGACGCCGCATGTTGTCAGACCGTTTCGGCCGCACCATCGACTACCTGCGTATTTCAGTCACCGATCGCTGCGACCTGCGCTGTACCTATTGCATCCCCAAAGGCTTCAAGGGCTTTGAGGAACCGAGCAACTGGCTGACCTTCGACGAGATCACCCGCGTGGTGGCCGCATTCAGCCGCATGGGCACCCGCCGCTTCCGCCTCACCGGCGGTGAGCCGCTGCTGCGCCGCAACCTGCCAGCACTGGCCGCTAGCCTGTCAGCACTGGACGGCGTCGACGACCTGTCGCTGACCACCAACGCCACCCAGCTCAGCCTGCAGGCGCAGTCGCTGCGCGACGCCGGCGTCAACCGCATCAATGTCAGCCTCGATTCGCTGCGCGACGACTGCGTCAGCCGCATCACCGGCAGTGACTGTCTGGACAAGGTACTCGGCGGCCTCGCCAGCGCCAGCCAGGTCGGTTTCGACAGCATCAAGATCAACATGGTGCCGATGCAGGGCGTCAACGACGGCGACATCGAGGCCATGGTCGCGTTCTGCATCGAGCACGGCTTCATCCTGCGTCTGATCGAGGCGATGCCGATGGGCAGCACCGGCCAGCACACCGCCGGCCTCGACCTGCAAAAGCTGCTGGCACAACTGCAGCCGCGCTTTGGCTTGCTGCCGTCGGACAAGCCGCTGGGCGGCGGCCCGGCCCGCTACTGGCGCACGCCGGACGGCCGCTTCACCCTCGGCCTGATTACCCCGATCTCGCAGCACTTCTGTGCCAGCTGCAACCGCGTGCGACTGTCGGTGGATGGCACGCTGTACATGTGCCTGGGGCAGGAAGAACGCTTCGAGCTGCGCCCGCTGCTGCGTGCCGGCTGTAGCGATGCCGAGCTCGAGGCCGCCATCCGCGACGCCATCGAGCTGAAGCCGGAAAAGCACGAATTCCTCGAGCAACCGACGCGCATCGTGCGCTTCATGTCGATGACCGGAGGCTGACATGCCACTGGCCGACCCGCTGCTGGAAGGTTTCCGCCGTTTCCAGCAGCAGTACTTCTCTCCCGATAACGACCTGTTTGCCGCGCTGCGCCATGGCCAGCACCCTGTCACGCTGGTGATCGCCTGTTGCGATTCGCGCGTGCATCCACCGGCACTGATGGGCAGCCAGCCCGGCGAGATGTTCGTGATCCGCAACGTGGCCAATCTGGTGCCGCCCTGCTCGCCGGACAACCAGCACGCCAGCGTCGCCGCGGCACTGGAATTCGCGGTGCTCAACCTGCAGGTGGCGCGCATCATCGTGATGGGCCATGCCGGTTGCGGGGGCATTCGTGCACTAATGCAGCGCAGCACGCCCCAGGACAGTGCACTGACGCGCTGGCTGGACATCGCCGCCCCGGCGCGCGAGCTGGTCTACCGCCACCACGCGGCCGAGGACGAGGCCACCCGCCTGCGCCGTTGCGAGCAGGCCGGCATCCTGGTGTCGCTCAACAACCTGCTGACCTACCCGTGGCTGGCCGACAAGGTGAAAACCGGCGAAGTCGCCCTCGACGGCTGGTATTTCGATCTCAACGACGGCACGCTGTGGGGGCTGGACGCACCGTCCAACCAGTTCGTGCCGCTGGTCTGTCCTCTCGGCCAGCAATAAGCCCCGGCTGTTGCATGCAAATGGCGCCTTCGTGGCGCCCTTTTTGCGTTTGCCGCAAGCAAGCCGGCCTGGGAAAAGCGCACCCGGATCGCCATCCGCCCCAGCCTTGATCGCCACGCGTTGACGATCAGCGCACGACCATGCGTACGAGACGACTTCAACAGAAAGCCACCACCAGCGCCCGACGAACAAGCGGCAAACTAAACCTGCAAAACATTGCGGCCAACCTTGTGCAAGGTTGGCCGCAATGTTTTTCAGGACCGGCTCGCGGGAGCGCGTCAGGCTACTGGCCGAGCTGGGCCAGCGATTGCGGGTCGTTGAGATTGCTGAAGGCGCGGGTGTCGTCGAAATTGACGATGCGGCAATCCAGCAATGCGAGAAAACCGCGCAGGCTGCGTCCGCCGCTGGCCAGATAGTCCGGCAGCCGCGCCAGCGCACTGCGGCGCAGCAGCGCACACACCGGCTGCGGCCCGTTGATGGTGTAGGGACAGCAGGCGTCGGCGCGACGCTCTGCCTGCAGGATGGCCAGCTGCCGCGCCACCAGATCGGCCGGCAGCAAGGGCGCATCGCACGGCACCAGCTGCACGTAGTCGATGCCGTCCGGCAGCTTGTCCGCCAGGGTGGCGACCCCGGCCAGTG
This sequence comes from Vogesella indigofera, assembly GCF_028548395.1. Lineage (NCBI taxonomy): Bacteria > Pseudomonadati > Pseudomonadota > Betaproteobacteria > Neisseriales > Chromobacteriaceae > Vogesella > Vogesella indigofera. The sequence continues at coordinate 514,825 of NZ_JAQQLA010000003.1, read as the reverse complement.
GCCCCATGCCCTGCCAGGCGGCCTCGTCGGCAAACACGGCGTGGCCGCTGGCGGTGTAGTCAGCCAGATGACGGTTGGCGCTGATCGCCAGCCAGCCGGCCTGCGGCGCCAGCCGTGCCAGCACGTGGCGGTATAAAGGTTGGCCGCACCACGGCAGCAAGCCCTTGTCCTGACCGCCCATACGCCGGCCTTCGCCCCCGGCCAGCAGCAGCACTGCCACCTGTTCAGTCATGCCAGCGCCCGCATGCCGCGTCGTCGCTGGCCTTGGCTTCGACCCAGCGGCTGCTGCCGTCGACAAAATCCTCGCGTTTCCAGAACGGGGCCTGCGTTTTCAGGTAGTCCATCAGGTATTCGGCGGCGGCGAAGGCGCCGGCACGGTGGCCGGCGGCGATGATCACCAGCACGATGGGCTCACCCGGCGCCAGCGCCCCGACGCGGTGGATGACGCGACAGGCGCTCAGCGGCCAGCGCGCGGCGGCCTGCTCGGCGATGCGGCGGATTTCGGCCTCGGTCACGCCGGGATAGTGCTCGAGAAACAGTGCCGCCAGCGGCGTTGCTTCGTCGTGGGCACGCACCATGCCCTGGAAGGCCACCAGCGCCCCGGCGTCGCCGGCGTGCGCGCGCAGCGCCAGCTCTTCGGCGCCAAGGTCGAAGGCGGCGCTTTGTACGGTAATGTCGCAGTACATGTCAGCCCCCGGTCACGGGCGGCAGGATGCCGACTTCGGCACCGTCCGGAATCGCCACGTCGCCGCGCACGATCTGCTGGTTGACCACCAGGCGGAACACCTTGCCCGGCGCCAGTGCCTGTGACCAGTCCTCGCCACGGCCGCGCAGCACGTCCAGCAAGGTGGCGGAGGTACCGCCGGCCCAGGCCAGCGTTTCCGTGCTGCAGCCCAGCGTGTCCTTGAGGACACCAAAATACAGTAGCGTGATGCTCATGCAGAACCCTTCAGCCAGTTGACAATAAAATCGGCAATCGCGGCGTGATCGTCCAGCGGCAATTGCGGCAAATCGGTTTCGGCGGCGCAGTCGCTGGCCAGCGCGATCACGAACGGGTCGTCCGGGTACAGCCACGGCTTGGCGCAGGCGCTGCGGTGCACCTCGATGCGCGGCACCGGCAGCGTTTTCTGGCCTTCCAGCAGCACCAGGTCGACTGCGGCCAACCTTGACAGCTGCTGCTCCAGCGTCAGCGCTTGCGGGGTCTCGGCAAACAGTCCGAAACGGTAGGGCGATACCACCATCACCTCGTGCGCGCCGCTGGCGCGGTGACGCTGGCTGTCCTTGCCGGCCACGTCCAGCTCGATATCGTGATGGCTGTGCTTGATCACCGACACCGTCAGTCCGCGCGCGGCCAGTAGCGGCAACAATGCGCCGATCAGCGTGGTTTTGCCACTGCCGGACCAGCCGGCAATGCCCAGCACTTTTTGCATACCTTCTCCCTTTGGTGGATTGTGGTCTACGCCATACGGCGCTATCGTTCAACCAGACTCCACACTCGATGATCCAGATGAATCCGCTTACCCATTTCAATGCCGCCGGCCAGGCCCATATGGTCGACGTCGGCGACAAGCCGGAAACCCGCCGCGTGGCGGTGGCCACCGGCCATATCACCATGCTGCCAGCCACCTTTGCGCTGCTGCAGGGCGGCAATGCCAAGAAGGGCGACGTCATCGGCATCGCCCGTCTGGCCGCCATCCAGGGCACCAAGCAAACCGCGAACCTGATCCCGCTGTGCCACCCGTTGGCGCTGACCCGCGTCAACGTCGATTTTAGCGTGGATGAGGCGCTGTCGCGGGTACACATTTTTGTTACCAGCGAGACCGTAGGCCGTACCGGCGTGGAAATGGAAGCGCTCAGCGGCGTGATGGCCGGTCTGCTCACCGTCTACGACATGCTGAAGGCGGTAGACCGCGGCATGCAGATCGACGGCGTACGCCTGCTGGAAAAACAAGGCGGCAAGAGCGGCCACTGGCAAGCCGACAGCAACGATTCTGCGCTGCGCGACCAGTGCTGACCATACGCCGGACGACCTAAGCCATGCCCCTGCCCACCCCCCCCTCCGTGCGCAGCCTGTCCAGCAAGCTGCTGATTCTCACCATCGTCTGGCTGGTGCTGGCGATGACCTCCATCGGCTACACCCTGGTGCTGTCCTGGAAACTGGAAGGCGGCGCCGCCGCCATCAACGATGCCGGCAGCTTGCGCATGCGCAGCTACCGCGTCGCGCTGCTGGTCAGCGAAGGCGCCGATCCGGCCCAGGTTCAGCAAGAAGCAGCCCAGTTCAGCGATACCATGGCGCGACTGCGCAAGGGCGACCCGGCTCGACCGCTGTTCCTGCCCGACAATGTCGAAGTACGCTCGCAGGCGGCGGAAATCGCCCGCTACTGGCAGCACGAGATGCTGCCGAAAATGGCGCAGGCGCAGCTCGACCCGCGGCGCAATACCACCCGCGTCGACCTGGGCGCCTTCGTCAACCGCATCGACAAGCTGGTGCGACTGGTAGAGGAAGACAACGCGCGCAATACCACGCTGCTGCGCTTCTTCCAGATGACGCTGATGGCGATGGCCATCATCGGTGCCATCACCATGATGTACCTGATGTTCCTGCTGATCATCCGCCCGCTGAACGAGCTGGGCGAGGCCATCGTGCAGGTGCGCGATGGCGAGCTGGCGACCCGGGTGCCGGTAGTCGGCAACGACGAATTCGCCATCCTGTCCGCCGGTTTCAACCAGATGGCCGGCCGCCTTCAAGAGCTGTACGCGACGCTGGAAGACAAGGTGCGCGACAAGACGCGCTCGCTGGACGAGAAAAACCGCCAGCTGACCACGCTGTACGGCGTCACCACCTACCTGCACGAGTCGCACGATCTCAACACCATGTGCAAGGGCTTCATCGAGCGCCTGATCCAGCTGACCAATGCCGACGCCGCCAGCGTGCGCATCGTCGACAGCAAGCGCGGCAAGCTGGAGCCGGTGGCGCAGATCGGCTTGCCGGACGGCATGATCCACACCCACGACTGCGCCCACATCGACAGCTGCTACTGCGGCGCCGCCGTCGATCAGCCCAGCTCGGTGATCCGCCTGTTCCGCGAGCTGCCGCAAAAGGAGCAGAAACACTGCGAGCGCGCCGGCTTCCGCAGCGTGTCGATCTTCCACATTCGCGTCAACCAGCAGAACGTCGGCATCTTCACCCTCTATTTCCGTGACGACACCCGCCTCAGTGCGCAGGAGCAGTTCCTGATCGAGACGCTGGGTAGCCACCTCGGCGTCGCCATCGAGAACCTGCGTCTCGCCGCCCGCGACCGCCAGTTTGCGGTCTCGGAAGAGCGCAACCTGATGGCGCAGGGCCTGCACGACAGCATCGCGCAGTCGCTGTCCTTCCTCAACCTGCAGGTGCAGATGCTGGAGAGCGCGCTCGGCGACACCCAGGACGAGCAGGCGCGCGAAAACCTGGCCTTCATCAAGACCGGGGTGCAGGAGTGCTACGAGGACGTGCGCGAGCTGCTGCTCAACTTCCGCACCCGCATCAGCAAGGAAGACTTCCCCGACGCGGTCAACACCCTGCTCAAGCGCTTCGAGCAGCAGGCACGGGTGCTGACCCAGTACCAGCTGCGCGGCAACGGCCTGCCGCTGAACCCGGAACAGCAGCTGCAGGTGATCTTCATCCTGCAGGAGGCGCTGTCCAACGTGCGCAAGCACGCGCAGGCACACCGCGTCGACATCGACATCGACAATCACGACGACTTCGTGATGCGCATCAGCGACGACGGCTGCGGCTTTGACGCCGCGGTACTGGCCGCGCGCCAGGCACGCCACGTCGGCATGTCCATCATGCAAGAGCGGGCATCGCGCATCAACGCCCGCATCCAGATCGAAAACCGGGACGGCGGCGGCACCACCGTCACCCTCACCCTGCCGCACACAGAAAGACAAGCCGCATGAGTACTGCCATCCGTATCTTACTGGTCGACGACCACACACTGTTCCGCAGCGGCCTCAAGGCGCTGCTGCAACGCCAGCCGGATTTCGAGGTCATCGGCGAGGCCGCCGACGGGCTGGAAGGCGTCAAGCAGGCCGAACTGCTCAAGCCCGACGTGGTGCTGCTGGATCTGGACATGCCGGTAATGCACGGTCGCGACGCGCTGTCGCAAATTCTGGTCACCCAGCCGCAGCTGGCGGTGCTGATGCTGACCGTGTCCGAGGACGGAGAAGACCTCGCCGAGTGCATGAAGAGCGGCGCGCGCGGCTACCTGCTGAAGAACATCAACGCCGACTTCCTGCTCAGCAGCATCCGCCGCGCGGTGGACGGTGACAGCGTGCTGTCACCGGAGATGACCGCCAAGCTGGTGGCGCGCCTGCGCGCACCGGTCGCCGAACCGCGCAACCAGGAGCTGGACAGCCTGACGCCGCGCGAGCGCGAAACGCTCAGCTACCTTGCCTCCGGCGCCAGCAACAAGGAAATCGCCCGTGCGCTGGACTTGGCGGAAAGCACCATCAAGGTGCACGTACAGAATATCCTGCGCAAGCTGAGCCTGAGCAGCCGGGTGCAGGCGGCGGTGTACGCGGTGGAGCACGGCCTGGACAAGGCCTGAGGCGGCGCGTCATGACAAGGGGCTTGCACAGCCCCTTGTTTCGCGCTAACGTTATCCCGTTTTTGAATAGCGAAAGAATAGCGATGAGCGAGTTGCTGCAACCCTTCGCCGGCAAGGGCACCGGCCAGCGCATCGCGCTGTTGCGCGCCATCCGCGAGCACGGCTCGATCAGCGCCGCCGCGCGCCAGTGCCAGCTCAGCTACAAGGCGGCGTGGCAGCACATCGACAACATCAACAACCTCAGTCCGCAACCGCTGGTGGCGCGGCTGACCGGCGGCAAGGGCGGCGGCGGCACGCGGCTGACCGCGCTGGGCGAACAGCTGCTGGACGCGTGGGAGAAAACCGGCGTCGCGCTGCAGGCCGGCTCGCAGCAGGAGCGGCAGACGCTGGCGCTGCTGGCCCGGCTGGCGGTGCGTACCTCGGCGCGTAACCAGCTGGCCGGCGAAATCAGCCACATCCAGCGCGGCGCGGTCAACGACACCATCACCCTGCGCCTACCCGGCGGCAGCCAGCTGCAGGCACAGATCACCCGCGAAAGCTGCGACGAGCTGGCACTGCACGAAGGCGGCCACGCCATCGCGCTGATCAAGGCGTCGTGGGTCACCCTGGCGCTACCGCAGGCGGCGGCGCAGATCGCCATCGCCAACCGCCTGCCGGGCAAGGTTGGCCGCATCACCGCCGGCCTGGTCAACAGCGAGGTGATCGTCACCCTGCCCGGCGGCTACAGCCTGTGCGCGATGGTCGACAACGACAGCCTGGCCAGCCTCGCCATCGCGGTAGACGACGCGGTGTGCGCGCTATTCTCGTCCCAGAGCGTGATTCTGGGCATACTCGACTAAACGGAAACCCGATGAAACCTACCCTGCTGTGCAGTCTGCTGGCGCTGTGCGCCACCTCTCTCGCCAACGCCGCGCCGGTACAGGTGGCGGTGGCGGCCAACGTGCAGTATGCGTTTGCCGACATCGCCGCCAGCTTCAGCCGCGACACCGGCATCGCGGTGCAACCGTCGTTCGCCTCTTCCGGCAAGTTCGCCACCCAGATCATGAACGGCGCACCGTTCGAGCTGTTCCTGTCCGCCGACAACGAGTTTCCGCAAAAGCTGGCGCAGGCCGGCTTTACGCTGCAGGCACCGAAAAGCTACGCGCTGGGCGCGCTGGTGCTGTGGTCGAAAGACCCGCAATTCAATACCAAGCAGTGGCAGCAGTGGCTGGCGGCCGGCAGCGGCAAGATCGCCATCGCCAATCCGCGCACCGCGCCCTACGGCAGCGAAGCGCTGCGGGTGCTGGACTACTACCGGCTAAGCGCCAGCGTCACGCCGCGGCTGGTCAGCGGCGACAACATCGCGCAGGCGGCGCAGTTCGTCGACAGCGGCGCGGCGCAGGCCGGCTTTGTCGCCAAGGCGCTGGTGCTGGCGCCGCAGATGAAGGACATCGGCCGCTGGGTGGACATCCCCGCCGCCAGCCACCAGCCCATCGTGCAGGACATGGTGCTGCTGAAACCGGCGGCAGCCAACCCAGACGCGCGCAAGCTGTTCGACTACCTGTCCGGCCCGGCCGCGCGGCAGATCCTGCAGCGCTACGGCTACCGCCTGCCATGAACCGGCTGCCGGCCACCATCCACGCGCTGCACAGCGCCGACGGCCTGCACCTGCTGGAGCTGACGCTGTGCGGCCAACCTTGCACCGCGTTTGCCAGTGCCGCATTGCCGCCGTGGCAGGCCGGGCAAACGGTGGAGGTGCTGTTCCGCGAGCTGGACGTGGCGCTATCCACCGCGCCCTGCCCGACGCTGAGCATCCGCAACAGCCTGCCGTGCCACATCGTGGCCATCCGCCACGGCGAGCTGTTCAGTGATGTCACGCTGCACAGCGCCGGCGCCACCCTGCACGCGGTGATTACCCGCCGCTCCTGCGACTCGCTGGCGCTGCATGAGGGCATGACGGTGTACGCGCTGATCAAGTCCAACGCGCTGCAACTGCTGGAGCCGGCACCATGAGCGGACTCGATCTCGCCCCGCTGTGGCTGACCTTCCGGCTGGCGGCGACCACTACCCTGCTTCTGCTGCTGCTCGGTCTGCCGCTGGCGGCGTGGCTGGCGCACAGCCGATCGCGGCTGCGGCCGCTGGTAGACACGCTGGTGGCGATGCCGCTGGTGCTGCCGCCGTCGGTGCTCGGCTTCTACCTGCTGCTGGCACTGTCGCCGGCCAATGCGCCCGGCGCCTGGCTGCGAGAGGCATTCGGCGTCAACCTGGTGTTTTCCTTTGCCGGGCTGGTGATCGGCTCGGTGCTGTTCAGCCTGCCGTTCATGGTGCAGCCGGTGGCGGCGGCGCTCAGCGGCTTGCCGCCCAGCCTGCGCGAGGCGGCCTGGACCATGGGCAAATCACGGCTCTCCACCCTGCTGCGCGTCGAGCTGCCCTGCGTGCGGCCGGCACTGGTGGCCGGCGTGGTGATGAGCTTTGCCCACACCGTCGGTGAATTCGGCCTGGTACTGATGATAGGCGGCAACATCCCCGGCGTGACGCGGGTGGCGTCGATCGCGGTCTACAACGAGGTCGAGGCGCTGAACTACCCGGCCGCCCACGCCTACGCCGCCATCCTGTGCGCGTTCTCCTTTGCCGTGGTCTTGCTGGTCAACCTGTTGCGCCGCCGCGCGGAGCGTATCGCATGATCGAATTTTCGCTGCAGAAAACCCGCCACGGCGCCAACGGCCAGTTGCAGCTGGACGTCGCCGCCACGCTGGCCGCCGGCAGTTTTACCGTACTCAGCGGCGCGTCCGGCGCCGGCAAGACCACGCTGCTGCGGCTGCTGGCCGGGCTGGAAACGGCCGATGATGGCTGGCTGCGGGTGAACGGCGCCGACTGGCTGCGCGCAAACCACAGCCTGCCGGTGCAGCAGCGCCGTATCGGCATGGTGTTCCAGGATTACGCACTGTTTCCGCACCTTAGCGTGGCCGACAACATCGCCTTTGGCGCCGCACGCGGCGATGGCGCACTGGTGCGGGAACTGCTGGAAGTGTGCGGGCTGGCGGCGCTGGCACGGCAGCGCCCGGCGCAGCTGTCCGGCGGCCAGAAGCAGCGCGTGGCGCTGGCGCGGGCGCTGGCGATGCGGCCAACCTTGCTGTTGCTGGACGAGCCGCTGTCGGCACTGGATCACGGCCTGCGCCGTGAGCTGCAGCGGATGTTGCGTGACATGCACCAGCGCTTTGCACTGACCACGGTGATGGTCAGCCACGATCTGGGCGAGATCTTCGCGGTGGCCGACCAGGTGCTGCAGCTGGAGCACGGCCGCATCAGCGCGCAGGGCACACCGGCGCAGGTGTTTTTGCAGACGCCGCGCGACAGCAGTCGCGTCGCGCTGCACGGCGAGGTGCTGGCCTGCCAGCCGGCCGACGTGATGTGGCGGGTGACGGTGCTGATCGCCGGCGAGCTGGTGGAAGTGCTACTCAGCGCGCAGGATGCTGCCACGCTGAGCGCGGGGCAGCGCATCCGACTGTCGGCCGGCGCACTGCAACCGGGCTAGCTCGCCGGTTTTGATATCGCCAAACGCGATTAGCAATACAGATTTTCTTGGTTTGTTTGCATAAGAGCGCCCGCTACAGTGGTGCCATCACTGCACGCACACAAGGAAACCATCATGTCGTTCTCGTCCCGCCAGATCATCACCGCCCTGCTGCTGGGCAGCGCCAGCTTCGCCTACGCCGATGTCAGCCTGCTGAATGTGTCCTACGACCCGACGCGCGAGCTGTACCAGGATTTCAACACCGCCTTTGCCAAGCACTGGAAGGCCAAGACCGGTGAAACCGTCACCATCAAGCAGTCGCACGGCGGCTCCGGCAAGCAGGCGCGCGGCGTGATCGACGGCCTGGAGGCCGACGTGGTGACGCTGGCGCTGGCCTACGACGTCGACGCGCTGCACACCGAAGCCAAGCTGATCCCGGCCAACTGGCAGAAACGCCTGCCGAACAACGCGTCACCGTACACCTCCACCATCGTGTTCCTGGTGCGCAAGGGCAACCCGAAAGCGATCAAGGACTGGAACGACCTGACCAAACCCGGCGTGGAAGTAGTGACGCCGAACCCGAAAACCTCCGGCGGAGCACGCTGGAACTACCTGGCGGCGTGGGGCTACGCGCTGAAACAGCCGGGCGGCAACAACGTCAAGGCGCAGGACTTCGTGAAGAAGGTGTTCCAGAACGTGAAAGTGCTGGATTCCGGCGCCCGCGGCTCGCTGGTCAGCTTCACCCAGCGCGGCATCGGTGACGTGCTGCTGTCGTGGGAAAACGAAGCCTACCTCGCCACCAAGGAGCTGGGCCCGGACAAGTTCGACATCGTGACCCCGTCGCTGTCCATCCTGGCCGAACCACCGGTCAGCGTGGTGGACAAGGTGGTCGACAAAAAGGGTACGCGCAAGGTGGCCGAAGCCTACCTGCAATACCTGTACAGCCCGCAAGGCCAGGAACTGGCGGCGGCCAACTACTACCGTCCGCGTGACGCCAAGGTGGCTGCCAAGTACGCCGACAAGTTCAGCAAGGTGAAGCTGTTCACCATCGACCAGGTGTTCGGCGGCTGGACCCGCGCGCAGAAGACCCACTTCGCCGATGGAGCGATCTTTGACCAGATCATTACCCGTTGAGCCTGCTGCCGCGCTGAGTACGCTGCTGGTGCTGGCCGATGCCCGCGAGGCGGATGGCCACACCCTGCTGCGGCTCGGGCACCAGCAGAACGCGCTGCTGCTGGCGCGCGCCGCCGAGCTGGACGAGTGGCTGCATAGCCACGGCAAAAGCGTGTTGCTGCTGGCCGCCGGCGAGCTGTGCCTGCCGGCGCTGACGGTGCTGGCGCGCCACCCGCAGCGCACCCTCGGCGCCCTGCTGCTGTCCCCCAGCGGTGACCTCGCCGCCGCCGCGCCGCTGCCCTTCCCCAGCCTCACCGTCTGCCACCCGCCGCAGGCGCACTGGCCGCGGCTGACCAGTACCGTCGCCTTTGCCAGCCGCTGGGGCAGCCGGCTGCACACCCTGCGCGGCGAAGGCGATGCCGCGCTCGGCGAATTGCGCCTGCTGCTGCAACAGCTGCGCCAGCAGGTGGAAGGTTGGCCGCAAGGCAACCTGTAGTCAGCGTGCCGCCCGGCACCCGGCCGCTGACTGCGACCGTTTCTTCCCCTCCCCCGATCTATATCCCTTGCCCACAGGCACAACGCCCGTTGTCCGGCTGACTGCAGCCGCCGCTCACCGGTTGAGGGTTTGCCCGCTCACACCCATCCCGTTCCCGCTGCCGGCTTTTTCGCTTATTGAATAAGCAACGAAGAATTCCTTATTTTCGGAATAAGGCCATCGGCAATATCCTGTTTGCAGTTATATAAAAACAGGATGCCGCGATGCCTACTACCCATGACGGAGGCGCACCATGACCAAAGCGCCGACCTTGCCCCGCGTGTTACCCGGCTTCGGCCTGTCGCTGGGTTTCACCCTGACCTACCTGTCGCTGGTGGTGCTGATTCCGCTGGCGGCGGTGTTCATCCGTGCCAGCAGCCTGAGTCTGGAAGCGTTCTGGGACGCGGTGACCGCGCCGCGGGTGCTGGCCTCCTACCAGCTCAGTTTCGGCATGGCGCTGCTGGCCGCCGCCATCAACACCGTATTCGGCCTGCTGCTGGCGTGGTCGCTGGTGCGCTACCGCTTTCCCGGCAAGAAGCTGGTCGACGCACTGGTGGACCTGCCGTTCGCGCTGCCCACCGCGGTGGCCGGCATCGCGCTGACCGCCCTGTACGCCGGTAACGGCTGGCTGGGGCAGTACCTGGAGCCGCTGGGCATCAAGGTGGCGTTCGGCCCGCTGGGCGTGCTGGTGGCACTGGTATTCATCGGCCTGCCCTTCGTGGTGCGCACGGTGCAGCCGGTGCTGGAAGACCTGGAAACCGAGCTGGAAGAAGCCGCCACCAGCCTCGGCGCGCACCGCTGGCAGACCTTCCGCCACGTGATCCTGCCGGTGTTGCAGCCGGCGCTGATGACCGGCTTCGCGCTGGCCTTTGCCCGCGCCGTCGGCGAGTACGGCTCGGTGATCTTCATCGCCGGCAACATCCCGATGGTGTCGGAAATCACTCCGCTGATGATCATCAGCAAGCTGGAGCAGTACGACTACGCTGGCGCCACCGCCATTGCCAGCGTGATGCTGGTGGCGTCTTTCCTGCTGCTGCTGGCCATCAACGGCTTGCAGGCGTGGCAGGCACGCCGTAACGGGAGGAGCGAATAATGGCCGCCATAACTGCCAATCTGTATGCCCAGCACGACCGCGCCGCGCTGCTGGAAAGCCGCCAGGCCACCCGCGAGGCGCGCTGGGTGAAGTACACCATCCTCGGCGTGGCGCTGACCTTCTTCGCCATCTTCCTGCTGCTGCCGCTGGCGGTGGTGTTTGCCGAGGCGCTGGCCAAGGGCTGGCACACCTACCTCGACGCGCTGGTAGAGCCGGACGCGCTGTCGGCGGTGACGCTGACGCTGCTGGCGGCGGTCATCTCGGTGCCGCTGAACCTGGTGTTCGGCGTGGCGGCGGCGTGGGCGATCACCCGCTTCGATTTCCGCGGCAAGCAGCTGCTGATCACGCTGATCGACCTGCCGTTCTCGGTGTCGCCGGTGGTGGCCGGCCTGATCTACGTACTGGTCTTCAGCAGCCACGGCTGGATCGGCCCCTGGCTGCTGGAGCACGACATCAAGGTGATTTTCGCGGTGCCGGGCATCGTGCTGGCCACCGTGTTCGTCACCGTGCCGTTCGTCGCCCGCGAGCTGATTCCGCTCTTGCAGGCGCAGGGGCGCGAGGAAGAAGAAGCGGCGGTGGTGCTGGGGGCACGCGGCTGGCAGGTGTTCTGGCACGTGACGCTGCCCAATGTGCGCTGGGCGCTGCTGTACGGCGTGATCCTCAGCAATGCGCGGGCGATGGGCGAATTCGGCGCGGTGTCGGTGGTGTCCGGCCACATCCGCGGCGAGACCAACACCCTGCCGCTGCACGTGGAGATACTCTACAACGAGTACCAGTTCGCCGCCGCCTTCGCCGTGGCTAGCTTGCTGGCGCTGCTGGCACTGGTGACGCTGGCAGTGAAGAGCTGGATCGAATGGCGCGCCGCGCAGGCGCATGACTGATCGCAACAGGCTGGCCGTTGCGGCCAACCTTGCCCCAATTTGAACGGGCCGCGCATGACGCGGCCACGGAGAAAAAAGATGAGCATCCAGGTACAGAATATCCACAAGGCTTTCGGTGACTTCATTGCGCTGGACAACCTGACGCTGGACTTCCCCAGCGGCGAGCTGGTGGCACTGCTGGGACCGTCCGGCTGCGGCAAGACCACGTTGCTAAGGGTCATCGCCGGGCTGGAGCAGGCCGACAGCGGCCGCGTGCTGCTGGACGGCGACGACGCCTCCGACACCCACGTGCGCGAGCGCCAGGTCGGCTTCGTGTTCCAGCACTACGCGCTGTTCCGCCACATGACCGTATTCGACAACGTCGCCTTCGGCCTGCGCATGAAGCCGCGCAACATCCGTCCGTCCGAAGCCGAGATCAAACGCAAGGTGCACGAGCTGCTGCAACTGGTGCAGCTGGACTGGCTAGCCGACCGCTTCCCGGCGCAGCTGTCCGGCGGCCAGCGCCAGCGTATCGCGCTGGCACGCGCGCTGGCGGTGGAGCCACGCGTGCTGCTGCTGGACGAGCCGTTCGGCGCGCTGGACGCCAAGGTGCGCAAGGAGCTGCGCCGCTGGCTGCGCCGCCTGCACGACGAGCTGCACATCACCTCGATCTTCGTCACCCACGACCAGGAAGAGGCACTGGAAGTGGCCGACCGCGTGGTGCTGATGAACCACGGCCGCGTCGAGCAGATCGGCAGCCCGGCCGAGGTCTACCAGCAGCCGGCGACGCCCTTCGTGTACGGTTTCCTCGGTGCCGCCAATCGCTTCGAGGGCCACAGCAGCGCCGGCGGCATCGCCATCGGCAACGCCACCCTCACCGCCGAGCAGAACGGCCAGCACGGCGAGGTGATCGCCTTCGTGCGCCCGCACGAGCTGGACATCGTGCGCCACGAGTTCGGCCACGGCATTCCGGCGCGTATCAGCCGCGTGCTGACGCTGGGCGCGCTGACCCGCGTGGAGCTGGAAGGCCGCGACGACGTGGCCGGCCAGCATTTCGATGTCGAACTGCCGGCCAGCCACCCGCTGGCCGGCAGCCTGATCGCCGGCGAGCCGGTACGCCTGCAGCCGCGCAGCGTGCGCGTGTTTGCCAACCCCGAAACGGCAGGTGCCGCATGAACTTCCAGCAACTACGCATCATCCGCGAGACGGTAAGACAGAATTTCAACCTGACCGAGGTGGCCAACGCGCTGTTCACCTCGCAGTCCGGCGTGTCCAAGCACATCAAGGACCTGGAGGACGAGCTGGGGGTGGAGCTGTTCGTGCGCAAGGGCAAGCGTTTTCTCGGCCTGACCGACCCAGGCAAGGAGCTGCTGACCATCGTCGAGCGCATGCTGCTGGACGCCGGCAACATCAAGCGCCTGGCGGAGCAGTTCAGCCAGCGCGACGAGGGCCAGCTGACCATCGCCACCACCCACACCCAGGCGCGCTACGCGCTGCCCAAGGTGGTCACCGCGTTCAAGAAGTCCTTCCCCAAGGTGCACCTGGTGCTGCACCAGGCCAGCCCGGACGAGCTGGTACGGCTGCTGCTGGCCGGCGAGGCCGACATCGGCATCGCCACCGAGGCGGTGGCCGAGGTGCCGGAACTGGTGTCCTTCCCCTACTACAGCTGGCACCACGCGGTGATCGCGCCACCCGCGCACCCGCTGCACCAGCAGCCACTGACGCTGGAAACGCTGGCCGACTACCCGATCGTCACCTACCACCACGGTTTTACCGGCCGCGCGCAGATCGACCGCGCTTTCGCCGATGCCGCGCTGGCACCGGACATCGTGATGGCGGCACTGGACGCCGACGTGATCAAGACCTATGTCGAGCTGGAGCTGGGCGTCGGCATCATCGCCTCGATGGCGGTGGACCCGCAGCGCGATACGCAGGTGCGGGTGGTGGAAGGTGCGCCGCTGTTCGGCCACCAGACCACCCGCGTCGCCATCCGCCGCGGCCACTACCTGCGCAGCTACGCCTACCGCTTCATCGAGCTGTGCTCAGCGGCGCTGGACGAAGACACCGTGCGTCGTGCGCTGTCGCCGGTGGCGCAGGACTGAGCACCTGTACACGATCTGCTGCGCGGCGTGAACCGGTGCTGGAATGGGCCAGAACAGGCGTATTGATCTCAACATCAACGGCGCATTTTTGGCCCACCGCCTTGCCTGGCCTTGGCTCGCGAAATGATGAACAGGGTCTGGGCCACACTTCGTGACCGGTTACCCGCGCCCCAAACAATGCGGCCAACCTTGAGAAAGGTTGGCCGCATTGTCATTGCCGGGCGAAAAGTGCGGTTCAGGCTTGCGAGGTGTGCTTGAAGCGGTCGACTTGCGCCACCAGTTCGGTTGCGGTCTGGTTCAGCTGTGCCGACAGCGCCGCCGCCTCGTCGACGATCAGCGCATTGTCTTCGGCCAGCGAGGCGATGCGGCTGATGTTGACGGCGACTTCGTTGCTGGCCGCAGCCTGCTGTTGCATCGCGGCGGCAGTATCCTGGCTCTTGGCCGCGGTCTGGTTGGCCTCGTCGTGAATGCCGTCGAGATCCTGCAGGGTGGCCTGCACCAGGTCGAGGCCGCTTTCCATGCGCGTGCGCGCGGTGCGCATCTGGCCGGCGGCGTTGGCGGTCTCGTTGGTGATCACCTCGATCAGCTGGGTGATTTCCACTGTTTCCTTGCCGGTGCGTTCCGCCAGTTTGCGTACTTCGTCGGCGACCACGGCAAAGCCGCGGCCCATTTCCCCGGCGCGGGCGGCTTCGATCGCCGCATTCAGCGCCAGCAGGTTGGTCTGGTCGGCGATGTCGCGAATCGCGGTGATGATCTGGCGGATGCTCTGCGACTTGTCGGCCAGGCTGACGATCACCTCACCGGCGCTGTCCAGCGAGCCGGCAGTGTGCTGCATCGCCTGGGTGGTTTCCTGCATCCGCTCGCGGCCGGCGTTGACGCCCTGCTGCATCTGCTGTGCCACGGTCAGGTTGTCGTGGGTGTTGTCGCGCACCGAGGCGATGCCGACGGTCATTTCCTCGACCGCCGCCGCGATCTGGGTCGACGATTCGCTTTGTGCTTCCGCGGCGGAGGCGGCGCGGGCCGAGACCGTCTGCAGCGCTTCGGCGGCGCTCATCAGGCTGTGAGCATTGCTCTTCACCACCTTCAGGGTGCCGGCAAAGGCATCGACCAGCTCGTCGAAGGCACGGCCCATGCGCGCGATCTCGTCGTCGCCTTCCAGCCTCGCGCGTGGAGCCAGGTCCAGATTGTGACTCATGCTGGTCATCAGTTGCTCCAGGCGCATCACCGGCTTGCGGATGCTGCGGTACACCGCCAGGCCGCCGATCAGCAGTAGCAGCGACAGCAGCAGGGTGCCGCCGAGGGTGATCATCAGGCTGCGCCACGCTTCGTCGATATTCCGTGCTACCACGTCATCCAGCTGCTGCAGCAGCTTTTCCTGCGCCGTTTTCAGCTGGCCGATCTGCGCCGAGGTGGCGGCAAACCATTGCTCCGGCGTCACGCTCGGCGGCGTGCCCGGCTCGGCGCCGTAGATGCTGCTGCGCAACTGTTTCAGGGTGGCGGCAGCATCGGACTGCAGGAACGGTTGCAGCGATTGCGCCAGCTCTGGTGGCGCCAGCAGCAGCAGCTGTCCGGCGCAGCCGTCCTGGCGCGCCTGCAGGCCGATGGCCTGGCCGAGGCTGGCCTGGGTCAGACCGCCGCCGGCCAGCGCACCGTTGACGAAACCGCGCTCGCGGCCGGCGTATTCCTTGGTGCACAGCAGGTTGGACAAGGCGGTGCTGAAGCGGATGACATCGCCCTCGTCGGAAGCGGTGCCGAGGCTGGCGACCAGCGCGATCTGCGCCTCGATCTGCTGGCTGTAGGCGGCAAAGGCGGCCGGTGCCGCCAGGCTCCGCCCGTCAATGGCGCCACGCTGCCCCAGCAGGCCGCGCACACCGCCGGCCACGGTATTAACGCGCTGTTTAACCTCGCCATCCGGCAGTGCCGCTGCGGTGCTTTCCAGTGCTTTCAGCGCGGCGTCGGCCTTGCTGCGCGCTTCGCCCAGGCTAGGCGGCAGTGCGCCCTGCCCGTTCAGATAGCCGTTGCTCAGGCCGCGCTCGGCCTGCAGTGTGTCCACCAGCGTCGAGGCCAGTGTCGAAACCGATACCAGATGCTTGGCTTGCTGCATGTCGCCGAGGAAGCTGTAGCGCTGCAGTGACAGCGTCGAAGCCAGGAAGAAGGTCATCAGACCAAACGGCAGGACAAGCAGGATCAGCTTGTGACCAATACTGAGGCGGGAAAGCATGGCATTGACTCCGGTGGGTAGAGAAATCTTGTCAGGCACGTTCTAAAACCGTTGCGGCCCGGTCATGTTTTATTTTGTATAGGCATCAAGCATAGTGTATTCGCAACTGATTGTGCGGCCAACATGTTGCACTGCAATCACGGGATCGGCTTGATTCGCCGTCAGTATTGCAGTGCGCTGCAACATCCGCGTTGATTAAGCACAAAAAAGGCCTGATTGCGAAATCAGGCCTTTTTTCAACAACAATGCTTGTTAATGGCGCGGCCGTACCAGCTGCCAGGTGCGACCGAGGTAGGTCACGGCACCAAAACCGCTCCACACGTGCACCAGACGGGTGAACGGGAAGATCACGAACAGGGTCATGCCCATGAACAGGTGCGCCTTGAACATCGGCGACACGCCGGCAACAAAGGTGGCGGCATCGCCACGGAAGGTGATGATGTGCTGTGCCCAGCTCATCAGCAACACCATTTCGTGACCATCCAGATGGCCGGCCGATACCGCGATGGTTGACAGGCCGAGCAGCAAGGTAGCCAAGATCCACAGCAGCACCAGCTTGTCACGCCAGGTGGTGTTTGCCGTCAGACGGTCGTTGGAGAAGCGGCGATGCAACAGCAGCAGCACGCCGATCAGGCACAGGGTACCCATGATGCCGCCGGCGGTCATCGCGAATACCTGCTTGAAGCTGTGCGTCACGCCCAGCGCATCCCACACCGCCACCGGCGTCAGCAGGCCGACGGCATGACCGAAGAACAGGCCGATGATGCCGAGGTGGAACAGGATGTTGCCCAGGCGCAGGCTGCCGCGATGCAACAGCTGGCTGGATTCGCTCTTCCAGCTGTATTGCTCGCGCTCGAAGCGCATCAGGCTGCCGAGCAGGAAAATGGCCAGCGCGATGTAGGGATAGATCCCGAAAACGAATTGATGCAAGTAGTCCATGTCTTTCTCCTTGCGGCCAACGGGTGAGCGCCAGCGCCCACCCGGACCGTCAGCGGATTAATGGCAGGCGGCCGGGCCGCTACCCTTGGGATAGAAATTGACCGGGGCGATGTGCGGCAGCGTCGGCTTCAGCAGTGGCTCGACACCATCGGCACCGGGGCCGAAGGTTTCCAGCGCTTCGTCCATGTCGCGGATCGGCGGCACCGACAGTGGCTCCGGTGCTACCGGCGACAGCGAGACCAGCGCCTGCAGCACGCCGGCGTAGTCGCTGCCGCTTTCCACCAGTCGGCCGGCGACGTGGGCCAGTACGTGCACCGCATCACCCAGCAGGCGATTGGCTTCGTCGGCCTCGCACAGCGACAGGAATTCCAGGAACAGCGGCACATAGTCCGGCAGCTCTTCGCTGACCGGCTCGAAGCCGTGCGCCTTGTATTCCTCGATCAGGTCCACCATCGCCTGACCGCGGGCGCGGTCCTCGCCGTGGATATGCTCGAACAGGTGCAGCGAGTGCGACGGGTTGCGGTCGAAGATCTGCACGTAGTCCTGCTGTACCTCGATCAGCTCGCCTGCGGCCAACCTTTGCAGCAGCGGCTCGACCGCGGCCACCAGGGTGGCGTCGTCGGCCAGCACTGCGCGGATTTCCGGCAGCGCGGCGATCAGGTCAGGCTGCGGGTAACCCAGCAGCGCCGCCAGCGCACGATAAATCATCGGGTTGTGCATGCTCATTCTCCGGCGTTGGCCTTGCGGTCGCGACGCATGTCGTGGAACACGATGGGGGAAGCCTTCTTCTTGCCGAACAGGCTAGGCTCGGACGTGCCGCTGGAGCAGCCGTTACCGAAGGTGAAGCCGCAGCTGGCCTTGTCGTCGAAGGTGTTTTCCACCATTTCCTTGTGGCTGGACGGAATCACGAAGCGGTCTTCGTAGTTGGCAATCGCCATCACCTGATACATCTCTTCCACTTGCGCGGCCTTGAGATGGGTGCCCTTCAGCGTGCTTTCGTCGATGACTTTCTCCACGCTCTTCTTGCGCATGTAGCGGCGCATGGCGACCATGGTTTCCAGCGCTTTCACCACCGGCTCTTCCTTGCCGGCAGTCAGCAGGTTGGCCAGGTACTGGATCGGGATGCGCAAGTCTTTCACGTCCGGGATGATGCCGTTCTCGCCGATCAGGCCGTTTTCCAGTGCGGACTGGATCGGCGACAGTGGCGGGATGTACCACACCATCGGCAGCGTGCGGTATTCCGGATGCAGCGGGAACGCTACCTTCCACTCCATCGCCATCTTGTAGACTGGCGAGTTCTGTGCGGCCAGCAACCAGCTGTCGGCGATGCCCTGCTTCTTGGCTTCGGCGATCACTTCCGGTGCGTTCGGGTCGAGGAACACGCCCAGTTGCGCTTCGTACAGGCTCTTCGGATCTTCGACGCTGGCAGCGGCTTCGATCTTGTCGGCGTCGTACAGCAGCACGCCCAGATAGCGGATGCGGCCAACGCAGGTCTCGGAGCACACAGTCGGCTGACCGGCTTCGATACGCGGGTAGCAGAAGATGCACTTCTCGGCCTTGCCGGTAGTCCAGTTGTAGTAAATCTTCTTGTACGGGCAGCCCGACACGCACATGCGCCAGCCGCGGCACTTGTCCTGGTCGATCAGCACGATGCCGTCGTCTTCACGCTTGTAGATGGAGCCGGACGGGCAGCTGGCGACACAGGCCGGGTTCAGGCAGTGTTCGCACAGGCGCGGCAGGTACATCATGAAGGTGTTCTCGAAGGCCGAGTACATCTCCTTCTGGATGCCTTCGAACAGCGCGTCCTTGGAACGCTTGCTGAATTCGCCGCCGAGGTCGTCTTCCCAGTTCGGGCCCCACTCGATCTTGTCCATCTTCTTGCCGGTCAGTACCGATACCGGGCGTGCAGTCGGCGGCGTGATCATTTCCGGCGCGTTCTGCAGATGTTCGTAGTCGTAGGTGAACGGCTCGTAGTATTCGTCGATCGCCGGCAGGTTCGGGTTGGCGAACACGTTGGCGAGGATCTTCAGACGGCCGCCCTGGCGCGGCTCCAGCTTGCCGTTGGGCTTGCGCACCCAGCCGCCCTGCCATTTGTCCTGGTTCTCCCAGTCCTTGGGATAGCCGATGCCGGGCTTGGTCTCGACGTTGTTGAACCACGCGTATTCGACACCGTCGCGACTGGTCCACACGTTCTTGCAGGTTACCGAACAGGTATGGCAACCGATGCACTTGTCGAGGTTGAGCACCATACCGATTTGGGCACGGATTTTCATTGTGATACTCCTGTTTTTTGCGACAAACCCCGCGCACGACACCTTACAGCGTCACTGCATGTCGGCGCGGGCTTCGCGGCCAAAAGGGTTTAGGCGTTATCAGCCAGCGGCTTGTCCAGCCAGTCCACGTTCTTCATCTTGCGTACGATCACGAATTCGTCGCGGTTGGAGCCGACGGTGCCGTAGTAGTTGAAGCCCCACGACAGCTGGGCGTAGCCGCCGATCATGTGCGTCGGTTTGGTGACCGCTCGCGTTACCGAGTTGTGGATACCGCCGCGCTTGCCGCTGGTTTCCGCGCCCGGCACGTTCACGATCTTCTCCTGGGCGTGGTACATCAGGCTCATGCCTTCCGGAACCCGCTGCGATACCACCGCACGGGCCGTCAGCGTGCCGTTGACGTTGAACACCTCGATCCAGTCGTTGTCGACGATGCCGGCCTTCTTGGCGTCGATCTCGGACACCCAGACGTGCGGGCCGCCACGCGACAGCGTCAGCATGCGCAGGTTGTCGGAGTAGGTACTGTGGATACCCCACTTCTGGTGCGGCGTGATCCAGTTCAGCACGATCTCGCTATTGCCGTTCGGCTTCTTGCCTAGGATGGCTTCGGTGGTCTTCAGGTCCACGTGCGGCTTGTAGACACACAGGCCTTCGCCGAAAGCACGCATCCACTGGTGATCCTGGTAGAACTGCTGGCGACCGGTGATGGTGCGCCATGGGATCAGCTCGTGCACGTTGGTGTAGCCGGCGTTGTAGCTGACTTCTTCGCTTTCCAGACCCGACCAGGTCGGCGAGGAAATGATCTTGCGTGGCTGCGCCTGCACGTCGCGGAAGCGGATGGAGTCATGCTCGCGCGGCAGTGCCAGATGGGTGTGGTCGCGTCCGGTGATCTTGGACAGCGCGCCCCAGGCCTTCACTGCCACGTGGCCGTTGGTTTCCGGTGCCAGCGTCAGGATCATCTCTGCCGCGTCGATGGCGGTATTCAGCTTCGGCTGGCCGGCGGCAACACCTTCTGCCACGGTCTGGTTCAGGCCGCGCAGCACGTCCACTTCGTGGCCGGTTTTCCAGGCGATGCCCTTGCCGCCGTTGCCCACTTTTTCCAGCAACGGGCCGATGGAGGTGAACTTGTCGTAGATCTTGGTGTAATCGCGTTCCACTACCGTCATCTTCGGCATGGTCTTGCCTGGAATCGGGTCGCACTCGCCTTTTTTCCAGTCGCGCGGGTCGAATGGCTGACCCAGCTCTTCCGGGGTGTCGTGCATCAGCGGGGTCAGTACCAGATCCTTCTGCACGCCGAGGTAGTCGCCGCCTACTTCAGAGATCGCCTTGGCGAAGCCCTTGTAGATTTCCCAGTCACTCTTCGCCTGCCACAGCGGCTGTACCGCTTCCGACAACGGGTGGATGAATGGGTGCATGTCGGAGGTGTTGAGGTCGTCCTTCTCGTACCAGGTGGCGGTCGGCAGCACGATGTCGCCGTACAGGCAGGTGGTGGACATGCGGAAGTCCAGCACCACCAGCAGGTCGAGCTTGCCTTCCACCGCCGGACGCACGGTGATTTCGGTCGGCTTGATGCAGCCTTCTTCGCTATTCATCACCGCGTTCTGGGTGCCGAGCAGGTACTTCAGGAAGTACTCGTGGCCCTTGCCGGAGGAACCCAGGATGTTGGAACGCCACACGAACATATTGCGCGGGAAGTTCTTCGGGTTGTCCGGATCGTTGCAGGCCATGTCCAGCTTGCCGGACTTCAGGCTTTCCACCGTGTAGGCGATCGGATCCTTGCCTTCGGCCGCGGCGAGACGGGTAATGTCCAGCGGGTTGGTGGTCAGCTGCGGTGCCGACGGCAACCAGCCCATGCGCTCGGCCTTGGCGTTGTAGTCGATCAGCGCCATGTTGGCCATGCTGCCGTTGGCAGTCGGGCACAGGATCTCGTTGACGCCCAGTTTCTCGTGGCGCCACTGACTGGTGTGCGCGTAGAAGAAGCTGGTGCCGTTCATCTGGCGTGCCGGACGGTTCCAGTCGGCGGCGAAGGCCAGCGGTGCCCAGCCGGTTTGCGGACGCAGTTTTTCCTGGCCGACGTAGTGGCACCAGCCACCGCCGCTCTGGCCGATACAACCGCACATCATCAGCATGTTGATGATGCCGCGGTAGGTCATATCCATGTGGTACCAGTGGTTCAGCGCCGCGCCGACGATCACCATCGACTTGCCGCGGGTCTGGTCGGCGTTCTGCGCGAATTCGCGCGCCACCTGGATCACCATCTCCGGCTTCACGCCGGTGTGTTTCTGCTGCCAGGCCGGGGTGTACGGTACGTCGTCGAAGTAGTCCTTCGCCACGTTGCCGCCGCCGAGGCCACGGTCGATGCCGTAGTTGGCCGCCATCAGGTCGAACACGGTGGCCACCAGCGCCTGCTTGCCGTCGGCGAGGGTGATGCGCTTGACCGGCACGTTGCGGGTCAGCAGTTCGTCGTGCTCGGCACCGAAGTACGGGAAGGCCACGCCGACCACGTCGTCACGCTGTTCGATCAGCGACAGGCGACCCTTGACTTCGTTACCGTTGCCGCCGTCCTTCTCTTCCAGGTTCCACTTGCCGGCTTCGCCTTCTGGCTGGGTCCAGCGGAAACCGATGGAGCCGTTCGGTGCCACGATCTTGCCGCTGAGCTCGTCGATGATCAGCGTTTTCCATTCCGGGTTGGTGTTCTCGCCCAGATTGGCTTCCAGGTGCGAGGCACGCAGGAAGTAGTCCGGCACGTAACGGCCGCCGTCCTGGCGCAGCGTCACCAGCATCGGCATGTCGGTGTACTGACGGATGTAATCGGTGAAGTAGGCCGACGGATTGTCGAGGTGGAACTCCTTGAAGATGACATGGCCCATCGCCATTGCCAGCGCGGCGTCGGTGCCCTGCTTCGGCGCCAGCCAGATGTCGCCGAACTTGGCCATTTCGCCGAAGTCGGATGATACCGCCACGGTCTTGGTGCCCTTGTAGCGCACTTCGGTATAGAAGTGGGCGTCCGGGGTACGTGTCATCGGTACGTTGGAGCCCCATACCATCAGGTAGGTGGAGTTGTACCAGTCGGCCGATTCGGCCACGTCGGTCTGTTCGCCCCAGACCTGCGGCGAGGCCGGCGGCAAGTCGCAGTACCAGTCATAGAACGACAGCGGTACGCCACCGATCAGCGACAGGTAGCGGCTACCGGCAGCGTAGGACACCATCGACATTGCCGGAATCGGCGAGAAGCCGACTACGCGGTCAGGGCCGTAGTTCTTGATGGTGTAGGCATTGGATGCCGCGATGATTTCATTCACTTCATCCCAGCTGGCGCGCACGAAACCGCCCTGGCCACGCTTGGATTTGTACTGTTTGGCTGTTTCCGGGTTCTGGCTGATCTGTTCCCAGGCATCAATGGCGCCCATGGTCTTGCGGGCTTCGCGCCACAGCTTCATCAGGCGGCCGCGCACCATCGGGTATTTCACGCGCTGGGCGGAATACACGTACCAGCTGTACGACGCACCACGGGGGCAGCCGCGCGGTTCGTGGTTAGGCAGATCGGGACGGGTACGCGGGTAGTCGGTCTGCTGGGTTTCCCAGGTGATCAGGCCGTTTTTGACATACACCTTCCAGCTACAGGAGCCGGTGCAGTTCACGCCGTGGGTGGAACGCACGATCTTGTCGTGCTGCCAGCGTTGACGGTAGCCGTCTTCCCACTTGCGGTCTTCTTTTACCACCGCACCGTGGCCATCGGCGAAGGTGGATTTCACCTTGCCCAGAAAATTCAGTCTGTCGAGAAAGTGGCTCATTTTGCCTCCGTATTTTTGCCGCCATTGCGGCCCGCAAAGGTTGGCCGCAAGCGAATGCGGATACCTGTGGTCACGGTTGACAGAATAGGAAAACGCAGCAATGGCGCCCATTCGCCACAGGTGGCAGCGATATGACGCAGAGGGAGGAAGGCGACTAGTTCGAAAGTGGTAGACGACCCCGGCGTTGGGAGGTGTCCGCCCGCCACAGCAGGCGTTGTCAGCATCATGAAAAAAGCCCTGCCGATGGCTGTCGGCAGGGCTGCGTCAAGCTGGCGGCGATATCAGGAGGTCGCCAGCGCCAGGTCCGGGGTGGCGTGGCGCGGCTTGTGACCGGCAATGCCGTAGTAGAAAATGAACAGGTAGCACAGCAGCGGCACCACGAAGGACAGCAGCAGGCCGAGGCTGTCCGCCAGCGACGCCTGCAACAGCGGCATCAGCGCCCCGCCGACAATCGCCATGCACAGCACGCCGGAGCCGGCACCGGTGAAGCGCCCCAGCCCGTTCAGCGCCAGCGAGAAGATGGTCGGGAACATGATCGAGTTGCACAGCCCGACCGCCAGCAGGCTGTACATCGCCAGCTTGCCGCCACACAGCACCGCCACGGAGATCAGCAGCACGCTGAGCAGCGCATTGCAGGCCAGCACCTTGCTGGCGGCAACGTGGCGCATTACCACGCTGCCCAGGAAGCGCCCGACCATGGCACAGCCCCAGTACACGGCCAGCAGGCGGCCGGCATCGGCTTGGTTCAGGCCGCCGATGTCCGGCTGCTCCATCAGGCTGACCAGGAAGCTGCCGATGCCGACCTCAGCACCAACGTAGACGAAGATCGCCACCGCGCCCAGCACCAGATGACGGTGCTGCCACACGCTGTGACGCACCACCTCGCCGGCGGCGGCCGCCTGCTGCGGGTGCTCGTCCTTGATCGCCGGCAGGCGCAGCAGTGCGAACACCACCGCGATGGCGAACAACAGGCCGGCCAGCACCAGATACGGCAGTTGCACCGCGCTGGCCTTGGCCGTCGCGCCGTCGTGGCTGTCGACCAGGATCAGCATCGCGCCCAGCAGCGGTGCCACGGCGGTGCCCAGCGCATTGAATGCCTGGGTCAGGTTGAGGCGGCTGGACGCCGTCTTCGCCGGCCCCAGTCGTGTCACGTAAGGGTTGGCCGCCACCTGCAGCACGGTGATGCCCGCCGCCAGCACGAACAGCGCGCCAAGAAAGGCCGGATACGACAGACTGGCCGCCGCCGGATAGAACAGCAGGCAGCCGATGCCGGCGGTGCACAGCCCGGCGACAATGCCACGCTGGTAGCCACAGGCCTGCACCAGCCGCCCAGCCGGCAGCGACACGATGAAATAGGCAGTAAAGAAACTGAACTGCACCAGCGCCGCCTGCACATAGCTCAGCGCGAACACGCCCTTGAGATGCGGCACCAGGATATCGTTGAGCGAGGTGATCAGACCCCACATGAAGAACAGGGAAGTCAGCACCGCCAGCGGCTTCCCGTATTGTGCTGAGTGGACATGCTGTGGCATGTGACTAAGGCTCCGTGTGTTGTTATGCATGGGAGCGGTAGTCTAATGACTATGCGGCTTGTACTCGATTACTTTCACTATTCTTACAGTAATTAATCGGCAACTTACTCACCGAAAGAGATTTTTTCTTTTGATTTTCATTGCCTTGAAAGAATCCGTCTCTGCTACCACAGCGGCATAAACGGCTCGCACTGCCAATTAAATGTAAGTTTCATGTAAGAAAATTACCGCCCTGCCCGCTGCCGGCCTCCGCCGGCAGCGACCCTAGCTCAAGTGGTGTAACAGGCCACGTCACGGCGCATGTTCTGCGCCAGCTCGTGCAGACGCAGCGCATTGAGCGCGGTGCTCTGTGCCGCGGCGCTGCTCTCCTCGGCAATCTGGGCGATGCCTTCCACCTTCTGCGAGATGCGACCACTGGCTTCGCTCTGCTCGTGGATGGCGGCGGCAATATCCGCCACCTGCTGACCAACCTGCCCGGCCAGCGTGCGCAGCTCGCCGATGGCGACGCCAGCCTCGCGCACCCGCGCCACGCCCTGCTCGACGCGGCCAACCACGTCACCGATCAGGTGCACGGTGGCGGTCGAGCCTTCGCGGATACTGGAAACGGTGGCATGAATCTGCCCGGTAGACGCGGTGGTACGCTCAGCCAGCTTGCGCACCTCGTCGGCGACCACGGCAAAGCCGCGCCCGGATTCACCGGCACGGGCGGCCTCGATCGCGGCGTTCAACGCCAGCAGGTTGATCTGGTCGGCGATCTCGCCGATCACGTTGACCACCGAACCGATCGACTCGCTGCGGTTTTGCAGCTCCTGCACGTAGCGCGCAGTGTCGTTCACCGCACTGGAGATGCTCTCGATCTCGGTCACCGTATCGCGGATCAGCCGTTCGCTCTGCACCACCTGCTGCCCGGAGGCCGTCGCCAGCCGGTCGGCATCGCGGGTGCGCTCGGCAATGTGGCCGATACTGATGGTGACCGCCTCCACGGCCGCCGCCATTTCCGTGGCCGATACGCTGGCGTGATGGGCACCGCTCTTCACCTGGTCGGACGCCACGCTGAGGTCTTCCGCCGCCACCGTCACCGCGTGCGAGTGGTCGCCGATCTGGTGGATGGAATCGCGCATCTTGCCCAGCAAGTGGTTGAACGCCTTCAGCAGGCCACCGATCTCGTCATTCTTGTGCACCACCACGCGCTGCGACAGGTCCTGGCGGTCGGAGATGCCGCGCACCGCCAGCACCGCCGACTGCACCGGACGGTTGATACTGCGCAGGATCAGCCAGCCACAGCCGAACAGCAACACCATGGACAACAGCAGCGACACCGCAAACGCCAGCTTGGCGGAGGCCATTTCCGCCTCGGCCTGCGCCCGGTTGTGGCGCCCCTCGTCCAGTACATCGTTGACGATGGCCGTCACCGAGCTACCCAGCTCGGTGCCCACCTGGCGCCACGGTTCCATCGCCGCCGACAGTTGCGGCGCCGTCATTCCCGGCGTCACCCGCACCGCGTGTACCCGGTCCAGCAGCAGCAGGTACTGCTCGAACAGCGTGTCGAAGCGTTGCAGGTTGGCCAAGTCCTCGGGATGACGCAGTTGCGACTTCAGCTGCCGCAGCAGCTGGCGCAGCTTGTGCGAGGTTTCGCGGGTGCGCAGCCGCGCCTGCAGCTGGAAACTGCTGTCCTGCTCGTACACCTGCAGGATGTCGTCGATACGCAGATCCTTGAACGTGCTGCGGATATTCGCCACCAGTCCCAGCCGCGGGATGATGGTCTCATTGACCACGTCCAGCTTGGCATCGGCCGCCCGCAAGGCGTTCAGGCCCACCATGCTGGGCACCAGCGCCGCCAGCAGGGCCAGAACGGTAAAACACAACAACTTCAGTTTGATGGTCATCGTCACACTCCAGAAGAGGGGTCAAGCCGGTTAACGTCGTGGGCATTACGCTTGCTGGATTTCCTGTCACTCCGTGCGGGTGGCCGCCTGCGGGCGGCTCGTATGGTGGCGCGGCAACGTATGCGATACCCCTCCACCGTTGCTGGCGCGCATGACGTATAGCCGGTGGCGCCCTGCGTCGGCCTTGATCCACGTCTAGCAATTCACGATGGCGCACGGCTTGGCGAGATCGTCATCGTCGCCGCAGTGCGAAAAAAAAGCGCCCCGAGGGGCGCCGAAGAAGATTGCAGAAAAAGTCCGCAAACTTGGAGAAGTCGTCAGCAAGGCACTTCCGCGTTCTTGCGGGCGTAGTACCAGCCGTTGATCAGCAGGCAGCTGACGTAGAAGGCGATGAAGGCGTACAGCGCGGCATCGACACCGCCGGTCAGCGCGATCGAGGTACCGTAGCTTTTCGGGATGAAGAAGCCGCCGTAGGCACCGATGGCACCAGAGAAGCCCAGTACCGCTGCGGCCTCCTTGGTCGCGTCGGCAATCGCTTTTTTCTGCGCTGCCTCACCCTTGCCGGCCATGCGTTGGTGCAGGGTCAGGAAGATGGTCGGCACCTGCATGAAGGTGGAGCCGTTACCGATGCCGGTCAGCGCGAACAGGCACAGGAACATGGCGAAGAAGCCCTGGAAGTTGCCGCCCTGGCCGCCGTGCGGCAGGAAGTTGAGCACGCCAAACACCGCGGCGATCATCAGTGCGAACACCACCTGCGTCACCTTGGCACCGCCGACCTTGTCCGACAGCCAGCCACCAACCGGGCGCGCCAGTGCGCCGACCAGTGGGCCGAAGAACACGTACTTGCTCGGGTCAACATCCGGGAACTGGCCTTTCATCAGCAGCGGGAAGCCGGCAGCAAAACCGATGAAGGAACCGAAGGTGCCGATGTACAGCCAGCACATCAGCCAGTTGTGCTTGCGCTTAAAGATCACTGCCTGGTCAGCAAACGAGGCCTTGGCTGAGGCGATGTCGTTCATGCCGAACCATGCAGCCAACGTCGACAGCAAGATGAACGGTACCCACACGAAGCCGGCGTTCTGCAGCCACATCTGCTTGGTGGCCTCGCCCTTGACCCAGGTCTGCGGCTCGCCGCCGAAGCTGCCGAACAAGCCCATGGTGATCACGATCGGCACCACGAACTGCACCACCGACACGCCGAGGTTACCCAGACCGGCGTTCAGGCCCAGTGCGGTGCCCTTTTCGGCTTTCGGGAAGAAGAAGCTGATGTTGGACATCGAGGAGCTGAAGTTGCCACCGCCGAAGCCGCACAGCAGCGCCAGGATCAGCATGGTCACGTAACTGGTGTTCGGGTCCTGCACCGCGAAGCCGATACCGATCGCCGGGATCAGCAGGCTGGCGGTGGAAATCGCCGTCCAGCGGCGGCCGCCGAAGATCGGCACCATGAAGGAGTAGAAAATGCGCAGCGTGGCGCCGGACAACGCCGGCAAGGCCGCCAGCCAGAACAGCTGGTTCTGGGTGTAGCTGAAGCCGATGTTCGGCATGTTCAGCACGGCCACGCTCCACACCTGCCAGATGATGAAGGCCAGCGTCAGCGCCGGAATGGACAGCCACAGATTGCGGCGGGCGACGGCTTTGCCGTCTTGCTGCCAGAAGCTGGGGCTTTCCGGCTCCCAGCGGGTCAGAACATGAGACGAACTTTGTGACATTTTGTCATCCTCCCTGAAGGGTGGCCCCTGCCACCCCTTAAATTTCATTACGACACATCACACTCGGTGCCAGCCGGACATCAACGTTCCGCCATGGTCAGCTTTGCGCCCTTTGCAAACGGTTCCTCGGCTGCTTCCTCTTTCTGGCGCACGGCACGGAAGGAGAAGTGCATCCAGATCAGCGACACGCAGACGGTGCCGTACAGCAGCATGAAGGAGCTGGAACGCACCCCGGTCAGGTCGACCAGCGCACCGAACATGATCGGCAACAGGAAGCCACCCAGACCGCCGGCGAGGCCGACCACGCCGGACACCGCGCCGATGTTGTCGGGGAATTCGTTGGCAATGAACTTGAACACCGAAGCCTTGCCGATCGCCATCGCTACACCGACGGCGAACAGGATCACCGTGAACATGGTGGTACCGAGGCCGAGGTGGAAGCTTTGCGGGCCCTTGATGGTCTGGATCACGAACGAAGTCTGCGGGTAGGACAGGATGAAGAAGGCCACCCAGCAAACCCACATCACGCCCCAGGTCACCTTGTAGGCACCGTACTTGTCCGACAGCCAGCCACCGACCGCGCGCAGCACACCACCAGGCAGCGAGAAACAGGCGGCAAGAAAGGCGGCATGCTTGATGTCGAAGCCGTATTCGCCGACGTAGTATTTGGTCATCCACAGCGCCAGGGCGACATAGCCGCCGAACACCACCGAGTAGTACTGGCAGTAGCGCAGCACCGCTGGGTCTTTCATCAGCGCCCACTGTTGTGCCAGCGAGGTCTTGCTGGTCACCAGGTGCTTGGGATCGTGGAAGGAGAAAAACCAGAACAGGATGGCGGTAATCAGCATGATCACCGCGTAGACGGTCGGTACCATCTGCCAGCCGGCGGCGGCGATGATGCCGGGCGCGATCAGCTTGGTCAGCGAGGAACCGGCGTTACCGGCGCCGAACACGCCCATCGCCATGCCCTGCTGCTCCTTGCGGAACCAGCGAGCCACGTAAGGGGTGCCCACCGAGAACGAGCCGCCAGCCAGGCCAACACAGAGACCGATGGCGAGGAAGTGCCAGTAAGCGGTGGCAAACTGCATCGCGTAGATCGGAATCACGCAGGTCAGCATCAGCAGGAACAGGACGATGCGGCCGCCGAAGCGGTCGGTCCAGATGCCCAGCGGTACCCGCACCAGCGAACCGGTCAGCACCGGCGTCGCCGCCAGGATGCCGAACTGGGTTTCCGACAGGCCAAGCTGTTCCTTGATCGGAATGCCCAGGACCGCAAACATCATCCAGATCATGAAGCACACGGTAAACGCCACCGTGCTGGAGGCCAGCACAGCGTATTGCTTGTAAGTATTCGAAGCCATGGTGAGCTACCCGCGCAATTAGTACAGCTCACACCTTACGCCGCCGGACATGCGGCCAACATTCGCCACAGGGTTAAACCCTACGAGAATTAAGGGTTAGTCGCACAAGGCCAATTGGCGGGGGAAACTAGTTCGAAAGGAGGAGTTGGCCGCTGCCGGAAAAACGGCGGCGGGTGCCCGCCATCACGCGAATCGGCTATGATGCGGACATCGTGATGCTGCCCGCCGCCGCATCACGTTTTGCATTGTGCGGGAGCCTCCCGCCAGAACCATTGAAGGAGCGACCATGAGCAGCCTACCGGCGATCACCCTGTCCAGCCTGGACCACCTGCGTCTGACCAACCTGATCGAACGGGTTTCGGTCAAGGATTTCCCGGGGGTGACCGCACTGGAAGCAGAGCTCGACCGTGCCGAGGTGGTCGAGCCTCGGGAGATGCCGGCCGACGTGATCAGCATGAACAGCCGCGCCCGCATCCGCCTGCACAACAGCGGCGAGGAGCGCGAGATCACACTGTGCTATCCGGCCGACGCCGATGCCGACAGCGGCCGCATTTCCATCCTGGCACCGATCGGCAGCGCGCTGCTGGGGCTGGCCGTCGGCCAGCAGATCGACTGGCCATTGCCGGACGGCAGCTACACCCGCATCGAGGTGCTGGCGGTCAGCTACCAGCCGGAAGCCGACGGCGACTACCTGCGCTGAAAGATTCAGCCGTAAATAAAAACGTTGGCCGCAATCGCGAGATTGCGGCCAACGTTTTGTCTTGCGGCAAACCGCCACGGCTTACCAGCAGCGCTTGATCAGCCCCGCCAGCTGCACCAGGCGGCCGTGGAAGAAGTGACCGGCCTCCGGCAGCACGATCACCGGCAGATGCTGCGGCCGCGCCCACACCATCACGTTTTCCAGCGGCACCACCTCGTCCGCCTCGCCGTGGATCACCAGCGTATCGGCCGGCACTTCCGGCGTCGGAATCTCGTACTTGCCCACCGCTGGCCCCATCAGCAGCAGCTTGTCGGCATCGATACGGGCACGGGTGCGTGCCGCAACGAAGCCGCCGAAGGAGAAGCCGGCCAGCGCCAGCGGCAGCGCACCGTGCTGCTGGCGCGCGTAATCGACCACCGCGATCACGTCGTCGACCTCGCCGATGCCGTGATCGTGGCTGCCGCCGCTATTGCCGACGCCGCGCAGATTGGGCAGGTAGCAGGTATAGCCCAGCTGCGACAGCGCCTTGGCTGCGGTCTGGATCACCTTGTTGGTATTGGTGCCGCCCTGCGTCGGATTGGGGTGGCAGACCACGGCGATGCCGGTCTGCTCGCCCGCCGCGGGGATGACGATGGTTTCGAGCGCGCCGACCGGGCCGGCGATATCGATCTTCTGCATCGCTTTCAGCATCAGATTTTCAGCCTTTCCACGATGCGGCCATTGACCATGTGCTCTTCGACGATCTCGTCGATGTCGGCCTTGTCGATGAAGGTGTACCAGGTCTCCTGCGGGTACACCACCAGCACCGGGCCCTGGTCGCAACGGCCGAGGCAGCCGGCCTTGTTGATGCGGACCTGGCCGCTGCCGTTGAGGCCGCGCGCCTTGATCTGGTCTTTCATATAGCCCAGCAGCTCGCTGGAGCCGAAGTTGTTGCAGCACATTTCGCCTTCGGCGCGCTGGTTACAGCAGACAAAAACATGTTTGTCGAAAAAGCTCATCGGGATTCCCTGTCTAGACCTGCGGCCAACCTTGCAAGCTCGCAAGGTTGGCCGCAGCAAATTGCTTAACCGTCGGCGTCGGCCCAGCCGGTGACGCCGTGTATCGCCGCGTTATCGAATTTGGCGTGCATGCCCAGCCACGCCAGCCGCACCTTGCCGGTGGGGCCGTTACGGTGCTTGCCGATAATGGCTTCCGCCAGGCCCTTGTCCGGCGAGTCGGGATTGTAGTACTCGTCGCGGTACATGAAGATAATGATGTCGGCGTCCTGCTCGATGGCACCGGATTCGCGCAAGTCGGACATCATTGGCCGCTTGTCGGTACGCTGCTCCACGCTACGCGACAGCTGCGACAGCGCGATCACCGGCACCTGCAGCTCCTTGGCCAGCCCCTTCAGGCCGCGCGAGATCTCGCCCAGCTCGGAGGCGCGGTTGTCGCTGCGACCGGAACCCGACATCAGCTGCATGTAGTCGATCACGATCAGGCCGAGCTTGCCGCCGTGCTGGCGCGCCAGTCGCCGCGCCCTGGCACGCAGCTCCAGCGCGGTCAGCGCCGGGGTTTCGTCGATGTACATCGGCGCATCGGACAGTTTGCCGATGGCGTAGGTCAGCTTCTGCCAGTCCTCGTCGCCGAGCTTGCCGGTACGCAGGATGTGCTGGTCCAGCCGCCCGACCGAACCCAACATCCGCATCACCAGCTGGGTGCCGCCCATCTCCATCGAGAACACCGCCACCGGCAAGCCGGCCTCGATCGCCACGTGCTCGGCGATGTTCATCGAGAATGCGGTCTTGCCCATCGACGGACGGCCGGCGACGATCACCAGGTCGCCCGGCTGCAGGCCGGAGGTCTTGGCGTCGAGATCGGTAAAGCCGGTCGGCACGCCGGTGACTTCGTCCGGATTGTCGCGGCTGTACAGCATGTCGATGCGCTCGACCACCTCTTTCAGCAGCGCCGGCATTTCCAGAAAGCCCTGCTTGGACTTGGCGGTGGATTCCGCGATCTGGAACACCTTGCCCTCGGCCTCGTCCAGGAGCTGCGCCGCGTCGCGGCCCAGCGGGTTGTAGGCCGATTCGGCGATCTCGGTACCGACCAGCGCCAGCGAGCGCATCACCGAGCGCTCGCGCACGATTTCGGCGTAGCGGCGGATGTTGGCCGCCGACGGCGTGTTCTGCGCCAGCATCGCGAGGTAGGCCAGGCCGCCGATGCTGCCCAGCTCGGCATTCTTGTCCAGGCTTTCGGAGACGGTCACCACATCCGCCGGACGGGCGATGTCGACCAGCCTGGCGATGTGCTTGAAGATCACGCGATGATCGTGGCGATAGAAATCGGCCTCGGTCAGCAGGTCGGCAATCTTTTCCCAGGCGCTGTTGTCCAGCAGCAGGCCGCCGAGTACCGATTGTTCGGCCTCGATCGAGTGTGGCGGCGTGCGGATGGCCGCCACCGAGGAGTCGTTGAAATCGTAATCGCTCATAAAGCTTGGGGTATCCGGTGATGCCATTTAGCCGTGGCACGGCCGACCCTTGGTGCGCGCGGGCGCACACCACAAGGTTGGCCGCAGCCAGGCAGGAGAGAGCGTGATTCTAACAGTTTTTGCCGGCGACAAAGCCGGAAGACCACGCCCACTGGAAGTTATAACCGCCCAGCCAGCCGGTGATGTCGACCACCTCGCCGATAAAGAACAGCCCCGGCACGTCGTTCGCCATCATCGTCTTCGACGACAGTGCCCTGGTGGACACCCCGCCGCGGGTGACCTCGGCCTTCTTGTAGCCCTGGGTGCCGTTGGGCAGCACGCGCCAGTTGTGCAGCGTCTCCGCCAGCTGGCGGCGCTTTTTCGGTGACAGGTCGCGGCCGCGCACATTGGCGCCCTGCCCGTCCAGCCACGCCTCGGCAAAACGCTTCGGCCAGCCCAGTTCACCCATGGCGTTGGCCAGCAGCTGCTCACTGCCGGCACGTTCCTCCAGCCACGCCTCGGCATCAAGGTCCGGCAACAGGTCGATCACGATCTCCTGTCCCGGCTGCCAGTAGCTGGAGATCTGCAGGATGGCCGGCCCGGACAGGCCCTTGTGGGTGAACAGCACGTTTTCACGGAAGCGCACCTTGCCGATGCGCACCTCGGTATCCAGCGACACCCCGGCCAGCGGCGCAAAGCGCACCGCATCCTCGACATGGAAGGTCAGCGGCACCAGCGCCGGATCGAGCTTTGTTACCGGCAGGCCGAACTGCTCGGCGATCTGGTAGCCGAAGGCGGTGGCGCCGATCTGCGGGATCGACAGCCCGCCGGTGGCGATCACCAGCGACTCGCAACTGAAGCTACCGGCACTGGTTTCCAGCTGGAACGCCTCGTTGCGGCCAACCTGCTTCACCGTCACGCCCATGCGCCGCTCAACGTTGGCCGCACGGCACTCGGCATCGAGCATGTCGATCAGCTGCTGGCTGCTGTCGTCGCAGAACAGCTGCCCCAGTTTCTTCTCGTGATAGGCGATGCCGTGACGCTCCATCAGCGCGATGAAGTGCTGCGGCGTGTACTGCGCCAATGCTGAGCGACAGAAATTCGGATTCTCCGACACATAGCAGTCATGACGGGCGTGCAGATTGGTGAAGTTGCTGCGGCCACCGCCGGAAATGCGGATCTTCTCCGCCAGTTTGGCGGCGTGATCGAGCAGCAGCACGCGGCGACCGCGCTGACCGGCAGTGGCGGCACACATCATGCCGGCGGCACCGGCGCCGATCACAATTACGTCGAAATGCACAAAGCGAACCTTTAGTGTAGTGATTTAGTCAAGAATTGGCGCATTCGCACAATTACAGTAAACTTCATTGGTCGAACAGCGCATGCTGTTTTACTTTTTAACTCTGGAGAGCACGATGGAACACAAACTGCCCGAACTGCCGTACGCGCTGGACGCCCTGGCACCGATCATTTCCAAGGAAACCCTGGAATTCCACTACGGCAAGCATCACCAGACCTACATCACCAACCTGAACAACCTGATCAAGGGTACCGAGTTCGAGAACGCCTCGCTGGAAGAAATCGTCAAGAAATCCTCCGGTGGCATCTTCAACAACGCCGCCCAGGTGTGGAACCACACTTTCTACTGGTTCGGGCTGGCACCGAACGCCGGCGGCGAACCGACCGGCGCGCTGGCTGACGCCATCAACGCCAAGTGGGGTTCGTTCGACGAATTCAAGAAAGCCTTTGCTGCCTGTGCCGTTGGCACCTTCGGCTCCGGCTGGGCCTGGCTGGTGAAAAACACCGACGGTAGCCTGGATCTGGTTTCCACCAGCAACGCCGCTACCCCGCTGACCACCGACAAGAAAGCGCTGCTGACTTGCGACGTGTGGGAACACGCTTACTACATCGACTACCGCAACAGCCGTCCGAACTACCTGGAAGGCTTCTGGAAGCTGGTGAACTGGGACTTCGTGGCGAAAAACTTCGCCGCCTGATCCCTGCCCTGAGGGCAAAACCAGAAAAGGCCCCTTGCGGGGCCTTTTTGCTTGCTGCCGGTTTACTGATCCGCCGGCTGCTGGCTGATCATCACCTTGTCGCGATTGCGCAGCTCGTCCAGGTAGGAGATCAGCACCGTATTGGCCGACATCTCGCCCAGTACGCCCTTCAGCTGCGCCAGCTCCGGTGCCGAAGCGGTTGGCGCCTTGTCGACGCTGTCGATGCGATAGATCACGTAGTCGCCGTTGTCGCGGCGGGCACCGGCAAACGCCGGCAGCTTGCTGACGTTGGCCGCAAACACCGCACGCAGTTCCGGCACCGCCATGCCGTTGGCGGCACGACGCGATACCTTGCGCAGCACGCCCCAGCTCTGGCCGTCCAGCCCCTTGCCCGCCTTGAAGTCGGCTACCAGTTGCAGGCCGCGCTTCTCGGCACGGTTGGCCGCCTCACGCGTCGTCAGCTCGGCGCGCACTTGCGCCTGCACCTCGGCCAACGGCTTCTGGCGCTGTGGCTGGTACTGCTTCACACGCAGCACCACCGCATTGCTGGCCGACAGCTCCACCGGCTCGCTGTTGTGCTTTTTCTTCAGCACATCGTCGCCGTAGACCGCCTCCAATACCTTGGCATTGCCCAGCACCGCGTCACCTGCGATACCGCTGCGGCTCATCGCCGGCCCGGTTTTCACCGTCAGCTTCAGCTGCTCGGCCAGTGCCTGCAACGAATCCGGCTGCTGGTAGGCAAGATCGCCCATCTTCTCCAGCTGCGCACGGTAGCTGGCGCCGGCCTTGTCGCGCTTCAGCTTCTCGATTACCGCCGCCTTTTGGCCGGCGAAATCGACCGCCTTCACTTCATCCAGTTTCAGGATGTGGAAGCCGAACTCGGTTTCCACCACGGCGCTGATCTGGCCCGGCTGCAGCGCAAAGGCCGCCTCCTCGAATGGCTTGACCATCGCGCCACGACCGAAGAAACCAAGGTCGCCGCCCTGCTCGGCCGAGCCCGGGTCCTGCGAACGAGTCTTGGCCAGCGCGGCAAAACCGGCCGGATTGGCCTTGAGCTGCAGCAGCAGCGCTTCCGCCTGCGCCTTCACCGCCGCCTTGGCTTCCGGCTTGGCCGCCGCATCCACGGTCAGCAGGATGTGCGACACGCGGCGCTCTTCGCTGCCGAATTCCGTCTTGTGCTTGTCAAAGTACGCTTGCGCCTCGGCATCGCTGACCACCTGCGTCGCCGCGACTTCATCCAGCGACAGTGACACATACTCGATCACCGCCGATTCCGGCTCCAGGTAGCGCGTCTTGTTGCTGTCGTAGTATGCCTTGACGGCCGCGTCATCAATCTTGACGTCGGCGGCAAAGCCGGCCGGCGTGATCAGTGCTTCGCGCACTTCACGCGACTCGCCGAACAGCGCGCCCATGCGGGCAAGTACGCTGGTCGACACGAAATGGGTATTCAGGTACGGGGTGATCTGCGTCTGCAGCATCAGGTCGCGGCGGACGTCAGCCTCGAAATCCTCTGCCGAGCGGTAGCGGCCCTTGATGAATTCGGCGTAACGGGCCTGGCTGAACTTGCCGTTTTCCTGGAACGTCGGAATGGTGGCAATCGCCTGGCGCAGCTGTTCCACGCTCGGCGTGATGCCGTTGCGCTCTGCCGCAGCAATCAGCAGTTGCTGGCGAATCAGGTTCTCCAGCACCGCCTGCCGGGTCGCGGCGTTGGCCGGCTGACCTTCCAGCTGGCGCTCGACATCGCGGGCAAAAATCTTGTTGTCGCCGACTTTGGCCAGGAAAGGCTCGTCAACGGCAGCGGTATAGCTACCAACGCCAAAGCCGACAAAGGTCAGCGCCACCGCGCCAAGAATGACTTTGATCGCCGTTTGATTGTTCTGGACAAAATTGAACATGGATTCGGTTTGTTACCAAAAAAACAAGGTGAACGGTTTTGCCGTTCACCTTGTTGTTTGTCTGGCGGAGTCTGCGGCCGGGGCCGCGACACTTGCTGCCTCAAGCCTTCAAGTGCACTCCCCTCACAATACGACAGGACGGGAACCAACCTGTCTCCCGGTTACCCGGGAATGTGCACTCTTACAGCGCGTCTTTCAGAGCCTTGCCGGCACGGAATTTCGGAGACTTGGCAGCAGCGATAGTGATGGTTTCGCCCGTTTTCGGGTTGCGGCCACTACGCTCTGCGCGTTCACCAACATAGAAAGTACCAAAGCCTACAACAGTGACGGTATCGCCAGCCTTCAGCGCGTCAGTTACGGCATCAATCATGCCATCCAGCGCTTTGCCAGCAGCTGCTTTAGAAATGTCTGCTTTGGCGGCAATCGCGTCAATCAGTTCAGACTTGTTCACGTTAAGTCCCCTTTCGTCGTTCTCGGTGTACGTAGTACTGAAATAAACCGCTAGCTTTATAACAAGCCCAAAAACCTTGTGTCAAGCGGCTTCCAGCTGGGGTTAAGCCTGAATCAACCCCTTCTGGAAGCCGATGCTAGCGCGCTTTTCCAGCTAAATCAAAACAAAGCGTCATCAGTGCGTTACAACAGGGGCATTTTGCACATCATCCGCCGCCGGATTTGCAACAGTCGGTGTGGCATCAGCCAGCGGCTCCGGCGCATGCTCCAGCGCCAGCGCCAGCACCTCGTCAAACCACTTCACCGGATGGATTTCCAGCTTGCTCTTGATGTTGGCTGGAATCTCGGCCAGATCCTTGACGTTGTTCTTCGGAATCAGCACGTGTTTGATGCCGCCACGCTGCGCCGCCAGCAGTTTTTCCTTGAGACCCCCGATGGGCAGTACTTCGCCACGCAGGGTGATCTCGCCGGTCATCGCCACGTCGGCACGCACCGGGATACCGGTCAGCACCGAAACCAGCGCTGTAGCCATGGCAGCGCCTGCAGAAGGGCCATCCTTGGGGGTCGCTCCTTCCGGCACGTGAATATGCATGTCGTGCTTCTCGTAGAAGTCAGGACGGATGCCCAGTTGCGCGGCACGGCTGCGTACCACGGTCAGCGCCGCGGTAATCGACTCCTGCATTACCTCGCCCAGTTGGCCGGTACGAATGATGTTGCCCTTGCCCGGCAACGCTGCCGCCTCGATGGTCAGCAATTCACCACCGACCTCGGTCCACGCCAGACCGGTCACCTGGCCGATGCGGTTCTGCTCTTCGGCAACGCCATACTCGAAGCGCTGCACCCCCAGATACTTGTCGAGGTTCTTCGGTGTAACCGTCACCTTGCTGGTCTTGCCGTCTTTCTTCAGCGACTGCTGGGTCACCACCTTGCGGCAGATCTTGGCAATTTCGCGGTCCAGGCTGCGCACGCCGGCCTCGCGGGTGTAGTAGCGCACGATGTCGCGGATCGCAGCCTCCTGGATCACCAGCTCGCCTTCGGCAACGCCGTTGGCCTTCACCTGCTTGTCGACCAAGTATTTCACGGCGATGCTGACCTTCTCGTCCTCGGTGTAGCCGGAAAGACGAATGATTTCCATGCGATCCAGCAGCGCTGGCGGAATATTCAGCGAGTTGGCGGTCGCCACGAACATCACGTCGGACAAGTCAAAGTCGACCTCGGCGTAATGGTCGACGAAAGCGTGATTCTGTTCCGGATCCAGCACTTCCAGCAGTGCCGACGACGGATCACCACGGAAGTCGGCGCCCATCTTGTCCACTTCGTCCAGCAGGAACAGCGGGTTCTTCACCCCGGCCTTGCTCATGTTCTGTAGTACCTTGCCCGGCATCGAGCCGATATAGGTACGGCGGTGGCCACGGATCTCGGACTCGTCACGCACGCCACCCAGCGCCATGCGCACGAACTTGCGGTTGGTGGCGCGGGCAATCGACTGCCCCAGCGAGGTCTTGCCCACACCGGGTGGCCCGACCAAGCACAGGATCGGCGCCTTGAGCTTGTCAACACGCTTCTGCACCGCGAGGTATTCCAGGATGCGCTCCTTGACCTTTTCCAGGCCAAAGTGGTCTTCGTCAAGGATGGCTTCAGCGGCATCGATTTCCTTGCTGACCTTGGTCTTCTTTTTCCATGGCAGATCTAGCAGGGTTTCAATGTAGTTGCGCACCACGGTGGCTTCGGCGGACATCGGCGACATCATCTTGAGCTTCTTCAGCTCGGCCATCACCTTGTCCTTGGCCTCTTTCGTCATGCCGGCCAGCTTGATTTTCTTCTCAAGCT
Organism: Vogesella indigofera; assembly: GCF_028548395.1. Lineage (NCBI taxonomy): Bacteria > Pseudomonadati > Pseudomonadota > Betaproteobacteria > Neisseriales > Chromobacteriaceae > Vogesella > Vogesella indigofera. The sequence goes on along the minus strand of NZ_JAQQLA010000003.1, from coordinate 476,010 downwards.
CGTCGATTTCGCTGGCTTCGTCGTCCTCACCCAGCTCCTTCTGGATCGCCTTGACCTGCTCGTTCAGGTAGTACTCGCGCTGGCTCTTTTCCATCTGGCGCTTGACGCGGCCACGGATGCGCTTCTCCACCTGCAGGATGTCGATCTCGCTTTCCATCAGCCCCAGCAGGTGCTCGATGCGGACCTGGATGTCGAACATCTCCAGGATTTCCTGCTTCTGCTCCAGCTTCAGCGGCAGATGCGCGACAATGGTGTCGGCCAGGCGGCCGGCACGGTCGATGCCATTCAGCGAAGACAGTATCTCGCTCGGAATCTTCTTGTTCAGTTTGACGAACTGTTCGAACTGGGCCAGCAACGCACGGCGCAGCGCTTCCACCTCGGAGGTGTCGGCACCGTCCAGAGCAACCGGCGTGATGTCGGCGGTGAAATACTCATCGGCATCGCCATGCACCTGATCGACCTTGGCACGCTGCCGGCCCTCGACCAGCACCTTGACCGTGCCGTCGGGCAGTTTGAGCATTTGCAGAATGGTCGCCACGGTGCCGATGGCATGTAGGTCCTCGGCAGACGGCTCGTCCTTGGAGGCCGAGCGCTGGGCTACCAGCAGGATTTGCTTGCCATCATCCATCGCCTTTTCCAGCGCGCGGATGGACTTGGCACGCCCGACAAACAGGGGAATGACCATGTGGGGGAAGACAACGACATCGCGCAGCGGCAGCAGTGGCAGCGTGGCTTTATCAGTGAGTTCGGTGGTTTGGGGCATATCACCTAACCTTAACAGGGAGGAATTCAGTTGCGATTACAGATAAGGGCATGTTGACACTTATCAAGCATGCTAATGCAGATCGCTGCACTTTTAAAATAAAAAACCGCCGGTAACGGCGGTTTTCGGGGAGCACTGAAAAATCAGGCGGACTGTGCCGTCTGGTCGTCAGTGTCCTGATAGATGAACAGCGGCTTGTCGCCCTTCTCGATCACCTTTTCGTCAACCACCACGCGGGTCACACCATCCAGCGACGGCAGCTCGTACATGGTATCCAGCAGGGCACGCTCCAGGATCGAACGCAGGCCACGGGCGCCGGTCTTGCGAATCAGCGCCTGTTTGGCGATCAAGCGTAGTGCGGAAGGACGCACTTCGAGGTCGACCTTCTCCATCGAGAACAGGCGCTGGTACTGCTTGATCAGCGCATTCTTCGGCTGGGTCAGGATGTTGACCAGCGCCTCTTCGTCCAGCTCTTCCAGCGTCGCCACCACCGGCAGACGACCGATCAGCTCCGGAATCAGACCGAAACGGATCAGGTCTTCCGGCTCGACATCCTGGAACAGGGCCGACAGCGATTTGCCGCCATCCTTGGAGGTCACTTCGGCGCCAAAACCGATGCCACCCTTTTCCGAGCGACGGCGGATGATCTTTTCCAGACCATCGAACGCGCCACCGCAAATGAACAGGATATTGGTGGTGTCGACCTGGATGAACTCCTGGTTCGGATGCTTGCGGCCACCCTGCGGCGGCACCGAGGCAACTGTGCCCTCGATCAGCTTCAGCAAGGCCTGCTGCACGCCCTCGCCCGATACGTCGCGGGTGATGGACGGGTTTTCGGACTTGCGCGAAATCTTGTCGATTTCATCCAGATACACGATGCCGCGCTGCGCCTTTTCCGGATCGTAGTCGCACTTCTGCAGCAGCTTCTGGATGATGTGCTCGACATCCTCGCCCACATAACCGGCTTCGGTCAGGGTCGTGGCATCGGCGATCACGAACGGCACGTCCAGCAGCTTGGCCAGCGTCTGTGCCAGCAGCGTCTTGCCGGAACCGGTCGGGCCGATCAGCAGGATGTTGCTCTTCGCCAGTTCGACGTCGTCCTTGCTGCTCGCCGTGTACAAACGCTTGTAGTGGTTGTACACCGCAACCGACAGGGTTTTCTTCGCCTGTTCCTGACCGATGATGTGCTGATCCAGACTGGCGCGGATTTCCTGCGGCGTCGGCAACTTGGCAGCCACCTCTTCCGGTGTGGCCGCATCGCCCAGCTTGGCTTCCAGCTCTTCATGAATGATGTCGGTACACAGGTCGACACACTCATTGCAGATGTAGACCTGTGGCCCGGCGATCAGACGCTGCACTTCGTGCTGGCTCTTGCCGCAGAAAGAGCAGTAAAGCAGTTTTTCGCTGTTTTTGTCAGCCATTCACACCATTCCCGAATTAGGCAGCCACTTCGGCACGCGAAGTCAGCACTTTGTCGATCAGACCGTAAGCCAGCGCCTGCTCCGCGGACATGAAATTGTCACGCTCGGTATCCGCCTGGATCTGTTCCAGCGCCTGACCAGTATGCTTGGCCAGCAATTCATTCATCAGCAACTTGGTTTTCACCAGTTCGCGCGCATGAATCTCGATATCGGTCACCTGACCGCTCAGACCGCCGCCGTACAGCAGCGGCTGGTGAATCATCACCCGGCTATGCGGCAGCGTGAAACGTTTGCCCTTGGCACCGGCGGACAGCAGGAATGCGCCCATGCTGGCAGCCTGGCCAATGCAGAGGGTCGAAATGTCCGGCTTGATGAAGTTCATCGTGTCGTAAATCGACATGCCGGCGGTAATCGACCCGCCCGGGGAATTGATGTACAGATAGATGTCCTTGTCCGGATTCTCCGACTCCAGGAACAACATCTGTGCCACGACCAGATTGGCCGACTCATCGGTGACAGGCCCGACCAGGAAAATGATACGTTCCTTGAGCAGACGGGAGAAGATGTCATAGGCACGCTCGCCACGACCGCTCTGCTCCACCACCATGGGCACCAGCCCCAAACCTTGCGGTTCAATCATCGATTTCATCGACCCCTCCGGATTACAGTTGATTATTGGCCGTTATTGCCCATCAAGGCATCAAACGACAGTTCCTTCTCGACAACATTGGCACGAGACAGCACAAATTCAACCACGTTATCTTCCAGAACCATCGAAGTCGGGCCTTCCAGACGATCCGGGCTGGAGTAGTACCAACTCAGTACGTCTTCCGGCTGCTCGTAGCTGTCGGCGAACTCTTCGATCATGGCCTTGACTTGCTCAGGCTTGGCTTCCAGCTTGTTGGCTTCCACCACTTCCGCCAGGATCAGGCCCAGTGCCACGCGGCGCTCGGCTTGCTGGGTGAACAGGTCGGCCGGCAGTGGCATATCCTTCATGGCCATGCCGCGCTGCTCCAGGTCCTTGCGGGCCTGTTCCATCAGACGGCCAACTTCCAGCTCAACCAGCGACTTCGGCAGCTCGATGGTGGTCGCATCCAGCAGCACCTGCATTACCGCTTCCTTGTTGCGGGCAGTCAGACGACGCTTGACTTCACGCTCCACGTTCTTGCGGATTTCGGCGCGCATTTTGCTGACATCGCCGTCGGCAATGCCCAGCTGCTTGGCCAGCTCTTCGTTGACTTCCGGCAGTTGTGCCTCGGCAACGCTCTTCAGGGTGATTTCGAAGACTGCGGTTTTACCGGCAACATCCTTGCCATGATAATCCTCAGGGAAGTTCACGGTCACGCTGACGGTCTCGCCTTCTTTCAGGCCTTTCACGCCATTCTCGAAGTCAGCCAGCATCTGGCCCTGACCGATCATGAACGGGAAGTTTTCAGCGGAGCCGCCTTCGAAGGCCACGCCGTCGATGCTGCCCTTGAAGTCGATGATCACGCGGTCGCCTTCGGCAGCAGCGCGCTCAACGTGGTTGAAGCGGGTGCGTTGCTTGCGCAGGATGTCGATGGTCTTGTCGATTTCGGCGTCGGTCACTGGCGTATTCGCCTTTTCAACGTCCTTGCCGGCCAGTTCGCCCACCACAACTTCCGGATAAACCTCGAAGGTAGCGGCAAACTTGAAGCTCTCGGCGTCGCCTGCGGCATCAACCGATTCAAAGCGCGGGTAGCCGGCTACGCGCAGCTTTTGCTCGACGGCAGCCTTGTAGAAACCCTGTTGTACCTGCTCGCCCAGCACTTCTTCACGAACCTGCGCGCCATAGTTCATCTCAACGATCTTGGCCGGGGCTTTGCCTGGACGGAAACCCTGAATTTTGGCCGTGCGTGCCACGCGCTTCAGGCGCTCGGCAACTTGTGCGTCGATTGCCGCCATTGGCAAGGCAATGCTCATGCGACGCTCAAGGCCGCTCAACGTTTCCAATTGTACTTGCATGTCCAATCCTTAGATTTAAAGGTGTGGGAGATTAAAGCCAGAGACAAAAAGCAAGATGGCGGAACATTTTACAAGAACCGGCTGAACCTGCTTTTTGCACCAATTCAGAGGTATTGCCGAAGGCGGATCAGTCAGGGCGCCGCCCCGCTCGCCCGCATTCTGGCGACAAAAGCAAGGGATGAGTATAGCACGCAGCCACCAAATGAACAGTGCATCACGCTTGGGCGCTGGGCGCGGGCAAGTGAGCACCCACTCCGGCGCACAAAAACAAAAAACCGCCGAAACCTTTGCTGTGCTTGGGTTTGAGCGGTTTAGTGTTTTCCATGAAGCAATGTAGTGGTGCGAAAGGAGAGACTCGAACTCTCACGCCTCGCGGCGCTGGAACCTAAATCCAGTGCGTCTACCAATTCCGCCACTCTCGCGACTCACTGCCTTGCTTCAGCAGAGTGCGCATAATAGTAGACAAGCCCACGCTAGGCAAGATCCCGCTCCAAATATTTTTTGATAGCGAAACTATCCTACAGGTATATTGTCCATGACCTGCATTACCCAAACAACAACAGCAAGGAGTCTCTTCGCCATGCAACCCAATTTGCACACCGCCTACCAAAGCACTGCACTGAGTGGCAGCCGTCACAAGGTGCTGCGCAATACTTACGCCCTGCTCGGCCTGTCGATGATACCGACCGTCATCGGTGCGGCAGTGGGCGCCAACGTGAGCTTCGCCTTCATGGCGGGCAGTCCGATCATGAGCATGATCGCCATTCTGGCGCTGTTCTACGGCCTGACCTTCGCCATCGAAGCCAACCGCAACAACGCATTGGGCGTGCCGCTGATGCTGCTGTTCACCCTGCTGATGGGCGTCCTGCTCGGCCCGTTGCTGCAAGCCGCGTTCAAGCTGTCCAACGGCTCGCAGCTGATCATGGTTGCCGGTGGCGCGACGACGCTGGTTTTCGCCGTGATGGCCGGCATTGCCACCACCACCAAGCGCGACCTGAGCGGCATGGGCAAATTCCTGATGGTCGGCGCCATCGTGCTGATGGTGGCGGTGGTTGCCAACATTTTCCTGCAGCTTCCGCTGATGTCGCTGGTGATTTCCGCCGCCTTCGCGCTGTTCAGCTCGCTGATGATCCTGTGGCAAGTCAAAACCATCGTTGACGGCGGCGAGACCAGCTACATTTCCGCGGCACTGGGCATCTACATCAGCATCTACAACCTGTTCACCAGCCTGCTGCACCTGCTGATGGCTTTCGCTGGCGATCGCGACTAAACCCGCACCCTCTGCCAACAACAACGCCGGCCACGTGGCCGGCGTTTTTCATTTGCGGCCAACCTTGCGCCATCCGTTGGCACCATAAAAAAACACCCCGCCGTGGCGGGGTGTTTTGTCTGCATCGCGGCGAGCCGCTTAGCCGATCCAGCGACGGGCGCTGGCGAACATGCGGAACCAGGCGCCGTTTTCGTCCCACTCCGCCGGATGCCAGCTATTCAGCAGCGTGCGGAACACGCGCTCAGGGTGCGGCATCATGATGGTAAAGCGGCCGTCCGGCGTGGTGACACCGGTGATGCCGGCTGGCGAGCCGTTCGGGTTCATCGGGTAAGCTTCGGTCGGCTGGCCGTTGAAGTTCACGTAACGCAGCGCGGTCAGCACCTGCTCCTGCGCACCCGGGGCAAACACCGCGCGGCCTTCGCCGTGCGACACCACCACCGGCAGCTTGGAGCCGATCATGTCCTGCAGGAAGATCGACGGCGACTCGGTCACTTCCACCATCGCAAAACGGGCTTCGAACTGCTCGGAAGCGTTGCGGTTCAGCTTCGGCCAGTACTGCGCGCCCGGAATGATGTCCGACAGGTTGGACATCATCTGGCAACCGTTGCACACCCCCAGCGCGAAGGTGTCGCCACGACCGAAGAAGGCTTCGAATTGCTCGCGTGCCTGCGCATTGAACAGGATGCTCTTCGCCCAGCCCTCGCCGGCACCCAGCACATCGCCGTAGCTGAAGCCACCGCAGGCCGCCAGACCCTTGAAATCGGCCAGCTGGATACGGCCGGCGATCACATCGGACATGTGCACGTCGACCGCCTCGAAACCGGCGCGGGTAAATGCCGCACCCATCTCGATCTGGCCGTTGACGCCCTGCTCGCGCAGGATGGCGATGCGAGGACGCGCGCCGGTGGCGATGAACGGCGCCGCCGGATTGTCCTTGGTGTCGAAGGTCAGTTCGGCGAACAGACCGCGCGAAGCGGTGTCGGCGATCTGCGCGTACTCGCTGTCGGCGCCGGCAGGGTTGTCGCGCAGGCGTTGCAGACGGTAGCTGGTCTCGGACCAGGCTTGCTGCAGCGCGACGCGCGATTCGGCCAGCACCACGTCTTCGCCATGCAACAGAGTCAGGGTGTTGTCGTCGGTCGGCACGCCGATGACGCTGGTTTCAGCGCCGAGACCGGCGGCGGCAAAGCGCGCCAGCACTTCGTCGATCTGGTCGACGGCAACCTGCATCACCGCGCCCAGCTCTTCGTTGAACAGCACCGCGTTGACGTTGGCCGCATTGTCGTCGGTCAGCACCGACAGCTCGACCTGCGCACCGAGATGACCGGCGAAGCACATTTCCGCCAGCGTGGCGAACAGGCCGCCGTCGGAGCGGTCGTGGTAGGCCAGCAGCAGCTCGTCCTGCACCAGCGACTGGATGGTGTGGAAGGCGGCAGCCAGTTTGGCGGCCTGATCCACGTCCGGCGTCTGGCCGTTCATGTCGTTCCATACCTGACCGAAGATCGAACCGCCGAGGCGATTGCGACCGGCACCCAGATCCAGCAGCAGCAGCGCGCTGTCGGCGGCCTGCAGCTGTGGCGTCACCGTCTTGCGCACGTCGGCCACCGGGGCAAACGCGGAGATGATCAGCGACAGCGGTGCGGTCACCGACTTCTTCTCGCCCTGGTCTTCCCACACAGTCTTCATCGACAGCGAATCCTTGCCTACCGGAATACTGACGTCGATGTCGATGCAGATGTCGGACACCGCTTTCACGGTGGCGTACAGGTTGGCATCCTCGCCCGGGTGGCCGGCAGCGGCCATCCAGTTGGCGGAGAGCTTGACGTTGCCCAGCTCGCCGACGTTGGCCGCAGCCAGGTTCAGCAGCGACTCGCCCACCGACATGCGGCCGGCGGCCGGTGCCGAGAACAAGGCCGCCGGCGTGCGCTCGCCCATCGCCATCGCCTCGCCCTGGGTGGTGTTGAAGCCCATCGTGGTGACGGCGACGTCAGCCACCGGCACCTGCCACGGGCCGACCATCTGGTCGCGCGCGGTCATGCCGCCCACGGTACGGTCGCCGATGGTGATCAGGAACGACTTGTCGGCCACGGTCGGGTTGCGCAGCACGCGGTACGCCGACTCTTTGGTGTCGTATTGCGCGGCGTCGAAGGCCTCGGTGATCACGGTGCGGGTGGTCACATCACGGGTCATGCGCGGCGGTTTGCCCAGCAGCACTTCCAGCGGCATGTCGACCGGGTTGTTGTCGAAATGGTCATCACGCACCTGCAGGTGGCCGTCGTCGGTGGCCACGCCCAGCACCGCGAACGGGCAACGCTCGCGTTCGCAGATGGCGGTGAACAGCTCCAGATCGGCCGGCATCACGGCCATCACGTAGCGCTCTTGCGATTCGTTGGACCAGATCTGCATCGGGGTCATGCCTTTTTCTTCCAGATGCACCTTGCGCAGATGGAAGATGGCGCCACGGCCGGCATCGTTCACCAGCTCGGGGAAGGCATTGGACAGGCCGCCGGCACCGACGTCGTGAATCGACACGATCGGGTTGGCCGCACCGCGCTGCCAGCAGCGGTCGATCACTTCCTGGCAACGGCGTTCGATTTCCGGATTGCCGCGCTGAACCGAATCGAAGTCCAGGTTTTCGCTGTTGGCACCGGTATCCATCGAGGATGCCGCGCCACCGCCCAGACCGATCAGCAGGCTCGGGCCGCCCAGCTGGATCAGCAGTGCGCCTTCCGGAATCTCGTTCTTGAAGATCTGCTGTTCCTGGATGCTGCCCAGACCGCCGGCGATCATGATCGGCTTGTGGTAGCCACGACGCTCGCCCTGGAAGTTGTCTTCAAAGGTGCGGAAGTAGCCGGCCAGGTTCGGGCGACCGAATTCGTTGTTGAACGCGGCGCCGCCGATCGGGCCTTCGAGCATGATGTCGAGTGCTGAGGCGATGCGACCCGGCTTGCCGTAGCTGGCGTCTTCCCACGGCTGCTGGAAGCCCGGAATGTTCAGGTTGGAGACGGTGAAACCGGACAGGCCGGCCTTCGGGCGCGAGCCGCGACCGGTGGCGCCTTCGTCACGGATTTCGCCACCGTTACCGGTCGAGGCGCCGGGGAACGGCGAGATCGCAGTCGGGTGGTTGTGCGTCTCCACTTTCATCAGAATGTGGGTCGGCTCTTCGCTGTAGGCGTAGGTGTTGCTGTCCGGTTGCGGATAGAAGCGCTCGATGGTGGCGCCGTCGATCACCGAGGCGTTGTCCTTGTAGGCCACGCGGGTGCCTTGCGGATGCGCATCATGGGTGTCGCGGATCATGCGGAACAGCGACTTGCCCTGCTCCACGCCATCGACGATGAACTGCGCATTGAAGATCTTGTGACGGCAGTGCTCGGAGTTGGCCTGCGCGAACATCATCAGCTCGACGTCGGTCGGGTTGCGCTCCAGCTTGATGAAGTTTTCGACCAGGTAGTCGACCTCGTCCGGCGACAGCGCCAGACCCATGTCGAGGTTGGCCGCATCCAGCGCCGCCTTGCCGCCGCCGAGGATGTCGACGGTGGACAGTGGTTGCGGCTCGATGTGCACGAACAGGCGCTCGGCATCGGCCAGCGACGGCAGCACGGTTTCAGTCATGCGATCGTGCAAGAGGCCCGCCAGACGTTGACGAGCCTCTTCGGTCAATGGGGTGGCCGCGGTGATGTGGAAGGCAATACCGCGCTCGATGCGCAATACCTGCTCCAGACCGCAGTGGCGTGCGATATCGGTAGCCTTGGAAGCCCATGGCGACAGCGTGCCAAGACGCGGCGTAACCAGGAAAAGATCGCCGGTAGGCTGCTGCGCCAGCGGCGGTTCGCCGTAGGTCAGCAATTTTTCCAGCACGGCGACTTGCGCCTCGCTCAGTGGCGCTTCACTTTCGGTAAAGTGCCAGTACTCTGCCGCAATAGTCAGATCGGGTAGACCTGCTTCGCGAGCAGCAGCAAGAAGTTTATCGAGTCGGAACTGGGACAGGGCGACACCGCCCCGCAGCTTGAGAACGTGCGACATTGGATACCCGCAACAATGAAGACAAGGATCAGGGAAGCGCGTCATAATACACGAAACCCCCTGTCTTTATAAGGCCAGAATTCGTATTTTGTCTGACAGCAGGCGCCGTTCGAACGCGCTTACCCGCAAAAATTCAAGGAGTTACTTCAATGAAGAAAGTCGAAGCGATCATCAAGCCGTTCAAACTGGACGAAGTGCGCGAAGCGCTGTCCGAAATCGGCATCAATGGCCTGACCGTGACCGAGGTCAAGGGCTTCGGCCGCCAGAAGGGACACACCGAATTGTATCGCGGTGCGGAATACGTGGTCGACTTCCTGCCCAAGGTGAAAATCGAAGTGGTGATTGCCGATGATCTGGTCGATCGCGCCATCGAGTCCATCGTCAGCACCGCCCGCACCGGCAAGATCGGTGACGGCAAGATTTTCGTGACCGCGGTGGAACAGGTGGTCCGCATCCGCACCGGCGAAACCAACGAAGACGCGGTCTGAGCCGTTACGGCAGCCACGAAAAACGGCACCCGCGGGTGCCGTTTTTTTCATGGTGCCAAGGTTGGCCGCAAGGGCATCAACCCCAGAACTTCCACCACGACTGCTCGCGTACCTGCCACGGCGTCTGCAGATAGCTGCTCTGCGGGAAGTTCAGCTGCAGCACGCGACGGGCATCGGCCGCCATGTCCTTCATCCCCAGCTGCTCGTAGGCGACCACGATGATGGCCAGTGCCTCTTCGTTGTGGCCGGTGTTGGCGTACTCCTTCACCACCGTTTGCGCGCGGTTGATTGCCGCCAGCCAGGCACCACGCTTCATATAGTAGCGGGCGACGTGCACTTCGCTGGCACCCAGCGCGTTGATCAGGCGCACCATCTTCTCGGTGGCGTCTGCGCTGTACTGGCTCTGCGGGAAGCGTGCCACCAGCTCCTGGAAGGCCTGGTACGATTCGCGCGCCGCTTTCGGATCGCGCTCGCTCATATCCTGGCCGGACAGGCGCGACATCCACGAGCTGTCCTCGTTGAAGTACACCAGGCCCTTCAGGTAGTACATGTAGTCCAGGTTCGGATGCGACGGGTACAGGCGGATGAAGCGGTTGGCCGAGGCAATCGCCAACTCCGGCTCGGCATCCTTGTAATGGGTATAGGCCTCGTCCATCAGCGCCTGCTGCGCGTAGCGCCCGTACGGGAAGCGCGCCTGCAAGGTTTCATACAGTTTCAGCGAACGCTGATAGTTGCCACCATCCAGCTCTTCGCGCGCAGTGGCGTAGATGCGTTCTACCGTCCAGCCGCGGGTTTCATCTTTGGTGTCCACCGTGGCGCAACCTGCCATCAACACGACGGCCAGCAAGGCTACAAAACTTTTTTTCATGAGGTGTCCTTGTTTGACTGCCGTCGATTATAACCAAAACAGCATTTTGCGCACCCCCGCCGTTTCGGGCGGCGCGCAAACAGCAACGGGACAATCCCGCCCGACTCCTTTAAAATCACCCGATTTACCTCACGCCAGCAAAGACATGAACGAACACGACACCCATCCCGACGAGCTACTGGACGACGAAACCCTGGATAGCGAAGCGGAAACCGGCGGCGAGGCCAAACAGTTTACCGTGCCTTACGAGCTGTCCGGCGAACGCCTGGACGCCGCACTGGCCAAGATGCTGCCGGACTACTCGCGCAGCCGCATGACCCAATGGATCAAGGACGACAAGGTCAGCGTCGACGGCAAGCACGTCCCCGGCAAGACCAAGCTGCTGGGCGGCGAGATCGTGCGCGTGGAAGTGGTCGCCGCACCGGAAGCGCTGTCCTACGTACCAGAAGACGTGCCCTTCCCGGTCATCTATGAAGACGAGCACCTGCTGGTGGTCAACAAGCCGGCCGGCATGGTGGTCCACCCAGCGGTCGGCAACTGGAGCGGCACCCTGCTCAACGGCCTGCTATTCCGCCATCCGGAACTGGCACACATCCCGCGCGCCGGCATCGTGCACCGCCTCGACAAGGACACCTCCGGCCTGATGGTGGTCGCCAAGACGCTGCAGGCGCAGACCGACCTGGTACGCCAGCTGCAGGCGCGCACCGTGAAACGCATCTACCGCGCGGTCGCCACCGGCGTGGTGCCCTACGACGGCAAGATCGAAACCCTGATCGGCCGCGACCCGCACAACCGCCTGCGCATGGCGGTGGTGCGTTTCGGCGGCAAGCCGGCGATCACTCACCTGCGCGTACTGGAACGCTACGACGACTTCAGCTACGTGGAATGCAAGCTGGAAACCGGCCGCACCCACCAGATCCGCGTGCACATGAAGGAAGCCAAGCACCCGCTGGCCGGCGATCCGCTGTACGGCAACGCCCGCCACCACGGCAGCGAAGCCGTCGACGAAGCGGTGCGTAACCTCGGCCGCCAGGCACTGCACGCCTACAAGCTGTCGCTGGTGCACCCGGTTACCGGCGCCACCCACAGCTGGAGCGCACCGCTGCCGGACGACATGAAGGCGCTGCTGGCGATCCTGCGCGACGAGCGCGAGATCAAGCTGAACAAGGCCAAGGCGCAGACGCCGCTCGGTGCGGCGATGGAAGACGACGACGATGACTGGGACGAGGACGACTACGATGTGGAAACCCATTACATCCGCTGACACCCCCGCCGAACCGGTCGACCTGTCGTGGCGCGAGGCCGACTGGCCGCTGGCCGGCAAGGTCGGCACGCTGATCACCTCCCGTGACGGCGGCGTCAGCCCGCCGCCCTACGCCAGCCTGAACCTGGGCGATCACGTCGGCGACACTGCGGCCAACGTGGCAGCCAACCGCGCCCACGTGCGCGAACGGCTGCCGGCAGAACCGGCCTGGCTGCAGCAGGTGCACGGCATCACCGTGGTCGACGCCGCCAGCGTTAGCCCCGGCCAGACACCGGCGGCCGACGCCAGCTTCAGCCGCACCCCCGGTGCGGTGTGCTGCATCATGACCGCCGACTGCCTGCCAGTACTGCTGGCCGATCGCGCCGGCAGCGTGGTCGGCGCCGCCCACGCCGGCTGGCGCGGCCTGCTGAACGGCGTCATCGAAGCCACCGTCAGCGCCATGAACGAGCCTGCGGCCAACCTTGTCGCCTGGCTCGGCCCCGCCATTGGCCCGGACGCGTTCGAGGTCGGTGCCGAAGTGCGTGACGCCTTCCTCGCGCACGACGTGCACGCGGTGCAGGCGTTCGACCCGATCGGCGACGACAAATACCTGGCCGACATTTATCTGCTGGCACGGCAACGGCTGGCAGCCATCGGCATCACCGAAGTCTACGGTGGCGACGAGTGCACGGTGATCGACCGCGAGCGCTACTTCTCCTACCGCCGCGACGGCGTTACCGGCCGCATGGCCAGCCTCATCTGGCTCAAGCCATAAACAAAAACACCAGATGTTGTGGTCAACGGGCAGCTACGGCTGCCCTTTTTCTTTGGCAAAACGTCGCATCCATGCCACATCGTTATGATGTTGCAATGAAATGACAACGAGCGCGGCAACGGCAAACCCTTGTCTTTGCAAGACATCCGCCACCGGCACCACAAGTGCCGAAAATTCCCGAAAATATTTCTGCCGCCGCAAAGCCAGCAACGGCGCGGGTTTGCACGTTTCCGCCGCCTGTCAAGACTTGTTCGGCACCGCCTTAACCACTAGAATTTGCGCCATTCTCGCGTCACGACAGTACATCTTGTGTTTGTACACAGCTCGCACACAGCTTTTCAACAGAGTTGTCCACAGCCGTGACAAACCCGAGCAACGCGGGCCACCCACCCGGCCAACCCGGGGCCGTCCGCTGTTGCAAGGCAGGCCGCAGGGTCATCCGAACAACCCCACCCCACCACGAGGGAAACATGACAATGCAAACCACTACTTTTGACGGGCAAATGGCCGCCGAACTGGGCCGCGCCGCCGCCCCCCAGGACGACTACAGCCAGTACAAGACCATCCGCCGCAACGGCGCCGTGGTCGCGTTCGAGCCGGTCAAGATCTCCATCGCCATGACCAAGACCTTCCTCGCGGTAATGGGCGCCCAGGGTGCCAACTCCGCCAGCATCCGCGACAAGGTCGCGCTGCTGACCGAAGGCGTGGTCAGCGCGCTGATGCGTCGCAAGCCGGAAGGCGGCGCCATCCACATCGAAGACATCCAGGACCAGGTTGAACTGTCACTGATGCGCTCCGGCGAACACGACGTCGCCCGCGCCTACGTGCTGTACCGAGAGCAGCGCACCCAGGAGCGCGCCGCCCGTGGCGAAGCGCTGCACCAGATCCAGATCAACGTGATCCGCAAGGACGGCCGCAAGCAGCCGCTAGACGTGGCCCGCCTGCGCGCCAGTATCGAATCCGCCTGCCAGGGCCTGGCCGCCACCGACGTGGACGCCATCCTGTCCGAGACGCTGAAGAACATCTACGACGGCGTGCCAGAAGAAGAAGTCAACAAGTCCGCCATCCTCGCCGCCCGCGCGCTGATCGAGCAGGACCCGGCTTACGACTACGTGACCGCCCGCCTGCTGCTGGGCAACATCCGCCTCGAAATCCTCGGCGAAGCCATCGCCCAGGAAGAAATGGGCAGCCACTACCCGCTGTACTTCCCGACCTTCATCAAGAAAGGTATCGAGGCAGAACTGCTGGATGAAAAGCTGGCCGAATTCGACCTGAAAAAACTCGGCGCCGCGCTGAAGCCGGAACGCGACCTGCAGTTCGGCTACCTCGGCCTGCAAACCCTGTACGACCGCTACTTCCTGCACATCGACGGCACCCGCATCGAAATGCCGCAGGCGTTCTACATGCGCGTCGCCATGGGCCTGGCGCTGAACGAAGTGGACCGCGAAAACCGCGCCATCGAGTTCTACAACGTGCTGTCCAGCTTCGACTTCATGTCGTCGACCCCGACCCTGTTCAACGCCGGCACCCGTCGCAGCCAGCTGTCCAGCTGCTACCTGACCACCATCGCCGATGACCTCGACGGCATCTACGAAGGCATCAAGGAAAACGCGCTGCTGTCCAAGTTCGCCGGCGGTCTGGGCAACGACTGGACCCCGGTGCGCGCCATGGGTAGCCACATCAAGGGCACCAACGGCAAATCGCAAGGCGTGGTGCCGTTCCTGAAAGTGGTCAACGACACCGCCGTGGCAGTCAACCAGGGTGGCAAGCGCAAGGGCGCGGTATGTGCCTATCTGGAAACCTGGCACGCCGACATCGAGGAATTCCTCGAACTGCGCAAGAACACTGGTGACGACCGTCGCCGCACCCACGACATGAACACCGCCAACTGGATTCCGGACCTGTTCATGAAGCGGGTGATGGAAGGTGGCGAGTGGACACTGTTCTCGCCGTCCGAAACCCCGGACCTGCACGACCTGTTCGGCCAGGCATTTGAAAAAGCCTACGTCGCCTACGAAGCCAAGGGCCGTCGCGGCGAGCTGAAAGTGTTCAAGCAGATCCCGGCGCTCACCCTGTGGCGCAAGATGCTGACCATGCTGTTCGAGACCGGCCACCCGTGGGTGACGTTCAAGGACCCGTGCAACATCCGCAGCCCGCAGCAGCACATGGGCGTGGTACACAGCTCCAACCTGTGCACCGAGATCACCCTGAACACCAACGACGACGAAATCGCCGTCTGCAACCTGGGTTCGGTCAACCTGTCGCGCCACATGAAGGACGTGGGCGGCAAGCTGGAGCTGGACACCGAGAAGGTGGCCCGTACCGTGCGCGTGGCACTGCGCATGCTGGACAACGTGATCGACATCAACTTCTACCCGGTGAAGAAGGCGCGCAACTCCAACCTGAAGCACCGTCCGGTGGGCATGGGCATCATGGGCTTCCAGGACTGCCTGCACCAGATGCGCATCGCCTACGCCTCCGACGCGGCGGTGGAATTCGCCGACGTATCGATGGAAGCCGTCGCCTACTACGCCTACCTCGCCTCCACCGAGCTGGCCGAAGAGCGTGGCCGCTACCCGTCGTACAAGGGCAGCCTGTGGGATCGCGGCATCCTGCCGCACGACAGCATCAACCTGCTGGCGGCCGAGCGCGGCGGCTACCTGGAAGTGGACCGCAGCGAGCGCATGGACTGGAGCTTACTGCGCAAGCGCATCGCCGAACACGGCATGCGTAACAGCAACTGCCTGGCCATCGCCCCGACCGCGACCATCGCCAACATCATCGGCGTGTCCGCCTCGATCGAGCCGACCTACCAGAACCTGTTCGTGAAATCCAACCTGTCCGGCGAATTCACCGTCACCAACGAATACCTGGTGCGTGACCTGAAGAAATTGGGCCTGTGGGACGAAGTGATGGTCGCCGACCTGAAATACTTCGACGGCAGCCTGGGCCGCATCGACCGCGTACCGGCCGAGCTGAAAGCCATCTACGCCACCGCGTTCGAAGTGGACCCGAAATGGCTGGTGGATGCCGCCTCGCGTCGCCAGAAATGGATCGACCAGGCGCAATCGCTGAACCTGTACCTGGCCGGCGCATCGGGCAAGAAACTGGACGAGCTGTACAAGTACGCATGGATTCGTGGCCTGAAAACCACCTACTACCTGCGCACCCTGGGCGCCAGCTCGGCGGAGAAATCCACCGGTCGTGGCGGCGAACTGAACGCCGTGGCCTCGGCCCCGGTTGCTGCCGCAGCCGAAGTGGACAACACCCCGGCCACCGACGCCAAGTTCTGCTCCATCGACAACCCTGACTGCGAGAGCTGCCAGTAAGTTGTCCCCGCGTGGATACGGCCGCAAGGCTGTATCCCGCTAAAGGTTGGCCGCATGCGGCCAACCTTCATCCCTCAGCCGCTTCCCGCGAGGCGGCTGAGGGATGAGCCGAACCTGGCAGGCTGTCGTCCAGTCCAAGCAGCAGGAACAAGTCGTCAAGGAGAGCATCATGCGTCACTTACCGACACTGTGTGCCGCCGCCCTGCTGGCCGGCTGCACCACCATGGCCGACACCCTGCACGGATCGCTGACGCCGCCCGCGGGACTGGGCTACGCCGTGTTTTCCATGACCGTGCGCACCCACAGCCCCGGCTACGCCTCGGCCAACCTGATCTGGCGCAGGCTGGACAACGGCCAGCACGGCATCGTGTACGCCAACTTCGGCACCGATACCGTGTTTGGTGAAGAAGGCATGACGCCGGTAGACGGCAAGCTGCAACTGCTGGCACTGCCGCCGGGCCGTTACCAGTTGCAAACCGGCTATGCGCGCTGGAACGATGATCCGGACGACGGCCTCGTGTTCAACTACAAGGGCTACGCCAGCTTTCGCCTCGACAAGCCGTTTGAAGTGCGCGCCGGCCAGACCGTCTACCTGGGCCAGCTACGCTTCAATCTGGACTACCGCCCGGACGTGGAATTCGGCGACGAGCAAAAACGGGACTTCGGTCACATGCGCCGCGTGTGGAAGATCAACGACCTGAGCTCCATCCACCTGCAGCCGTTCAGCGGCAAGGCCGGTCGCAGCAACTGAATCACCGGAGGCAGCCCCGCGCTGCCACCTGACAAACAAGCGGCCAACACAAGGTTGGCCGCAACAAATTTGAACACTTAAAGAATCACTGGAGCCTACATGCTGAGCTTTGAAGACCCGATCCCGACCGCAACCCCGGCCAACACCCTGGACACCCACGGCACCAAGCGCGTCAGCGCCGCCGACAAGCGCGTGATCAACGGCACCACCGACGTCAACCAGCTGGTGCCGTTCAAGCACAAATGGGCGTGGGAAAAATACCTGGCCCAGTGCGCCAACCACTGGATGCCGCAAGAAGTGAACATGCAGCGCGACATCGAACAATGGAAAACCGGCCAGCTGACCGAAGACGAAATGCGCATCGTCAAGCGCAACCTCGGCTTCTTCGTCACCGCCGATTCGCTCGCCGCCAACAACATCGTGCTCGGCACCTATCGTCAGATCACCAGCCCGGAATGCCGCCAGTTCCTGCTGCGTCAGGCCTTCGACGAAGCCATCCACACCCACGCCTACCAGTACATCGTGGAAAGCCTGGGCCTGGACGAAGGCGAAGTGTTCAACGCCTACAACGAGATCAAATCCATCCGTGACAAGGATGAATTCCTGCTGCCGTTCATCAACGTGCTGTGCCACCCGGAATTCAAGACCGGCACCCTGGAAACCGACCAGACCCTGCTGAAATCGCTGATCGTGTTCGCCTGCATCATGGAAGGCCTGTTCTTCTACGTCGGCTTCGTGCAGATCCTCGCACTGGGCCGCCAGAACAAGATGACCGGCGCCGCCGAACAGTACCAGTACATCCTGCGCGACGAGTCCATGCACTGCAACTTCGGCATCGACCTGATCAACACCATCAAGCTGGAACAGCCGGAAGTGTGGACCGAAGAGTTCAAGGCCGAGATCACCGAGCTGTTCAAGCACGCGGTGGAGCTGGAATACGCCTACGCCGAAGACACCATGCCGCGCGGCGTGCTGGGCCTGAACGCCAGCATGTTCAAGGAATACCTGCGCTTCATCGCCAACCGCCGCATGCAGCAGATCGGCCTGGAGCAGCTGTTCCCCGGCGTGAACAACCCGTTCCCGTGGATGAGCGAGATGATTGACCTGAAGAAAGAGAAGAATTTCTTTGAGACGAGAGTCACTGAATATCAGACTGGCGGGGCTTTGAGCTGGGACTGATAGAGTTGCCCACAAAATTACTGTGAGGATAAGACAATGGGTGAGGCTAAACGACGTAGCAGCAATGATAAATTTTTCGGAAAAATCCCAAAAAGCATTGAAATGCGAGGCATCGTTGTTAGCCCGCCCTTGGAAATTGATGGCACTCGGCTTTTTGCCAGAATGTCTAATCTACATCCACAGGAGCTTCGGTTTTCGCTTTTATTTTGGGACAAGCTAGTTTGGCCATCATCCCGTTCAATCCATTTCGCCAGCGGCCCGGACGAGATATTTCTTGAATCAGCCGGTATTCTAACTCGTCCCGACTACACTTTTGATGGTGATGGAGCTACCGGCATAGCACTTGGTCAAATCCAAGCTTTCATAGATTTTAACGAAAAAAATCCTGGTGCATGGTCTCTCAGTCAAGGCGAAGATTCCCTTTTAATAAAAAATGGTTTCAGTCAGATAAGTGCAGGCACCTCATTAGAATTGCACAGAGCAATTCCAATACCAAAGTATGACGTTCCACTAGCGGAGATATTGGAGTTCAAACATCGAAGACGTGATGAACTATTATATTTCCGGCATCACCTAGAGTCTTTGATTCCATCTCTATCCAATGCAAACCGCCGAGAAGACATTGATACTGCAATTCAGAAAATTGATGCAGCGTGTGCTGACCTAGTAAAAGTCGGCAGGGAATATCAGTTCCCAATGTACTTATCGAACTTGAAAGCAAATCTATCTATAAGCCCCTCAAAATTAGTGCCATCTAGCTTGGCCGGCTTTGCTGTGGGGAACAGTTTCGGATTGACTGCTGCATCGGCCGCAGCTGGACTAGCTGCCATTGGAAGCATGATAGAAATTAAGGCAGACATAAACTTCAGATCAGCAAAAAAAGAAGTCAGTCCATTTAAATACGTTTATCGTATACATAACGAGCTGTAACTGTATTAATACGGCTTATTGCTCGTAGCAAGTAGCCCGGACATTGCTCCGGGTTTTTCTTTACCCGTAGCCCGGATAAGCCTGGGCGCACCCGGGGATTTGCCCACCTCACAAGAGTCAATCACGCGGCGCATTGAGATCATCTCCTCCGTTCACGTTTTGTCTTGCGGCCAACGTTGGTGTGTCCCCGGATGCGCCTTTGGCTTATCCGGGCTACGGTGTCCGGACACGCCAAGGTTGGCCGCAAGCGCCCTCCTCTGCACACACTGTTCTGTATCGCGCCGCTGGCATCGTCTTTAATTGCCGCCACCCAGCCCCATCTCATTCGCATGTGGCGGCCGTGGCGGCTGCCTTTTCCTCTTGCCCATAGCGGCACACCGACAGGACTTCTGCTCATGAGCGAATCGCGCTACACCCCGCCCCGCGTCTGGACATGGGATCAGGCCAATGGCGGCCAGTTTGCCAACATCAACCGCCCGATCGCCGGGCCGACCCACGAGCAGGCCTTGCCGGTGGGCGAGCATCCGCTGCAGCTGTATTCGCTGGCCACGCCCAATGGCGTGAAGGTGACCATCATGCTGGAAGAGCTGCTGGCGCTGGGCCATCGCAGTGCCGAGTATGATGCGTGGCTGATCCGCATCCACGAGGGTGAGCAGTTCGGCAGCGGCTTTGTCGCGCTGAACCCGAATTCGAAAATCCCGGTGCTGCAGGACCGCAGCGGCGCAGAGCCGCAGCGGGTGTTCGAATCCGGCGCCATCCTGCTGTATCTGGCGGAGAAGTTCGGCGCGCTGCTGCCGCAGGATCTGGCGACGCGCACCGAATGCCTGTCGTGGCTGTTCTGGCAGATGGGCAGCGCGCCGTTCCTCGGCGGCGGCTTCGGCCATTTCTATGTCTATGCGCCGGAGAAATTCGAGTACGCGATCAACCGCTTTGCGATGGAAGCCAAGCGGCAGCTGGATGTACTGAACCGGCGGCTGGCGGACAATCGCTGGCTGGCTGGCGACGAATACAGCATCGCCGATATCGCGGTGTGGCCGTGGTATGGCGAGCTGGTGCGCGGCAACCTGTACGGCGCGGCGGAGTTCCTGCAGGTGCAGGACTACCCGCACGTGCAGCGCTGGGCGAACGAGATGGCGGCGCGGCCGGCGGTGCAACGCGGGCGCATGGTGAACCGCCTGCGCGGCGAGCTATCGGAGCAACTGCACGAGCGCCACGCCGCCAGCGATTTCGACACCCGCACCCAAGACAAGCTGCAGGCGCAAGAGGCCGCCACGCCGGCCTAAGAACCTGTTTACGATCTGCTGCGCTTCGGCGATACCGCGTTAAAAACGCCTTCGGAATGCTCATTTACGGCTTGTAAATTCCGCTTCCTCAGTCGTTTTTGCCTTGTCTCGCTCTAGCTCGCAAGATCGTATACAGGTTCTGATCGCAGCCTAGTCCCCCCTACGCTTGCGGCCAACGTTGCCCGCAAGCGTAGCCTTTTCCGACGCCCTCCCCCGAATCTACTGGCCGCCCTGGCACTGCTGGCGCAGCGCGGCGGCAAACTGCTGCTCGATCGGGCGCGGCGGGCTGCCGGTGCGGGTGAACAGCGCGATCGGCGGCAGCGTCCACTCGAACGAATACGGCACGATGGCGACGCCGGCGGTGCGCACCAGTTCTTCGGCGATGTCGGCCGGCACGATGGATACCGCGCGCTCGTTGCCGACGATCATCTCGCCGATCAGCTTGGACGAGTAGCTCTCCACCACCGGCGACGGCGGCGCGATACCGGCGGCCAGGAAGAGATCGGCCACCTGCTCGCGCATCGGCGTGTGCGGCGCGCCCAGTATCCAGTCCAGCCCCACCAGCGCGCGCCAGTCCAGCTTGCTGCGCCCCAGCTGCGCCGCCAGGCGGCGGCTGGCGATCATGCGCGCCTGCTGCCGGTACAGCACCTCGAACGCCACATCCTGCACATCCACCGTCGACGACGCGCGCCCGATCACCAGATCCAGCGTGTGGTCGCGCAATTGCGGCAGCAGCTGGTCGCTGGTGCCCTCGTGGATGGTGACGGTCAGCCGCCCGCCGTCCTGCGGCAGCGTGTGCTGGATGGCGGCCGACAGCAGCCGGCCGGGCACGAAGGGGATCACGCCGATGTGCAGGTGCGCCACGTGGCCGGCGGCGGCGGTTTCCATGTCCTGCACCAGATGGCCGAGGTCGTGAATCATCGCCTCGGCCCGCGCCAGCACCAGCTTGCCCAGCGCCGTCGGCGCCATGCCGCGCACCGAGCGGTCGAACAGGGTGCCGCCGAACAGGCTTTCCAGCTCGGCCAGCGCGTTGGTGATCGCCGGCTGGCTGCTGGCCATCTGCTCGGCCACGCGCGTCAGCGAGCCGTGCTGGCGGATTTGCAGCAGCAGGATCAGGTGACGCATTTTCAGGCGCGAACCCAGTCTGCGCAGCAGTTCGGCGGAGGCGTTGGCCGGCATGGCAGCTCACTTCATAAGGTAAAAGTTATGGCTGCATAGTAATTCAAAATAATCTGCTTATGTTACGGCGCTAGACTGCTCGCAAGTCAGGTGAGACGCGGCGATCCGCCCGCCACCTGGCCCGCATTTCAGGTGGCTGCCCGCAGCGGGCGGCAGGATTTTGATGCGGTGCTGGCGCCATGCCGCCGGCACCCCGGAACAAGGCACAGACTATGAACAGCACCGATCGTCAAGCAGCGCTGGATTACCACGAATTCCCGACCCCCGGCAAAATCGCCGTCAGCGCCAGCAAGCCGCTGGTGACGCAGCGCGACCTGGCGCTGGCCTACACGCCGGGCGTGGCCGCCGCCTGCGAGGAAATCGTGGCCGACCCGCTCAACGCCAGCCGCTTTACCGCACGCTCCAATCTGGTGGGCGTGATCACCAACGGCACCGCGGTGCTGGGGCTGGGCAATATCGGCGCGCTGGCCTCCAAGCCGGTGATGGAGGGCAAGGCGGTGCTGTTCAAGAAGTTCGCCGGCGTGGATGTGTTCGACATCGAGATCAACGAGACCGACCCCGACAAGCTGGTGGAGATCATCGCCGGGCTGGAGCCGACCTTCGGCGGCATCAACCTGGAAGACATCAAGGCGCCGGAATGCTTCGAGGTGGAGCGCAAGCTGCGCGAACGCATGAAGATCCCGGTGTTCCACGACGACCAGCACGGCACCGCCATCACCGTGGCCGCCGCTTTCATCAACGGCCTGAAGGTGGTGGGCAAGGACATCCGCGAGGTAAAAGTGGTGACCTCCGGCGCCGGCGCCGCCGCGCTGACCTGCCTCGACCTGATGGTGCACCTCGGCCTGCCGCTGGAAAACATCTGGGTCACCGACATCGAGGGCGTGGTCTACCGTGGCCGCCCGGCGCTGATGGACCCGACCAAGGAACGCTTCGCGCAGCCGACCGACGCCCGCACCCTGAGCGAGGTCATCCGCGGCGCCGACGTGTTCCTCGGCCTGTCGGCCGGCGGCGTGCTGAAACCGGACATGGTGGCGGCGATGGCGGCACGGCCGCTGATCCTGGCGCTGGCCAACCCGGCGCCGGAAATCCTGCCGGAAGAGGCGCACGCGGTGCGCGACGACGTGGTGATGGCCACCGGCCGCTCCGACTACCCGAACCAGGTCAACAACGTGCTGTGCTTCCCCTACATCTTCCGCGGCGCGCTGGATGTCGGCGCCACCACCATCAACCGCGAGATGGAAGTGGCGGCGGTGTACGCCATCGCCGGCCTCGCCGAAGAAGAGCAGAACGAGGTGGTGGCCGCCGCCTACGGCAGCTACGACCTGTCCTTCGGCCCGCAGTACCTGATCCCGAAGCCGTTCGACCCGCGTCTGATCGTGCGCATCGCCCCGGCGGTGGCCAAGGCGGCGATGGACAGCGGCGTCGCCACCCGCCCGGTGGCCAATCTGGACGCCTACACCGAGCAGCTGCAGCAGTTCGTGTACCACTCCGGCAGCTTCATGAAGCCGCTGTTTGCCGCCGCCAAGAAACAGGTGCGCGAGGGAGGCAAGACCCGCATCGTGTTTACCGAGGGCGAGGACGAGCGCGTGCTGCGCGCGGTGCAGGTAATCGTGGACGAGAAACTGGCGCGGCCTATCCTGGTCGGCCGTCCGGAAGTGCTGCTGGCGCGCATCGAGAAGTTCGGCCTGCGCCTGCGCCTGGGCGAGGACGTGGAAGTCACCAACCCGGAGTACGACGAACGCTTCCACCAGTACTGGACCAGCTACTGGGAGCTGATGTGCCGCGACGGCATCACCAAGGAAATGGCGCGCGTGGAAATGCGCCGCCGCCTGACCCTGATCGGCGCGATGATGGTCAGGCTCGGCGACGCCGACGGCATGATCTGCGGCACGGTGGGCGGCTACAACGACCACCTGCACTATATCGATCAGGTGATCGGCAAGAAACCGGGCGCGGCCACCTACGCCGCGATGAACATCCTGCTGCTGGACAAGCAGACCGTGGCGCTGGTGGACACCCACGTCAACGACAACCCGAGCGCCGAGCAGATCGCCGAATTCACCATCGCCGCCGCCGAGGAAATGTCGCTGCTGCACCTGGTGCCGAAAGTGGCGCTGCTGTCGCGCTCCAACTTCGGCTCCGGCAGCTCGGCCTCCGGCAGCAAGATGCGCGAGGCGCTGCGGCGCGTGCGCCAGCTGGCGCCGGCGCTGGAGATCGACGGCGAGATGCACGGCGACTGCGCGCTGGACGAGGCACTGCGCCTGAAGATCCTGCCGATGTCCACGCTCAAGGGCGCGGCCAACCTGCTGGTCTGCCCCAACGTGGACGCCGGCAACATCGCCTACAACCTGCTGAAAACCGCAGCCGGCAGCAATGTGGCGGTCGGCCCCTTCCTGCTGGGCGCCAATGCACCGGTCAACATCCTGACCTCCAGCGCCACCGTGCGCCGCATCATCAACATGGCGGCGCTGACGGTGATGGAAGCCAACCGCCAGGGCTGAGCCACGCCTCGCGCCACCACAACGGCTGCTCCCGCTACGGGGGCAGCCGTTTTTGCGTGTGGCCCGTGTGCCCCGACACGTTGCGGCCAACGTTGGCCGCAACGCCGTTCCGTCGCCCGGCTGCTTGCTGTACCCTGTGCGCCTTGCGATCAACCCGGCGGCCTTCGCCGCCCTGCCTGCCCTCTTGCCATGCGTATTCCGGATTTTCACCAAGCCCTCGCCGAGCTCGGCGCCCGCCCCTGCCATATCGGCCGTATCAACCGCGCGTGGCTGAAAGGCCAGCCGCTGGACGCCGGCACCCGTCACCAGAAGGGCGAGCACTACTTTCCGCTGTCGGTACGCAACGGCCTGCCGCCGCTGGTGGCTCAGCTGGACGCGCTGGCGCGCATCGAATCGCAGCATCCAGCTGAGGATGGTTCGCTGCGGCTCTTGGTAGCGCTCAACGACGGCCAGATGGTGGAAAGCGTGCTACTGCCGCGCGACGGGCTGTGCGTGTCCAGCCAGGTGGGCTGCGCGGTGGGCTGTACCTTCTGCATGACCGGCAAGAGCGGGCTGCTGCGCCAGCTGGGCAGCGCGGAGATCGTGGCGCAGGTGGCGCTGGCGCAGCGTATCCGTCCGGTGAAGAAGGTGGTGTTCATGGGCATGGGCGAGCCGGCGCACAATATCGACAACGTACTGGACGCCATCCAGCTGTTGGGCACCGACGGCAATATCGGCCACAAGAACCTGGTGTTCTCCACCGTGGGCGATCCGCGCGTGTTCGAGCGCCTGCCGCAGCAACGGGTGAAGCCGGCGCTGGCGCTGTCGCTGCACACCACCAATGCCGAGCTGCGCGCGCAATTGCTGCCGCGCGCGCCGCGCTACCAGCCGGCCGAGCTGGTGGCGCTGGGCGAGGACTACGCGCGCCGCGTCGGCTACCCGATCCAGTACCAGTGGACGCTGCTGGCCGACGTCAACGACACGGACGAGGAAATGGACGCCGCGGTGCAGCTGCTGCGCGGCAAGTACGGCGTGCTGAATATCATCCCGTACAACAGCGTGGACGGCGACCACTACCAGCGCCCGTCCGCCGAGCGCATCCAGCAGATCAAGCGCTACCTGCACGATAACGGCGTGCTGACCAAGGTGCGCGATTCCGCCGGACAGGACATCGACGGCGGCTGCGGCCAACTACGCGCCCGTGCCGCCGACGTGATCGACCACAGCCGTCTGCTGCGCCGCCAGCGCAGCGGGCAGGCCGGGCAAGCGGACTGAGCAACCCGCCTGGCGGTATGGTTGCTATCGCCATATGATGAAGCAGACTCTGATCGGAATGCCTCGCCATGCGCAAGCTTGTTCACCGGGTGCTATGGATACTGGCCGTTTGCTGGGCAGCCACCGCACCGGCGACGGAAATCGTGCGCTTTCCCGACTATCCGGACCCGAACAAGCACTTCTTCCGTGCCGCGCTGCAACTGGCACTGGATAAAAGCGGCCAGGACTACGAGCTGACGCCCGTGTTGCCGGAGATGCTGCAAGGGCGCTCGATTGCGCGCGCCATGGGTTCTGACGGCGACATCGATGTGTTGTGGACCATGACCACCCGCGAACGCGAAGCCTTGCTGCTGCCGGTGCGCTTCCCCGTGGACAAGGGCCTGCTCGGCTGGCGGATCGCCATCGTGCGCCAGGACAAGGCGGAGCAATTTGCCAATGTGCGCTCGGTGCAGGACTTGCGCTACTTCACCGCCGGCCAGGAGCACGACTGGCCGGACACCCGCATCCTGCGGGAAAGCGGCCTGCCGGTGATGAGCGCCGGCCAGTACGAGTCGCTGTTCAGGATGCTGGTGGCCAAACGTTTCGACTACTTCCCGCGCGGGGTGGCCGAGGCCTGGGGCGAGGTGGATGCCCGCCCCGGACTGGGCCTGACGGTAGACCGTTTCATCGTGCTGCACTACCCGGCCGCCGAATACTTTTTTGTCACGCCGCGCAAGCCTTATCTGGCCGAACACATCTGGCAGGGCCTGCTGCGCGCCCAGGCTGACGGCAGTTTCGACCGCCTGTTCCATGCCCACTTCGACCCACTGCTGCGCCGTGCCAGACTGTCGCAACGGCGCGTCATCGAACTGCCCAACCCGATGCTCGATGCGGCCAACCTGCTGCCGGCCGATTCGCCGTGGTGGTACCGCCCGCTGCCCACACCCGGCAAGACACCGGCTAACTAAGCCGCTCTCGCGGCGGACGCAGACGACAAAAAACCGCCCGCCCTTACCGGCAGGCGGTTTCTCATATCCAGCCGCTCAGCAGCTGATCTCGATGCGCGACGCACCCAGCCCGCTGGCCTTACGGATGGCGATCTGCACGGCGATGCGCTCCTGCATGCCGGCCACGTGGCTGATGACGCCGATGGATTTGCCGGTCGAGTTGATGGCATCCAGCGCGTCCAGCGCCACTTCCAGCGTGTCGCCATCCAGCGTGCCGAAGCCCTCGTCGAGGAACAGCGAGTCGATGGAGGTCTTGTGGCTCACCAGATCGGACAGCGCCAGTGCCAGCGCCAGGCTCACCAGGAAGCTTTCGCCGCCGGACAGGGTGCGGGTATCGCGCGCCACATCGCCCTGCCAGGTATCGACGATTTCCAGCTCCAGCTCGCCGCTGGCCTTGCGCTGCAGCAGGTAGCGGCCGTGCAGGCGTGCCAGATGGCGGTTGGCGAGGTGCATCAGGTGGTCCAGCGTCAGCCCCTGGGCAAACTTGCGGTATTTGTCGCCCTCTTTCGAGCCGATCAGGCTGTTGAGCCGCTGCCAGATATCGACATCGGCGCCCTGCTGTTCGATCTGCAGCCACAGCGCTTGCTGCTTGTCGCGGCGCTGCGCGTCGTCGTGCAGCAGTGCCTGCAACGCGCCCTGCTGGCCGGATAGCGCCTGGCGCTGCGCATCCAGCGCCGCCAGCGCGGCATCCAGCTCGGCCAGCGACAGCGGGCTAAGTGCCTGTTGCTGCAGCGCTTGCCGCGCCGCCGCCGCGGTCTGCCGCACCGCCTGGCTGCGTTGCAGCGCCTGCTCCAGCTGTTGCTGCTGCGCCTGTAGCTGCTGGCGTTCCTCTGCCGGCAACAGCGCCTGCAGGAAGGCGGCCGGATCGGCAAACGGGCTGGCGGCCAGTGCGGCCAACCATGTCTGTTCGGCCTGCGCGTGCTGCTGTTGCTGCGCCTGCAGCTCGGCCGCCAGCTGCGCCTGCTGGCCCTGCAGGCCGGCAATCTGCCGCGTCAGGCTATCGACCTGCTCCGCGCACTGCGCCAGTGCCTGCGCGTTGATCGCCACTTCTTCGTCCGCTGGCTCGTGCTCAACCTCCAGCGCCTGCCAGCGCGCCTGCCACGTCTGCGCCACGCTGGCGGCCTGCTCGCTGCGCGCCTGCTGTTGCAGCAGCTCGCCCTGTTGCTGCTGTTGCGCCTGCTGCTGCGCCTGCCAGTGCTGCCAGTCGTGCTGGCGCGCGGCCAGCCACCGCGCCATATCGTGATCCAAGGCAGGCCCGGCGGTGCCGAAACCGGCAGTAGCGATGGCAGCGGCCAGCGCCTGCTCGGCCTGCGCGATGGCTTGCCTGGTGGCATCCAGCTGGCGCTGCAGTTCGGCCGTCGCCTGCTGCAGATGCGCGTGCTCCTGTTGCAGCAGCGCGCCTTGCTGGCTGGCCTGTTGCAGCAGGCTGGCCTGCGCGGCCTCCTGTTGCCGGGTTGCGGCCAACGTTTGCTCGGCGGCTTCGGCTTGCTGCAGGGTGTGTTTCAGGCCGGCTTCCTGCGCCTCGGCCGCCGCCGCGTGCTGCTGCAACGTCGCCGACTGCTGCCAGTCGCCATCGTCCAGCGGCAGGCCGTGCGCCAGCTGCTGCCAGTCGGCCACCGCCTGCAGGCATGCCTGGCGCACCGTGTGCAGCGTCTGCTGCTGTTGCTCGCGCGTCGCCTCCAGCGCCGCCAGCCGGTTCTTGGCCAGGTTGCCGCTATCCTCCAGCTGCTGCAGCGCGGCTTCCTTCTGTTGCAGCGCCAGCGCGGTGGCCGATACGTCCAGCGCCTGATACGCCTGTATCGCCGGGTGCTGCTGTGAGCCGCACAGCGGGCAGGCTTCGCCCGGCTGCAGCGCGGCGCGGTGCGCTTCCAGGCTCTGGATGCGCTGCTCCTGCGCCAGCAGCGCCCGCTTGTCGGCTACCTGCTCTTTCAGCTGTTTGTAGTCGTGGCGCAGCGCGGCCAGCGCGTGGTGCTGGGCTGCCAGTTGTGTGTTGCCATCGGCCAGTGCCTGTTCCAGCTGTGCCTGCTGCGCCGACTGCTGCCGCAGTTGCGCGGCGTGTTGTTGCAGCTGCCGCCAGCGCTGCAGCGCTTCCTGGCTGTGCAGCCATTCCGTACGCAGCGCCGGCAGCAATTGGCCTTGCAGCAGCACCGCCAGCGCGGCGGCGGCTTGCGCACTCGCGGCGCTGGCCTGCTGCTGTGCGGCCTGCGCCGCCTGCATCTGCTGTTGCTGCTGCGCCAGCCGGCTGGCGACCGCCGTCAACGCCTCCGCCTGGCTGACGGCCTGCACCTGCTGCTGCCGCTGCGTATCGTGCCGCTGGCAGATCTGCTGATAGGCGCCATGCCAGCCACTGAGCTGCTCGCCCAGCCCAGCAAAGTGCTGGTGCTGCGCCAGCCAGTGCTGCAACTGCTGCTGCGCGGTCTGCAGCTGCTGCCACTGCTGTTGCTCGCCGGCGGCCAGGCCGGCGGCAATGCGCGTGGCCTGCCAGTGCGCGGCCGTGGCTTGCTGCTGGCGAGCCTGTAGCTGCTGCTGGACTTGTGCCGTTGCGCTGCGGGTGTGCTGCAGGCGCTCGGCCGCTTGCTGCCACGCCTGTTGCAATGGGCGCAGCACCTCGGCCGGCGCGCTGAGCTGCAGGCGCTGCAACGTTGGCCGCGCCTGCGCGATGGCCTGCTGCGCCGCCTGCTCGGCAACCGCGGCAGCCTGTTCGGCCTGCTCGGCCTGGGTCAGCTCGTGGCGCCACTGCCGCAGCTGCTGGCTGTGCGCGCGCTCGGCCTGCTGCACGGCCAGCTGGCGATCGAAATCCGCCAGCTGCTCTTGCATCGTCTGCCGCTGTTCTGCCGGCAGCAGCTCCACGCCGTCGGCGCGCGCCTGCAACTGCTCCAGCGCCTGCTTGGCGTCGCGCGCCTGTTCGAACACCCGTTGCGAAATCTGGCCGTAGATGTCGCTGCCGGTCAACTCTTCCAGCAGCTCGGCGCGCTCGTTGGCGCTGGCATTGAGGAAGGCGGCAAAACCGCCCTGCGCCAGCAGCATCGACTTGGTAAAGCGCGCGAAATCCAGCCCGGTGATCGCCTCGATGCGCTTGAGCTTGTCGTTGATGTGGGTGGTGAGGATGGTGCCGCTGGCGTCGGCAAGCTCCACCTTGGGCGCCTGCAGCTGGCCGTCGGCCTTGTCGCGCGCGCGGCGCTGGCTCCAGAACGCGCGGTACAGCTGGCCTTTCACCTCGAACTCCACCTCGGCCAGACAATCGGCGGTGTGGCGGCTCATGATCTCGTTGCTGCTGGCGGAGATGGTCTTCAGCCGCGGCGTTTCGTGGTACAGCGCGAGGCAAATGGCGTCCAGCAGCGTGGATTTGCCGGCGCCGGTGGGGCCGGTGATGGCGAACAGGCCATTGTCTTTGAACGGCGGCGCGGTGAAGTCGATCTTCCACTCGCCTTGCAGCGAGTTGAGGTTCTTCAGGCGCAGGGTCAGGATCTTCATGCCTCGCCCTCCTGCAGGCTGGCAACGATGTCGCGGTAGCGCGCCTGCAGCTGTGCGGCCAACGTTTCGTCCAGTGTTTCCTGCTGCAGCCGCTTGGCGAACACGTCGAACGGCGTCAGCTCGTCCAGCGTCTCGCGCGCCGCGGCCTGCAGGGTGGCCACGGCGTTGCCGCGCTCGCGGCGGATGCGCAGCACCTCTACCGGCAGCTCGGCGACCATGCCCTGGATGCGCGCCTGCAGATCGGACAGGTAGTCGTCGCCCTGCACCAGCACCTCCAGCCACACTGGCTGCTCGGCAGTGCCCAGCGTGGCGGCATCACGAATGGCGGCGGCCAACGTAGCCAGATCCCCCCTCACCGACACCAGCTGCTGGAAGCGCGGCACCGGCAGCGGCGTCACCCCCAGCAGGCCGATGGCGTCGACATCCACCAGCAGCACCTGTTTTTGCTGGCCGGCCTCGTCGAAGCTCAGCGGAATCGGCGAGCCGCTGTAGCGGATGTGCTCCAGTCCACCCACCTGCTGCGGGCGATGGATATGGCCCAGCGCGATGTAGTCGGCCGGCGGAAAGGCGCTGGTCGGAAACGCCTCCAGCGCGCCGACGTAGATCTCGCGCACCGATTCGCTGGCGCTGGCACCGACGGTGGTGAGGTGACCGGTGGCGATGATGGGCAGCGGCAACCGCAGCGCGTCGCGTTTGGCGCAGGCCAGCCGGTACAGCGCCTGATAGTGCCGGTGGATGGCTTCTTGCAGCGTGAGCTGCTTTTCCTCGGCGCTCTGCCCGGCCTGGCTTTGCATCACGTCGCGCGGGCGGATGAAGGGGATGGCGCAGACGATGGCGCCGGGCGTGCCATCGCGCTGCGGCAACACCAGCACCTGCTGTTCGAGATCGGCTTCCACCGCAGGGATGACGCTGGTACCCAGGCAGGTCAGCAGCGGCCGGCTCTCGCCCAGGGTGGCCACCGAGTCGTGGTTACCACCCAGCAGCACGAGCGCGGTGCCGCTGCCGTGCAGGTCCACCACCAGACGGTTGTACAGCTCGCGCGCATAGCTGGGCGGCGCGCCGGTATCGAACAGATCGCCGGCAACGATGACGGCGTCGACGGCGTGCTCGCGCACTTGCCGCAGCAGCCAGTCGATGAAGGCCTGATGCTCTGCCTGGCGGGTCTTGCCCATGAAGTGCTGGCCGAGGTGCCAGTCCGAGGTGTGGAGGATGCGCATGAGGATACGGGGGCGTTGGCAATGTGGCCAATTGTAGCAAGCCCGCCGTGCCGGCAGCATGGCGGCGGACGGATTGCCCGCCTGCCGCCACGCTGCGACGTGATTAGCCCGGGATCAGGCGCCGGCCTTTGCCGCTTGCGGGGCGACCACGGTGGGCACCCGCTGCAGCCCCCACACGTTGGCCGCAACAATCAGCAGCACCCCCAGCAGCTGCCAGCCATCCAGCAGATGGCCGTAGGCCAGGTAATCCACCAGCAGCGCCACCACCGGGTAGCTGAAACCGAGCAGGCCGATCCAGTGGGTGGGCAGCTGGCGGAAGGCGGCGTACATGATGATGTACATCAGCGTGGTGTGCACCAGCCCCAGCGTGGCCAGATAGCCCCAGTGGCTGCCGGCCACCCACAGGCTGGCGTTGTCCAGCAGCGGCCACAGCAGCAGCACGCCGGTCAGCGTCTGCACGCTGGCGATGTGGGTGGGCGCCAGCGTCTTCGGCAACTGCTTGCTGATCAGCGTCACCACCGCGTACAGCATGGCGGCGCCCAGCGCCAGCAGGATGCCTAGCAGCGCCCCGCCGCCACCCTGCCCCGGCTGCACGATCAGCAGCATGCCGGCAAACGCCACCGCCACCGCGGCCAACTTGCGCACCGTCAGCGCCTCGCCCAGCAGCAGCCGGCCCAGCAACAGCAGCCAGAACGGCTGGGTGTGATACACCACGGTGGCAATGCCGATCGAGCTGTAGTGGTAGGCATTGAACAGCAGCAGCCAGTTGCCCACCAGCGCCACACCGCCGGCGATGCACCACAGCAGGCTGGCACGGGTAAACGGCCACGTCTGCCACAGCCCGCGCCACCAGGCGTACAAGCCCAGCCCCAGCGCGCCCAGCACGCAGCGCACGAATACCACGTTCCATACCGATTGGCCGGATTGCAGCACGAACCAGCCGATGGTGCCGGACAGCGCCATGGCGGCCAGCATCTGCAGCACGCCGGTACGTAAATTCTGTTGTGTCATGATCAAGCTCTCCTTGCAGGCTAGTGTGCAACAGCATACGCAGCCTGCGCAGCCGGTTGAATGGACTTTGCAAGGCAGAATCGGCTTGCTACCTTGTAAATATCGCCAAATCGACAGGATTGCCTGCAATGAAAGACTGGATCGACGTGCAGCTGGTGGGGCTGCTGCAACAGGACGCGCGGCAGAGCATCGCCGAGCTGGCGCGGCAGCTGAAGATGTCCGGACCCAGCGTGTCGGAGCGGCTGAAGCGGCTGGAGGAGCAAGGGGCGATTCGCGGCTACACCCCGGAGCTGGACTGGCAGCAGTGGGGCTACACCCTGCAGGCCATCGTGCGGCTGCGCCCGCTGCCGGGGCAGCTCAAGGCGCTGGAGGCGCGCCTCGTCGCCACGCCGCAGTTCACCGAGTGCGACAAGGTCACCGGCGAAGACTGCTACATCGCCCGCCTGCTGCTGCGCGATATCGGCCAGCTGGACGAGATACTGGACGGCTTTGCCGAGCTGGCCACCACCGCCACCAGCATCGTCAAGGCCAGCCCGGTGCTGCGCCGGCTGCCGCCGCTGCTGCCGTAACAGAACAGCGGCCGGGCAAGGTTGGCCGCAAGCCGTGCCGCTCAGCCGGAGACGGGATGGATCTCGATGCCGAGTGCGCGCCCCAGCCCCGCCGGCTGGATCAGCAGATCGGCTAGGGTGTGGTGTGACAGCTCGCCGTAGAAGGCCTCTTGCGCCGCATGCAGCACGCGGTACAGGCGGCAGCACGCGGCGATGCGGCAGTGCGAGTGCTGCGCATCGAAACACTCGACCAGCACGTTATCGGCCTCCGCCGCCCGCACCAGCTGGCCGAGGTTGACCTGCTGCGGCGCGTGCGTCAGCCGCATGCCGCCACCCTTGCCGCGCACCGTGGTGAGATAGCCCTGCTGTCCCAGAAAGTGCACCACCTTGGTCAGGTGGCTGGCGGAGATGTCGTAGGCGTGGGCGATCTCGTTGATGGTCACCAGGCGCTCGCCCGCTAGCGCGCTGTACATCATTACCCGCAGGCAGTAGTCGGTAAAGGCGGTCAATCGCACGATCGGGACCATTCCATAGTGTTGTTCAATCCGGCAGCTTATGCAGCCGGACTCGGGCCGCCATTCTACCCTGCCGGCCAGCGCCCGGTTGCGGCGGTTTGCGTCACGCCGGCCTGCCGTTGCGGTAAAAGCAGGCCGGAAACGCGCGTTCTTGATGCGCCTCAAGCGAATGCGCTTTGCTTCATAACATTCATTTTCTATGAATGTTATAGGGTATAAGATTCATCTCAGACGAATCTTATACCCCCTCAAGGAGCACCACCATGGCTTTCACCGTCAAAAACAATATCCGTTGGGTCGGCAAACAGGACTGGGAGCTGCGCGAATTTCACGGCAGCGAATACAGCACCCACCGCGGCTCCAGCTACAACAGCTACCTGATCAAGGAAGAAAAGATCGCGCTGATCGACACCGTCTGGGCGCCGTACGCCGAAGAGTTCGTCGCCAACCTGGCCAAAGAAGTCGACCTCGGTGCCATCGACTACATCATCGCCAACCACGGCGAGATCGACCACAGCGGAGCCTTGCCGGCGCTGATGGCGCGCATCCCGGACACCCCGATCTACTGCACAGCCAACGGCGCCAAGTCGCTGCGTGGCCACTACCACCAGGACTGGAACTTCAAGATCGTCAAGACCGGCGACAGCCTTGATCTCGGCAATGGCAAGCAGCTGGTATTTGTCGAAATGCCGATGCTGCACTGGCCGGACAGCATGGCCACCTATATGACCGACGACGCCGTACTGTTCAGCAACGACGCCTTTGGCCAGCACTACGCCAGCGCGCAGATGTTCAACGACCAGTGCGACCCGGTCGAATTGCAGGAAGAGTGCATCAAGTACTACGCCAACATCCTGACCCCGTTCAGCGCGCTGGTGACCCAGAAAATCCATGAAGTGCTGGCCTTGAACCTGCCGATCGACATGATCGCCACCAGCCACGGCATCATCTGGCGCGACAAGCCGACCCAGATCGTCGAGCAATACCTGAAATGGGCCGACGACTACCAGGAAAACCAGATCACCCTGGTCTACGACACCATGTGGAACGGCACCCGCATGATGGCGGAGGCGATTGCCGAGGGCATCCGCAATGCCGACCGGGATGTGGTGATCAAGCTGTTCAACCTGTCCAACAGCGACAAGAACGACGTCCTCACCCACGTGTTCAAGTCCAAGGCCATCCTGGTCGGCAGCCCGACCGTCAACAACGTAATGCTGCCGCACGTCGCCGCCCTGCTGGAGGAAATGACCGGCCTGCGCTTCAAGAACAAGGCGGCGGCGGCCTTCGGCACCCACGGCTGGAGCGGCGGCGCGGTGGAACGCATCGCCAAGCGCCTGGACGATGCCGGCTTCCGTGTACTCAACCAGGGCATCGCCGCGGAATGGCGGCCGACCGACGACGCGCTTTCCCAGGCGGTGCGCTTTGGCGAGGCCATCATCGAGCAACTGGGCCGGCGCGAACCACTCGCGGCGAGTGACAGCGGCAGCTGTGGCAGCGGCAAGATGCGCTGCAAGACCTGCTCGTGGGCCTACGACCCGGAGCAGGGAGAAGCCTCGCAAGGCGTGGCCGCCGGCACCGCCTGGCCGGATGTCGCGGAAAGCTTCCTGTGCCCGGTGTGCTTCATGGGCAAAAGCGACTTTGTTCCCGCCTAAGCGGGCATTCCCGGAGATTCCTGATGAAAAAACCCCTCGTCATCATCGGTAGCGGCCACGCCGGCTACACGCTGGCCCGGGCATTCCGCCAGCTTGATACCAGCACTCCCGTCATCATCCTGACCCAGGACGGCGGCGAGCAGTATCCCAAGCCGCAGCTGAGCCATGGCTTCGGCCAGCAAATGGCGGCCGAGCAGCTGGTGCAGCAGCACGCCACCGCCATCGCCGCCGAGCTGAAAATCATGGTGCGGCCCAACACCCTCGTCACCGCGATCGACTTCGACGCCAAACTCGTCCATGCCGGCGCGGCGCAGATCCCCTACAGCGACCTGGTGCTGGCGGTGGGTGCCGCGCCATTCGTGCCGGCCATACGCGGCGACGCGACACAGGACATCCTGACCCTGAACAACCTGGAGCAGTACCGCCGCTATTTCGCGCAGCTTGGGCGCAGCGAGCGCGTGCTGGTCATCGGCGGCGGCCTGATCGGCACCGAGATCGCCCACGACATCGCGCGCCACAAGCAGGTGACGCTGGTGGACATCGGCAGCCGGCTGCTGGAGCGACTGGTGCCGGAGGTGGTCAGCCAGCGCCTGCACCGTGCCATGGAACAGGTAACGCTGCGTTTCGGCACCGCGGTGGACCGCGTCGACCGCGCGGCGACGGGCTACCACGTGAAGCTCAGCAATGGCGAAACCCTTAACGTGGATGCGGTGATCTGCGCGGCGGGGCTGAAACCGCGGCTGGAGCTGGCCGGCGGGCTGGCCACCGCACGCGGCATCACCGTCGACCGCTACCTGCGCACCTCGCAAGCCAATGTCTATGCGCTGGGCGACTGTGCAGAGATCGAGGGCCAGATCCTGCCCTTCCTGCAACCGATCACGCTGTCGGCGCGGGCGCTGGCCAGCACCCTGGCCGGTGCGCCGCAGCCGGTGCGCTTCGGCCCGCTGCCGGTGGCGGTGAAAACGCCGCACTATCCGATCCAGCTGGCGGGCGTCACCCACGGGCAGGCGCTGGACTGGCAGATCAGCGAGGGCGACGACGGTCTCACCGCGCTCGCCCATCGCGACAGCAAGCTGGTCGGCTACGTCACCACCGGCAGCCGCAACGGCTTCAGCCTGCTGCCCAGCCTGGCCGGCTGAACCGGCTGAACCGGGTGCGCCGGCACGGCCGGGGCCGACTGTGCGCCGGCCGGCATCCCTCCGTGCACCTGCTGATACGCACCAGCAGGCCAAGGCCGGCCCCTTGGCAAACCCAAAGGTTTGCCGCAATGCACACCCGCCGGCCGCCACCGTCACGCTACGCCCACCCGGCACTGGCAAAAGCAGGCCCATTCACTAAGATGCAAACACACCAGCTGCTGGTGCCACGCTCCGCATTCCTCTCTCTCACCCGCAAGAGGCACGCAATATGAAGACACTGCAAGCATCCGCCAGGCCGGTGCCATGGGCCTGGCTGGCCGTCGTGGTGATGGCCGCCAGCCCGCTGCTGGCCAGCGCCGGTGATCTGTCCGCCACTTACCGCGGCAAGCCGGTGCCCTTCGGCCAGGGCCGGGCGCACACCGAAGTCCGCACCGACACCGCCGGCAAGGCGGTCGCCGTCAGTATCGTGTTCAGTGAACAGGCGCTCGCCGGGCTGCCGGGCGCCGCCATGGCGCCGGCCTATGTGCTGCGCATGCCGGCCAGGGGGCCGCGCACGGTGGTCGACCACGTGGTCATCAACTGGGAGGCCGCCGGCCACCCGCCGCCCAAGGTCTATGACGTGCCGCACTTCGACTTTCACTTCTATCTGGCGAAGCGCGCTGAAACACTGAAGATCAACTTCAAGAACGAAAACGAATCGGCCGATCCGAGCCAGCAGCCACCGGCCGAGCTGCTACCCGCCGGCTACATCCTGCCGCCGGGCACGGCCGTCCCGAAGATGGGTGTGCACGCCATCAACACCCAGTCGGCGGAATTCCAGCAACAGCCATTCACCGCGACGCTGATCTACGGCTACCACAACCAAAAGCAGACCTTCATCGAGCCGATGGT
This sequence comes from Vogesella indigofera, assembly GCF_028548395.1. Taxonomy (NCBI): domain Bacteria; kingdom Pseudomonadati; phylum Pseudomonadota; class Betaproteobacteria; order Neisseriales; family Chromobacteriaceae; genus Vogesella; species Vogesella indigofera. Next base: position 439,337 of record NZ_JAQQLA010000003.1, on the reverse strand, counting down.
GGCACTGTCTTTCCTGCAGTCGAAACCGGTGTTCTCCGCACCGCTGGCGCGCCCGGCCCGCTACAGCAAGGCGGGCAGCTATCCGGGCAGCTATCGCGTGAGCTACCACCCCGACAGCCAATCGTACGAGGTGACACTGACCGAATTTCAATGACGACGCCCCTGGCGGGCGGCGGACGATACCTGACGCGGCCAACCCTGGCCGCTTTTCTTTTGTCCGCCACTTGACGCCGCCCTGCTTGCTGCGGCACAAACAGCGCCTTGCTTGAGAGGCGACAGATGAACCATCTGCAAACCATTTACCACCTGCAGCCGACGCCGGCGGCGCGGGTGCAGCAACGACTGGCGGTGCGCGGCATCGTGGCACGCGGACGCGAGCTGTTGCTGCTGTATACCGGCCGCTACGACGACTACAGCCTGCCGGGCGGCGGGGTGGAGGCAAACGAGGACCACGCGCTGGCGCTGGCGCGCGAGCTGGCGGAGGAAACCGGCGCCCGCGATGTCCGCATCCTGCGGCCGTTCGGTCTGATCGACGAGTTCCGTCCGCCGCGCGGCGATTACGACGTGCTGCACATGCTGTCCTACTGCTATGTGTGCCGTATCGCGGCAACGTTGGCCGCACCGCAGATGGAAGCCTACGAGATCAACAACCGCATGCAGCCACGCTGGCTGGGCGTGGACGCCGCCATTGCCCACAACGAGGCGGTGCTGGCGCGCGGCGCGGCCGGCATGGGCTTGTCGATTGTGCGCGAGACGGCGCTATTGCGGCGCATCGCGCAGGCGCTGGACGCCGGCGAGCTGTAAGCGCACGGCACGGCCGCGCCAGCCCGCCCCGCACCGGGGCGAGCCACCGTTGCCGGGTTGAGTTGCCGGATTGAAGCGCCGACGACAAGGCGGGCACGCAGCAACACGCCAGCGCGGCCACTGCCTGCCCGCCTGCCATCACTCACTACACAGCGCGGCGCCTAATCCACCGGAATCATCAGGTGCTGGTAAGGCGTGCCCGGCCACATCACGTACGGAACGCTGGTATCCGGCGTGGCATCCTTGGGATACATGTCATAGAACCCCGGCTCCGCGCCGACGATCATCACGTGCGGCCCGGTCTTCACCCAGTGGTTGCCGGCATCCGGCTTCGCCGCGTACGGGTCGGTATTGCTGGCGTCGGTGCCCCCCGACAGCATGTACATGAAACCGATCTGGCCGACGACCGGTGTGGTGTGGCCAATCCAGGCCATCGCCCACGCCATCGCCGCCTTGTCCATGCACATCGGGTCCGGGCCGGGGGTGGCCGGGTTGTCCGGCATACAGGTGAAGCCGTTACTGCCCTGGCGCAGGGTGCGCATCTTGCCGTCGGCCTCCATGGCGACGACGGTCGCCCCGGCGCTGACCTTTTTCGGGGCGGCGCTCATCGCGCTCTTGATCATTTGTGTATCACTGGCGGCGACAACCGCCGGCACCTGGCCGATGACGGCAAGCGCCATGGCGATGGTCAGACAACGGTGTGTCAAGGTCGATGTCGACATGATCACTCCTTCTTGCAATGCAACGGGTGTCTACCCGGCTGCCGCAAGCGCTGCGGATGACACCTGGCGGGTGGGAACAACGGGGGCAAGCTGTCACTGTCGCCCGCTGACAGCCGGGAGCGGGCAAACACAAGGCGGGCAGCACAGCCAGTGTGCCCTAAGTGTAGGAGACGGCCCGGCAACCGCAACCGGCCAGCGGTGCCGGACACGCCACCCGCCAGGCTTGGCCGCAAGCACCCGTGGCGCTGGCACGGCGGGTGCACCGCAGCACGGCGCGCAGCCGGTACCACATATGCAAATAGTATTGTTTGACACCGGGCAAAATGACGTTGATTAAGGCCATGCGTGCACCATTGCGATGCTATGCTGGGTGACTGTCCGCTTGCCCTACCGCTTTGTCAGGAACCCCCGCACGTGCACAGTCCCACGCTTGTCGCCATTGCCGCAATCCTCATGGTCGTGATGACCCTGATGCTGACCGCTGCCTGGCGTTTCAATCCGCGCATCGCCGGGCTGGGTGCCTGGACTCTATCCTATTTCTTCGGGCTGCTGGTCTGCGTCAACCTGTTGTTGCGCGCGGTGGCGCCGGAGCTGCTGCTGGTGCTGCTGGCGCAGCTGTCGGCCTACCTGATGGCGTGGCTGAACTGGGTGGGCACCCGTGCCTATGTCGGCGCCGCACCGGTGCCACGGCGCTACGGCGTGCTGGGCGCCGCCCTGCTGCTGGCGGCCGCGGCCTGGTTTACCGTGGTGCAGCCCGAGCAGGCGACACGCTTCACGCTGATGAGCCTGGCGGTGGGTGTGCTGTTCCTGCTGTGCGCGCGCACCATCGCCCAAGGCCGGCTGCAGGATCACCCGGCCCGCTACCTGTATGCGCTGGCCAGCGGCGGGCACGGGCTGTTCCTGCTGCTGCGCCCGTGGCTGTTCCGCGTTGACAACCACGGCCTGTTCGACGCGCAGCAAGCCATCGCGGTATCCCACCTGGTGGTGGTGGAATCCATCGTCGCCATCGTGCTGATGGCGTTCGGCATCGTGATGCTGGCCAACGAACAGGTGACGCTGGAGTTGCGCCGCATCGCCGACCGCGACCCGCTGACCGGCGTGTTCAACCGCCGCGCCTTCCTGGCCCTACTGGACAAGGGCAGCCACTACGCCGAGCGCATGACGTTTCCGCTGTCGGTGCTGCTGATCGACCTGGACCACTTCAAGAAGGTCAACGACAGCTGGGGCCACCAGTTCGGCGACCGCGCGCTGCGCCATTTCGTGACGGTGGCGCAAGCCTGCCTGCGCGACGGCGACGTGATCGGTCGTCTCGGCGGCGAAGAGTTTGCGATCTTCCTGCCCAACGCCCGGCTGACACAGGCCGAAGCCATCGCCAGCCGCCTGCGCGGCGCGCTGGAAATGCAGCCGCTGCGCCACGGCGAGGCCGCCATCGCGCTGACCGCCAGCATCGGTGTGGCGCAACGCCAGCCGCAGGAAGCGCCGCACGCGCTGCTGCATCGCGCGGACGAGGCGATGTATCTGGCCAAGCACAAGGGCCGCAACCGCATCGAACTGGCGGCAAGCACTCCGCCATCCACCGACAGCACAACGGCACCGGCACTGCCGTGAGCTGTTGCCGCTTGCGGCCAACGTTGGCCGCAAGCCCGCCCCCACAATCAAACAAGGCCCTGCATGCAGGGCCTTATTGTTGTTGCCGGTCAGGCGCCGGCTGGTGGACATCGCGCATCCGTAGGCAGCGCGGTGCTATTGCGCCGCCGCACCCTTTTTCAGCTGCTGCATGAACGCCGCGAAGTGCGGCCGCAACTCGGCAAACAGCGGGTGCTGCTTGTGCTCCAGCAGCACTTCGCCGAACAGTTTCAGGCCGATGGCGAAGGCGTCACTGTTGATGTCGGCCAGATCGTCGCGCTGGCGCAGGCGCTGCGCGATCAGCAGCAGATCGTCGTGATTGCCGACCGCAAACTGCAACGGCGCGGCGTACGGGGATGGGCCGCCGTCGGCGCGGGCCAGGTGTTCGACGGTAATGCGGTACTGGTGTTGTTTCATGGGGGTAGTCCGGTAAAAGTGGACAACGTGGCCGCCGGCTGGCGGCACGGCTTGGCGCCGCTAACCAAACCTCGCAGCACACCTGAGCCAAGGCGCACCGCCGCAGACCGTACCAGCAGTACGGCAAGGAGGCGCCACGCAGAATCAGGGGGTTGGTTAGCGGCTATTAGCGCATCTGGAACAGCTCCTGGTGGAAACGCGCCGCCGGCAGGCCGAGGGCGAGCAGGCGTTCGCGCAGCTGGCGGCCAAATGCGGCCGGGCCGCAGAACCAGATGTCGGCATCGCGCCAGTCCGGCACGCTGCGGGTCAGCCGCTCGGCATCCAGCCGGCCGTCGCGCGGCTGCCACAGCAGGTGCAGGTCCACCCCGGCGGCGGCGGCGTCCTGACTCAGTCGCTGCATCACACCGGCGTCGTAGTCGCTGGTGGCGTGAAAGAAGTCGATGCTCTGCCCCGCCGGCGCGGCAGCCAGTGCCTGCATCCGCGCCACGAACGGTGTCACGCCGATGCCGCCACTGATCCAGATCTGGCGCGGACGCGCGCCGTCAAAGGTAAAGCAGCCGTACGGGCCTTCCAGCTGGATGCGATCGCCCGTCTTGAGCCGTGCCGGCAGCGCGGCGGTGTAGTCGCCCAGCGCCTTGATCAGCAGCCGCACACGGCCGTCGCCCTGCCACGCGGAGGCCAGCGTGAACGGGTGCGCGCCCTCGCCGGGGTGAAAGGTGACAAAGGCAAACTGGCCGGCCTTGTGCCCCGGCCACGCCGGGTCCAGCTGCACGTCCACCGCCAGCACCTTCAGCGCCGGCTGGTAGTCCAGCGCCACGATGCGGCCATCGGTGCGTGGCTGGCCACCATGCCGGAGGCACAGCGACAGAATGGCGGCGACGCTGCCACCGGCCATCAGCAGCGCCAGCAACCAGCCGCTGGGCGTGGCCCAGTTGTCGAACTTGAGCAGCAGCACCGAGTGGAAGACCAGCGCCAGATAGGCCAGCGGCAGCAGGCGATGCAGCTGGACAAAGCGGCGGTACGGCAGCCGCTTCAGCAACGCCAGCACCATCAGCACCGCGGCGGCGTAGAACGCCCACTCGCCGACGCCTTCCGCGGTATGGCGCAAGCCCATGAAGGTTTGCTGCAGACTGCCCTCCGGCAGCTGCAACGGTGCGCGGCGCGGGCGTCCGCCGCTGAGCAGGCCCAGCGCCGACAGCCATTTCGGCGCCTGCGCCAGCAGCCAGTGGCTGAGCGACAGCACCAGCGCGGCGATGCCCAGCCATTTGTGCAGCCGGTACATCTTGTCCAGCCCGCCCAGCGGGCGTTCCGCCAGGGTTGGCCGCATCGCCAGCAGCATGGCCACGCTCATCACCGCCATGCCCAGCACGCCGCTGTACTGGTTCAGCACATTGCGCCAGGCGATGAAATTGGGCTGTCCGGCCAGCACCGCCGGGTTGCTGGCCAGCCACAGCAGCGACAGCAGCGCGAGGCCACCCCAGAAGTACCACATAATCTTGCGCATCGGTGTCACCTTGCGAGTTCGGATTCAGATACGGCCAGCGTAAACGGCACATATCTTTCTCGCAAGATAACTATACATCCGTTAACATCTTGCCGTAGCCGTTAACAATTGCCTGACAGAAAGCCCACCATGCGCATCAAGAACCGGATGGACAGCCACCAATGGGACAGCGGCTTCGACCCGCAGACGGTACCGCTGTTTTTGCAGCTGCAGTGGGCGCAGGCGCAGTCGCTGCAAACCATGCGCCCAATGCTGGAGAAATTCGCACTCAGCGCGGTGAAGTTCGACGTGCTGGCCACGTTGCGCAATGCGCCGGCCCCACACCAGATGACCCCGTCGATGATTCAGGACGCGGTGGTAATCAGTTCCGGCGGGCTGACCAAGGTGCTGCTGCAGCTGGAAACGCGTGCGCTGGTGACGCGCCGCCAGCTGGCTGACGACCTGCGCATCAAACCGGTGTGTCTCACCGCCGCCGGCGCGGCGCTGGTGGAGCAGGCAATGGCCGAAACGGTGGCCGACACCGGGCACTGGCTGCGCCAGCGGTTGGATGCGACGGAAATCAGCCAGCTCACCACGCTGCTGGCCAAGCTGGCGCAGTAGCGCGGCGGCCAACGTTGGCCGCGGCGGAACCATCCCCGGCCGCCGCGGTCTGTGACACACCGGCGCCAAAGTGGCGGCCGGCACCCTCAACAAAGGAGAACAGCCATGCATTGCCCGGTTTGCAAGGATACGACGCTGGTGATGAGCGAGCGCCAGGGGATCGAGATCGACTACTGTCCGCAGTGCCGCGGGGTGTGGCTGGATCGCGGCGAGCTGGACAAGATCATCCAGCACTCGCTGGGCAATATGGCCGCCGCCACGGCCGCGCCACAGGCAGCGCAGCCGGTCGCGCCGCAGGCCGCACAGCCCGGCTACCCGCCGCGCCAGCCGCAGCAGCAGCCTTACCAACAGCAGCAACAACAGCCCCACCAGCAGCAGCCTTACCCGCAGCACGACAAGTACGGCGACAACCGCCACTACAAGCGCAAGAAGAGCTTCTGGGAAGAACTGTTCGATTAAATAGCGAAATCGGAAACAAAGCGGCCAACCCTAGTCGGTTGGCCGCTTTGTTTTTGCGCCTGCCGCCCGCGCCGGCCCGGATTCAGCCCGGCAGCAGCCGCAGCAGCTGGCCGTTGTCCTCGTCGGTCAGCAGGTAGATGAAGCCGTCCGGGCCTTCGCGCACGTCGCGCACGCGCTGGCCAAGGCCGGTGAGCAGCTTTTCCTCGCGCAGCACGCGCGTGCCGGCCAGCTCCAGGCGCAGCAGGTGGCGGAATTTCAGCGAGCCGAGCAGCAGGCTGCCCTGCCAGCCCTTGCCGTAGCGGGTGCCGCGCACGAAGGCCATGCCGGATGGCGCGATCGACGGCGTCCACTGCCACAGCGGCTGCTCCATACCCGGTTTGCGGGTGAGGCCGGCGCCGACCGGGCCGCCGCCGTAGTTTTCACCGTAGGTGATTACCGGCCAGCCGTAGTTCTTGCCGGCCTCGGGGCGGTTCAGCTCGTCGCCGCCCTGCGGCCCGTGCTCGTGCGTCCACAGCCGGCCGTCCGGCCCCAGCGCGGCGCCCTGCACATTGCGGTGGCCGAGGCTCCAGATTTCCGGACGCGCACCGGCACGGCCGACGAAGGGGTTGTCCGGCGGAATGCCGCCATCCTTGCGCACGCGCACCACCTTGCCGTGGTGATTATCCAGCGTCTGCGCGTCGGCCATGCGCTGAAAGCGGTCGCCCAGCGTCAGGAACAGCGTGCCGTCGGCGGCCTCGACGATGCGGCAGCCGAAGTGGGCGCGGCTGCTGAATTTCGGCTGCTGGCTGAACAGCACCTTCACCTGTTCCAGGCGGCTGGCGTCGTCCGCCAGCCGGGCGCTGGCCAGCGCGGTGGAGTTGCCGTAGCCGCTGGCGGCCGGCTCGGCGTAGCAGAAGTACAGCGTGCGGTTGCGGGCGAAGTCGCGGTCGGTGATCAGGTCCAGCAGGCCGCCCTGCCCGGCGGCGTCGATGCGCGGCAGCCCTGCCAGCGGCTTGCCCAGCTGGCCGTTAGCGCCCACCAGCCGCAGGCGGCCGGGGCGCTCGGTGACCAGCATGCGCCCGCCATCGATGAACGCCACCGCCCACGGGTGTTCCAGCCCGGAGGCGACCACCTCCGCGCGCGGTGCGGCCTGCGCCGGACTGCCCAGCGCCAGCAGTATCAGCGGCCACGCTGACCATCGTGCTTGATTGCTCATGTCTGTCTCCCTTCGTTGACGCCGCGCCGCGGCGGCCAGTTAGCGCCGCTAACAAAACCTCGCAGAGCACCTGAGACTAGGCGCGCCCACGCAGACAGTACAAATAGTACGGCAAGGAGGCGCAACGCAGGATCAGGGGTTTTGTTAGCGGCTCTTACAGCAGGCGGTAGCCGACGCCAGTTTCGGTGCGCAAAAAGCGCGGCTGCGCCGGATCGGCCTCCAGCTTTTGCCGCAGGTGGGCCATATAGATGCGCAGATAGTGGCTGTGTTCCACGTAGCCCGGCCCCCACACCTCCTGCAGCAGCTGGCGGTGGGTCAGCACCTTGCCGCGATGCGCGAGCAGCGTGGCCAGCAGCCGGTATTCCAGCTGCGTCAGGTGCACCGGCTCGCCGTCGCGGCTGACGCTGCGGTTAGCCAGGTCCACCGTCACCGCCTCGCCCAGGCGCACCAGACTGCCGTTGCTCTCGCTGCCGTCGCCGCTGCGCCGCCGCTGCAGCGCGCGCACTCTCGCCTGCAGCTCGCCGACGCCGAACGGCTTGGTCAGGTAGTCGTCGGCGCCGGCGTCCAGCGCCGCGATCTTGTCGACCTCGTCCACGCGCGCCGACAGCACGATCACCGGCACCTTGCTCCAGCTGCGCAGGTCCAGCAGCAGGCTGACGCCGTCGCCATCGGGCAGGCCGAGGTCCAGCACCAGCACGTCCGGCTTGCGGGTGCCGGCCTCGATCAGGCCGCGCGCCACGGAGTCGGCCTCGAACACGCGGTAGCCCTCGTCTTCCAGCGCGCTTCTGACGAAGCGGCGGATGGCGGCTTCGTCCTCGATGATCAGTGCCGTCAGGGCGTGCATCAGGGCAGGTTCTCCGGGTCAAAATCCAGTGCCGGCGGCGGACGCTGCGGCAGGGACAGGGTAAAACAGGCACCGCCGTCGTGGCGGTTGGCCGCGCTCAGGCGCGCGCCGTGGACATCGGCAATGGTACGGCAAATCGCCAGCCCCAGCCCGACGCCGCTGATCGCCGACTCGCGCTCGCCGCGGCTGAAGGCGTCGAACAGCCGCGCCGGATCGCCCGGCGGCAGGCCGGGGCCGCGGTCGGCGACGCGAAGCAGGATGCGTCCGTCCTCGGCGGCGGCGCTGACGCGGATGGGGCTGCCGGGCGGGCTGTACTTGGCCGCGTTCTCCAGCAGGTTGACCAGCAGCCGCTCCAGCAGGATGGCGTCGCCGTACAGCATCGGGCAGGCCGGATCGATGTCCAGCTGCAGCGAGTGCGTGTCCAGCACGCTGCCCAGCGCCGCGATGGCGCTGCCGATCACCTCGTCCGCCGGCAGCCAGTCCTGGTGCAGGGTGACACCGCCCGCCTGCAGCCGCGCCATTTCCAGCAGATTGGTCACCAGCCGCGTGATGCGCTGCGACTGCGCGAGCAGCAGCGCCGCCTGTTCCTGCTCGGCGCGCCCGCCGCGCTGCAAGGCCAGCAGCAGGGTCTCGGCGTTGCCGGACAGCGCGGTCAGCGGCGTGCGCAGGTCGTGCGACAGCGCGGCCAACAGCGAATGGCGCAGCCGTTCCGATTCCATCGACAGCAGCGTCTGCTGCGCCACTTCAATATAGTGCAGCCGCTCCAGCGTCTGCGCCGCCAGCGCCGCCACCGCCTCGCACAGGCGGCGGTTGTCCGGGTCCGCAAGCGCCAGCGCATCCGGCACCGCCACCACCAGCACGCCGCGGGTGCGCATCGGCGCCTGCAGCGGCAGGTACAGCTGCGCCGCATCCGGCAGCGTGTGCGTACCCTGCCCGGCCGCCTGCTGGTGGTCGAAGCTCCAGCGCACCAGCGCCGCGTCCACCGCCAGCGGCGTATCCGGCAGCGCCGCCAGCTGTTCCTCGGCGTCCGGCAGCCACAGGCTGATCTGCGCGTTGAGGCTGGCCTGCAGGAAGCGGCCGGTGATCTCGCCGACCTGCTCCGGCATGAGCGCGCTGCCCAGCTCGCGCGCCATCTCGTACAGGTAGCGGGTGTGTGCCTCGCGCCTGCCGGCCTGCGCCGCCGACTGCCGCTGGCTGGCCACCAGCTGGCCGGCGACCAGTCCCACCGTCAGCATCACGGCGAAGGTGATCAGGTACTGGATGTCCGACACCGCGAACGACAGGTGCGGCTCGATAAAGAAAAAATCGAACAGCGCCACCGACAGCACCGCCGCCCACGCCGCCGGCGTGCGCCCGTAACGCACCGCCGCCAGCAGCACCAGCAGCAGGTAGAGCATCACCAGGTTGGCCGCATCCAGCACGCCGCGCAGCGGCAACATGGCGGCGGTGAGCGCGAGGCAGGCCAGCGTGCTCTGCCACCAGCCGCCGGCCTCTGCCCGCGGCCAGCGCCAGCCGGCGGCGGCCACGGGAGTGCGCTCGCCGGCAGCCAGGATCAGGCAGTTCAGCTCCGGCGCGCGTTGCGCCAGCTGCTGCTGCAGGCTGGCGCGCCAGAACCCGCGCGGCTGGTTGCCGCGCTGGCTGAGCGCCAGCAGCGACAGGTTGTGGCGCCGCGCGTAGTCGGCGATCAGGCTGGCCGGCACCGGCCCGGCCAGCACCAGCGTGTGCGCACCCTGCTCCTCCGCCTGCGCCAGCGCCGACAGCGCGCGACTGCGCGCCGCCGCGCTGGCGTGGCCGCGATCGACCCACACCGCGTGCCACGGTGCCGACAGCGCGCGCGCCAGCCGCGCCGCCTGCCGCACCGCGCTGTCCTCGTCGCCCTGGCCCAGCACCAGCAGCACGCCCAGCGAGGTCGCCCACACTGGCGCGCGGCTTTGCACCTCGCGCTGCGCGCGCATCTGGCCGTCCACGCGGTCGGCCAGCCGGCGCAGCGCCAGCTCGCGCAGCGCGATCAGGTTGCCCTTGCGGAAAAAATGCCCGGCGGCGCGTTCCGCCACCTCCGGCAGGTAGACCTTGCCGGCGGCCAGGCGCAGCAGCAGGTCGTCCGGCGGCAGGTCCACCAGCCGCACTTCGCTGGCGCGGTCGAACACGTGGTCCGGCACCGTCTCCGCCACCGCCACGCCGGTCACGCCGCTGACCACGTCGTTGAGGCTGTCCAGGTGCTGCACGTTCATCGCGCTGTACACGTCGATGCCGGCGGCCAGCAGCTCGTCGACATCCTGCCAGCGCTTGGGGTGGCGGCTGCCCGGCGCGTTGCTGTGCGGCAGCTCGTCCACCACCACCAGCGCCGGCCGCCGCGCCAGCACCGCGTCGAGGTCGAACTCCGCCACCTGTTTGCCGCGGTAGCTGATCTGCTTGCGCGGCAGCAGCTCCAGCCCAGCCAGCAGCGCCTCGGTTTCGGCGCGTCCGTGGGTATCGACCCAGCCCACCACCACGTCCAGCCCGGCGGCGCGCTTCTCCTGCGCCTCGGCCAGCATCGCGTAGGTCTTGCCCACCCCCGGCGCGGCGCCGAAGAACAGCTTCAGCTTGCCGCGCGGCGCCGGTAGCGTCGCCAGCAGCGCGTCCGGATCGGGCCGCAAATCGTCATCCATCATTCATCGTCCACCGTGGCCCAAGGTTGGCCGCAATCGTTGCGGCCAACCTTGGGCGCTCAAAGAGTTGCGGTCGCCGGCAGCGGCGGCCGCGGCATCAGCCCGCCGCCAGCCGGCGCAGCGCCAGATTCAGCTGTAGCACATTGACGCGCGCCTGCTGCGCGTTGCCGAACCAGCCCTGCTCGCGCTGCGCGGCGATCAGCGCCTCGACCTGCGGCAGCGATCGCCCCAGTTCGCGCGCCACGCGCGGCGCCTGGTACAGCGCAGCGGCCAGGCTGATGTGCGGGTCCAGCCCGCTGGCCGAGGCGGTGACGAGGTCCAGCGGCACCGGGCCGTGCTGGCCGGGGTGGGCGGCGCGCAGCGCGGCGATGCGCGCGGCGACCGCCTGTTGCAGCGCCGGATTGCTCGGCCCCAGGTTGCTGCCGCCGGAAGCGGCGCCATTGTAGGCGCTGCCGGCGGTGGCCGACGGCCGGCTCCAGAACTCGCCGCGGCCGTGGAAGGCCTGGCCGATCAGCGCCGAGCCGATCACCTTGCCGTTGCTGTCGCGCAGCAGCGAGCCGTTGGCCTGCGCCGGCAGCAGCAGCTGCGCAAGGCCGGTGACCGCCAGCGGGTACAGCAGCCCCAGCAACAGGGTGAGAAACAGCAGCAGCGTCAACGCCGGGCGCAGCACTGCCGCGCGCGGCAGCGTGATGGCGGCTGCGGGATGATAAGTCGTGGTGGCCATGGTGGCACTCCTTGTTTGGTGCGCCGGGCGCGGCTGGCGCCCGGCAACGGGGTCAGACCAGTCCCAGCAGGGACAGCAGCATGTCGATCAGCTTGATGCCGGCGAACGGCAGCAACAGGCCGCCGACGCCGTACAGCAGCAGGTTGCGGCGCAGCAGCTCGGCCGCGCCCAGCGCACGGTAGCGCACGCCCTTCAGCGCCAGCGGGATCAGCGCGATGATGATCAGCGCGTTGAAGATCACCGCCGACAGAAGCGCCGAGGCCGGGCTGGCCAGCTGCATCACGTTGAGCAGGCCCAGCTGCGGATAGGTGACGGCAAACGCGGCCGGGATGATGGCGAAGTACTTGGCCACGTCGTTGGCCAGGCTGAAGGTGGTCAGCGCGCCGCGCGTCATCAGCATCTGCTTGCCGATCTCCACCACCTCGATCAGCTTGGTGGGGCTGGAATCCAGATCCACCATATTGGCCGCCTCGCGCGCCGCCTGGGTGCCGCTGTTCATCGCCACCGCCACGTCGGCCTGCGCCAGCGCCGGCGCGTCGTTGGTGCCGTCGCCGGTCATCGCCACCAGCTGGCCGCGCGCCTGGTAGTCGCGGATCATCGCCAGCTTGTTCTCCGGCGTCGCCTCGGCCAGGAAGTCGTCCACCCCGGCCTCGGCGGCGATGGCGGCGGCGGTCAGGCGGTTGTCGCCGGTGATCATCACCGTCTTGATGCCCATCTGCCGCAGCTGGGCGAAGCGCTCGCGGATGCCGGGCTTGACCACGTCCTTCAGCTCGACCACGCCCAGCACCTGCGCGCCCTCGGCCACCACCAGCGGCGTGCTGCCGCGGCTGGCGATGGTGTCGACCTGCTGCAGCAGGCCGCGCGGCAGGCTGCCGCCCAGCGCCTCGACATGGCGGCGGATGGCGTCGGCGGCGCCCTTGCGGATGTGGCGGCCGTCGAGGTTGATGCCGGACATGCGCGTTTGCGCGGTGAACGGCACGAAGCTGGCGCCAGCCGGGGTCAGCCCGGCGTGCAGGTCGGCCAGCGGCGTGCGGCCAACCTTGTCGTCATCGAGATGCCCGCCGGCGCCGGCGCTCAGCCGCTGCGCCAGCACCACGATGCTCTTGCCCTCCGGCGTGTCGTCGGCCAGCGAGGCCAGCCACGCCGCCTCGGCAAGCTGTGCCTGGCTGACGCCAGCTGCAGCGACAAAGGCGGACGCCTGGCGGTTGCCGAAGGTGATGGTGCCGGTCTTGTCCAAGAGCAGCACGTCCACGTCGCCGGCGGCCTCCACCGCGCGGCCGGAGGTGGCGATCACGTTGGCCGCCATCAGCCGGCTCATGCCAGCGACGCCGATCGCCGACAGCAGGCCGCCGATGGTGGTCGGGATCAGGCACACCAGCAGCGCGATCAGCACCGGCAGCGACACCACCTCGCCGCTACCGGCCGCGTTCACGCTGTAGGCGGAAAACGGCAGCAGCGTGACGGTGACCAGCAAAAAGATCAGCGTCAGCGCCAGCAGCAGGATGGTCAGCGCGATCTCGTTCGGCGTCTTGCGGCGCTTGGCGCCCTCCACCATCGCGATCATGCGGTCGATGAAGGTCTCGCCGGGATTGACGCTGATGCGCACCACGATCCAGTCCGACAGCACGCGGGTGCCGCCGGTGACCGAGCTGAAATCGCCGCCGGATTCGCGGATCACCGGTGCAGACTCGCCGGTGATCGCTGATTCGTCGACGCTGGCGATGCCCTCGATCACCTCGCCGTCGCAGGGGACCACGTCACCGTGCTGCACCAGCACCACGTCGTCACGGCGCAGGTCGAACGACTCCACCATGGCGAATTCGGCACCGTAGCGCTGCGGCGCGGCCAGTTTCTTCGCCCACGTCGACTTCTGCAGGCCCTTCAGGCTGGCCGCCTGTGCCTTGCTGCGGCCCTCGGCCAGCGCCTCGGCAAAGTTGGCGAACAGCACGGTGAACCACAGCCACACCGCGATGCTGCCGGTCAGCCACGCCGGCGCCTGGCCGTGCCCCAGCAGCGCCTGCACCCACAGCACGCTGCACAGCATGCTGCCCAGATACACCACGAACATCACCGGGTTTTTCAGCTGTGCACGCAGCCCAAGCTTGAGAAAGGTGTCGCGCAGCGCCGGGCGCAGCAGCGCGCTGTCCAGCAGCGGCAAGACCATTTTTTTATGGGACATGTTGTTCTCCTAGTGGGTCGCCCAGATCGCCAGATGTTCGACCACCGGCCCCAGCGCCAGCGCTGGCAGGTAGGTCAGCGCGCCGACCAGCAGCACGCTGCCGATCAACAGGCCGATGAACAGCCCGTCGTGGGTCGGCATCGAGCCCAAGGTCGGCGACAGCCGTTTTTTCGCCGCCAGCGAGCCGGCCAGTGCCAGCACCGGCACGATCACCGCGAAGCGGCCCAGCCACATCGCGATGCCCAGCATGGCGTTATAGAACGGGGTATTGGCCGACAGCCCGGCGAAGGCGCTGCCATTGTTGTTGGCCGCCGACGAAAACGCGTACAGCACCTCGGAAAAACCGTGCGCGCCCGGATTGGCGAGGCCAGCCAGCCCCGGTGCCACCACCACCGCCACGGCGGTGCCAGCCAGCACCAGCAGCGGGGTGACCAGGATGGTCAGCGCCACCATCTTCATCTCGAACGGCTCGATCTTCTTGCCCAGGTACTCCGGAGTGCGGCCAACCATCAGCCCGGCGACGAACACCGCCAGCACCGCGAACACCAGCATGCCGTACAGGCCGGAGCCGACCCCGCCGAACACCACCTCGCCCAGCTGCATCAGCAGCATCGGCACCAGGCCGCCCAGCGCGATGAACGAATCGTGCATCGCGTTGACCGCGCCGCAGCTGGCGGCGGTAGTGACGGCGGCAAACAGGCTGCTGCCGGCGATGCCGAAGCGCATGTCCTTGCCTTCCAGATTGCCGCTGCCGCCATCGGCGCCCAGTGCGGCCAACAGCGGGTTGCCCTGCGCCTCGAACCAGGCGATGGCGCTGGCGGCGACGACGAACAGCACGCTCATCGCGATATAGATCGCCCAGCCCTGGCGGCGGTCACCGACCACGTGGCCGAAGACGTGACACAGCCCGGCCGGGATCAAAAAGATGGCCAGCATCTGCAGCAGGTTGGACAGCTCGGTGGGGTTCTCGAACGGGTGCGCGGAGTTGGCATTGAAGAAGCCGCCGCCGTTGGTGCCCAGCAGCTTGATCGCCTCCTGCGACGCCACCGGCCCCATCGCCAGCGTCTGCCCGTGGCCGGCCAGCGCATCGAAGCCCAGGTAGCCGGACAGGTTCTGCAGCACGCCCTGGCTGACCAGCAGCAGCGCCAGCACGACGGACAGCGGCAGCAGCAGGTATAGCGCGATGCGCAGCACGTCGGCCCAGAAATTGCCGATGTCGCCGCTCTCGCGCCGCGCAAAGCCGCGCATCAGCGCGAACGCCACCGCGATGCCGGTGGCCGCGGACAGAAAGTTCTGCATCGCGAGGCCGGCCATCTGCGTGAGATGGCTCATGGTCGTTTCGCCGGCATAGCCCTGCCAGTTGGTATTGGCGACAAAGCTCACCGCGGTATTGAACGCCGAGCCGGCCTCCACCGCGCTCAGCGCCGCCGGATTCAGCGGCAAGTCACCCTGCAGCCGCTGCAGCGCGTACAGCAGCACCGCGCCCAGCACATTGAACGCCAGCAGCGCCAGCGTGTAGTCGTGCCAGCCCATGCCGGCATCGTTCAGCCCCAGCCGGCGCAGCAGGGCGGCATCGAACGCGCGCCAGCGGCCGGGCAGCGTGCCGCTGGCCAGCGGTGCCAGCCAGGCGCCCATCGGCCGCACGCTCAGCGTCAGCAGCAGCATGAACAGCGCCAGCAACCAGAAAAAAGCGGTCATCATCACATCTCCTCCGCGTGCAGCAGCGCGTACAGCAGCCATATCGCCAGCAGCAGCGCCACTAGCCCACACAAACCGGACAGCACGCTCATCGCGCCACCCCCTGCGACTGTGTCGCATACACACGCAGCAGGCCGCGCACTGCCAGATACAGTGCGGCCAACCCTGCCAGCCAGATCAGGTCTTGCATCACATTCCCCTTGTTGGTCACAGACACTGCCACTGTAGGTTTTGCGGTGCAAAAAAGCGGTTAAAAGGCCGGGCAGGAATATAAACGGGATATAAAAATGTGATGCTTTTGGCGTAACCGGCGTGGTGACGGAGGGGGTGACGGCAGGCGCGAGGCAAGGGACAACGGTGACACAAATCGGCCGGATCGGTCCGCATCCTGGCGCAGCCAGCCAGTGGCAAGCACCACGGCTGCGCGGACAATGGCGGCATTCGTCAGCCAGCACAGGAGAGCACCATGAACACGCAGCACATCCGCCCCGCCAGCTTTACCGCCGAGCGCGCCTGGGGCGCGCGCACCATCGCCTGCATGAACGGCATCAGCACCCGCCTGCACTGGACCGACCAGCCCTACCGCTGGCATGTCAACGACGGCGAGGAAGTGTTCGTGCTGCTGGACGGTGCGGTGGACATGCATGTGCGCGACGCGGACGGCAGCGTGCGGGTGATCGCGCTGCAGTGCGGCGACATTTTCTACGCCGGCGCCGGCTGCGAGCACGTCGCCCATCCGCACGGCGAGGCACGCATGCTGGTGATCGAACAGGAAGGTAGTATCTAGACGTGGCGGTGTGGCGGACGCAGGGTTTGACAGCCTGCCGCCACGCTCACACGGCGAACGGGCTTGCGACCAAGGTTGGCCGCAAGCCCGTTTCAGTCACCGGTTTCAGTCACCGCTTCAGTCCAGCGGCGTGTTCATCAGCGCGATCGACTGCCCGATCATGCGTGCCTTGCGCAGCCATTCGTCGGCGTCCGGCGAGGCGACATGGCGGCGCACGATGGGTTCGAACAGCGCCAGCCATTCGTCGACCAGCGCCGGGGTGACGCCGATGTCGAGGTGCTTGCGCGCGACGTTGTACTGGTTGTCGAGGTAGACATCGCCGCCGAGTACCGTCCACCAGAAGTGGCTGATGTGCGTCTCGTGCCGCGGCCAGTCGTGCACCACGGCGAAGATCGGCGCCAGCCGCGGATGGACGCGGATCTGCGCGTAAAACTGGCGGCTGACGGTGTCGATCACCTCGCGGCCGAGGCGCTGGGCGATGCTGCTCATGGCGTCGCCTTCTGCCAGTAGTTTTCGAACAGCATGTTGCCGCTCAGGCCGCGGCGGCACGGGGTGAAGCCGCGCTCGTTGAGCAGCGCGCGCATGTCGGCGGTGAAATCGGGGTTGCCACACACCATCACCCGGTCACGCTGCGGATCAAGCGGCGTCATCGCCAGATGCTGCTCCAGCGCGCCGCTGCGCAACAGTGTCGGGATGCGCTCGTGCAGACCGCCGGCCACCTCGCCGCGCGTCACCACCGGCACGTAGTGGCAGTGCGCGTGCTGCGCCGCCCAGGCGCGGCATTCGGCGTCGTAGGCCAGATCCGCCGCCTCGCGCACGCTGCACACCAGGTTGACGCGGGCAAAGCGCTGCAGCACACCCTGCTGGCGCAGCATCGACAGATAGGGGCCGATGCCAGTGCCGGTGGCCAGCAGCCACAGCACCTCGCCGTCGGCCAGGCTATCGGCCAGGAAGAAACCCATCGCCGCCTTGGCCATCAGCACCGTGTCGCCCGACTGCAGCGCGCCCAGATGCGGTGACAGCGCACCGCCGGGGATGACGGTAAAAAAGTATTCCAGCCACGGCTCGTGCGGCGCCGACACGATGGAATAGGCGCGCCACACCGGGTCGACCAGCGCCGGCACCGACAGCCGCGCGTAATGCCCGGCCTGGAAAGCAAAGCCTTCCGGCTTGCTGGTCAGCAGACTGACACCGCGCGCGGAGCAGTGCTGCACGCGGATCACTTCCGTTTCTACGATGCTCATCTTGTTCCCTGTCGCAAGCGGACGATTGAAGATGTTTAAAATATACACCTTAGTCATCACAATAAAAACGCTGACATGAGCAGGGACAAGCCGCCCGCCCCGCTTGCTGCCGGCAGCAAAACGCCCCGCTCAAGGCGGGGCGTGACGGCAAACACGGCATCAAACGGCAAAGCCTCAGGCCGGTGGCGCGGCCTCCTCCGGCTCTTCCGCCCGTTCTCGCGGCGGAATGAAGAACGCCTTCGGCCCGCGCAGGAAGCGCTTGAGCACCGCCGGCAGCAGCGGCAAGGCGTCGCTGCCGCGCAGCTTGCGCGAGCGCAGCGCCACCCACAGCGCCAGGCTGAAGCTGACCAGCAGGTTGGTCATGCCGATCAGCGCCACCCCGGCCACCGACCACAGCACCGTCGCCAGTGGCAGCGCGTAGTCGTAGGTGACCGCGGCGTAGGACAGATAGGCGGAGGAGAAGGTGATGTGGCGGATGTCCAGCGGCAGGCCGAGCAAAAAGCCGATGGTGCCGGTGATACCGAGGAACATGCCGAAGTAGAAGTTGCCGGCCAGGCCGCCGAGGTTGTGCTCGACGTAGTGGGCAAAGCGGCGGGTGCGCGCCTCGCCCAGCAGCCGGTTCAGCCACGGCACCGCGGCCAGCCGCTGCGGGATCTGGCGGTAGATCGCCTTGTTGTCGTAGTAGCCGGCGATCAGGCCGGACAGGAACAGGTACACACCGGCAATGGCGGCGTGGAACAGCGCCAGGCTGGTGAGCGGATGCAGGTCGTGCAGCAGGTGCGCCGCCTTGGCCTCGTCGATCACCGGCGTGCCGGCCAGCCACAGCCAGGCTTCGGCGATCGCCCACGCCACCGGGATCGCCAGCAGCACGTTGCCGAGAATGGCCACGAACTGGGTGCGCATCACCTTGACCACCAGCTCGGCCAGCTCCGCCATGTCGGCCTTGCCGCCGGCCTCGTGGATGGCGGCGGCGATGCGCGCCGCCGTCATCGCCGGCTGCTTGGTGGCGATGGTGAAGTGCAACACGTGCACCAGCATGAAACCCAGCGAGTAGTTGAGGCCGAAGGCCAGCGCCTCCCAGATCAGCGGCAGGTGCAGCGTGGCGATCAGCAGCTTGAACAGCGCCATGAAGCCGACGATGACGCCGGCGCCCATCGCCGCCTTGCCCATCGCCAGCCACTGGCTGCGGTTTTCCGCGATGTAGTGCTCGCCGTGGCGGCCGGCGTGTTCGGTGACCTGCCGCGCCAGCAGCTCGGTATTGCTGGCGAACACGTCGCGCAGGCTGTACTTGCGGTTTTCCGCGCGCACCAGCTCGGCCAGCAGGCTAAACAGCGTGGCGTCGCGCGCCGGGCTGCGCTCCGGGTCCAGCAATGCCAGCAACGTGCGCAGGCGCTGGATGTGCTGGCGCAGGCGGGTGACGTGGTAGGTCAGGCTTACCGACACGCCACGGTTGGCCGCCGCCTTGCGCAGGCGGGCGATCACGTCCTCGCACTGCTCCAGCAGCACCAGCACCTGGCGGTCGTCCTCGTCGGGGCAGGTCTCGTCCACCATCGCCGCGCGCGCCGAGGCAACATAGCGCTGCGCCTCGGCGGACAGGTGCAGGAACGGCGACTCGAAGCGTTCGATGTCGGGATAGGTCTTCACCAGCTCCGGCTCCAGCCCGATGGCGGTGATGCGCGCGGTCAGCACCTGCACGGCCTCCAAGAGCTGCAGACGTGTCGGGTTGGCGACCATCTGCCGCTCCTCGTCCCACGCCAGCGCCTGCCACAGCTCCTGCCACACTTCCTGCGACAGCGCGGCCACCCAACGGTAATCCTCGCGTTGGCAGAAGATCACGCCGAACTGGTCGGCCAGGTGGGCGCCGGAGCGCGCCGGCGGCAGCAAGCGCTCGCCGATGCGACGGCGCAGCGCCTGGGCAAAGGTCTCGTTGGACAGCGTGCCGGTGTCGGTATACAGCTGCACCTGGCGGGTGGAGCCGAGCAGGTCGACCAGCGCCTGGCGCAGGCCGGCGCGGTAGCTCGCGTGGCGCGACAGCAGATAGGTCAGCGCGCGCAGATTGCTGGTGGCCTGCACGAAATCGCCGGCGTCGTCGGGGCGGACCTGAGCGACCAGGCGTGCCAGATACGGCACCGGTGGGGTATCACTTTGGCGGTTGGCCAATTGGGAAAGTATTTGATCCATTCAGTCATCCGTTGGACAGTTTGCGTCACGTTTGACACGTTGCGATGGGAGCATGCCGCGGTGGGCAATGGCGGCACGAACTGCAGGGTATAACAGGGTCTGACCGCGCGTCGCGCCAGAAAATTCCGTCAGGATAGCGGGCGGCCAGCAGACGGCACCGACCAAAATCAGGATTTTTACTTTTTAATCAACTACATAGCGTGGCGCAACATTTTTTGCAATGCAGCACCAATCGCTACCCGCCTCCATCAGGCTCAAGCCAACGCCTCAGCCAGCGCGGCGGTGGCGTGCGCCAGCTCGGCGACCACCGCGTCGGCAAAGGCACCGGTCAGCGGCGTCGACGGGCGGAACTCCGGCAGCACCAGGCTGACGCGGAACGGCACCGACACCGCGAAGCGGCGCAGCTGCACCCCCTGCCCGGCCAGCGACAAGGCGGTCAGCGGGTTGACGATGGCCACCCCCAGCCCGGCGGCCACCATCGCGCACACCGCCACCGCGCTGTGCGTCTCCAGCAGCATCTGCCGCGCCACACCGGCATCGGCAAAAACGCGATCCAGCTGCACGCGGTAGGGGTCGTCCGGCGACAGGCTGACGAAGGCCTGGCCGGCAAAATCCTGCGGCGCCAGCACCGTGCGTGCCAGCAGCGGGTGCCCGTCCGGCAGCACGCACACCTCGTCGGCCAGCCATTGCGCCTGCAGCCGGGTGCCCGGCGGCGCGGCCTCGTGCTCGGTCAGTCCCAGATCGTAGCGCTGCGCCGACAGCCATTCTTCCAGCAGCGGCGACTCCTGCGGCGTGATGGCGATGCCGACACCGTGGTGGCCGGCGGCAAAGCGGCGGCATACCGCCGGCAGCAAGGCATGCGCGAAGGCCGGCAGGCACAGCAGCGACAACTGCCCGCGATCCTGGCGGCCAAGGTTGGCCGCCACGCCGGCGATGCGTTCCAGCCCGATATAGGAGCGCTGCACCTCGTCGAACAGCGCCAGCGCCGGCGCCGTCGGCTGCAGCCGGCCGCGCTGGCGCTCGAACAGCGCAAAGCCCAGCAGCTGCTCCAGTCGCGCCAGCTCGCGACTGACCGTCGGCTGCGAGGTGTACAGCAGGCTGGCGGCGCCGGTGACGCTGCCGCTGGTCATCACCGCGCGGAACACTTCGATGTGACGATGGCTGATGCTCACGGCGCACTCCATATCAAAAATGAATTACCAGCCAAAATATTAGCATTTTACTGAATCACCCACCAAGGGCATGATGCCGCTAACGGTGGAGCACGCCACGCGGCACAGACCGCAATCGTGCTCCCTTGCGGCCAACCCTGGCGCAAGCGCAACAGGCCGCAAAACGCCGACGAGACAGAAGGCACCCTCAGCCTGGCGGGACGCACCCGCAATTTGCCACCGCTAGGCACCCGATATCGCCGCCCCGCACCGCACGGGCCGGCCACCAGACCACCAAGGACTCACCGAGATGCAGACCCCCGACACCGCCCGCCTCGCCGCCCTCGCCCAGCACTACGGCACCCCGCTGTGGGTGTACGACGCCGACACCATCCGCCAGCGCATCGCCGCGCTGCGCCAGTTCGACACCATCCGTTTTGCACAGAAGGCGTGCAGCAACACCCACATCCTGCGCCTGATGCGCGAACAGGGGGTGAAGGTGGACGCGGTGTCGCGCGGCGAGATCCTGCGCGCGCTGGCCGCCGGCTATGACGCCGCCGGCGAGCCGTCCGGCATCGTGTTCACCGCCGACCTGATCGACCGCGACACGCTGGCGACGGTGATCGAGCACCGCATCCCGGTGAACGCCGGCTCCATCGACATGCTGCACCAGCTGGGCGAGGCCTCGCCCGGCCACCGCGTGTGGCTGCGCATCAATCCCGGCTTCGGCCACGGCCACAGCAACAAGACCAACACCGGCGGCGAACACAGCAAGCACGGCATCTGGCACAGCGACCTGCCGGCGGCACTGGACGTGATCCGCCAGCACGGCCTGCAGCTGGTCGGCCTGCACATGCACATCGGCTCCGGCGTCGACTACAGCCACCTGCAACAGGTGTGCGGCACCATGGTGGAGCTGGTGCAACAGGTGAAAGCCCACGGCCACGACCTGCACGCCATCTCCGCCGGCGGCGGGCTGTCCATCCCCTACCGCGACGGTGACGCCAGCATCGACACCGCGCACTACTTCACGCTGTGGGATGCCGCGCGGCAGGACGCCGCCGCCGTGATCGGCCATCCGCTGGCGCTGGAGATCGAGCCGGGCCGCTACCTGGTGGCCGAATCCGGCAACCTGCTGGCCGAGGTGCGCGCCGCCAAGGACGCCGGCAACAACCACTTCGTGCTGGTCGACGCCGGTTTCAACGAGCTGATGCGCCCGTCGATGTACGGCAGCTACCACCACATCACCGTGGTGCCGCAGGACGGCGTGCAGAAGCCGGAAAAAGACACCGTGGTCGGCGGCCCGCTGTGCGAATCCGGTGACGTGTTCACCCAGGGCGACGGCGGCGTGGTACTGCCGCGCAGCCTGCCGGCGGCCAGCGTCGGCGACCTGCTGGTGTTCCACGACACCGGCGCCTACGGCGCGTCGATGTCCAGCAACTACAACACCCGCCCGCTGATCGCTGAGGTGCTGGTGGACGGCGAGTCCGACCGCCTGATCCGCCGCCGCCAGACGGTGGAGGAACTGCTGGCGCTGGAACTGCTGTAAATCCCGTAGCAAGCAAATGAAAAAGGTTGGCCGCATCGCTGCGGCCAACCTTTTGTCGTTTCGGGAGCGCTCGCTCAGCGCACGTGGATTTTCGCCTCGCCCTGCTGCAGCGTGCCAATGATGCTGGCGTAGCCGAAGCCGGCGGCATGGAACTGCGCCAGCACGCTGTCGGCCGCCTCCGGCGCTACCGCCACCAGCAGGCCGCCGCTGGTCTGCGCATCGGCCAGCACCCGCAGCTGCCAGTCGGCAACACTGTCAGCGGTGTGCACGTCCTCGCCGAAGCTGGCTAGGTTGCGCTCAATGGCACCGGGGCCGTAGCCCTTCTCCGCCCACGCCTGCGCCTCGCGGATCACCGGCACCTGCGCCATCTCCAGATGCGCGGCCAGTTGCGAGCCGCGGCAGATTTCCAGCAGGTGGCCGAGCAGACCGAAGCCGGTGACGTCGGTCAGCGCGTGAACCTGACCCATGGCAGCAAGCTGGCTGCCGACCTTGTTCAGCTGCGTGGTGGAGGCAATCAGCGCCTGATAGCCTGCGTCGTCCAGCTCGCCCTTCTTCATCGCCTGCGCCAGGATGCCGACGCCCAGGCCCTTGCCGAGGATCAGCACGTCGCCGTCACGGGCGTCGCAGTTGCGCTTGATCTGCTCGGGATGCATCAGCCCCATCACCACCAGGCCGTAGATCGGCTCCGGCGCGTCGATGGAGTGGCCGCCGGCAATGGGAATGCCGGCCTCGCGGCACACCGATTCGCCACCCTGCAGGATGTCGCGGATGGTTTCCACCGGCAGCGTGTTCACCGGCATGCCGACGATGGCCAGCGCCATGATGGGCGTGGCGCCCATCGCGTAGATGTCGGAGATGGCGTTGGTGGCAGCGATGCGGCCGAAGTCGCGCGCGTCATCGACAATCGGCAGGAAGAAGTCGGTGGTTGCCACCAGCGCCTGGCTGTCGTTGAGACGGTACACCGCCGCGTCGTCGCTGGTTTCGGCGCCGACCAGCAAGTCCGGGTACGGCAGCTTGTCACGGGCGCCGGACAGGATCGCCTGCAATACCGACGGCGCAATTTTGCAGCCGCATCCGCCACCGTGCGACAATTGCGTCAATCTGATTCCTGTCATGGCCCACGCCTCCCTACTATGTTTTTCAAGCTCGCGACCGTAGCACAGCGCCACCAATTTGACGAGATCATCGACGTGCGCACCCCGGCGGAATTTGCCGAAGACCACATCCCCGGCGCCATCAACTGCCCGGTGATGAGCGACGAGGAGCGCGTGCGCGTCGGCACCCTGTACAAGCAGGTGTCGCCGTTCGAGGCGCGCAAGGTCGGTGCCGCCATCGTCGCGCGCAATATCGCGCGCCACCTCGACGAACAGTTCGCACGTCACCCCAAGTCGTGGCGGCCGCTGGTGTACTGCTGGCGCGGCGGACAGCGCTCCGGCTCGATGGCGATCATCCTGGCGCAGATCGGCTGGGCGGCGCACCAGCTGGAAGGCGGCTACAAGGCCTATCGCCACCAGGTGCTGGCCGATCTCGCTACCCTGCCGCAGCAGTTCCGCTTCCGCGTGATCAGCGGCCCCACCGGCAGCGGCAAGAGCCGGCTGCTGGCGGCGCTGGCGGCACAGGGCGCGCAGGTGCTGGATCTGGAAGGCCTCGCCGCGCACCGCGGCTCGGTGCTGGGGCGGCTGCCGGACGTGGCGCAGCCGTCGCAAAAGCGCTTCGA
Source organism: Vogesella indigofera (assembly GCF_028548395.1). Taxonomy (NCBI): domain Bacteria; kingdom Pseudomonadati; phylum Pseudomonadota; class Betaproteobacteria; order Neisseriales; family Chromobacteriaceae; genus Vogesella; species Vogesella indigofera. The sequence goes on along the minus strand of NZ_JAQQLA010000003.1, from coordinate 415,288 downwards.
CAGCCTGCTGGACAGCGCGCTGCAGGGTTTCGACCCGACGCGGCCGGTGTTCGTGGAGGCGGAAAGCAAGAAGATCGGCTTCGTGTCGCTGCCGGACGCGCTGTACAGCCGCATGCACGACAGCGCCTGCCTGCAGCTGGAGGTGCCGCTGGCGGCGCGGGTGGATTTCCTCAAGCGCGACTACGACTTTTACCTGCGCGAGCCGGAACGGCTGGTGACCCAGCTCGGCTTCCTGCGCAATGTGCACGGCAAGGCGCAGCTGGAGGCGTGGGCGGCGATGGCGCGCAGCGGCGATTTCGACACCCTGGTCGGCGAGCTGCTGACCAGTCACTACGACCCGCTGTACCTGCGCTCGCAGGGCAAACACTACACCCAGGCGGTGCAGCCGCTGGCGGTACCGGCACTGGACGACGCCACGCTGCAGCAGGTGGCCAGCCAGCTGGCCGGCTGAGGCCGCCCGGTCGCAAGGTTGGCCGCAGCGCATCACGCTTGCGGCCAACCCTGGCTGGCTTGGTCGCCAACCATCCCGTCTGCACACCGCCAGCGTCACCCCTTACCATCACCTCATCCCGCCCTGGCAAACGGCCGCATGAAACTTGATCTCTACACCCTGTACGTCGGACACGTCACCACCTTTGTGCTGATGACCACCATCCTGCTACTGATCGGCCTGCGCTATCGCCAGGAGCAGGCGCTGCGCATCTGGGGCGTGGCTGGCGTGCTGGCCTGCGCCGGCATCGCGCTGATCGCGCTGCGCCCCTACCTGTCGCCGTGGTTGGGCGTCGGCCTCGCCAACTGCCTGCTGTTTTTCTCGCTGATGCTGACCTGGATCGGCGGCGTGGCGCTGGAGCACGCGCGGCTGCCGTGGCGGCCGGGGCTGCTGCTGGCGGGCGCGGTCAGCGGCGTGTTCCTGCTGCTGCCGTTCGGGGCCGAGGCCTTCGCCTGGCGCATCCTGCTGTTCAGCGCCGCCTACCTGCTGTTCCACGCGCTGTTGTGGCGCAGCCTGCGCCGCAGCCCGCACCAGGCGCGGCTGGGCTACCGTCTCGGCCGGCTGATCGTACTGCTGCTGATGCTGACCTACAGCGTGCGCCTGCTGTACTCCAGCGCCGTCAGCAGCGGCTGGCTGGCCAATTCAGCGCTGTTTGCCTACCTCGACTACCAGGCGATGTGGCTGGAGTACGCCAAGCTGCTGTGCTTCATCTTCATCTGCTTCGAGCGACTGGAAATCCGCCTCTACCAGCAGGCGATGCTGGACAGCCTGACCGGGCTGGCCAACCGCCGCGCCTTTCACGAGCAGGCCGAGCAGCGGCTGGCGGCCAATCCCGATGCGCCGGTGGCGCTGCTGGTGATGGATCTGGACTGGTTCAAGCGCGTCAACGACAGCCACGGCCACCTCGCCGGCGACGAGGTGCTGGTGCACTTTGCCACGCTGCTGGATCGCCACTTCGGCCATTTCGATGCGGTGTACGGCCGCAACGGCGGCGAGGAATTCTCGGTGCTGCTCAGCGGCAGCGCGGTGCCGCACGCACCGGTGCTGGCGGAAACGCTGCGCCAGACCCTGGCTGCCGCGCCGATCACCACCAGCGACGGCAACACGCTGCAGCAGACGGTGAGCACCGGGCTGGTGGTCGCCGCGCGCGGCCGCACCCCGCTGCGCGAGCTGTTCCAGCAGGCCGACCTGCAGCTGTATGCGGCCAAGGAACAGGGCCGCAACCGGGTTTGCATCAGCGCGCTGTAACGCTGAGTGCTGCGGCGGACAATGGCGCGGCCGGCGCCAGTGCCAGCGGGGCCGAGGCCAGCACCGCGGGCGGCGGCAGCCGCAACCAGCCCAGCACCCGCTCATCAGCCAGCCACAGCCGCGCGCCGTGACGCCGGGACGCCGGGACGGAAACGCCTCTCGCGACGACAGCAGCGGCCCAGCGTTCTGCTGCACCACGATCACCACGCGGGCATTCACCTCCGCCACGATGGCGACATGGCCATAGGGGTTGAACGGGGCGGAATGAACACCAGGATGTCCTCCACCCGCAGCGGCTCGCTACAGCCATTGGCAAGTTGCCGCCCCGGCGCAGGGCGCGGCGCCTTGCCCTATCGCGTCGGGAACCCGCCGGTACACGGTCGCCCGGTTCCCGTCCCGCATCGTTCCGGCCGCATGTGGTATCAGCAAGGGCGGTTGCTCATGTCGCCGGCTGTACGCAAAGAGGACGCGCCGGCGAGGCGAATACTGTTTCAAGGATGGTCAGTGTCACGGTCTTGTCGGTGCGCTGGCGAACAGACAGTGGCGCCCGTTGTCGTAGTATCAGATGGCACGTCCAAGGTTGGCCGCAGACACTGGCCGCATGCCGTGCCCGGCTACAAAGGAGCGGAAGATGCAACTCGGTCTGCTTGATCTGCCCTGGTGGGGCACGCTGCTGGTCACGCTGGGGCTGACCCACGTCACCATTGCCGCGGTGACCATCTTTTTGCACCGCCACCAGGCGCACCACGCGCTGGCGCTGCACCCGGTCGTCAGCCACCTGTTCCGTTTCTGGCTGTGGCTGACCACCGGTATGGTCACCCGCGAGTGGGTGGCGATCCACCGCAAGCACCACGCCGTCTGCGAAAACGCGGACGATCCGCACAGCCCGCAGGTGTACGGCCTGCGCACGGTGCTGCTGCAGGGCGCCGAGCTGTACCGCCGCGCGGCCACCGACCCGGCGATGCTGGAAAAATACGGCCACCACACCCCCGACGACTGGATCGAACGCCGGCTGTACGCCCGCTACAGCGCGCTGGGCGTCAGCCTGATGCTGCTCATCGACCTGCTGCTATTCGGCCCGCTCGGTCTCAGCGTGTGGGCGGTGCAGATGCTGTGGATCCCGTTCTTTGCCGCCGGCGTCATCAACGGCGTCGGCCACTACTGGGGCTACCGCAATTTCGCGCCCGACGACTGTTCGCGCAATGTCGTACCGTGGGGCATCCTGATCGGCGGTGAAGAGCTGCACAACAATCACCACGCCTATGCCAGCTCTGCCCGGCTGTCCAGCCGGCGCTGGGAGTTCGATATCGGCTGGCTGTACATCCGCCTGCTGGCCGCGCTGCGACTGGCCACGGTGCACAAGCTGGCGCCGCCGCTGCGCTACAACCGCGCCAAGACGGCGTGCGATGCCGACACGCTGCAGGCGGTGATCGTGCACCGCCATCACGTGCTGGCGCGCTTTGCCCGCCTGCTGCACCCTGTCGCCGTGTCCGAGCTCGGCCGCGGTGCGGCACTGCTACCGCCACTGCCGCACGCGGCGGTGCGCCAGTGGCTGCAACGCGGCAGCCGCGTCCTGCCGCTGCCGCAGCGCACCGCGCTGGAACAGGCGCTGCGCCACAACTGCAAGCTGAACACCATAGAACTGATGCGACAGGATCTCACCGCGCTGTGGCGCCGCTCCGGCACCTCGAAGGAGCAGCTGCTCGCCCAGCTGGAAGACTGGTGCCGCCGCGCCGAGGGCAGCGGCATTGACGCGCTGCGGGAATTCTCACGCGCGCTGCAAAGCTACGACTTGCCGTTAGGAGAGACCAAATGAGCTGGGCACCATCCTGCAGCTCGGCGCCATCCCCGGTTGGCTGCACAGCCGAAGCAGGGGTTACGCCCCGGCGGCAGGCTTGGCTCGGCAATGCCGCCGCTGCTGATGCATCTGGTGTTCAGCCGCCTGTCCCTGCCGCCGATGCAGTGGCTGCTGCGACCGCTCGCCGGCGCCATCGCCAAGGGGGTGCAGAAAAGCTACCTCGGGCCGCAGATTCGTCAGCACGTGGCGTTCATGGAGGCTGCGCAAGCACGCGGCTTTATCGATGCGCGGCAACCACGGCTGCTGGCCTGGCTGCTGGCAATCCACGCCCACCCGGCCCACCAGCGCGCGCAGGCACAAGGCGGGCCGTACAGCCTGCTGCACTGAGCACGGCGACAACAGGACTGCCGCGCGGGCCAGACCTGCCTCTGCCGGCAGCACCGGCGGGCGCGGCGCTGAACTGCCGCCACCATGAAAAAAGGCTGCCCGATGGGCAGCCTTTTTTGTGACAACGCGCGGCAATCAGTCGCGGAAGTTGTTGAATTGCAGCGGGAAATCGGTCACTTCCTTGCGCAGCAGCGCCATCACCGCCTGCAGGTCGTCGCGCTTGGCGCCGGTCACGCGTACCGCTTCGCCCTGGATGCTGGCCTGCACCTTGAGCTTGGCGTCCTTGATCAGCTTGACGATCTTCTTCGCCAGCTCTGTCTCGATGCCCTCCTTGACGGTCACGGTCTGGGTGGCCTTGTTGCCACCGACCTGCTTCACGTCGCCGTACTCCAGGCAACGCACGTCGATGCCGCGCTTGGCCAGCTTGCCCAGCAGGATGTCCATGATCTGCTGGATCTGGAATTCGGCGTCACCGTGCAGGGTAATCACTTTTTCCTTCAGCTCCAGGCTGGCGCTGGTGCCCTTGAAATCGTAGCGGGTCGCCACTTCCTTGCTGGTCTGGTCGACCGCGTTGCGAACTTCAACGGTATCCACTTCGGAAACGGTATCAAATGACGGCATCACATCTTCCTTATCAAAATTGCCGCTTATTCTAGCGCCGTGCCCGGCAATTGTCAGCGCAGCAACGCCAGCAGCCGCTCGCCCTGGTACAGGCCGCAGCCCAGCAGCGCGCCATTGCCCAGCACCGTCGCCCAGAACCAGCGGCGAAAGGCCGGCTTGGTCGACTTGTGGCGGAACCAGTATTGCGCCAGCATCGCGCCCGGCCAGCCGCCGAGCAGCGCCAGCCAGTGCAACGTGCGCTCCGGCGTGCGCCAGCGATTGCGCAGCGCCGCCGCCTTGTCGCGGTGGTAGACCAGCACCGTCAGTACGCTGATCACCGCGTACAGCATCAGCACGTCGCGTGGTAGCAGGCCGCGCACGTACAGCGCACACAGCGCGATCACGAACAGCACCGCCAGCCACGGCCGCGGCGTGTTGTCCGGCAGTGCCTTTGCCGTCACCGCCTGCTGCGGCACACCGGCGAACGCGGCCCAGCTGGCGCGCGGCTTGCCCTTGTCGTCCCGCGCGCGCAGGAAATACACCGCGTCGCCCACCGCCGGCCGGCGCGGCGTGGCGGCAAAGGCGCTGACGTGCACAAACAGCGCCGCGCCCTGCTCCGGCTGGATGAAGCCAAAGCCGCGCTCTTCCTGCCAGCGGCTGATGACGCCCTTTTCCTGTCGCGCGCCGCCGCTCATTTCATCACCAGGAATTCAACCAGGATGTTCTTGAACACGAAGCCCATCACGCCAAAGCCCAGCACCACGAACAGCGCGATCATGCCGGTCTTGCCGGCGCCGGATTTCTTGCCCAGATCCCAGATGATGAAGCCCATGAAAATGATCAGGCCGGTGAGCAGGATGCCCATCGACCAGTTGGTGAATTCTTCTTCGCTCATGCTGTCCCCTGCATACGGATCGGTAAGGTTGGCCGCAGATTATAAAAGCGGCAATAAAAAACCGCACCCGATGAGGTGCGGTTTCATGAGCCAGATCAGTCCGGCTTACTTGTTCATGCGGCCGGCAATGCGCATGCGCAGTGCGTTCAGCTTGATGAAGCCACCGGCGTCGGCCTGGTTGTAGGCACCGCCGTCGTCGTCGAAGGTCGCGATGTTCATGTCGAACAGCGAGTTGGTCTTCGAGTCGCGGCTGACCACGATCACGTTGCCCTTGTACAGCTTCAGGCGCACCCAGCCGTTGACGCTCTGCTGGGTGTAGTCGATCAGGGTCTGCAGTGCCTTGCGCTCCGGTGCCCACCAGTAGCCGTTGTAGATCATGCTGGCGTAGCGTGGCATCAGGTCGTCCTTCAGGTGCGCCACTTCGCGGTCCAGGGTGATGGACTCGATGGCACGGTGCGCCTTGAGGATGATGGTGCCACCCGGGGTTTCGTAGCAGCCACGCGACTTCATGCCGACGTAGCGGTTTTCCACCAGGTCAAGACGGCCGATACCGTGCTTGCCGCCCAGCTCGTTCAGCTTGGCCAGCACTTCGTGGGCCTTCAGGCGCACGCCGTTCAGCGCCACGATGTCGCCGCGCTCGAATTCGACGTCCAGGTATTCCGGTGCATCCGGTGCCGCTTCCGGCGACACGCTCCAGCGCCACATCGATTCCTCGGCCTCGGCCGACGGGTTTTCCAGGTGACGGCCTTCGAAGGAGATGTGCAGCAGGTTGGCGTCCATCGAGTATGGCGCGCCACCGTTCTTGTGCTTCATGTCGACCGGAATGCCGTTCTTCTCGGCGTAGGCCAGCAGTTTTTCGCGGGACAGCAGGTCCCACTCGCGCCACGGCGCGATCACTTTCACGTCCGGCTTCAGGCCGTAGTAGCCCAGCTCGAAACGCACCTGGTCGTTACCCTTGCCGGTAGCACCGTGCGATACCGCGTCGGCACCGGTCAGGTTGGCGATCTCGATCTGGCGTTTGGCGATCAGCGGACGGGCGATGGAGGTACCCAGCAGGTACTCGCCTTCGTACACGGTGTTGGCACGGAACATCGGGAACACGAAGTCGCGCACGAACTCTTCGCGCAGGTCGTCGATGAAGATGTTTTCCGGCTTGATGCCGAACTGCAGCGCCTTCTGGCGTGCCGGTTCCAGTTCTTCGCCCTGGCCTAGGTCAGCGGTGAAGGTCACCACTTCGCACTGGTAGGTGTCTTGCAGCCACTTCAGGATCACCGAAGTATCGAGGCCGCCGGAATAGGCAAGTACGACTTTGTTGATATCAGACATCGTTTTCTCTTTCAGATACGCTTGGGTTGCCGCCGGATCAGTCGTCAATACGACCCAGCATCAAGTATTCAATCAGGGCTTTTTGTGCGTGCATGCGGTTTTCTGCCTCGTCCCATACTACGCTTTGCGGGCCGTCAATGACAGCGGCAGCCACTTCTTCGCCGCGGTGCGCCGGCAGGCAGTGCATGAACAGCGCGTCAGGGTTGGCCGCAGCCATCAGCTCGCTGGTGACCATGAAACCGTCAAATGCCTGGCGTCGCGCCTCGGCCTCGCCCTCGTAGCCCATGCTGGTGAACACGTCGGTGGTCACCAGATCGGCGCCGCGCGCGGCAGCCAGCGGGTCGTGCGACGCCGCGAAGCAATCCGCACCGTAGTCCTGGCCGTCCAGCACCGTCAGCTCGTAACCGGCCGGGGTGGCGATCTGCAGCTTGAAGCCCAGCAGCTTGGCCGCCTGCAGCCAGGTGCGGCTCATGTTGTTGCCATCACCGATCCAGGCCACGGTTTTGCCGCGGATGTCACCACGGTGTTCAATATAGGTCAGGATGTCGGCCAGAATCTGGCACGGATGATATTCGTTGGTCAGGCCGTTGATCACCGGCACGCGCGAGTTGGCGGCCAGCGTTTCCACCATGCTCTGCTCGAAGGTGCGGATCATGATGATGTCGCTCATGCGCGACAGCACGCGCGCGGTGTCTTCCACCGGCTCGCCGCGCCCGATCTGCGAGCTCTTGCCATCGAGAAACATCGCGTGGCCGCCCAGCTGCGACATGCCAGCCTCGAACGACACGCGGGTGCGCGTGGAATTCTTCTCGAAAATCATGGTCATGACCTTGCCCAGCAGCGGACGGTACAGCTCGCCAGAGACATGTCGTCGCTTCAGGACCTGTGCTCGGTGGAAGATGTGCTGGCACTCTTCGGCTGTCAGGTCGCTGAATTGTAAAAAATGTCTGGTTTTGGTCATGTTGAATTCCGGAAAAAATGAATGCCACGGCAGCGTGAAAACGTGGCGTTTTCATGCGCAGTGGCACATTACTACACGCAAACTGGCGTTGCCTGGCTCGGATTGTCGCAATATCTGCCCATGTCCATTTCATGTTTTACAGAATTGCGACATGGTTATATGTATCCGAAATCCAATCTGGTGACAAGTCTGTGTGGCATTTGCGCGCCAGTGCCCGCACGCATTTTTTCAAAAAAACCGATATGAATCAGCCGGCTAGGCAATTTCCGGTGTTTAGCATAATCAACACTGCGGCACGGGTGCTCATTCCCGTACCGCCGCGCCGGCCTGCCCCGGCAACGCCGCCAGTTCCGCCGGTGTCAGCACTCGTACCCGGTACTCGCCGCCCTCCTCGTCCAGACCGTGCATCTCGATGCGCTTCTGCGTTTTCAACAGCCGCGCCAGGTAGGCGATGATGCCGTCGTCGATCAGCTGACCCGGCACCAGCACCGGGATGCCCGGCGGATAGGGCACGATCTGGTCGCAACAGACACGGCCGCTCAGTTGCGGATTAGCGCGTCCCTCGTCGTCGAACAGCGGCAGGCGTTCACCCGTTTCGTAGAAGGCATCGCGCGGCAGGCAGGCCAGACGGGTAAAGCCGGGGATCTCCGGCATCCGTCCCAGCAGCCGCGGTGGGCGCTGTTCCTTGGCCAGCCGCAACAGCGCATCAAACAGCCGCGACACCTTGCTGCGCGTGGTGCCCACCGTCAGCAACAGGGTGATGGTATTGAACGTAGATTTCTCGAACTGGATGTTGAAGCGCTCGAACAGCGCGCGCTGCAACTCGTCGGCGCTATAGCCGGCTTGCGAGATGTCTACCGTCAGCTTGGTCGGATCGAGGCGGATGCCGTCGTCACACACGCTCTGCGGCAGCAGGTCTTCCAGCTCCAGCACGCGAAAGGCGCCGGTGGAGTTGATCTTCTGCCGCAATTCCTGCGCCAGCTTCAGCGCGCGATCGAGCAGGCGAAAGCCCTCGGTCACCGCCTGCTTGCGCGCCACGTCGAGGCTGGCGATCAGGTTGTACTGCGGGCTGGTCGAGGCGTGCATATTGAAGTTTTCGCGGAACAGGTGCTCGTCGAACGCCGGGTCGTTGACGTGAATCATGCTCGCCTGCGAGAACGCCGACAGCACCTTGTGCGTGCTTTGCGTGACATAGTCGGCACCGGATTCCAGCGCCGTTGGCCGCAACGCGTGGTGAAAGCGGGCGTGACCATACCAGGCCTCGTCGACCACCACCTTGATGCCGGCGGCGTGGGCGGCGGCGATGATCGGCGGCAGGTCGTAGCGCAGGCCGTCGTAGGTGCAGGAGGTCAGGATCAGTACCCGCGCGTCGGGGTTGGCCGCAATGGCGTCGAAGATCACCTGCTTGGGTACCGGCCCGAAGATGCCATAGTGGCGGTTGACCGAGGAGTCGAGATACAGCGGCAGCGCGCCGGACAGGATTACGCCGTGGTGCACCGATTTGTGACAATTGCGGTCCAGCAGCAGCTTGTCGCCCGGCGCCAGCAGCGTCTGGAAGATCACCTTGTTGGAGGTGGAGGTACCGTTGGTGGCAAAATAGGTCTTGCGCGCGCCGAATGCCTTTGCGGCCAACGTTTGCGCGTCGGCGATCACCCCGGTCGGGTGCAGCAGCGAGTCCAGCATCGGCACCGACACCGACAGGTCGGCACGCAGCATTTCCTCACCGACGAAATCGTAGAAATCGCCCACCCACGGGCTGTTCTTGAACGAGTCGCCACCGGAGTGGCCCGGGGTATGCCACGAGTCCTTGGCCATGCTGACATACAGCTTGAGGCGGTCGTAGAACGGCGTCGCCGACTTCTCCGCCAGCTCGGCGGCGAGGATGCGGAACCAGCCGTGAAAATCCTGCTCGTCGCGGTAGAAATAACCGTCCACCGCGTGGCTGGCCAGCGTCTCCATCAGCACCTTCTCGTCGTCGTCCTGCAGCAGGATGTACAGCGACAACTCCGGCCGCAACGCGGAGATCTGGTTGGCAAGCTCCACCGCCGGCTGCGTCTGCCCCTGCTCCTTCATGCCCTTGTCCAGCAGCACGAACTGCAACTCACCGTCGTGTGCCACCTGCGCCAGCGCGTCGCTGCTGCAGGCGACACTGGCAAAACACAGGCCCAGCGGATTGTGCAGCCTAGCGGCGGCCGCGTTCAGCCCCGCCAGCACGGCGGCCTGCCAGCGTGCGTCGTTGCTGACGATCAAGACCCGGCTCACTGGTGTCATGGTTTCCTCCTGCGGCGCCAGCCGTGTTCCCAGTCTAGCCGCCCCGATGACAGGCCGCTAAGCGGCGCGCAGCGGCGATGCCAGCCCGCCCCGGCCGGCGACGCGGCAAAGCAGGCGTGCAGCCAATCCGCTACAATGCGCGGATGCTGACCGACGCCGAAAAAGATTCCCTGCGCGAGTACTATCGCGCCATTGCCGACAACCTGCCGGGCTTCCGCCCCCGCGCCGCCCAGCGTCAGATGCTGGCCACCGTCGCCAACGCCTTCGGCAACACCCTGTGCAAGACCGAGGACAGCGACGACGCGCCGGAGCGCAACGGCGAGAGCATCGCCGTGATCGAAGGCCCGACCGGCGTCGGCAAGAGCCTGGCCTACCTGCTGGCGGGCGGCGTGATGGCCAAGTCGCGCGGCAAGAAGCTGGTGGTCACCAGCGCCACCATCGCGCTGCAGGAACAGCTGGTCAATCGCGACCTGCCGTTCGCCATCGAGAAAAGCGGCCTGCCGGCCACCTTCGCGCTGGCCAAGGGCCGCGGCCGTTACCTGTGCCCGTACCGTCTGTACCAGCTCACCGCCGACAACGCGCAGGGCGAGCTGATCGCGCAGGACCCGGCACTGGCGCTATGGGAGCGCAAGCCGGAACAGGGCGAGATCGAGGCGCTGCGCCAGCTGGCCGACGCCTTCTACTACCGCAAGTGGAACGGCGACCGCGACAGCTGGCCGGAAATGATCAACGACGAGCTGTGGCGCCGCGTCACCAACGACCGCCACGGCTGCCTGAAAGCCGGCTGTCCCAACCGCCCGGAGTGCCCGTTCTATCTGGCGCGCGAAACGCTGGAAACCGTCGACATCGTGGTCGCCAACCACGACCTGATGCTGGCCGACGTGGCGATGGGCGGCGGCGTGATCCTGCCGGCGCCGGAAAACAGCTTCTACTGCATCGACGAGGCGCACCACCTCGCCAAGAAGGCCGTCAACCAGTTCGCCGCCGAACACAGCCTGGCGCAGGCGATGCAGTGGCTGGACAAGGTCACGCCGCTGGCGACCCGCGTCGAAAGCCTGATCGACAAGCCGGAGCTGGCCAGCAACGCCTGCGAGGCGGCGGCAGCCTGCATGGAAAGCCTCACCGAATGGCTATGGCTGCTGCAGACCGAGCCGTCGCTGGAAGCCAGCAGCGACAATCTGGAGCCGTCGTGGCTAGTCGAGGACGGCGTGCTGCCGGAATCGATGAAGATCCCTGCGGCCAACATGGCGCTGTCGGCGCGCATGCTCTACAAGAACCTGACCGGCATGAGCGACGGCCTTGGCCAGTTGCGCAAGGACAAGCAGCAGGAGACGCTGCTGATCGACAAGACCAGCTCCGATGTCGGCTTCATGGTCGGCAAGTGCGAACAGCTGATGGCGTTGTGGGACCTGTTCGAGAAGGAACCGGAAGAAAACGCGCCGCCGATCGCCAAGTGGGTGACCCGCCGCGCCGACGGCAAGGGCGACTACCTGTTCTCCGCCTCGCCGGTAAGCGCGGCCGGCAGCCTCGCCGCCACGCTGTGGCGCCGTGCCGCCGGTGCGGTACTGACCTCGGCCACGCTGCGCTCTCTGGGCAGCTTTGACCTGCTGCTGTCGCAGACCGGTCTCAAGTGGCTGGAGCAGGTGCAGACCGTGGCGCTGGATTCGCCGTTCAACTTCAGCGAACAGGGCGAACTGTACGTGCCGCCGCTGCTCAGCACCCCGAAAGACCCGGCCGGCCACACCCGCGAAATCATCGACTGGCTGCCCAAGCTGGTCGACCTCAACGAGGCGGTCGGCACGCTGGTGCTGTTCACCTCGCGCAAGCAGATGCAGGAAGTAGCGGAAGGGCTTGCGGCCAACCTGCGCGAACGGGTGCAGATGCAGGGCGAGCTGCCCAAGGCGGTGCTGCTGCAGAATCACCGTGACGCGCTGCAGGCCGGCCGCGCCAGCGTGCTGTTCGGGCTGGACTCGTTCTCCGAGGGGCTGGACCTGCCGGGCGAGGCCTGCGTGCATGTGATCATCGCCAAGCTGCCGTTCGCGATGCCGGATGACCCGGTCGGCCGCACCCTGTCGCGCTGGATAGAGAAACGCGGCGGCAACCCCTTCGTGGAGCTGACGGTGCCGGAGGCGTCGATCAAGCTGATCCAGGCCGTCGGCCGCCTGATCCGTACCGAACAGGACTATGGCCGCGTCACCATTCTTGACACTCGCATCGTGCGTCAGAACTATGGCAAACGCCTGCTGGCCGCCCTGCCACCATTCCGCCGGATTTGATATTGGGGAAAGCCGCCATCCTGCCACCCCCGCGCAGGATGATGCCCACCCGGTTTTACGGTAGAATGGAGGGTAAACCCGAACCGTGACTGACATCGCAGAACAGTTTGCTCTGCCATATAACAATTCAGCACAGGGCAAGAGACCACACCCACTCAAGAACGCGCCCGGTTAAGCCATGATCTGTAATCCATACGAAATCGTTATCCAAGGCCTGACATCCGAAGGCCGCACGTTCCGTCCCAGCGACTGGGCCGAACGCCTCGCCGGCATCCTCTCGTCGTTTGGTGACGACCAGAAGCTGGCCTATCACCAGTTTGTACGCCCGATGATGCTGGACAATGTCCGCTGCGTCGCAGTGGACAAGAAGCTGGAAAAAAACCAGCCGCAGGTATTCCGCTTCCTGATGGATTTTGCCAAGGACAACGATCTGCGCATCGTGGATTGCCGCACCCTGATCGACGAAATCTACCCGAACCAGTTTCTGGCCTGACATGCTGGCAGCACGCAGGCAGACGGCGCGGGTCGTCCGCTAACGTGATGTTTGCTATCATGACGGCTTGAACCCATCAAGCGATGAACGCATGTCCACTCTGATCAAAAGCCAGCAAGATATCGAAAAAATGCGCGTTGCCGGACGGCTCGCCGCGGAAGTGCTCGACTACATTACGCCCTTCGTCAAACCCGGCGTCACCACCAACGAACTGAACCAGCTCTGCCACGACTACATGGTCAATGTGCAGGGCACCATCCCGGCGCCGCTGAACTACGCGCCGGATGGTGGCATTCCGTATCCGAAATCGATCTGCACCTCGATCAACCACGTGATCTGCCACGGCATCCCCGACGACAAGCCACTGAAAAGCGGCGACATCCTCAACATGGACATCACCGTGATCAAGGATGGCTACCACGGCGACAACAGCCGCATGTACTACGTCGGCCAGGTCAGCGACTTTGCGCGCCGGCTGTGCAAGGTCACCTACGAGTGCATGTGGAAGGGCATCGAGAAGGTCAAGCCGGGCGCCCGCCTCGGCGACATCGGCAACGCCATCCAGCGCCACGCCGAAGGCGCCGGCTACAGCGTGGTACAGGAATTCTGCGGCCACGGCATCGGCACCAAGTTCCACGAAGAGCCACAAGTGCTGCACTACGGCCAGCCGGGCACCGGCATGGAACTGAAAGCCGGCATGATCTTCACCATCGAGCCGATGATCAACCAGGGCAAGCGCCACCTGCGCCTGCTGGCCGATGGCTGGACCGTGGTCACCAAGGACCGCAGCCTGTCGGCGCAGTGGGAACACACCGTACTGGTCACCGAAACCGGTTACGAAATCATGACCACCTCCGACGGCACCCCGCCGAAACCGGTGTGGAAATAAGCCGCAGCAGCGTTAACGAGGCCGGACTGAATGTCCGGCCTTTTGCGTGAATATGCACATTCCCGCCAAAATGCGGCCAACACCCCTTTTCTTCCGCCACTAAGCAGGCACAATGCCCAGCAGCCGGCGCGCCCAGAGCACGCCACCCCCCCACTTCCCAAGCTAGTGCCCTGAATGTGCTGACCCTCGTCATGGCCATCGATCTGGCCGAAGCAGTCGAATTTGCCGACCTGATGCGCGCCAGTGGCGAGCACGCCCGCGAGCAAGGCGCGCGGCAGACCCTTGCCGCCGCCGAGACCCTGCTGCGTGAGCTGCATGCCGCATTGACCAGCAACAGCACGCCCCTGCTGCCGGCACAGCGAGCCCAGGCCGACAGCCTGCTGCCGGCGTTGCTGGAGCTGGCCCGCCGTCTGGACGCATCGCAGCCACAGCAGGCGCTGTTCGCCATGGTACTGGCCCAGGCTCTCGCCAGCAGCCTGCTGCACCAGGCAAAACGGGTACTGCTGCAAGAGGCTGGCCGCAGCGGCTTTTTCAGCAGCAACAAAAGCAAGATTGACGCCTGCGCCGACTGTCTCGCCTGTGCCATCGAGGTGCTGCGCACCCATGCGCTCGGCTACAGCAGCCTGCCTCCCGGCTTCTGGCAGGATTGCCACCGCCTGTACCGCTACCTGCTCGATGGCGGCTGGGAAAACAAAACTGCCGCCGGCAAGAACGACACCCTCGGCGCGCTGTACCGCCAGCTGCTGCTGCTCGGCGTCGCCGCCAGCAACCGGCTGGACCCGGCCCGCATCGAATGCCTGGTGCGACTGGTGCGCGAAGGCGGCAAGCACGCCCAGCTACTGCCGCTGGCGTCGGCAGTCGACGGCAACGGCTTCATCGTCGACCTGGAGCGTGACGCCGCACCGCGCCACAGCAGCATCCGTAGCAAACCGGGGCAGGAACACGCCCAGCTGCTACTCGGTGTGCATCGCGTGCTGCAGAGCTGGGAAGAAAAAAGCCAGGCCACCCCGCAACTGGATGCCGCGGCACAGCTGGAACAGCAGCTTATCCTGAAACTGCGCCAGGAGCTGGTCTATCCGCCGCAGCGGCGCTACCTGCGCCTGCACAGCAAGAGCGAAGAGTTCGTTCAGCTGCACGCCACCCTCGACCACTGCTGGCAGGCATTGCAAGCCGCCAGCGACGACACACCACCACCGGTGGCGCACATGCAGGTGTGCAATATGAGCGCCAGCGGCTACCTGCTGCGCGGCCAACTACCGACTATGCCGCTGCGCAGCGGCGAACTGGTGCTGATCCGCCGCCCCGGTCGCGACCCTTTCCTCGGCGTGGTGCGCTGGATCAACCGCCACAGTCCGTGCGGCGACACCGAGTGCGGCATCGAGATCGTCGGCAAGAACCCGGAAGCAATCCAGGTGAAACCGGTCGTCACCCACGCCACCGAGCCGGCACAAAACGCGATCCGGCTGGCCGCCAATGCCCGCCTCAACCCGCAGGACGTGCTGGTGATGTACGGCAAGCCGTACCAGGCATTGCGCCAGTTCGAGATCCACCAGCCGCAGGGCGTGCTGCCGGTCAAGGCTACCCGCCTGCTGTTGCAGACTGCCTACTACCAGCTGATCAACGTCCGCGCCGAACGCCACTGAGCCATTCCGGCGGCAAGACCTTGCCGCTTTCGGCGTCGTGTTTGCATAAAACCCTTGAGCAGCAATGGGGATTTTACTAGTCTGTAGCTCTCCAATTGCCGCCCAGAGCGCCCCATGGCCACCGTCCGCTTCCACCCCGCCCTGCTGCACACCCTGCGCCGCTACGACAAGGCCACCCTGCGCCAGGACCTGATGGCCGGCATCACCGTCGGCATCGTCGCGCTGCCACTGGCGATGGCGTTCGCTATTGCCAGCGGCGTGCCGCCACAGGCCGGCATCTTTACCGCCGTCATCGCCGGCTTCCTGACCTCGCTACTGGGTGGCAGCAAGACCTCGGTCAGCGGCCCGACCGGCGCCTTCATCGTCATCATCTACGGCATCGTGGTCAAATACGGTATCGCCAACCTGATCATCTGTACCTTCATGGCCGGGGCGATGCTGGTGCTGATGGGGCTGCTGCGCCTGGGGCAGGTGATCAAGTTCTTCCCGATGCCGCTGATTACCGGCTTCACCAACGGCATCGCAGTGCTGATCCTGCTCACCCAGCTGAAGGATTTCTTCGGCCTGCCGATCGGCAGCATGCCCAGCGGCTTCTTCGCCGTCGTCGACATCCTGCGCCACACCATCAATCAGCTCGACCCGCTGACACTGGCCGTCTCCGCCGCCTCGCTGCTGCTGATCCTGCTGTGGCCGAAATCACTGAACCAGAAACTGCCGGGACCGTTTGTGGCGCTGGTGCTGGCCACGCTGACCGTCAGCCTGTTCTCGCTGCCGCTGGCCACCATCGGCAGCAAGTTCGGCGGTATTCCGCAAGGGCTGCCCGAGCTGCACGGCCTGGCCTTCGACCCGGAGCACCTGTCCGACCTGCTGGCCCCGGCCTTCACCATCGCGCTGCTCGGTGCCATCGAATCGCTGCTCTGCGCCGTGGTCGCCGACAACCTGACCGGCGACAAGCACGACGCCAACCAGGAGCTGATCGCGCAGGGCATCGCCAACATGGTGGTGCCGTTCTTCGGCGGCATCCCGGCCACCGGCGCCATCGCCCGCACCGCCACCAACATCAACAACGGCGGCAAGACGCCGGTCTCCGGCATCGTGCACGCGCTGTTCCTGCTGCTGGTGATCCTGATCGCGGCACCGCTGGCGGCCTACATTCCGCTGGCGGTGCTGGCCGCCATCCTGATCGCGGTCGCTGTCAAGATGGGCGACTGGGATATCCGCAAGGCGGCGCAGTTTCCGAAGCGCGACACGCTGGTGCTGGTGGTGACCTTCGCGCTGACGGTCATCTTCGACCTCACCATCGCGGTGCAGATCGGGCTGATGATGGCGGCGGTGTTCTTCATCCAGCGCATGGCCGGCAGCACCAGCGTGCAGGAGCTGAAAGCCGAACATCAGCAGCTGTACGAACGTCACTCCATCGCCGGCAAGCGCATTCCGGACGGCTGCATCGCCTACCGCATCGAGGGTGCGCTGTTCTTCGGCGCCACCGACCGCGTCGAAGCCATCGCCAATGCCCATCCCGAGGCGCGGGTCATCATCCTGCAACTGCACCGGCTGGTGATGCTGGACACCACCGGCCTGCTGGCGCTGTCGGCGCTGAACCGGCACCTGAAGGCGCAGGGGCGCACCCTGATCCTGTGCGGCGCCGGCACCGAGGTGATGCAGATGCTGAAGCAGGCACGCCTCGCCCGCGAGATGGGCAACCGCAACATCCAGCCCGATCTGACCACCGCGCTACAGCACGCGGAGGAAGTGCTCACCGCCGGCGTGGTGTGGGCCTGAGCCCGCCGCGATGGTTCGATGACTCATCGTATACCGTGCCTCTTGCAGCGCGGACGTGAAAAAGGGCAGCCAGCTGGCTGCCCTTGTCGCTTGCCGCGGACGGGTTAAGCCCGTCTGGGCTCAGCAGGCTTCGCCTACCGCCGGCCCGGCCAGCGCATCCTTGGGCATGCTCAGCTGCTGCACCGCCGCGCGCGCCTGCGCGAAGCTGTCGGTAGCCAGCAGCGCCTGCCAGTCCGCCTGTACGCCCTGCCCGGCCATCTTCTCCAGTCGTGCGGCCAACCCTGGCAACTGCGGATCGGCCAGTTCGGCCAGCAGCTGGTCGGCCAGATCCGGACGGTTGCACACCAGTGCCATATCGCAGCCGGCGTCGAAGGCGGCACGGGCGCGCTCGACGATGTTGCCGACACCGGCGGCGCCTTCCATGGTCAGGTCGTCGGAGAAGATCACGCCATCGAAGCCCAGCTCGCCACGCAGGATGTCCTGCAACCAGCGCCGCGAGAAGCCGGCCGGCTGCGCGTCCACCGCCGGATACACCACGTGTGCCGGCATCACCGAGGCCATGCCGGCCGCCGCCAGCGCGGCGAACGGTTGCAGATCATCGGCCTGCAATTGCGCCAGACTGCGCTGATCTACCGGAATCACGTGATGGCTGTCACCCTCGACGAAACCGTGCCCTGGAAAGTGCTTGCCGCAACTGCCCATGCCGCCACGCTGCAGGCCATGTTGCAGCGCCAGCGCCAGATCCGACACCACTGCTGGGGCGCGATGGAAACTGCGATTACCGATCACCGCGCACTGCCCCCAGTCCAGATCCAGCACTGGGGTGAAGCTGAGGTCGATGCCGCAGGCACGCAGCTCGGCGGCCAGCACGTAGCCCACGTTCTCGGTCGCCACACGGCCGACCGAGACACCCTCATGCTCCCACGCCTCGCCCAGCACCCGCATCGGCGGCAGACGGGTGAAACCGTCGATGAAGCGCTGCACGCGGCCGCCTTCGTGATCGACGGCGATCAGCAGCTGCGGCTCGCGCAACGCGCGGATCTCGGCGGTCAGCGCCTGCAGCTGTTCGATATTCTGGAAATTGCGGCGGAACAGGATCACGCCGCCGACCAGCGGGTGGGACAGGCGCTCGCGCTCGGCAGCGGTCAGGGTAAAGGCCGCGACGTCGATCATCACCGGGCCGCGGGGCAATTGCAGGGGAAGCTTGTTCATGGAGTGGACGCCATCAAAGGTTGGCCGCAAGCGCGCTTTCGCAGACCACGAAAGCGAACGCGTGTTGTTGTTCATCGCTGATCGACAGGTGCACCGCGCAGATGCCACGCTGGTGCAGGAAGGCCTGCAGCGGATCGGAAAAGGCAAACATCGGCTTGCCCAACGCATCGTGCACCACGGCGATCGCGGTCAGCAGCACCGGCGCGCGCACGCCGGTACCCAGCGCCTTGCCCAGTGCCTCCTTGGCGGCGAAGCGCTTGGCGAGAAAGCGCGCCGGCTGTTTCGCCTGCGCCAGTTCGGTCAGCTCGGACTCGGCCAGCAAACGTTGGCCACAACGCAAACCGTGCCGTGCCAGCAGCGCATCGAAGCGCTCGATGCGCGCCATGTCGGTGCCGATGCCGTAAATCATTACAGCCCCTGACGACCTTCGATCATCAGCGCCTTCATCTGGCGCACCGCCTCGGCAAAGCCGACAAATAGCGCATGACTGACCAGCGCGTGACCGATGTTCAGCTCGGCGATCTCCTCGATCGCGGCGATCGGCTTGACGTTGTGGTAGTTGAGGCCGTGACCGGCGTTGACCACCATGCCGAGGTGGCTGCCGAAAACCGCCGCCTCGCGGATGCGGGCCAGCTCTGCCTGCTGCTCGTCATGCTTGAAATCGACGTGGGCGTAGGCGCCGGTGTGCAGCTCGATCACGCGGGCACCGGCGTCGAACGCCGCCTGGATCTGCTCGCGGTCGGGGTCGATGAAGATCGACACCCGGCTGCCTGCGGCCGTCAGCTGACGGGTGAAGTCGCGCACCTGGTCAAAGTAGCGGATCACGTCGAGACCGCCCTCGGTGGTCACTTCCTCGCGCTTTTCCGGCACCAGGCACACGTCTTCCGGCTGCACGCGCAGCGCGTTGGCCAGCATCTCGTCGGTCAGCGCCATTTCCAGGTTCATGCGTGTCTTGATCACACGGCGCATGGTATCGACATCGTGGTCCTGGATATGACGACGGTCTTCACGCAGATGCAGCGTGATCAGGTCGGCACCGCTGGATTCGGCCACCAGCGCCGCTTCGATCGGGCTGGGGAAACGGGTGCCGCGTGCCTGGCGCAGCGTCGCCACATGATCGATGTTTACACCTAGCAGTATCATTCTGTATCTCCGGCAAGGCGCGCCGTCAGTCGGACAGCGCGTAGAGGGTAGTCAGCAGTTCGCGCGAAGCCAGCGGCTCCGGGCCCAGCAATTCATCCAGCAACAGCCGTAACAACAGGCGCGCTTCGCGCCGGGTTTGCGGCTGCTCGAAATCGGCGGCGGCCAGCGCCAGCAAGGTGGCGCCACTGACGTTGGCCGCACCGCGCGGCGCCTGTTCGCCGTCAGTCAGCGCCGGCGCGGCGCCGAAGCGGCACAGGTAGCGCGCCTGCGGCGCAATGGCCTGCGCCAGCTGATCCTGTGTCAGCGCCGGCGCGTAGCCCAGCTCGTCCAGCAGCGCCAGCTCGAAGCGGCGCAGCACGGTGGCGGTCAGCGCATGGTCGACCAGGCTGCGCACCGCGCGATCGTACAGCTTGAACAGCGCCGGCGACGGATCGTCGCGGGCCGCGAGGCGCAGCACCAGCTCGTTGAGATAGAAACCGATCACCAGCCGTGCACCGGCAAACTGCGGCACGCCACCGCGCCAGTCGGCGGTGTGCAAGGTGCGCAATTCGCCCTTGCCAAACCAGGCCAGCTGCAAGGGCTGGAACGGCAGCAACAGCCCGCGCAAGTCGGAGCGTGGCCGCCGCGCGCCACGTGCCACCAGCGTGAAACGGCCGTAATCACGGGTCAGCACTTCCACCAGCAGGCTGGTCTCGCGGTAGGGCTGGGTGTGCAGCACATAGGCCGGCTGGCGATCAACCCTGCCCTGCTGCATCCGTCCCTGCCTGCGGCTTGCGCCAGCTGTGCACGCGACCAACCTGCGCCACGCGCAGCTCGAAGCCGGCATACCACTGCGCAAAGCCCTGCCGCTGCGCCAGCTGGTGCTCGCTATTGGCCTTCCACGCCGCGATGGCCGCTTCGCTGTCCCAGTACGACACGGTGATGCCGAAGCCGTCGGCATCGCGCACGCTTTCCACGCCGAGAAAACCGGGCTGCTGCGCCGCCAGTTCGACCATGCGCTCGCCCATGTCGGCGTAGCCTTGTTCGACAGCGCTGCGCTGGCTGCTAAAAATCACCGCCCAGTAGGGCGGTGTCGGGGTACGGGCAAACATGCGGCCAACCTTTGCTCAGTCTCAGTTCAGGCCGAAATCGCGCAGGAAGCGCACGTCGTCGGCCCAGCCGGATTTCACCTTCACCCACACCTCGAGGAACACCTTGCAGTCGAACAGCTGCTCCATGTCGAGGCGGGCCTCGGTGGAAATTTTCTTCAGTTTCTCGCCGCCACGGCCGATCACGATCGGCTTCTGCCCTTCCTTGTCCACCAGGATGGCGACGTGGATGCGGAACATGTGGCCGTCGACCTCGAACGCTTCGACTTCCACGTTCATCTCGTACGGCAGCTCTTCACCCAGGTAGCGGAACAGCTTCTCGCGCACGATCTCGGCGGCGAGGAAGCGCTGGCTCTTGTCGGTGATCATGTCCTCAGGGTACAGCGGCACCGAGACTGGCAGGTGCGGACGCACCTTGTCCAGCAGCTCGGCCAGACGCTGGCCGTGCTTGGCGCTGACCACTTCGGCGTCGGCGAATTCGAACTCGGCGCGAACCTGGTCGATAAACATGCTCAACATCAGGCTGTCCTTGGCCTTGTCGACCTTGTTCAGCACCAGGATCACCGGCGTGTTCTTCGGCAGCAGCGCCATCACCTCGCGGTCGGCGTTGGACAGCCGCATCGCCTCCAGCACGAACAGCACGCAATCGACGCTACCCAGGGTGTCCTTCACCGACTGGTTCAGCGTGGCATTGAGCGCGCCCTTGTGGAAGGTCTGGAAGCCCGGGGTATCGACGAACACGAACTGCGCGTTCGGCTCGGTATGGATACCGTTGACGCGGTGGCGCGTGGTCTGCGCCTTTTTCGAGGTAATGCTGATCTTCTGGCCGATGAGATGGTTCATCAGCGTGGATTTGCCCACATTGGGGCGGCCAACGATGGCGACAAAGCCACAGCGGAAATCGGTATCGGTCATGGCTTATTTCTTGCCTGCGGCAAAGTGTTGTTCAAGCAGCAGCAGCGCAGCATCGGCCGCCTGCTGCTCTGCCCCGCGACGGCTGATGCCGTCGCCGGTGGTAATGATGCTCAGCTCGGCCAGATCGCACTGCACGCGAAAGCTCTGCTCGTGCGCTTCGCCGCTCTGCGACAGGATGCTGTAGCGCGGCAGAGACAGCCGGCGCGCCTGCAGCGCCTCCTGCAGCCGGGTCTTGGCGTCCTTGGCGTGCTTGCTGGGGTCGATGGCGACCACGCGCTCCTGGTACAGGCGGCGCACCACACGCTCCGCCGCCATGAAGTCGGTATCGAAGCTGATGGCGGCAAAGATGGCCTCTACCGCATCGGCCAGGATAGACGGCCGGTTGAAACCACCGCTCTTCAGCTCGCCCTCTCCCAGGTACAGGTAGTCACCCAGCTTCAGCTGCTGCGCGATCTCGGCCAGCGTGCTCTGGTTCACCAGGTTGGCCCGCAAGCGCGACAGTTCACCTTCCGACAGTTTCGGAAAGTGATCGAACAGCATCTTGGCGACGGTGTAGTTGAGAATGCTGTCGCCAACGAACTCGAAACGTTCGTTGTTCGGCGCGCCAAAGCTGCGATGGGTCACCGCCTGACGCAGCAATTCGAAGCGGCTAAAAGAATAATCCAGCGCCGTACACAGGCGCCGGAAGCGTTGATCAGACTGATTCACTATGTTTAGGGATTCGATTCCAGGACAGGGGTACCTGCCTCATGTTCAAAAGAAAGGATCAGGCCAAGATGGTCGACCAGGGGCACTTCGCGGCGATAACGCACGCCGATGCCGACCGCGGTCGGTGTCGTCAGGATCAGCAGGTCTTCCGGCTTGATCGAGACGATGCCGTGCACCGTGGTACGGTCCCTGAATTCGCGGCGCAATTCACCTTCGGTTTTACCCGGGGTCACCACCATTTCGTCGATCGTCTTCTTGATCGCAAAATATTCGGTATACGCCGGCAGCAGCTTGAAGAAGGCCAGCAGCACCACCGACAACACGATGGCCAGCGCCAGCACCACCAACAGGGAAAAACCACGTTGCTGCTTCATATCATGCTCCTGCACCCGGATTAATGGATGGATTTGCCAATACGCGAGAAGTCACCAAGGTTCAGCCAGATCAGGAACGCCTTGCCCACCAGCAAGCGGTCCTCGACAAAGCCCCAGTAGCGGCTGTCTTCGCTATTGTCGCGGTTGTCACCCATCATGAAATAGTGTCCCTGCGGTACCTTGCAGCTGAAGCCGTCAGCAAGGTATTCACAATTTTCGCGCAGCGCGAAGGAACGCACACCTGCCGGGTTATAAACCGGCGCCTCAGGAATGACCAGCGTATCGTAGCTGACCTTGCCCAGGGTTTCGGTATAGCGCTGGTTCTGCACCAACATCAAGCCCTGTTCCAGATAGCTGTGCTCGCCGACGCTCAGGCGCGGTAGCGGCTTGCCATTCACCGACAGCTGCTTGTTGCGGTATTCCACCGTGTCGCCCGGCAAACCGATGGCGCGCTTGATGAAGCTGACCTTCTCGTTTTCAGGATAGGTAAACACCACCACGTCGCCATGCTCGACCGTGCCGACCGGCACGAACACCTTGTTCAGCACCGGCACGCGCAGGCCGTAGCCGAACTTGTTGACCAGGATGAAGTCACCAACCACCAGTCCCGGGCGCATCGAGCTAGAAGGAATCTGGAACGGCTCGACCACGAAGGCTCGCAGCAGGAACACCACCGCGATCACCGGGAAGAAGCCGCGCGGGAAGTCGATGTAGTGCGGCACTACCACGCCCGGCTGCCGGCGCTTGGCCAGCACCAGCTTGTCGAACAGCCACACGCCACCGGTCACCACCACCACCAGCAGCATCACCGCGGTGAAACTCATGTGGTCGGAGAGCAGACCGAAAGCCCCGCCCAGAATCGCCAGATACCCCCACTCGATGGACGAAGCGTGCGTACCGTCATCACGCTTGCCGCCAAACGCGATCAGCATCACACCGACCGCCAGCAGCACCATCCACACCCAGAACAGGTTTGCCCCCATTTATTTGTCCCCAACTTGCAAGATCGCGAGGAAGGCTTCCTGTGGAATCTCCACGTTGCCGACCTGCTTCATCCGCTTCTTACCGGCCTTCTGCTTTTCCAGCAGCTTTTTCTTACGGGTAATGTCGCCACCGTAGCACTTGGCCAGCACGTTTTTGCGCAGCGCCTTCACCGTCTCACGGGAGATGATGTGGCCGCCGATCGCCGCCTGCACTGCAATGTCGAACATCTGGCGCGGAATCAGTTCGCGCATCTTCGACACCAGTTCGCGACCTCGGTACACGCTGGTGGCACGGTGCACGATCAGGCTCAGCGCATCGACTTTTTCGCTGTTGACCAGCACATCCAGCTTCACCAGATCGGAGGCCTGGAACTCCTTGAACTCGTAGTCCAACGAGGCATAGCCGCGGCTGGTGGACTTCAGCTTGTCGAAGAAGTCCATCACCACTTCATTCATCGGCAGGTCGTAGGTCAGCATCACCTGGCGGCCCATGTACTGCATATTGCGCTGCACACCGCGCTTCTGGTTGCACAATGTCATCACCGAGCCGACATAATCCTGCGGCACCAGAATGGTGGCGGTGATGATCGGCTCGCGCAGTTCTTCGTACTTTCCCGCTTCCGGCATCTTCGACGGATTGGATACCTCGCTGATGGTGCCGTCCTTCATTACCACTTCGTAGATCACCGTCGGCGCGGTGGTGATCAGGTCCATGTCGAACTCGCGCTCAAGACGTTCCTGCACGATTTCCAGGTGCAGCAGGCCGAGGAAGCCGCAACGGAAGCCGAAGCCCAGCGCCTGCGACACTTCCGGCTCGTACTTGAGCGAGGCATCGTTCAGCTGCAGTTTTTCCAGCGCATCGCGCAGCGACTCGTAGTCGTGGCTTTCCACCGGATACAGGCCGGCAAACACCTGCGACTGTACTTCCTTGAAGCCCGGCAACGGCGCATCTGCCGGTCTGTTCACCAGGGTGATGGTGTCGCCCACCTTGGCCGATTTCAGCTCCTTGATACCGGCGATGACAAAGCCCACTTCGCCCGCGTTCAGGCTCTGACGCTGTACCGACTTCGGTGTGAACACGCCGACCTGTTCGCACAGGTGCTCGGCCTGGGTGGCCATGAACTTGATCTTGTCCTTCGGCTTCAGCTGGCCGTCAATCACGCGCACCAGCATCACCACGCCGACGTAGTTGTCGAACCACGAGTCGATGATCAGCGCCTTCAGCGGGCCATCCGGATTGCCTTCCGGCGGCGGGATCTTGCTGACCACGGTTTCGAGGATGTCCTCGATACCGATGCCGGACTTGGCCGAGGCGCGCACCGCGTCTACCGCCTCAATGCCGATGATGTCCTCGATTTCCTGCGCAATGCGGTCGGGATCGGCCGCCGGCAGGTCGATCTTGTTCAGTACCGGCACCACTTCCACACCCAGCTCGATGGCGGTATAGCAGTTGGCCACGGTCTGGGCCTCGACGCCTTGCGAGGCATCGACCACCAGCAGCGCGCCTTCGCACGCCGACAGCGAACGGCTGACTTCGTAGCTGAAGTCGACGTGTCCCGGCGTGTCGATCAGGTTCAGGTTGTAGACCTGGCCGTCACGCGCCTTGTAGGTCAGCGCGGCGGTTTGCGCCTTGATGGTAATGCCGCGCTCTTTTTCGATGTCCATCGAATCGAGCACCTGCGCGCTCATTTCACGCATGTCCAAGCCACCGCAATACTGGATAAAGCGGTCAGCCAAGGTCGATTTGCCATGGTCAATATGGGCAATGATCGAGAAATTTCGGATATTTTTCATCAGAATCCAGCAAAAATTAAGGGCACTGGTTTGTGCCCTTGATAACTCACACTGGCGCGGATTTTAGCCGATTTCGCCTGGCTGTGCAGCCAATCGTGCAAGCAGTCGCGGCAGGTCGAGATGCCAGTGGCAGATTTCGGTCGCCCCTTCCATCAATACCGGCACCAGCTCGTTGTACTTCTCTTCCAGCAGCGGGTCGGCATCGACATCGACGACGTCCAGCGTAAAGCCATGTTGCTGCTGCAGCGGCTGCAGCTGCGCCAGCATGTCGTGGCACAGGCTGCAGTATTCGCGGAAATAGAGTGTCAGCTGCCTCATTGCGCTTTTTTCTCCGGCATCAGTGCCACGAACAGCGGATTACCCTGTCGCAACAGCCGCATCGGCAGCGCCTGTCCCGCCGGCGTCGCCGCGATGGCATCCTGCAGCTGCTTGACGCTGCCCAGCTCGGCACCGGCAACACCGATGATCACGTCACCGACCACGATGCCGGCCCGCTGCGCCGGCCCCTCGACCTTGCGCACCTGCAGGCCGAACCTGACGCCCAGCTGCTGTGCCAGCTGCGGCGCCAGCAACTGCACCGACAGGCCGGTACGGTTCATCGCGTCACCGTCCTGCTGCTGGTGGCCGTGATAGGCACGCTCGACGGTACGCGGATCCTCTTCCTGCAGCGCGACGGTCAACACCGTCACCCGTGACAGCGCACGGTTGCGCCACACCCCCAGCTCCACGCGCGAGCCCGGCTTGATCGCGCCGATCAGCCGCGGCAGATCAGTCGAAGCCTGCACATTCTCGCGGCTGACGCTCAACACCACGTCGCCGGCACGCAGGCCGGCCAGCTCCGCCGGACCGCCCTTCTCCACTGAATTGATCAACGCGCCCTGCGGCTCTTTCAAGCCGAACGACGCGGCCAGTTCGCGCGTCAGCTCCTGAATGCTGACCCCAAGGCGGCTGCGGTTGACCTTGCCATCCTTTTTCAGCTGCTCGGCGATATTCAGCGCGACATCGATCGGAATGGCGAAGGAGATACCCATGAAACCGCCGGAGCGGCTGTAGATCTGCGAATTGATGCCGACCACTTCGCCGTCCAGATTGAACAGCGGCCCACCGGAGTTGCCCGGATTGATCGCGGCATCGGTCTGGATGAACGGCACATAGCTCTCGTCCGGCAGCTGACGTCCCTTGGCCGAGACAATACCGGAGGTCACCGTACTCTCGAAACCGAATGGCGAGCCGATCGCCAGCACCCACTCACCGACCTTCAGCTTTTCCGACTTGCCGAGTTTTACCGTCGGCAGGTTGGCCGCATCGACCTTCAGCAGTGCGACATCGGTACGCGCATCGGAGCCGATCAGGCGCGCCTTCAGCTCGCGCTTGTCACTGAGGGTGACGATCATCTCGTCCGCCTCGGCCACCACGTGGGCATTGGTCAGGATGTAGCCATCGGCCGACAGGATGAAGCCGGAGCCGAGGCCGCCGGTGCGGTATTCACGTAGTTGCGGCGGGGCAAAACGGCGGAAGAACTCGGCAAACGGATCGTTTTGCATCCCCTCCGGGATCTGGCGCACCATCTCGCGCACCGTCTGCACGGTACGGATGTTCACCACCGCGCGCCCGTGCTGTTCGACCAGCTGGGTAAAGTCGGGCAACACCTGTGGCGCCGCCAGCGCGGGCGCCGTGGCGCCCAGTGCGGCCAACATGGCAGAACACAGGATCAGTTTCTTGAACGGCATGTTTCTGTTTTCTCCTGAATGATCAGAGACGGATCGACCCGGCGCACGATGCTGGGCATGAAGAACTGCCGGGTGGTCACGACTGCGGCATAGCGTTTGACCCACCACAAGGTCAGGGCAAACAGGGAAAAAGCCAAGAGCACCGATGGCAACTCGCCCAGCGCCCGCCCCAGCACCGCGCCCGCCAGCAGTGCCAGCAAGGGCAGGCAGTACAACAGGCCGGTCGACACCAGCAGCGCGCGCTCGTGCACGGCGACAATCACCTTGTCGCCGACGCCGGCTGCGGACGGATTGCGCACGCGGAACAGCGGCTCGCGCAGCACGAACATCCGCGCCAGCGACAGCGAACGGCAGCCGTGCACCGGGTCGCACTGCCCGCACGGGGAATGCGGCGCTGGCCGCACAATGGCTTCGCCGCCATGGATGGACACCACCTGGGCTTCGGTTTCCAGCATGCTTATTTCTTGATCACGCGCACGGTGTTGATCACGTTTTCCAGTCCCTGCTCCGGCAGGTCACCGACCACGGTCAGCACCTGGTTACCCAGCCGGCGCGACGCCAGCCCCAGCCCGCCGGGACCAATCACCGCCGGATGCGAGTCCGCCTCTCCCTTGCCGGTTTCGACAAACAGCGACAGCTTGGCCAGACCATCGGTATAGACAAAATGTGACACCGGGGAGTCGTGTCCCGGCAACTGGCGAGTCGCGTAGCGCAACAGACGGAAGCCGGTCGGCATGCCGCGTATCTCGAAATCGGCCGGCACCACTTCCTGCGGCGCACTGACCGCGGCGCCCAGCGCCAGGCTGTACTTGAAGCGCGGCCGCAGCAGGGCGCGCTCCTTCGGGTTGCCCAGTGTCAGGTCGCTGAAGGCAAACTGCTCGATCACCGCACCCTTGGCATCGTGGGTCACCGTCTTCAGCGGCAAGGCGCTGGCCGGGTCCACGCACACCTTCAGGCCGTAGCGCAGGTTGGCCTCTTTCGGTGTCAGCAACAGCCACTGGCAATCGCGCCGCGCGACACGGTCCAGCTTGCCGCGGCTCAGCACGTAGGCCGACTTCAGGTCTTGCGAACGCTCCGGCAGGATCGCCGGAAACAGCTTGATGGCATTGACCTTGGCCGCACTCAGCGCCTTGGTGTCCGGCGCGTAGCAGGTCAGCTCGTTGTCGTCGCGCACCAGTTCGCGCGGCATGCCGTCCATCGACTCGCGCCGCTCGCGCACCACGCCGCCTTCCTGCGCGCGATACAGGCGGAAGGTTTCCAGCTCGTCATCGACGTGGTGGGTATAGCTACCGCTCAGCGCCTGGTGACGGCCCGCCTGCGCGGCTTTTTGCAACAGATCCCAATCCGACTCCGCGGCCGCCAACAATGGAATGCCCAGCAACAGATAACCGGCAAACTTGACCATCAGCGCGCCACCCCCGACACCGGTTCCGCCAGATTGACACGTTCCAGCCCCTCGGCGGCCATCATGTCACGATGGGCCTGCAAATAAGAATTGCGCGAGGAGTTCAGCTCGGCCGACACCTGCACCGCGCCGCCCTGCGGCGTCGACACCGCCTGCGCCATCAGGCCCGGCACCGGTTCCGGCTGGCTCTGCCACACCGCCCAGCCGACCACCCCCGCCAGCGCGAAGGACGCCGCCATGGCGTAACGCATCAGGCCCGATGACCCGCGCTTGGGCTTGGGCGCCAGCACCGTCGGCTCCTGCTGCAGCGCCTGCCCGACTTCGGCACGCACATCGACCGACAACAGCGCAGAGCCGCGAATTGCATCACCAATCAGATGGTATTCATTCCATGCCGCTTTCAACTCCGGATCAGTATCCAGCGCACGAATACACTGAGTGGAAGCCGCATCGTCCAGCTCCCCATCCATCAAGGAAGAAAGGTTTTGTTTCATAATCGGTTCACCATCTTTTGTTTTTTGCCGTATCCAGCAAGGGACGCAACTCTGCCGCGATCGCTTCACGGGCACGGAAGATCCGCGACCGCACGGTACCGATTGGACAGTTCATGGCACTGGCAATTTCGTCGTAGCTGAGACCTTCCATCTCACGCAGCGAAATGGCCGTGCGCAATTCTTCCGGCAGTCGCTCCACCGCGGCATTGACCGCGGCGAGTATCTGCTGGTTCATCATCTCGGCTTCCGGTGTGTGGTAATCCGGCACCTGCGAGGCCATGTCCAGGCTTTCGCCATCCTCGTCCTCGAACTCGGCGCTGATTACCGGCCGGCGGCCGGCGGAAGTCAAAAAATTCTTGGCCGTATTGATGCCAATACGATATAGCCAGGTATAAAACGCACTTTCACCGCGAAACGAAGGCAGTGCACGATAGGCCTTTACAAACGCTTCTTGCGTCACGTCCTCGATATCCGCCGAATCGCGGATAAAGCGTGACAACAGGCGGGAAAGCCGTCGCTGGTACTTTGCCACCAACAGATCGAACGCGCGTTTCTCACCACGCTGCGCACGCTCGACCAATTGCTGATCGATATCACGATCACTCATCGTTGCCGTTATCTCCCTGATTCGTCCTGCTTGTTTTTGTTGTGGCCAACGCTGGGCCAACACAGGACAGAAACTGTGACCTGCCGTATCCGGGATAAGTTCACCGTACAAGCCGTTGCACTTATAACAAAGCTATTCACATCTAGCAAAAGCGCGCGCAGAAATTCGTTTACCAATTTACCAAGCACTTGCTAGAATATGAATAACCACTCTAGAACACAAAACACCAGAACCTCACACCCGAACCCGAAGACTGGAGAAACCCGATGACGACACCCGGCCAACGTTTCCGCGATGCAGTTGCCAACGAAAAACCCTTGCAAGTCGTCGGCGCGGTGAATGCCTACGCTGCCCGTCTGGCCGAGCACAGCGGCTTCAAGGCACTGTACCTGTCCGGTGGCGGTGTCGCCGCCTGCTCCTGCGGCATCCCCGACCTCGGCATCACCACGCTGGAAGACGTACTGATCGACGTGCGCCGCATCACCGACGTCACCGAGCTGCCGCTGCTGGTGGACATCGACACCGGCTGGGGCGGCGCCTTCAACATCGCCCGCGCGGTGCGCAACCTGGAAAAAGCCGGTGCCGCCGCGGTACACATCGAAGACCAGGTGCAGCAGAAGCGCTGCGGCCACCGCCCGAACAAGGCCATCGTCAGCCAGGAAGAAATGGTGGATCGCGTGAAGGCAGCGGTAGATGCGCGCAAGCACGGCATGGTGATCATGGCCCGTACCGACGCTCTGGCGGTCGAGGGACTGGAAGCGGCGATTGAGCGCGCGGTTGCCTGCGTCGAAGCCGGTGCCGACATGATTTTCCCGGAAGCGATCACCGACCTGGCGATGTACAAGCAGTTTGCCGAGGCGGTGAAAGTGCCGGTGCTCGCCAACATCACCGAGTTCGGCGCCACCCCGCTGTACACCACCGAACAGCTGGGCGCCAACGGTGTCGGGCTGGTGCTGTACCCGCTGTCGGCGTTCCGCGCCATGAGCCAGGCGGCGCTCAACGTCTACGGCGCCATCCGCCGCGACGGCACGCAGCAGAACGTGGTCGACACCATGCAGACGCGCATGGAACTGTACGAACACCTTGATTACCACGCCTACGAGCAGAAGCTGGACGCACTGTTCAGCCAGGGCAAGTAAGCGGCCAAGCAAGTGGCGCGACGGTGCACACCATGCCCAATCTGTTCGCGGACATTCCGGCCAGCCTGCCGCAAGAGCTGTTCCAGACGCTGTTCTCCGGCAGCACCGGTTTTCGCGTGGAACGCATCGTGTCGCGCGGGCACGCCTCGCTCGAGGACTTCTGGTACGACCAGGACGAACACGAGTGGGTGCTACTGCTGGCTGGCGCCGCAGAACTGGCGTACGCCGATCCACCCCGCCGCCAGCGGCTGGCGCCCGGCGATGCGGTGATGATCCCGGCCCATTGCCGGCACCGCGTGGCCTGGACCACGCCAGCGCAGGACAGCGTCTGGCTGGCCGTTTTTTTCAGCGAAAAATAATTCGACAACGCACAACCCAGTCAATACCAGCAGCAGGAGAAGGAAGAAATGACCGAATCACTCCAAGTGCTTCCCAAAGCCAAGAAATCTGTCGCACTCTCCGGCGTCGCCGCCGGCAATACCGAGCTGTGCACCGTTGGCCGCAGCGGCAACGACCTGCACTACCGCGGCTACGACATTCTGGACCTGGCCGCCGATACCGAATTCGAGGAAGTGGCCTACCTGCTGGTACACGGCAAACTGCCGAACCAGGCCGAGCTGACCGGCTACAAGAAGAAGCTGAAATCGCTGCGCGGCCTGCCAGCGTCGGTGAAAGCAGTGCTGGAAGCGCTGCCGGCCGCCTCGCACCCGATGGACGTGATGCGCAGCGGCGTGTCGGCATTGGGCTGCACCCTGCCGGAAAAGGACGATCACAACGTGCCGGGCGCGCGTGACATCGCCGACCGCCTGATGGCCAGCCTGGGCTCCATGCTGCTGTACTGGTACCACTTCAGCCACAACGGCAAGCGCATCGAGGTGGAAACCGACGACGATTCCATCGGCGGCCACTTCCTGCACCTGCTGCACGGCCAGAAGCCGTCCGAGCAGTGGGTCCGCGCGATGCACACCTCGCTCAACCTGTACGCCGAACACGAGTTCAACGCTTCCACCTTCACCGCCCGCGTCATCGCCGGCACCGGCTCCGACATGTACAGCGCCATCACCGGCGCCATCGGCGCGCTGCGCGGCCCGAAACACGGCGGCGCCAACGAGGTGGCGTTCGAGGTGCAGAAGCGCTACGAGAATCCGGACGAAGCCGAGGCCGACATCAAGGCCCGCGTCGAGCGCAAGGAAGTGGTGATCGGCTTCGGCCACCCGGTGTACACCATCAGCGACCCGCGCAACAAGGTGATCAAGGAAGTGGCGCGCGAGCTGTCGCAGGCTGCCGGCGACAGCAAGATGTTCGATATCGCCGAACGCCTGGAAAGCGTGATGTGGGACATCAAGAAGATGTTCCCCAACTTGGACTGGTTCAGCGCCGTGAGCTATCACATGATGGGCGTGCCGACCGCCATGTTCACCCCGCTGTTCGTGATCGCCCGTACCAGCGGCTGGAGCGCGCACGTGATCGAACAGCGCATCGACGGCAAGATCATCCGCCCGAGCGCCAACTACATCGGCCCGGAAGACCAGGCCTTCGTACCGCTGGCGAAGCGATAAGCCGGCAGGTCGCGCCCGGCGCGACCTCAATACAATAATTAGCACCGGCACCTTGCGGCCAACGTTGGCCGCAAGGTGATCAGCAACCTCACCCTCGTGCCCATGCCATGAACAGCCAATACCGCAAACCCCTGCCCGGCACCGCCCTCGACTACTTCGACGCCCGTGCCGCCGTTGACGCCCTCAAACCCGGCGCCTGGGCCGGACTGCCCTACACCGCCCGCGTGCACGCCGAGAACATCGTGCGCCGCGCCGACCCAGCCATCATCAATGACTGCCTGACGCAGCTGATCGAACGCAAGCGCGAGCGCGATTTCCCGTGGTTCCCGGCGCGCGTGGTATGCCACGACATCCTCGGTCAGACCGCGCTGGTGGACCTGGCCGGCCTGCGTGACGCCATTGCCGACCAGGGCGGCGACCCGGCCAAGGTCAACCCGGTGGTGCCGGTGCAACTGATCGTCGACCACTCGCTGGCAGTGGAATGCGGCGGTTTCGACCCGGATGCGTTCCAGAAGAACCGTGACATCGAAGATCGTCGCAACGAAGACCGCTTCCACTTCATCGAGTGGACCAAGACCGCATTCGACAACGTGGACGTGATCCCGGCCGGCAACGGCATCATGCACCAGATCAACCTGGAGAAAATGTCGCCGGTGATTCACGCCGACAACGGCGTGGCCTTCCCGGATACCTGCGTCGGCACCGACAGCCACACCCCGCACGTGGATGCGCTGGGCGTGATCGCGGTGGGCGTGGGCGGCCTGGAAGCCGAAAACGTGATGCTGGGCCGCGCCTCGTGGATGCGGCTACCGGATATCGTCGGCGTGGAGCTGAGCGGCCGCCGCCAGCCCGGCATCACCGCCACCGACGTGGTGCTGGCGCTGACCGAATTCCTGCGCCGCGAAAAAGTGGTGGGTGCCTACCTGGAATTCTACGGCGAAGGTGCCGCCAGCCTGACCATTGGCGACCGCGCCACCATCTCCAACATGGCCCCGGAATACGGCGCCACCGCCGCCATGTTCGCTATCGACGGCCAGACGCTGGACTACCTGCGCCTGACCGGCCGCAGCGACGAACAGGTAAAGCTGGTGGAAACCTACGCCAGGGAAGCCGGCCTGTGGGCCGACAGCCTGCGCAAGGTACAATACGAGCGCGTGCTGCGCTTCGACCTGTCCAGCGTGGTTCGCAACATGGCCGGCCCGTCCAACCCGCACAAGCGCCTACCGACCTCCGCACTGGCCGAGCGCGGCATTGCGGCCAACCTGGCCGCCGCCCGCGAGCAGGAAGCCCAGGGCCTGATGCCGGATGGCGCGGTGATCATCGCCGCCATCACCAGTTGCACCAACACCAGCAACCCACGCAACGTGATCGCCGCCGGACTGCTGGCACGCAATGCCCGCAAGCTCGGCCTGGTACGCAAGCCGTGGGTAAAGACCTCGCTGGCCCCAGGCTCCAAGGTAGTGAAGCTGTACCTGGAAGAAGCCGGCCTGCTGGATGATCTGGAAGCGCTGGGCTTCGGCATCGTCGCCTACGCCTGCACCTCCTGTAACGGCATGTCCGGCGCACTGGAACCGAAAATCCAGCAGGAAATCATTGACCGCGACCTGTATGCCACCGCCGTGCTGTCCGGCAACCGCAACTTCGATGGCCGCATCCACCCGTATGCCAAGCAGGCCTTCCTGGCCTCCCCGCCGCTGGTGGTGGCCTACGCCATCGCCGGTACCGTGCGCTTCGACATCGAGCAGGACGTGCTGACCGTGGTGGATGGCAAGGAAATTCGCCTCAAGGATATCTGGCCGAGCGATGAGGAAATCGACGCCATCGTGGCCCGCGCGGTGAAGCCGGAGCAGTTCAACCAGATCTACATCCCGATGTTCGAGAAGCGTGCCGCCGAGAAGGCCGCCTCGCCGCTGTACGACTGGCGCCCGCAGTCCACCTACATCCGCCGCCCGCCGTACTGGGAGGGCGCGCTGGCCGGTGAGCGCACCCTGCGCGGCATGCGTCCGCTGGCACTGCTGCCGGACAACATCACCACCGACCACCTGTCGCCGTCCAACGCCATCCTGATGAACTCGGCAGCCGGCGAGTACCTGCACAAGATGGGCCTGCCGGAGGAGGACTTCAACTCCTACGCCACCCACCGCGGCGACCACCTCACCGCGCAACGCGCCACCTTCGCCAATCCGCAGCTGGTGAACGAGATGGCGGTGGTGGACGGCGAAGTGCAGAAAGGCTCGCTGGCGCGCGTGGAACCGGAAGGCAAGGTAATGCGCATGTGGGAAGCCATCGAAACCTATATGAACCGCAAACAGCCGCTGATCATCATTGCCGGCGCCGACTACGGCCAGGGCAGCTCGCGTGACTGGGCCGCCAAGGGCGTACGCCTAGCCGGGGTGGAAGCCATAGTGGCCGAAGGCTTCGAGCGCATCCACCGCACCAACCTGATCGGCATGGGCGTGCTGCCGCTGGAGTTCCAGCCGGGCACCACCCGCAAGACGCTGCAGCTGGACGGTACCGAGACCTACGATGTGCAGGGCAAGCTCACCCCGCGTGCCGAGCTGACGCTGCTGATCCATCGTCGCAACGGTGAAAGCGTACAAGTACCGGTGACCTGCCGTCTGGATTCCTCCGAAGAAGTATCGGTATACGAAGCCGGCGGCGTGTTGCAGCGCTTTGCCAAGGACTTCCTGGAGTCGGCACAGACGGCTTGAGGCAGCCATGAGCGAGCGGCGGCTATTGTTGATAGCCAAACCCCAGCCGGGGGTGTTGTCAGCCATGGTGCAGGAAGTCACCAAGCACCAGCTGCACACCCTGCTGGGGGCCGCCCTGTTTGCCCCAGAAAACTGGCACCAGTCGCTGTCCCGCCCTTACCGTTACGAAGCGGGCTTGTGTGAGCGCCTGCTGCTTGCCGGCAGCCTGATCACCGCTGACTGCTGCGTGGTGACACTCAACCGCATCAGCAGCCAGCATGCGGCGGCGGCGGGAATACACTGGGCGTTCCGGGCGCGCGGCCAACCCAAGGGATTTCCGGCGTTGTTGAGCGCCGTTCGGTCCGCGCTGATTGCCCAGGGCGTGGATGAAAGACAGAGCCACCGCCCGCACGTCACCATCAGCTACCGGGCACCAACGTCGTTATCGTCACGGGTGATCGCCCCCATCGACTGGACCATCGATGAAATCCAGTTGGTGCTGGCCGGCGACAGCGAGCCTTACCGCTACCAGACGCTTGGGCGCTGGGCGCTGGCGACGCCCAGATCCCCGTATGCGCAACTGCGCCTGCTGTAGCGATATCGTCGCCGCCGCACCCGTAAAACAGACAGTCGTCCCTTGCCGCAAGCAGGGAAACCCAACCAGGAAAAGGCCAGACATGTCCCATCTTCCACAGATCAAAATCCCCGCCACCTATATCCGTGGCGGCACCAGCAAGGGCGTGTTCTTCCGCCTGCAGGACCTGCCCGCCAGCTGCCAGCAGCCCGGCGCGGCGCGCGATGCGCTGTTCATGCGCGTGATCGGCAGCCCCGACCCCTACTCCGCCCATATCGACGGCATGGGCGGCGCCACCTCCAGCACCAGCAAGTGCGTGATCCTATCGAAAAGCACGCAGCCGGATCACGACGTGGACTACCTGTACGGCCAGGTGGCCATCGACAAGGCCTTTGTGGACTGGAGCGGCAACTGCGGCAACCTGTCTACCGCCGCCGGCGCCTTCGCCCTCCACGCCGGCCTGGTGGACCCGGCGCGCATTCCGGACAACGGCGTGTGCGTGGTGCGCATCTGGCAGGCCAATATCCAGAAGACCATCATCGCCCATGTGCCAGTAAGCGCTGGCCAGGTGCAGGAAACCGGTGATTTCGAGCTGGATGGAGTCACCTTCCCGGCGGCAGAGATCGTGCTGGAATTCATGGACCCGTCGGATGACGGCGACGATGGTGGCGCCATGTTCCCCACCGGCAATCTGGTGGACGAGCTGGAAGTGCCGGGCGTCGGCACCTTCCCGGCCACCATGATCAGCGCCGGCATCCCCACCATCTTCGTCAATGCCGCCGACATCGGCTACAGCGGCACCGAGCTGCGTGAGGCCATCAACAGCGACCCGGCAGCACTGGCCCGCTTCGAGACCATCCGCGTGGCCGGTGCACTGCGCATGGGGCTAATCAAGAGCGCGGAAGAAGCCGCCACCCGCCAGCACACGCCGAAGATTGCCTTCGTGGCGCCGCCGGCCGACTACACCGCCTCCAGCGGCAAGCAAATCAAGGCGGCCGACATCGACCTACTGGTACGCGCGCTGTCCATGGGTAAACTGCACCACGCCATGATGGGCACCGCCGCGGTAGCCATCGGCACCGCGGCCGCCATCCCCGGCACGCTGGTGAACCTGGCCGCCGGTGGCGGCGAGCGCAGCGCGGTGCGCTTCGGCCACCCGTCCGGCAGCCTGCGCGTGGGCGCCGAAGCCAAACTGGTCGATGGCCAGTGGGCAGTGACCAAGGCGATCATGAGCCGCAGCGCGCGCGTACTGATGGAAGGCTGGGTGCGGGTGCCGGGCGACATCCTGTAAGCCGCGGCAAACCGTCACGCCTCGGCCGGCACCGTTGCGGCCAACTTTGCCGATAGTGCAAGACTGAAACAGGCCGACTCACCACAGGTGGGCCGGCCTTTGTCTTGTTCGCGACGACCACCGGCGCATACCACGCCAGCAGCATTCTCGTGCCGATCCGGGCGTGTTAGATTCGGCACCTCAGCGCACAACTGCAGCGATTACCCATGAAAAAATATCTACGGATGGCCGGCTGGCTGCTGGCCGCACCACTGGCCCTCGCCAGTCCTGGTGAACTGGTGATCCTGCTCGACGACAGTACCGAGATGCCACTGGCCAACCGGCAAGGCGCCACGCTGCTGGCCGGCATTCATCTTGACCTGGGCCAGGCGCTGGCCAGCGAGCTTGGCAAGCAGGCCAGCTTCCGGGTGTTGCCGCGCAAGCGGATCAGCAGCAGCCTGCAAAATGGCGATGCCGACCTGGTGTGCCTGTATCTGCCCGAGTGGCTGCCCGGCCCGTTCCGCTGGTCCCGTCCGTTTCTGCCCAATGCCGACCTGCTGGTCACCCGCCGCGACCAGCCACGCCCCGACAGCATCGCCGCGCTGGCCGGACAAAGCATCGGCACCATTCACGGCTTCAGCTACCCGGAACTGGAAGCCCGCCTCGGCGGCAACCTTGTCCGCGACGACGCCCCCAACGCCAGCAGTAACCTGAAAAAGCTGGAAGCCGGCCGCACCCACCACGCCGCCGTCAACCAGCTCTACCTGCGCTACCAGCAGAAACTGGGGCAGCTACCGGTCGCACTGCACCCGCCGCTGGTACTCAACAGCTACCGTGCCGGCTGTGCGCTATCCCGGCTCAGCCAGATCAGCCTGCCGCAACTCAATCGCGCCATCGCCCGGCTGCAGCACGACAACACCGTGCCACGCATTTTGGCAAAATACCGCTAGACGGCGACTGCCCGGTAACGCCGTCGGCATCGCTCACCATCACAGCGACTCCCGGCAACACCCCCTTGTCTCGCCGCAACAGCACGCCTGCGGTTCGACCGCAACGCCGCGCGGCGCTAGAATCGCGGACTGTTCACGAGGAAAGTACCATGCAGCAGATCATCGATTTCATCCTGGAACTGGACAAACTGAAGGGCGTCACCCGCAAGACGCGACCGCTGGGGCTGGCGCGGCAGGAAAATTCCGCAGAGCACAGCTGGCAGATCGCGATGCTGGCGGCGTCGCTGGCACCGTACGCGACGGAGCCGGTCGACGTCAGCCGCGTGGTAGCGATGCTGCTGGTGCACGACATCGGCGAGATCGACACCGGCGACACCATCGTCTACGCCGAGGACGGCTGGGAAGAGCGCAAGGCGGCGGAGCTGGCGGCGGTGACGCGGATTTTCGGCCTGCTGCCGGCGGCGCAGGCGCAACGCTTCATGGCGCTGTGGCAGGAATTCGAGGACGGCGAGACCGCCGAGGCGCGCTTTGCCCACGCCGCCGACCGCGCGATGCCGGTGCTGCTGAACCTGGCTAACAACGGCCAGAGCTGGCGCGAGAACGGCATCAGCCACGCACGCGTGGTGCAGCGCATCGGCCCGCCGATCCAGAGCGGCTGTCCGGCGCTGTGGGACTATCTGGTCGAGCAGCTGGCGCACGCGCAGCGACAGGGCTGGTTCGGCGCGGACTGAGCACAACCCGAAAACAGACAAGCCCGGCGTAGTTGCGCCGGGCTTGTTTGTCTGTGAGCCGCCTGCTGTTGCCGGCTCCGCTTGCGACCAACGTTGGCCGCAACAAGCCGATCCACTCAGGCCCAGATGCGGCGCATCGCGGCCTCGACATTGCGGCAGTCGTCGTAGTCGACCCGCCCCTGGATGGCGTAGTCCGGCAGCGCGGTATTGCGCGCGTCCGGCGACGCCATCGGCATGCCCTGGCGGTTGTACAGGCAGAACGCCTGCGGCGCGTTATTGGTGCTGCGCTTCTTCACCACCGCGATTTCACCGTTTTTCAGTTTGACGATGGTGCCGGGCGGGATCAGCCCCAGCGCCTTGATCAGCTTCTGGATCAGCGCATTGTCCAGCTGCTGGCTCTGCCCGACATACAAATCGCGCATCGCCGCCATCGGGAAGTAGGCCTTGGGCCGGTACGGCCGTGGCCGCGTCATCGCGCAGTAGACATCGGCCACCGCCAGCAGGCTGCCGTGCAGCGAGATGGCGCCGCCGGACAGGCACAGCGGGTAGCCGCTGCCGTCCTGGCGTTCGTGGTGCTGCAGCACCGCTTCCAGCCACAGCTCGTCGTCGACGCCGATGTCCTTGAGAATGGCGCAGCTGGTGATCGGGTGCTGGTTGATCTCGCGGCGTTTTTCCTCGGTCAGCCCGCCGCTGTGGTTGGCCAGGCTGTAGATGCCGATATCGTGGGTGAGCGCGGCGCAGATCAGCGAATGCTGCTGTGCCTTGTCCAGACGACCGTCGGCTTCGGCCAGCAGCGCGCTGACCACGCCCACCGACAGGTGGTGGCGCAGTGCGTACTCGCCTTCGTGAAACAGGTGGATAGCGGCGATGGCGGCTTCCGGGTCCTGCAGGCAGGCGGCCTGCAGGCGGCCGGCCAGCGAGCGGATTCGGGTGATGAACTGGTCGCGGTGGACATCGGCCTGCTGGTCGACCAGCATCGCGTTCAGCGTCACCGCCGCGTGCTGCACCAGCGCGAACACCGGCTCGCGCAGCTGCTCCGCCCGCGGCGTGCTGGCAACCGGCGCCACCGGCGCGGCACCGGGCACCACTTCCTTGTGGCCCATGGCCAGCAATTTCTGCTTGGCGCCGGGGTCGCGCAGCACCGAGCCCTTGTTCAGCAGCAGATGGCCATCCGCGTTGTACACCGCCTGCTCCAGCGGTTTGCCCAGCATGACATCGGCGGGCGAAAGCTGTTTGAGTGCCATGGCAGCCACTTCCTATTGAAACAATCGGCCATTATTAATTCCAAATGGCATGGCTCGCTTGATCTGCGTCAAGCACGGGAGAGGGCTGTCGCGATATAGCGACGTCATGGGCACTGCGGCGTAACGGGTACGGGGGCGGGTGTCAGCAGCGTGACGGCCATCCGGTTTTCCGGGTGCAACGACCGGCGGCCAACCTTGCCGCGATGGCAGGCGGAAACGAAGACAGGCAAACGGCAGCGGGCAATACGGTCTGACCGGCAGGTCAGGGCGAACGATGCTTCCGCCCGCCGCCTCAGCGCTGGCGGCGCTTGCTGCCGCGTTCGGTCAGCAAAAAGGCAGGATCAAGGTCGAACAGCATGCCGGTGCGCCCGGTCTGCGACTGGCAGGCGATCAGCATCGCGCGGTTGATCGCCTCTTTCTTGCTGACACCCCACCACTCGATCATCTTGTCGAGCGCCTTTTGCGCGTCGCGCGACAGCTCCACCGTCACCGACAGTTCCTGCAGGCGGTTGCGACGCAACTCGCGCGAACGACGCTTGCGCTCGGCAGCCGTCATCGCGCGTTCACCCAGCGGCTTGCGCCCGGGTTTGGCGCGGCTGCCGCCGATTAGGTCCATGGTGTAGTGGTCGCAGGGGTCTCGCATGCCGGGGCGGGGTAATTTGAAAGGGGCGCAAGGATACCACGAAGCCAGCCCACGGCGCGAACGCCCGCGCAATATGACAAAATGGCACAAAAACAAGAACGATTCTCGATTAAGTTGACCGCGATAACTGCGAGTGATTATCATGAATTCTTCGTTTCATCACCCATTCATCAAGCCGGATTCCATCATGCGCAAAACCCTGCTCGCGGCCGCCTTGCTCGGCGCCCTGCTCTCTCCTGTCCACGCCTCGGCCGCCGAGATCAGCCGCGAGGCGGTAGTACAGCAGTACAGCCAGATCGTGTTCGCCAGCTACGAAGATTCGCTGCTCACCGCCAAGGCTCTGCAAACCGCGATCAACGCCTTTGTCGCCGCCCCGAGCGAAGCCGGCCTGAAGCAGGCACGCCAGGCCTGGTTGGCCGCACGCGAGCCGTACGGCCAGACCGAAGCCTTCCGCTTCTACGGCGGCCCGATCGACGACGCCCGCGGCCCGGAAGGCCAGATCAACGCCTGGCCGCTGGACGAAGCCTATATCGATGGCGTCAAGGGCAAGCCAAGCGCAGGCGTGGTCAACAACCGCAAGGTGGTGATCAGCAAGAAGCTGCTCAGCTCGCTGAACGAGCGCGGCGGTGAGGAAAACATCTCCACCGGTTACCACGCCATCGAATTCCTGCTGTGGGGCCAGGACTTCGACAGCAACGGCGCCGGCAAGCGCAGCTACACCG
Organism: Vogesella indigofera; assembly: GCF_028548395.1. Lineage (NCBI taxonomy): Bacteria > Pseudomonadati > Pseudomonadota > Betaproteobacteria > Neisseriales > Chromobacteriaceae > Vogesella > Vogesella indigofera. Next base: position 374,254 of record NZ_JAQQLA010000003.1, on the reverse strand, counting down.
ACTTTGTCGACGGCCAGGGCAACAACGCCGACCGCCGCCGCGAGTACCTGAAAACCGCCGCCGAGCTGCTGGTCGACGACCTGGGCTATCTGGTTGCCGCCTGGCAACCGAACAGCAACAACTTCCGCGCCAAGTTCGAGAAGAAACCGGACGCGCTGCGCCAGATGCTGGTCGGCATCGGCGTGCTGTCGCGGGCGGAGCTGGCCGGCGAGCGCATCGAAGTGGCGCTGGACAGCCGCAACCAGGAAGACGAGCACTCCTGCTTCTCCGACAACACCCACCGCGATATCGCCACCAACGCCCGTGGCATCCAGAACGTGTGGCTGGGCGAGTACACTCGCGTGGACGGCAGCCTGCTCAAGGGCGCCAGCCTGCGTGATCTGGTCGCCGCCAGCAATGCCAAGGCCGCCGAGCGCGTGACCGCCGACATGGCCGCCACCCAGGCCCGTGCCGAGGCGATCAAGGCGCCGTTCGACCAGGAAATCGTCAACAAGGACGGCCGCAGCCGGGTGCAGGCCACTGTCGCCGCGCTGAAGAAACAGGCTAGCAGCCTGGTGGAAGCCGCCAAGACCATCGGCATCAAGAAGCTGAACGTCAACGGCTAGGCCCCTGCCGTCAGCAGCCAACACCGCCCCCGCTCGGTTCGCCGAGCGGGTTTTTGCCTATTCGGAACGCACCATGACAAAACTTTTTTTGCGCCCCGCCTCGTGGCTCTGCGCCGGCCTGATCCTCGGCGGGCTGGTCGGCTTTACCTCGCTGCCGGAGCTGGCGCCGTATCACGACGGCGATGAAAAGCTGGGCGGCGACACCACCGTGTACGAGACCGGCCGCAACGCGTTCTCGCTGTCGGCCGCCAATATGGCGTCCGAGCGACAGACACGTTTCTTTGTCGGCAACTCCTTCTTCAAGAAGGCCTGGGTCGAGGCGCCGTCGTCGACCACCGCCCGCGACGGGCTGGGGCCGCACTTCATCGCCCGCTCCTGCGGCGCCTGTCACGCGCTGGACGGCCGTGGCGCACCGCCGCAGTTCGACAAGCAGCTGCAGGCCGAGCAGCCGATGGCGCTGCTGTTCCGCCTGTCCGTCCCCGGAGGCAACGGCCCGCAGCCGGAGCCGAACTACGGCGGCCAGTTCAACAACGACGCCATTCCCGGCGTCAAACCGGAAGGCAAGGTGCAGATCAGCTACCAGCCGCAAACGGGCAGCTTCCCCGATGGCGAGCCGTTCGAGCTGCTGCAGCCGCAGTACCGCTTTACCGAGCTGGGCTACGGCCCGCTCCATCCGCAAGTGCAGGTGTCGCCGCGCATCGCGCCGCAGATGATCGGCCTCGGCCTGCTGGAGGCGATCCGCGAGCAGGACATCCTCGCCAACGCCCGCGCGCAGGCTGCGGCCAACCTTGGCGTGTCCGGCCGCGCCAATTACGTGCCCGACGCCTATGCCGGCAAGGCCATGCTCGGCCGCTTCGGCTGGAAGGCCAATGTCGCCACCATCGCCCACCAGTCTGCCGGCGCCTTCAACGGCGACATCGGCATCACCTCGCGCCATTTCCCGCAGGAAGAGTGCCTGCCCGCGCAGCGTGACTGCCGCCAGGCCACGCGCGGTGGCAAGCCGGAAATCCCGAAGGACAAGCTGGACGCGGTGATCTTCTACAGCCGCACGCTGGCGGTGCCGGCGCAGCGCGAGGCCGACAGCGCCGAGGTGCGCCGCGGCAAGTGGCTGTTCAGCCAGGCACAGTGCAGCAACTGCCACGTGGCCGGCTACACCACCGGCCCGCTGCGCGGTCTGCCGGAAGTGTCCGGCCAGAAGATCAGCCCCTACACCGATCTGCTGCTGCATGACATGGGCCCGGGCCTGGCCGACGGCCGCCCCGACGGGCTGGCCAACGGCCAGGAGTGGAAAACGCCGCCGCTGTGGGGCATCGGACTGTTTGCCGACGTCAACGGCCACACCCGCTATCTGCACGACGGCCGCGCGCGCAACCTGAGCGAAGCCATCCTGTGGCACGGCGGCGAGGCTGAGGCCGCCAAGCAGCGCTTCATGGCTTTCAACAAGACCGACCGCGCCGCCCTGCTGCGCTTCCTCGAATCCCTTTGACCCCGAAGCCGGCACCCTGCCCTGGTGCCGGCGACAGCGGAGCGACCATGCAACTGAAATCCGTTTTGACCCTGTCGGCACTGCTGCTCGCAGGCGCGGCCCACGCCGACACCGCCGCACCGCGCGATGCGACGTCGCGCTATGTGCAGTACGTACTCAACGACACCCTGCTGCCGCGCTACCAGCAGCTAGCCGCCGCCAACCGCGCGCTAGCCAGCCAGCTGCAGCACAGCTGCGCCCGGCCGGATGATGCGGGCCTGGCGGCGGTACGCCAGCAGTGGCAACAGGCCTACGGCAGCTGGATGCGCGTCGCGGCGCTGAACTGGGGGCCGACGGCGCAGCTGCGCAGCCAGCGCACCATCGCCTTCAAGCCGACGCGTACCACGCTGGTCGACAGTGCGGTCAACCGCAGCGCCGCACACGAGGCCGACGTCTTCGACACCACCGGCACCGCGGCCAAGGGCTACACCGCCATCGAGTACCTGCTGTACCGCCCCGCCGCCAGCCTGGCCACGCCCGGCGTCTGCGCCTGGCTGCAACGCAACGCCGACGACATCGGCGAACACAGCACCGAACTGCAGCGCCAGTGGCAGCGCTTTGCCGCGCGTATTGCTGCCGGCGAAAGTGCCGACGACCTGCCGTCCAGCCAGCAGGCGCTGGAGGAAATCATCAACCTGACGCTGGCCGGCAATAACGAGCTGCACAAGGAATTGTCGCGCCTTTCCAGCCAGAAGCCGGAGCTGGTCAGCGGCCAGCGCAGCCACAGCGGCAAGCGGCTACTACAGGCGCAGTTCGACCTGCTGCAACAGTTGTTGGTCGGCGGTAACGGCAAGGATTTCGCGCTGGCACAGCTGCTGGCGCAAGGCCCGCAACCGGCGTTGGCGCAGCAGCTGCGCCAGCGGGTGGCGGCGGTGGGCAAGGGGCTGGCGCAGCTGCCGGACAACTTGGTACAGGTTGGCCGCAGCGGCAAGGAAAAGGCGGCGGTGCAGGCGTTGGCCGCGCTGCTGACCCTGCTGGAAGGCCCGGTCGCCGACAGCTTGGACATCACGCTCAGCTTCAATGAATCCGATGGCGACTGATCCGCAACGCCGCCGCCTGTTGCAGGGCGTGGCCGCCGCGCTGCTGGCGTGGCCGCTGCGCAGCCTGGCCGGCGAAACACCGCTGCAGCTGCTGTCGGCCTACGACGTTGGCCGCAACGAGCACCGCGTCGGCGCTGCCGGCCGCAGCACAGCCGGCACCCTGCCGCAGCGCGGCCACCACATCGCGCTGCTACCCGGCCGGCCGCACGAGTGTCTGGTGTTCGCGCGCCGCCCCGGCAGCTTCATCGCGCGGCTCGACTGGCACAGCGGCGAGACGCTGGCGTGGTACGACTATCCGGACGACCGTCACGGCTTCGGCCACGGCATCGTGCTGCCCGGCGGCGTGCTGGTCACCACCGATAGCAACATCGACAGCGGCGACGGCCTGCTGACCCTGCGCGACGCGCTGACGCTGGCACCGCAACGCGAGCTACCGTCCGGCGGCATCGGCCCGCACCAGCTGCTGCCGCTGCAAGGCGGCCGCATCCTGGTCGCCAACGGTGGCATCCTGACGCTGCCGGAAAGCGGCCGAATCAAGCTCAACGTGCACAGCATGCAGCCCAGCCTGGACATCGTCGATCTCAAGGTTGGCCGCAGCGTGGCCAGCTTCCGCCTGCCGGACAACAAGCTGTCGCTGCGTCATCTGGCGGTGGTGGCCGACGGCCACTACGCGGTGGCCCTGCAGTACGAGGGCGAAGGCAGCGCACCGCTGGCCAGCCTGTGGCACGAAAGCAGTGGGCTGCGCAGCCTGCCGCTGCCGCCGGAACTGGCAAGCGCCTGCAACGGCTACGCCGCCAGCGTGGCTGCGACGGCGACCCGCATCGCCTGCACCGCCACCAAGGGCGACCAGGTGGTGTTCTGGTCAGGTGCCGGCGAATTCCTGGGGTCGGTGGCGCTGAGCAAGCCGGCCGGCATCGCTGCGACACCGGACCAGCGCCACTTCATCGTCAGTAACGAGCTGGGCGACATCGTGTGGATCGACAGCCAGCAACTGCAGATCGTCGCCGCGCGCAGCCAGCACTTCCCGGTGAAGTGGGACAACCATCTGGTGCTGCTGTGATTCGGGGCCGGTCAACACGGATTTAACCGTGGCGCCGACCCTAGTCGTCCACCGGCAGCGCCGGCAGGCCGTGGCGCGCGCGCGCGCGGTTGCAGGCACGCTCGTAGATGCCGACATCGGCCAGCGCGCCGAATTCGCGGCACGGCGACGGCCGGTCGGCGTAGATGCTGCAGCTGACCGACTCGCCGACGGTGCCCTGCAGCGCGACGCAGCGCAGGGTGTGCTCGTCGGTGCCGCACATGCGCATGGTGTTGCCGACCTCGACCACCGCCATGGCCGGCGGCACGCCGCGGCGCTCGGGGCCGGCCAGTTCGGCGCGGTGAAACGACACCCGGAACGCGGCGCAACAGGCGCCGCAGCTGGTACAGGAAACAGGATAAGCAGCCATCAGCTATCTGGAATGCGGTGAAAATGGTAAAAGTACAGGTATTACCGCAACCTGGCCATCGCCGCAAGTGACGCAACCGACCCGACCACAGCTGAGTACCGCCGGCCTGGTGTTCCCGCACCCGGAACACGGCATCGCCAACCTCGCCGCCCGCCTGCACGGCAGCCCCAGCCCCTGCCCGCCGCTACAGCACCCGTCGCTGGCACGGCTGGAGCAGGCGCAAACCATCATCCTGCTGGTCATCGACGGCATGGGCTGTCGGCAATTGGCCGAGCTGTCGCCCGGCGGCTGGTTGCGGCAGCAGCAAACGCTGGCACTGACGTCGGTGTTCCCCAGCACCACCACCAGCGCCATCACCACTTACCTCACCGGGTTGCCACCCAGCGTGCACACCCTCACCGGCTGGCATCTGGCGGCGCCGGAGGTCGACGCCGTGGTCACGCCCTTGCCGCTGACGGTGCGCCACCGCGGCAGCCACACCCCGGACGACCCGGCCGAACTGGCACGCCGCGTGTACCAGACGCCCTCGGCGCTCACCGGGCCGCGGCGCCAGATCGTGCTGCAGCCGAACTACATTCTGGACTCCGCCTACAGCCTGCACCACGGCGGCAGCGCAGAGCGCCACGGCTGGAGCTCCTACGAAGACCTGTTCCGCCAGCTGGACACGCTGCTGCGCGAGGCGAGCGCGCCGCAGTTCGTCTACGCCTACATCCCGGACCTGGATTCGATCATGCACCACAAGGGCACCACGCACCCGCGTTGCCGCCAGCTGTTGCAGCGTATCGAGGCGCACTGCGCCGCCTTTGCCGCCGCGCTGCCCGGCCGCGACGCCGTGCTGTGCATCAGCGCCGATCACGGCCAGATGGACATCCCGCCGCCGCGCCTGCTGCAGCTGCGCGATTTCCCGGAGCTGGCCGCCTGCCTGCGCCAGCCGCTGTCCGGCGAGCCACGGGTGGCGTTCTGCCACGTCAAGCCGGAACGGCTGGCGGAGTTTCCGCAGCTGGCCGCACGCCTGCTCGGCCATGCCGCCTGGTGCCTACCGGCGGCGCAGCTGCTGGACGAGACCTGGTTCGGCCCCGGCGCCGATACCAATGATCCAAGGTTGGCCGCACGCGTCGGCGACTATGTGCTGCTAATGAAAGAGGACTGGGGGCTGCTGGATTCGCCGGCCGACGCCCCGCTGCCCAAGCTGCTGGGCAACCACGGCGGGTTGTCCGCCGCCGAGATGATGGTGCCGCTGATCGTGATTGACGGAAAAGAAGGAGTAGCAAGTGATGAGTGACCCGACGATACGCCGCGCCGGACACAACGACCTGACCGCACTGGCCGTGCTGTTTGACGAATACCGCCAGTTTTACGGCGAAAGCAGCGACCGTGAGCTGGCACGACGTTTCCTGCAGGCGCGCATGACCAAGAACGAATCGGTGATTTTCCTGGCGGAACACAGTGACGGCGAGGTGCTCGGCTTCTGCCAGCTGTACCCGTCGTTCTGCTCGCTGGCGGCGGCGCCGATCTACGTGCTGTACGACCTGTTCACCCGGCCGCAGGACCGCCAGCGCGGCATTGCCAGCGGCCTGCTTGGCCACATCGAACGCTACGCCCGCGACAACGGCTTCGTGCGGCTGGAGCTATCCACCGCCCGCGACAACCAGGCCGCGCAAAAGCTGTACCACAATAGCGGCTGGGTGCGCGACGAGGTGTTCCTGCACTACGGCAAGGCAACCCTGCCGCAGGAATAAGCGCCACTAACAGAACCCCTGACCCTGCGTGGCGCCGCCTTACCGGACTACCTGTACTGCCTGCGTCGGCGCGCCTTGGTCCAGGCGGCTCTAGACCGGCCTGACGGCCGCCGTTGGCCGCCTCATTACGGCCAACGTTCGCGCCACTGCTTCAGGTCGCGGCGCGTGATGCTGCCGGGGAACACCACCCGCTCGCGCACGCTGTCCTCGGCCTCGCCCAGCTTCATCAGGCCGAAATCCAGTTGCGCGCCACCGAGATCCGGTGGCGTCACCACCCCCATGCGATCCAGCCATGTCGATTCCAGCCCGGCCTTGAAGTACTGCTGCGGCTGGCGTAGCACCTGGCGCAGGTAGTCCAGCTTGCCCGGCAGCGACAGCTGCTTGCCCATCACCGCCAGCTCCGCGTTCAGCTGCTGCAAGCGGCGCGGCAGCTCGTCATCCTTGACGTCGTCGCGGCCGCGCAGCGCGGCGGCGTTGATCAGCGTCTGACCACCGGCCGCCAGCCGCAACAGCACACGCTGGCGCTCGGCCTCCAGCTGCTGGCGGCGGGCATCGCACAGCGCCACCCGCCGCGCCAGGTCACGGCACAAGGCGTTGAATGCCTCCATGCCGGCCAGTTGCCGCAGGTTTTTCAGGCTGTCGTAGGCCGCCACCACCCGGTGCTGCTCGAAGCTGATCACCTGCTGCGGTACGTCGTTCTGCACCTGACCATCGGGCAGCAGCTGGCTGCCGAGGCGCTGGCGCGCCTGCGGCTGCATCACCAATAGCAGATAGGCGGTGTCGGGATTGGAAGGATGGGAAAAGTACTGCTGCAGCGCCTCGCTGCCCTGCAGCACGCGGCACAGGCTTTCCGGCGACGCGAACAACAGGCCGACGCGGCGGTCGGTGGTGTAGCCGGCGGGGCTGAGGTCCAGCGGCGCCGGCAGGTGCTCGATCAGCTCGCTGGCGTAGCGCAGGGTGTCGCGCACGCCACGCTGCAGCTGTTGCTGGCTGCGCGGCAGTAGCCGCACCTTGGGATCAACCTCGTCGATCAGCCGCTCCACCGCCTGCGACACCTCCTGCCGCCCCCAGGGGCCGCCGCCGCCCAACCACCGCTGCAAAAAGAAGCTCATCGCCCTGCCCGCTTTATCGTGACTGTATCCCTGCCGGCTGCATGAAATTGCGGCCAACAAGGTTGGCCGCATGGCCAGGAATCAGGAGAACTGCTCGTCCGCTGCCAGATAGCGCCACTTGCCGGTCGGCAGGTCGCCCAGCATCACCTTGCCGATGCGGATGCGCTTCAGGCCGACCACGTGCAGGCCGACGGCCTCGCACATGCGGCGGATCTGGCGCTTCTTGCCTTCCTTCAGGATGAAGCGCAGCTGGTCGTCGTTCTGCCACCACACCTTGGCCGGGATCAGCGCCTTGCCGTCCAGCGATAGCCCGTGGTTGAGCAGGCGCAGGCCTTCGTCGGACAGCTCGCCCTCGACGCGCACCAGGTATTCCTTTTCCACGTCGGAGTTTTCGCCGATCAGCTCTTTCGCCACGCGGCCGTCCTGGGTCAGCACCAGCAGGCCGACCGAGTCGATGTCGAGGCGGCCGGCCGGCGCCAGCCCTTTCATGTGGTCGCGCGAGAAGCGCAGCCCGGACTTGTCTTCTTCCCAGTGGTTGTCCGGCGTGATCAGCGCCGCCGCCGGCAGGTAGCCCATCTCGGCCTGGCCGGAGACGTAGCCCATCGGTTTGTTGATCAGGATGGTGACGCGGCGCTCCTGCGCCTGGGTCATTTTCTTGTCGAGCTGGATGTCGTCGCCGGTCACCACCTTCTGCCCCAGCACCGCCACGCTGCCGTTGACCTTGACCCAGCCCTGCTCGATATAGCTGTCGGCCTCGCGGCGAGAACAAAGCCCCATTTCAGCCATGCGTTTTGAAAGTCGTACGGGTTCCATTCTTCACTCCGGAGTAGCGTCAGGCCGCTGGCGGCACCGCGCGTGTAATAACAGGCCGCGTATTGTAGTGAGCGCCGCCCGATTGGCAAAGCGCTGATTACACGGCGCCGGGGGCCGCGACCTCGCCCTGCCGCACGCGCTCGAACAGGCAGACGGTGGCCGCCATCGCCACGTTCAGCGACTCGGCGTGGCCGGGCATCGGGATGCGCACGCGGCGGTCGCAGGCGGCCAGCACCTGCGCCGACACACCCTTGCCCTCGTTGCCGAACACGAAGGCCACCGCGCCGCGCAGGTCTTCGCTGTACAGCGACACGCTGCCTTCCAGGTGCGTCGCCAGCCGCGGGCCGGGCCAGCGCGCCAGCTCGGCGGCGAGATCCGCCTGCTCGTGGATCTGCAACACAAAGTGGGCGCCCATGCCGGCGCGCAACACCTTGGGGGAATAGACGTCGACGCAGCCCTTGGACAGGTACACCTGGCGCACGTTGGCCGCTGCGGCGCAGCGCAGGATGGTGCCCATATTGCCCGGGTCCTGCACGTCGTCCAGCATTACCGCCGCTTCCTGATGGGCGGCGCTGCCCTGTGGCCGCGGGCACAGCACCAGCACCTCCGCCGGCGTTGCCAGCGCGGTGACCTTGGCCAGCACCGCGGTACTGACCAGGCTACACGGCACGGCACGGTCGATGCGGCTGTGCAGCGCCAGCCATTCCGGATGCTGCTGCGCCGCCTCGTTGACGTACACCGCGTGCAGCGGCAGCCCGGCGTCCAGCGCGGCCTGCAGCAGGTGCAGCCCTTCCAGCACCAGCAGTTGTTGCTTGCGCCGCTCACGGGCGTTGTCCAGCAGCCGCGCCAGCGATTTCATCTCGTCATTGGCGGCCGAGGTAATGATTTTATGGAATGTCATGCCTAGAAAGTGAGTTGCGACACCCGGAATACCGTTTCCTTGAAGCGGTGGTAGGTATCGTCGTCGATCGCCTTGTTGCTGCGATAGTTGTCAACAAAGAAGACACCGGCCAGCTTGTGGCCGGAGAACACCGACATGCAGGCGAAGTGGCCTTCGCCGAGATGGGTGAAGAATTCGTCCTGGTATTTGCGCGCCAGTTGCGCGCGCGTCGAGGCCGGCGCATGGAAGCTCTGCGGCCGGCTGGTGAGCAGTGCGAAGAACGAGCCCGGCTCCAGCGCCACAATGTGCTTGCGCAGTGGGTGGTTGTCCTCCAGCCCGATCTGGTAGCGCATTTTCAGCGAATGGCTAGGCTGGTCGTAGCGCAGGAACATGATGCGTTCGAACTGGATGTCGTTGGCGAGATGGCGCAGCGACTCCAGCAGCGCCTTTTCCAGCTGCTGTTCGCCGGTAAGAGTGGCAACCTCGTCCTGCTTGTTGTGCTGCGGAAACGGGCCGGGAATGTACAGGTAGGCCCGTGCCGGGTAGGTGTAGCCCAACGCGCGCGGGTGACGCGCCACTTGCAGGATCGCCTGCTGCACCACCTGCTGCGCGTCGTCGACCCGGCAGCCGATCAGCTTGGCCGCGGCCTCGATGCCGATATTCCACTGCGGCCGCCACCAGCCCTGGTCCACCGCGTTGGCGGTGGCAATCGCCAGCTTCAGCAGCTGCTTGCGGCGGTTAACCGGCCCGGTGCCGAGGGTATTCAGCAGGCCGGACGGCAACGGCATGCACTGGATAAACTGCTCGACGATCTTGGGGTAATCCAGCGCGAACACATCCGACACCTCGTGCAGCAACGGCCCGCCCGGAATGCGGTTGCGGTAGATCAGGTACAGACAGGCTGGCAGGTTGTACACCAGCGCCGCGATGAAGCAGTCTTCGACCTTGTATTCGCCGGTGATCGCCAGCCACTCCTTGATGATAAAGGCGGCGACCCGCGAACGCCCCAGCCAGTCACCGACGGCATCGACCACTTCCTGGTCCAGCTTGCCGTGCACCGTGGAGAGTGCCGGAATCTGGCGATAGCGCGCGGTGATCACCTCCAGCCCCAGCATCATCAGCATCTGCTCGACGGTGGGATGCGCCTCGCTGCGCTGCAAGGCGCGCGACGCACCAACCAGCCGCATCAGGTCCAGCAGCAAGAAGGGATCGGACAGGGTCAGGTTGGCCAGCTCGGAAAACACGATGCGATCGCCGGGCAGCGACAGCATCTGCCGCACCTCGACCGCGGTGGCCGGCAGGATCGGCCAGCGGTTTTCCGACAGGGATGACAGCCAGTTAGCGATGTCCATGATTGTGTCGCCAGATGAGAAGTTCTTTTTGTAATGGCCCGTTCAGTGGCAGCCGTTGCTGCGGCGGCACCGCCGCGATCCCGAAGCTGTTGCTCACCAGCTGCGCATGGTTGGCCGCATGCTGCTGGAAGTGCGCCCACACCCGCGCCATCGGCGCCGGCGACAGGAAGGCATGGATCACGTCGAAACGTGACCAGTCCAGATCCCAGAAATTGCCGTAGCGCAGGCTGACATTGGCCGGCCGCCCTGCGCGCAGGTAGCGCCAGCGCGACCACAGCCACGGCAGCAGCGCGTTTTCCACGCCACACAGCTGCAGGTCGGCGCGTTGCCGCGCCAGCTGCAGCACCACCCGGCCATCGCCACTGCCCAGATCCAGCACCGCCGCTCCCGGCGGCAGCCAGTGCGCCAGCGTGGCGATGCTTTCCTGCGACGACAGATACAAGGGCACCCGTTCGGTCAGCGCGTTGCGGCTGAGCGCAAACAGCAGCACAAAACCGCACAGATACAGCCACGGCGCCCATTGCTGCCACAGCGCCAGCACCACCAGCGGCATGAACAGCAGATGCAGCAGGCGCTGCGGCAGCGAGCAGCGCAGCACGCTGGCCAGCAGCAGCGCCAGCAGACACTGCGCCGCCAACCATGGCAGCGGCGTGAGCAGCGGCGCCCAGAACACCCAGGCCAGCAGCACCGCCAGCAGCTGGATGCCGGCATGGCGCAGCAAGGCAGCCAGCCGCATCATGGCGCTGCCGGTGCTCCTGCAACCGCAGCTGCCACCGACGCCGCTTCCGCGACCGGCCCCTGGCCACGAATCTGGCTCTCGGTTTCCTCGTTCAATATCACGATGGCGATACGGCGGTTTTCCGAGCTGAACACGTTCTGCTTGTTCAGCGGATCCGCCGACGCCAGCCCGACCACCCGCAACACCTTCTCATCCAGCATGCCGCCGGCGATCAGCTCGCGGCGCGCGGCATTGGCCCGGTCGGCCGACAGCTCCCAGTTGGTATAGCCGGTGGCCGCCCCGGCAAAGCGGGTGGCGTCGGTATGGCCGGAGATGCTGATCTTGTTGGTCACCTCGTTCAGCTCGCGGCCGATTTCCTGCAGCAGCACCCGGGTGTGTTCCATCGGCAGCGCGCCGCCGGACTGGAACATCGGCCGGTTCTGCTCGTCGATCAGCTGGATGCGCAGCCCTTCGGGCGTCATCTCCAGCTTGACCTGATCCTTGAACGACTTCAGTACCGCGCTCTGCTCCATCTTCTGCTGCAGCTTTTGCTGGATGCGCTGCTGCAGCTTGCTCAGTTCTGCCCGCTTTTGCCCGCTGGTCGGGTCCGGATTGCCGCGCTTGACCTGGCCGGACTGCCGGGTCAGGTCGGTACCGCCGCCGGGGATCACCGCGGTGGCGTCGCCGGCGCCCTCGCCGCCCTGCAGCGCCAGCTTCAGCGGCATCTGGAAGTACTGCGAGATGCCGCTGAGGGCGCCGGCCGAGGTCGAGCCCAGCAGCCACATCAACAGGAAAAAAGCCATCATCGCGGTCACGAAGTCGGCGTAGGCGATCTTCCAGGCGCCGCCGTGGTGGCCGCCGTGGCCTTTCTTGATGCGTTTTACGATGATGGGGCGTTGCGATTCGTCAGCCATTGTCAGCCGTGGCCTCGTTTTGAGTCTGGAGTATCAGGATAGCAGCATGCCATATCAGCATAACCAAAGCCGCCGATGCTTGCCAGCCGCGCAGTCACGTCACTGGCATGGCCGCCGGCCGCGCGCTAGCCGTCCGGCAATGAAAAAAGCGGGTCGATTGTATAATCAAACCCGCTTTGCTGCTCGTAAAAGCCGCGTCGTCACGGCCTCAGGCTCAGGCCAGACCGCGTTCCTTCAGCTGCTGCTCAAAGATTTCCATGCACTTGACCGCGGTGGTGATCAGTTCGTCGATCTGGTCCTTGCTGATGATCAGCGGCGGTGCCGACACGATGTGATCGCCGCAGGCACGCATGATCAGGCCGTGCTTGAAGAAGATGTCGCGACACATCAGGCCGATCTCGCCCCAGTTGTCGAACAGCGTCTGGCTGGCCTTGTCCTTGACCAGGGTGAACGCCTGGATCAGGCCGACACCGCGCACGTCGTCGACATGTTCGAAGCGGGAGAACGCCTCGCGCCAGCGTTTTTGCATGTACGGACCGGTGTCCTCGTGCACGGCGGCGACGATACCCTCATCACGCAGCGCCTTGACGTTGGCGTGTGCCACCGCTGCCGCCACCGGGTGACCGGAGTAGGTAAAACCGTGATTGAAATCGCCGCCTGCGGCCAACGTTGCCGCCACCTCGTTGTTGACGAACACGGCACCGATCGGCATGTAGCCGGACGACAGGCCCTTGGCGGTGGTGAAGATGTCCGGGGTGAAGCCGAATTGCTGCTGCCCGAACCAGTGGCCGGTACGGCCGAAGCCGCAGATCACCTCGTCGGCAACTAGCAGGATGTCGTACTTGCGGCAGATGCGCTGCACTTCCGGCCAGTAGCTGGCTGGCGGGATGATCACGCCGCCGGCACCCTGGATCGGCTCGCCGACGAAGGCAGCCACCTTGTCGGCGCCCACTTCCAGAATCTTGTCCTCAATCCAGCTGGCGGCAAGCAGACCGAACTCGTCGGCACTCATGCCCTTGCCGTACTTGTAGTGCCACGGCTGCTGCACGTGCACGATGCCCGGAATCGGCAGGTCACCCTGCTCGTGCATATAGCTCATGCCGCCCAGGCTGGCGCCGCCGATGGTGGAGCCGTGGTAGCCGTTCCAGCGCCCGATCAGGGTTTTCTTCTGAGGCTTGCCCTTCACGTCCCAGTAGCGGCGCACCATGCGGATCATGGTATCCACCGACTCCGAGCCGGAGTTGGTGTAGAACACGTGGTCAAAGCCCTTGGGCGCCACTTCTGCCAGCAGGTGCGACAGTTCGACCACCGCCGGGTGCGAGGTCTTGAAGAAGGTATTGTAATAAGCCAGTTCTTCCATCTGGTGCTTGGCGACTTCCGGCAGGTCCTTGCGGCCGTAGCCGATGTTGACACACCACAGGCCGGCCATGCCGTCGAGAATCTTGTTGCCTTCGCTATCCCACAGGTAAATGCCGTCCGCATGGGTAATCATGCGTACCCCCTGTTCGTTCAGGGAGGCGGTGTCGGTAAACGGGTGCAGGTGATGTGCGGCGTCCATTTCCCGCCATTGGGCTGTGCTGCGCTGATGCTTCATGAAATCTCTCCTGGTTTGAATAACGGGAGGTCTGCGCCTCCCGCTTGCTACTCAATTACACGTGCAGCAGCAGGAACTTGCGTTCCCACGGGCTGATGACGCGGAAGTATTCGGCAAATTCCTTCTCCTTCATGCCGACATACATCTCGACGAAGCGCGGCCCCATCACCTCGGCCACGTCGGTGCAGGCCTTGAGGCGCACCAGTGCCTCCTCGGTGCCGTGCGGGAACTGGAACGGCAGCTCGTAGGCGTCGCTGGCCAGCGGGTCGCGCGGCTTGATCTTGTTCATCATGCCGAGGTAGCCGCAGGCCAGGGTGGCGGCCATGGCGATGTACGGGTTGACGTCCACGCCCGGCACCCGGTTTTCCACACGGCGCGCGGCCGGCGACGAGTGCGGCACGCGCAGGCCGACGGTACGGTTGTCGTAGCCCCACTCCACGTTGGTCGGTGCCGCGGTGTACGGCGACAGGCGACGGAAGGAGTTCACGTACGGCGCGAAGAACGGCATGCACTCCGGCAGGTAGTGCTGCAGACCGCCGATGAAGTGGAAGAAGTGCTCGGTCGGCTTGCCGTCTTCACCGGAGAACAGGTTCTTGCCGGTGTGCTTGTTCAGCACGCTCTGGTGAATGTGCATCGCGCTGCCCGGCTCTGCTTCCATCGGCTTGGCCATGAAGGTGGCGTACATGCCGTGGCGGAAGGCAGCCTCGCGCACGGTGCGCTTGAACAGGAACACCTGATCGGACAGGTCCAGCGCATTGCCGTGCATGAAGTTGATTTCCATCTGCGCGGTGCCGATTTCGTGAATCAGCGTGTCGACTTCCAGATTCTGCGCGTGGCAGTAGTCGTAGATGTCCTCGAACAGCGGATCGAACTCGTTGACCGCGTCGATGGCGTAGGAGCGACGGCCGAATTCGGCACGGCCGGTACGACCGATAGGCGGCGCCAGTGGAATATCAGGATCAGGGTTGGGCGACAGCAGGTAAAACTCCATCTCCGGTGCCACCACCGGCTCCCAACCTTGGGCCTCATACAACGCCAGCACGCGCTTGAGCACGTTGCGCGGGGCGACTTCCACCATCGAGCCATCCGGACGCAGCGCATCGTAGATCAGCTGCGCGGTCGGATCGGTGGCCCACGGCACGAAGCGCATGGTGTTCGGATCCGGCATCAGCACCATGTCCGGGTCGGTCAGGTCCAGCATGCTGTCGTCGGGATAGTCGCCGGTGACGGTCTGGATCAGCACGGCTTCCGGCAGGCGCATTTCCTGATCGGAAACAAACTTGTCTTTCGGGACGATCTTGCCGCGGGCGACGCCGGTCATGTCCGGAACGATACATTCCATCTCGGTGATACGGTTGTCGCGCAGCCATTCAAACAATTGGTGATTCATGATGCATTTCCTCTTTTTTACCGGTCTTGCCGGCGGTTTTGCCGAGTACGTCTATTGGTTGCGACGCATACGGCGCTCCCGGCAAGCTGCGCCGAAAGCCTCGAAAATTGCCTGGGACACGTCGTTCTCCCAGTACTTCCATTCTGGATGCCACTGCACGGCATAGGCAAAGTTGCTGGCGCTGCCGACACGGTAGGCCTCGATCAGCCCGTCCTCTGCCACCGCCTCGGCGATCAGGCCGTCGGCCAGCCGCTTGATGCCCTGCTGATGGATGGAGTTGACCCTGGCGCTGTCGCGACCAAGCCAGAACTGCAGCCAGCTGCCTGCAGTGAACTGCACGCTGTGCGCCGGGCCGTACATCAGGTCCAGGTCCTCGGTCTGCGGCTCGCGGTGGTCATTCAGCCCCGGCTGCTCCTGCACGTGCTGGTGCAGCTCGCCGCCCAGCACCACGTTGATCTCCTGAAAGCCGCGACAGATGCCCAACAGCGGGATGCCGGCGTCGATCACCCGCCGCACCAGCGGCAGCGTGGTGGCGTCGCGCGCCTTGTCGTGCAGGGTGCCGGGACGGCTGGGCACGCCCTGATAGTGGTGCGGCTCGATATTGGACGGCGAACCCGGCAGCAGGATGCCGTCCACCAGATTAATAATCGTGTCCAGCTGCGCCGCGTCACCCAGCGACGGGATCAGCACGGCCACGCCGCCGGCCGCACCCACCGCCGCGGTGATGTACTTCTCGCCCACCGCGTGAAAGGGGAACAGGCCTATGGTTTTGACATCACAAGGGATGCCGATAATCGCTTGCATGGTTACCTCGGTTGGTTTTACAGCGCCGTCTTCAGCGCGGTCAGCGGATCGACGTAGTCGTAACCGAGATCGCGCGCGACCGCCGCATAAGTCACTTTGCCACAACAGATGTTCAGGCCATGACGCAGGTGCGCGTTGTCCTGCAGGGCCTGCGGCCAACCTTTGTCCGCCAGCTCCAGTGCGTACGGCAGCGTGGCATTGGTCAGCGCCATGGTGGCGGTTCTGGCGACACCACCGGGCATGTTGGCAACGCAGTAGTGCACGATGCCGTCAACGATATAGGTCGGGTGCTGGTGCGTGGTCGGCCGGCTGGTTTCGAAGCAGCCGCCCTGGTCGATGGCGACATCCACCAGCACCGCCCCGGCGCGTAGCTGCTTCAGCATCGCGCGGTTGAGCAGTTTCGGCGCCGCCGCGCCCGGTACCAGCACCGCGCCGATGATCAGGTCCGCGTCGCGCACCGCTTCCTCTATATTGCTGCTGTTGGACATCAGCGTCTTGATGCCGCTGCCGAACAACATGTCGATCTCTTTCAGCCGCGCCAGCGACTTGTCCAGCAGGGTCACGTCGGCGCCCAGTCCCAGCGCCATCCGCGCCGCATTGAGGCCGACCACCCCGCCACCCAGCACCACCACCCGCGCCGGCGCCACGCCGGGCACGCCACCGAGCAGCACGCCACGGCCACCCTGTGCCTTTTCCAGTGCGTGGGCACCGGCCTGTACCGCCATGCGACCGGCCACTTCTGACATCGGTGCCAGCAGCGGCAGGCCGCCGCGCTCGTCGGTCACCGTCTCGTAGGCGATGGCCACGGCACCGGATTCCAGCAACAACTGCGCCTGCTCAGGGTCCGGCGCCAGATGCAGATAGGTGAACAGCAGCTGCCCCGGTCGCAACATGCGACACTCGGCCGGCTGCGGCTCCTTGACCTTGATGATCATCTCGGCCTTGGCAAAGATTTCTTCCGGCCGCGACACGATGGTGGCGCCGGCCTGCAGATACTGCTCGTCGGCAAAGCCGATGCCGAGCCCGGCCTGACTTTGCACCAGTACCTTGTGGCCATGAGCCACCAGTTCACGCGCACCGGACGGTGTCAGACCGACACGGTACTCATGATTTTTGATCTCCTTCGGAACGCCGATTAACATAGCACTCTCCTTTGGGTGATGTCGTGAAGCCTCGAGCCACAGTTGTTTAAAAAAATATACAACAAACTTGCATTCACACACTGATTTTGACTATAAAATGCACGGGTTGCAAAGAAATTTCGTTATTGCGGCGCAACAGACGGGCTTAAAGTGGTCAAAATCCTCATCGTTGTACGTCTAAAATTATTAACATACAGATTGGACAGGAAGCATGGATGTTGGAGCACGATTAAGGATGGTTCGCGAACGCATGGGTCTTTCGCAGCGTGAACTGGCCAAAAGAGCGGGCGTCACCAACGGTACGATCTCGCTGATCGAGCAAAACCGCGTCAGCCCGTCGATCAGTTCACTGCGAAAAGTACTGGAGGGTCTGCCGATGACTCTTTCCGACTTTTTCACCTTCGACGCAGACCCGCAAGCACCACGCGTGTTCTACAACAAGGACGAACTGCCCAACCTCGGCAACGACCAGATCCAGCTGTTGCTGGTCGGCACCTCGCACGAGCGGCGCGACATCGCCATCCTGCGCGAAGTGTACGAACCGTTTGCCGACACCGGGCCGGACATGCTCACCCATGACGGCCAGGAGGGAGGCGTGATCATTCGCGGCCAGATCGAGATCACCGTCAATAACGAAGCCCGCATCCTCGGCCCCGGCGACGCCTATTACTTCGACAGTCGCCAGCCGCACCGCTTCCGCAACGTCAGCGACGAGTGCTGCGAGATCGTCAGCGCCAGCTCTCCGCCGACGTTCTGAACCGCCTCCTGCTACGGGGCGGACCCGACACAACAAAGGAGAAACACCATGGCTCGCACCCATGCAGAATGGCAAGCTTTTGCCAGCACGCTCACCATCGAAGGCCGCGCCTTCATCGACGGCCAGTATGTTGCAGCAGCAGACGGGCGCACCTTCGACTGCATCAACCCGGCCAACGGCCAGCACCTGGCCAGCATCAGCTGGGCCGGTGCGCCGGAAGTGGAACAGGCGGTCAAGGCCGCGCGCCGCGCCTTCGACAGCGGCAAATGGTCGGAACTGGCGCCGCTGGCCCGCGGCCGCATCCTGAAGCGCTTCGCCGCGCTGATCCGCGAGCATGGTGACGAACTGGCAATCCTGGAAACCCTGGACGCCGGCAAGCCTATCGGCGACACCACCAGTGTAGACGTACCCGGTGCCGCCTACTGCGTGGAGTGGTTCGCCGAGGCCATCGACAAGATCGGCGGCGAAGTCGCCCCGGTGGACCCGAAAATCGTCGGCCTGGTCACCCGCGAAGCCATCGGCGTGGTCGCCGCCGTGGTGCCGTGGAACTTCCCCATCCTGATGGCGAGCTGGAAATTCGGCCCGGCGCTGGCCGCCGGCAACGCCGTGATCGTCAAGCCGTCGGAAAAATCGCCGCTGACCGCCATCCGCCTGGCGGCACTGGCCAAGGAAGCCGGCATGCCGGACGGCGTGTTCCAGGTGCTGCCGGGTGCCGGCGACGTCGGCAAGGCGCTGGCGGAGCACATGGACATCGACTGCATCGCCTTTACCGGCTCCACCGGTGTCGGCAAGCTGATCGCCACCGCTGCGGCGCAATCCAACCTCAAGCGCGCCTGGCTGGAGCTGGGCGGCAAGTCGCCCAACATCGTGCTGCCGGACTGCCCGGATCTGGCCAAGGCCGCGCGCACCGCCGCCGGCGCCATATTCTACAATATGGGCGAGATGTGCACCGCCGGCTCGCGCCTGCTGGTGCACCACGACATCAAGGATGCCTTCATCACCGAGTTCAAGAAGGCGGCCGCACACTACCAGCCGGCCGACCCGCTGGATCCGGCCACCAGCATGGGCGCCATCGTCGACCGCGTGCAGTACGACAAGGTGCTGTCCTACATCGACAAGGGCCTGACCGAGGGTGCAGAACTGGTGTGCGGCGGCAAGGCCGCACATACCGACACCGGCCTGTTCATCGAACCGACCGCCTTTGTCTGCACCGGCCCGGACATGACCATCTGCCGCGAGGAGATCTTCGGGCCGGTGCTGTCCATCATCACCTTCAAGGACGTGGACGAGGCGATCCGCATCGCCAACGATAGCGAGTACGGCCTCGCCGCCGCGGTGTGGACCAGCGACCTGAGCACCGCGCACAAGGTGTCGCGCCGCCTGCGCGCCGGCACGGTGTGGGTCAACTGCTACGACGAGGGCGGCGACATGAACTTCCCGTTCGGCGGCTTCAAGCAGTCCGGCAACGGCCGCGACAAGTCGCTGCACGCGCTGGAAAAGTACACCGAGCTGAAGTCGACGCTGATCAAGCTGTAAGCCTGCTCACCGCAGCAACAACAACGGGCCTTCGTGGCCCGTTTTTCATTGCCCGGCCGCTTGCCGCGATCACACCTCCAAAAGCACTGCGGCCAACCTTGGCTACAAGGTTGGCCGCAAGCCGTAAACGGCGCCGGCCGCGGCGCACAACTTTCTGCGCGCTACTGCCAGACGCTACCGTGTGCAGCTAGTCGCGAAACACCGGCCGCTCGCCGCTGACCGCCGCCATCACCGCCACCTGGATGTCTTCCGACATCAGCATCGCCGCGTTCCAGGTCGCCACGTAGTTCAGCCCTTCGGCCACGCTATGGTCGCGGCTGTAGTTGAGGATTTCCTTGGTGCCGCGCACCGCCAGCGGCGACTTGGCCGCGATCTGCAGCGCCATCGCCTCCGCCGCCTGCAACAGCGCCTCGCGATCCGGCAACACGCGATTGACCAGCTGCATCTCCTTCGCCTCGTCCGCCGGCACGTCGCGCGCGGTCAGCGCCAGCTCGCGGGCATTGCCCTCGCCCACCACCCGCGCCAAGCGCTGCAGGCTGCCGACATCGGCGACCATGCCGACATCGACCTCGCGCACGCTGAACACTGCGCCCTCGGCGGCCAGGCGGATGTCGGCGGCCAGCACGATGTCCAGCGCGCCACCCACACAGGCACCGTGGATGGCGGCGATCACCGGCTTGCGGCACAGCTCCAGGCTGCTGACATTGGCCTGCAGGCCGACGATCAGCCGTCGCAGCTTGTCGCGCTTGCGCGCCTCGCAGCTGTCCTCGATGGCACGCTGCATGTTCATCAGCATCGCCAGGTCGATGCCGGCGCAGAAATGCCTGCCGTTGCCGGATAGCACCACGGCGCGCACCTGCGGC
This sequence comes from Vogesella indigofera, assembly GCF_028548395.1. Lineage (NCBI taxonomy): Bacteria > Pseudomonadati > Pseudomonadota > Betaproteobacteria > Neisseriales > Chromobacteriaceae > Vogesella > Vogesella indigofera. Next base: position 354,022 of record NZ_JAQQLA010000003.1, on the reverse strand, counting down.
TCGGCGTCGCACCACTCCATCGCCTGCTGCAACTCCTGCCACATTGCCTCGTTCAGCGAGTTGGCCTTGTCCGGGCGGTTCAGCGCCACGTGGGCGACCTGCTGCCGCACCTCGACGGTGATCGTGTCATAGCTCATCGTGTCGCCCTCAGTTGCGTTTCTTGGGCACCCACGCCCACACCATCTCGCAGCGGATCGGGGATTCGCCGGATTCGTCGGTCACCACCACCGCCACCAGCACGTCGCCCTTCTCTTCCGTCGCCATGCGGCCAACCTGGGCACGGTCCAGCGTCGCCACCGCCTTCATGTCGCCCTGCGCCCGCTTCAGGTACTCGACCTTCATCGATTTCAGCAGCATCAGCTTGTCGTCCGGCACGTTCATGCCGACCACGAAGCCGGTCGCCGTCTCCGCCAGCAGCGCCATCGCCGCCGCGTGCAGGCCCTTGATGTGGTTCTGCACCTTCTTGCGGTTACGGATGCTGACCACCATGCGCTCGCGGCTGACCTCGTCGAAACGCAGGCCTGCGGTCCCCAGGAACGGGACGAAGTTGCCGAATAGCTTGGTAATCGCCCAGGAGCGCAACCCGCCCGGCAGCGCCGCGGTCTTGTCCACCATGCGGCACATGCTGTTTTTTTGTTGTTCCATCAAACCCTCTTCTCGTGTTGTCGTGTTGTTATTTGCTTGTTATTTGAATGACTACTGGCAGCCCAGCAGCTGCCGTATCTGCAGCTTGACCGATTGCAGCGCCTGTTGGTCGAAACGTGCCAGCTGCAGCGCGCCCTGCATGGCGGCGAAGACCACGTCGCCCATGCCCTCGGCGCTGCCGGGATAGTGCATCACCCCGGCGTCGCGGCCACGGCGCACGATGTCCGCCGCCCAGCCGCGCATCAGCGCGACAAAGGCCTGCGTTTGTAGCCGCATGTCGTCGGGCAGGGTTTGCAGCTCGGCCGACAGGATGCCGCTCGGGCAGATCTGCTGCTGTCCGAAATAGCGGTCGGCCAGCTCGAAATACTTTTCCAGCTGCTCGCCCGGCGCCAGCTCGGCCTGCGCCTGGGTGAAGCGCTCGAAGCGGCGGCAGTAGCGCTCGATCAGCGCCACGCCCAGATCGCTCTTTTTCGGGAAGTGATAGTGGATGGCGGCATTGCGCACCCCCAGCTCGGCACTGATGTGCTGGTAGCTGAAGGCATTGAACCCGCGCGAGAGCATCAGCGCTTCCGCCAGGTCGAGGATTTTTTTGCGCGTATCGGTAATACGGGCGTCGGTTTCAGGCTTCATTCCGCGACTCTACTTACTGGTCAGTAAGGTGTCAATGCACGCCATGTCGCGATGCTGTTTGCCGCCAAATTATTCGGTTATGATGGCCTTTTACTTTGCCGTACCTCACACGCGTACCTCCCATGAAACTCAAGTTCAGCAAAATGCACGGCCTCGGCAACGACTTTGTGGTGGTGGATGGCATCCGCCAGACGGTAGGCCTGACGCCGGAACGCCTGCGTCAGCTTGGCGACCGCCACCTGGGCATCGGCTTCGACCAGTTGCTGCTGGTGGAAGCTCCGCACGACGGCACAAACGACTTCCGCTACCGCATCTTCAACAACGACGGCAGCGAAGTGGAACAGTGCGGCAACGGCGCCCGCTGTTTCGTGAAGTTCGTCACCGAGCAGAAGCTGACCAACAAGCGCGCCATCCGCGTCGAGACCGCCAAGGGCGTGATCGTGCCGGAATACCACGGCAACGGCCTGATCACGGTGGACATGGGCGTGCCGCGACTGAAGTCGCTGGAGATACCGTTCATCGCCGACGGCGACGCCATCACCCACCCGCTGGCCATCGGCGACGACTCGATCGACGTCACCGTGGTGTCGATGGGGAACCCGCACGCGGTTTGCGTCGTCAATAACGTGGACAGCGCACCGGTGGCCCAGCAGGGCCCGCTGGTGGAGTCGCACCCGCGCTTCCCGGAGAAGGTGAACGCCGGTTTCATGCAGATCGTGAACCGCGGCGAAATCCGCCTGCGCGTCTACGAACGCGGCGCGGGCGAAACCCTGGCCTGCGGCACCGGCGCCTGTGCCGCGGTAGTGGCCGGCATCCAGCGCGGCCAGCTCGACAGCCGCGTGCTGGTGCATACCCGTGGTGGCGACCTGAATATCGAATGGGGTGGTCCCGGCCAGCCGGTGAAGATGACCGGCCCGGCGGTGACCGTATTTACCGGTGAAATTGAAATCTGACCTGACAGCGGAGTCGCAGCGTGCAAAATGATGATGTTCTTGCCTTTCTTGATGCCCACCCGGACTTCCTCAACCAGCACGCGCCGCGCTTCGGCCTGAAAAGCAGCCACGATCGCGTGGTGGTGTCCTTCGCCGAGCGCCAGCTGCTGGAAATGAAAGACCAGAACCGCCAGCTGGAAGCCAGACTGGTACAGCTGGTCCGGCACGGCGAGCAGAACGACCTGATCCTGTCGCGCTGTCACCAGCTGAGCCTGGCGCTGATGCAGGCCGACACCCTGGAACAGGCGGTTGACGCCATCGTGCGCACCTTCGACAAGCAGTTCGGCCTGCAGCGCGTGGCGCTGCGGCTATGGCACGATGCGGCCAACCCCAGCCCGTTCTACAACGCCAAGCAGGATATCCGCCTACTGGCCGGCAACCTGTGCGCACCGTACTGCGGCCCTTACGTCAACGATGAGATCCTGAGCTGGTTCCCGACCCAGCCGGTACTGCAATCCTTCGCCACCATCGCGCTACGCCAGCAGGGCGATGCCTTCGGCCTGCTGGTACTGGGCAGCGAGGACAGCCAACGCTTCTCGCAGGACATGCAGACCCATTATCTGGCGCAGATGGGCGAGCTGATCGCCGTGGCGCTGCAACGGGTACTGGCCGCGGCATGACGCCCTCCCTCTCCAGCCTGATCCTGCTGTCGCCACTGCTGCTCTATGTGCTGCACGCACTGTGGCGGCTGATCGCCAGCGACAGCGTGACCGCCGTACTGGCCGTGGTGTCGGCCTATGTCGTCAGCGCCGTCTTCTTTCGCCTGTACCTGCCGTCGCTGGCGCTGGTGCCGGTGTGGCTGCCACTGTTCTATGCCTACCTGTGGCTGGGGCTGGCCGGCGCACTGGCGCTACTCGGCTGCGGCGAATACCGCCGCTCCGGCGTACTGCTGCGAGGACTGTCGCTGAAGATGGGCAGCTACTTCCTCAGCCAGGCCTGCCTGCTGGCCGGCATGCTGCTGCTCAACCCGCTACTGGCCGGACGCCCGCTGCAGGCGCTGGCCACGCTGCCGCCGTTTGTCGCGCTCACCGGTTACGCGCTGTACCGCACCCTGCTCGCCATCAGCCGCCCGCAACAGCGCACGCCATGGTGGGCCATCCTGTTCGCCCTGCTGGTACCGCCACTGCTGCTGGGCTGGATCGCCGAGATCCTGGTGCCGCTGTTCTTGCGCTACCTGTAAATGCAAAAAACCGGATGGTCACCCCATCCGGTTTCTTGTTGGTGCTGCGCTCAGGTGGCTCAGGCGGCGGGCGACTTCAATACCGTGCCGTCCGGATCCAGCACCGTCAGCGCAATGGTAATGCCCTGGCCGATGCTCTGCGACACGGTGCAAAAATCCTCGAAGCTGGTCAGCAACCGTTCCAGATTGGGCTGACCCTGCACCGGCTTACCACACTGCAACGCGACATCGATGCGCGTCACCCGCAGTCGCTTGCGTTCGTTGCGGCTGATGGTGGCCACCGCCTCGCACGACAGCGGCGCGACATCGAGGTGGTACTTGCGCGACGAGAACAACAGGCTGGCGCACAGACAGTTGGCCGCCGCGGCCACCAGCAGCTGCGACGGTGACGGCCCGCTATTGTCGCCCAGCGGCGCCGGTTCGTCGGTCAGTAGCCGGTAATCCCCGCCTTCAAAACGATTGTCAAAGCGGTAGTTGTCGATCTGGGTCAGTCTTACGATTTCCTGCTCTTGGTCACTCATCACGCTCCCCTTATGCCAAGCTGCGGCCCAGCACCTGGGCCAACGGGCGCAGTTGCGCCATCAGACTGCCAAACGCCGCACCATCCAGCGCCTGATCACCATCACACCACGCCTGCGCCGGATCAGGGTGCACCTCCAGCATCAGGCCGTCGGCGCCCGCCGCCAGCGCCGCGCACGACAGCGCCGGCACCAGCCACGCCTTGCCGCCGGCATGACTGGGATCGACGATCACCGGCAGGTGCGTCTCACGCTTCAGCAGCGGAATCGCAGTCACGTCCAGCGTATTGCGTTCGGCCGGATCAAAGCTGCGCACACCGCGCTCGCAAAAGATGATGTTGTGATTGCCGCCGATGGCGATGTACTCGGCGGCCATCAGCCACTCGCTGACCGTCGCCGACAAGCCGCGCTTGAGGATCACCGGCTTGTTGATGCGGCCAACCTCTTTCAGCAGGTCGGTGTTCTGCATATTGCGCGCGCCGATCTCGATCACGTCGATGTCGTATTCGAGGAAGGTATCCAGCAGGCGGATGTCCATCAGCTCCGACACCACCGGCAGCCCCTGCTGCCGCGCCGCCTCCTGCAGATAGTCCAGCCCGACCACACCCAGTCCCTGGAAGCTGTACGGACTGGTACGCGGCTTGAAGGCGCCACCGCGCAGCAAGCGGGCGCCGCCCTCGCGCACCAGCCTGGCCGCCTGCTGCATCTGCGGCGCAGTTTCCACCGCGCACGGCCCGGCGATCACCTGCACCGCGGCACCACCGAGGGCCAGCCCGCGGACGTGTACCACCGTATTGTCCGGCTGCACCTCGCGCGACACGATGCGGTAGTCCTTCAGCACCCGCAGCGCCCGCTCCACCCCCGGCATCATCTCGAACATGCTCGGCTGCAACGAGCGCTCGTCGCCGACGGCGCCGATAATGGTGCGCTCTGTGCCGCGCGACACGTGCTCGCTCAAGCCCGCCGCACGAATCTTGCCGATCACGTCTTCAATGCTTTGCGCACTGGCGGCTGGCGTCATCACGATAATCATGAAAACCGTCCCCGTATAAACAGAAAAGCCGGCGAGGCCGGCGACAAACTTAGATGCGGTCGTGCGACAACCACTTGTTGACCGGTGCCGGCCGGTAGGCGTTCATCTTGGCCAGCAGCTCGTCGATGGTTGCCGCCACCACGAACAGCTGCAGATTGCTTTCCGCGACAAAGCCCTCGGCCACGCCGTGGCGGATCATCGCCAGCAGCGGGTCGAAGAAGCCGTCCACATTCAGCAGCCCGATCGACTTGCTGTGCACCGATAGCTGGCCCCAGGTCAGCATCTCGAACAGTTCGTCATAGGTGCCGAAGCCACCAGGCAAGGCGACAAAGCCGCCGGACAGGTCTTCCATCAGCGCCTTGCGCTCGTGCATGGTTTGCGTGACATGCAGTTCGGACAGGCCCTGATGCGCCAGTTCTTTCTCGCGCAAAAAGCCCGGAATCACGCCGATCACTCGGCCGCCGGCAGCCAGCGCCGCATCTGCGGCGATGCCCATCAGGCCGACATTGCCGCCGCCGTACACCAGGGCGATATCACGCTGTGCCAGCGTCCGGCCCAGCTCGCACGCCGCCTGCTCGTAAGCGGCGCGCGTGCCCTTGTTGGAACCACAAAACAGGCAAATAGACTGGATAGTCATGGGAGGTCATCCATCAACGGCCGGCGCAATGCCGGCCTGGCAATATTTCAGAGAACGGCTTGCGGGTAGGCGCCGAGCACCTTCACGAAGGAGGTGCGCTCCATCAGCCCTTGCAGCGCCTTGGCGACATTCGGGTCGTCGTGGTGACCTTCGACGTCGATGAAGAACACGTAGTCCCACAGCCCGGCACGCGATGGGCGCGATTCGAACTTGGTCATCGACACGCCGTTGTCGGCAATCGGTGCCAGCAGGTAGTGCACTGCGCCCGGACGGTTCGGCGCCGACACGATCAGCGAGGTCTTGTCCTGGCCGGTCTGGCCGACATCCTGATGCCCCAGCACCAGGAAGCGGGTGGTGTTGTTCGGCTCGTCCTCGATGTTTTCCGCCAGCTTCAGCAGATTGAAACGTTCCGCCGCCGCCTGGCCGGCGATCGCGGCGCAGCTGCCATCCTCTGCGGCCAACCTTGCCGCCTCGGCATTGCTGGCCACCGATACCCGCTCGACATCGGCTGGCAGGTTCTTGTTCAGCCACTCGTGACACTGTGCCAGCGCCTGGGCGTGGGCATAGACGCGGCGAATGCCGTCGGTGCCGGCGCTATTGCGCAGCAGGTGGTGGTGAATGCGCAGCACCACTTCGCCACACACTTTCAGCGGCGTGCTGACCATCAGGTCCAGCGTGCGGCCAACCGCGCCCTCGGTGGAATTTTCCACCGGTGCCACCACGTAATCCAGCGCCCGCGCCTCCACCAGCCGGAAGGCTTCGTCGATGGAGGAACAGGCAATGGTGCGTGCGGCATGGCCGAAGTGCTTCAGCGTCGCCAACTGGCTGAAGGTGCCCTCCGGGCCGAGATAGGCAATGGACAGCGGCTTTTCCAGCGCCAGGCATTCCGACATGATCTCGCGGAACAGGCGCGCCACGGATTCGCCGGGCAGCGGCCCGGGATTCTGCTCCTTGATGCGACGCAGCACCTGTGCCTCGCGCTCAGGACGATAAATGATACCGCCTCCCTTGATCTCGCCGATTTCACGGGCGTGCTGGGCGCGCTGGTTGAGAAGATGGAGAATCTCGATGTCGATGCGGTCGATGGCATCGCGGTGTTGCTTGAGCTGTTGTTCCGACACGATTTACAAGTCTTTCAGTATGACAAACTGGCCTTTTCCGATGGGGTAAGTTTCCGCGAGATAGCCACGCGTAGCAAGCACTGCTTGTACAAAAGGCGCACATTCTTCGACATGGGACAAGGCATTGTCCATCACCAGCAAGGCGCCGGGTGCCAGGATGCGCGTGATCTCCGGCCAGTAACCGGGATAACGCTGCCGGTCGGCGTCGAGAAACAGCAGATCGACCGATTCGTCGGCGGTATTGGCCAGCACCGCGAACGCGTCGTCGGTATGCAGCGTTACCACCGGCTCCAGCGCGAACGCCTGCAGGTTGGCGTGCGCCAGCGCGATCTTGTGCGCAGAATGATCGACCGACACCACCCGCCCCTTGTGCGCCTGCGCCGCCAGCGCCAGCCACAGCGTGGAATAGCCGCTGGAGGTGCCGATTTCGAGGGTGATGCGAGCACGGCGGGTGCGTGATAGCTGGTACAGGAAGCGCCCGGTCTGCGGCGTAATGGTCAGCCGCTTCTCGGCACGCGCGGCCGCATGGCGGTCGTGCGCCTCGTTGTCTTCCCACAATTGCTGCAACCGTGCCAGCCGCTCTCCAGTCAACATGCCATCCCCTTCAGAAACAGGCGGCAATCAGGTTTGCCGCATCGACCACGAAATCCGGGCGCAGGTACGCCCACACACCCGCCGCCAGCACCAGCACCAGCACACCGCACGCCGCCGCCAGCCAGCTCATGATTGCGCAGCCACCGCCGGCACCGGCTGCTCGCGCACCGGCAGGTTGGCCGCAGTGGCCAGCAGCCCCAGCAACACCGTCAGCCACCACACCACGTCGTAGCTGCCAGTACGATCGTACAGCAGCCCGCCCAGCCACACCCCGAGGAAACTGCCGACCTGGTGCGAGAAAAATACCGCGCCCGACAGCATGCCCAGGTGGCGCACGCCGAACAGGCTGACCAGCACGCCATTGGTCAGCGGCACCGTCGACAGCCACAAGAAGCCCATGGCCGCGGCAAACAGCGCCACCGACCACGGCGTCAGCGGCGCCAGAATGAAGACGGTGACCACGATGCTGCGCAGGAAGTAGATCCCGGCCAGCAGCATCGGCTTCGGCCGACTGCTGCCGAGGTGACCGGCGACGTAGGTGCCGGCGATATTGAACAAGCCGATCAGCGCCAGCGCCAGACTGGCCACCTCGCCGGACAGACCGTGATCGCGCAGATAGGCAGGCAGGTGCACACCAACGAACACCACCTGGAAGCCGCAGACAAAATAGCCGATCATCAGCAGGCGGAACGAACGCTGTTGCCAGGCCATGGCAAAGGTGTCGCTCATGCCGCGCAGCATGCTGCCCTGCATTACCGGCAGCGCCGGCGCCTGGCGGTAGGCTTTTTCCAGCGGCGCCGCCAGCGGCAGCAGCAAGGCGGCGGTAATCGCCAGCACCAACAGCGCCGGCATCCAGCCCAGGCCATCGATCAGGCCGCGCTCGATCGGCACCATGATGAACTGGCCGAAAGAGCCGGCCGCCGCCGTCAGCCCCATGGCGCGGGAACGGAATTCCGGCGACACCGCGCGCACGATCACCGAGAACACCACGCTATAAGTGGTGCACGACAGGGCAAGGCCGATCAGCAAGCCGGCGGAGCCAGAAAGCAGCACCCCGCTACTGGACAGCGTCATCAGCGCCAGCCCGGCGACGTAGAGCACGCCACCGGCCAGCAGCACGCGCCCGGGGCCGTGCCGGTCGGCCAGCGCCCCGGAAAACGGCTGCGCCAATCCCCACACCAGATTCTGCAATCCCAGAGCAAAGGCAAAGGTTTCACGGGTCCAGCCGAACGACTGCGTCATCGGCGGCAGGAAAAAACCGAAGCCGTGGCGGATACCCATGCTGAGGGTGACCACGGTACCGGCGGCAAGCAACAAGAACATCAGGGGGCGATTGGCTGTCATGGAAAACTCCGGAGCAAGAGCGACATGATGCTTGCTTAATGTGCCGACGACCAGTCGCCACGGCAAAAACACTGATTCGGATTGCGAACAATGAAAAAACCCGTCCATGGACGGGTTTTGCGTTGCGGCCAACCTTGTCGCTCAGCCGTGCTGGCGGGCGAAGTCTTCCATGAAGTGCACCAGCGCCTTTACGCCTTCGATCGGCATCGCGTTGTAGATCGAGGCGCGCATGCCACCGACCGAGCGATGACCCTTGAGTTGCATCAGGCCGTTCTTTTTCGCTTCGGAAAGGAACACGTCTTCCAGTGCCTCGTCCTTCAGGCGGAACACCACGTTCATCTTCGAGCGGTACGGCGCCTGCACATGACTGAAGTAGAAGCCGTTGCTGCTGTCGATCATGTGGTAGAGCAGGCCGGCTTTCTCGTCGTTGCGCGCCTGCATGCCCTTGATGCCGCCCTGCGTCTTCAACCACTTGAACACCAGGCCGGCGATATAAATCGGATAGGTGGCCGGGGTGTTGTACATCGAGTCGGCGTCTGCGTGCACGCGGTAGTCGAGCATGGTCGGCGTCTGCGCCTGGGCATGGCCGAGCAGGTCTTCGCGCACGATGACCACGGTCAGGCCGGACGGGCCGATGTTCTTCTGCGCGCCGGCGTAGATCAGACCGAACTTGGACACGTCCACTTCGCGTGACAGGAAGTCGGATGACATGTCGCACACCAAAGGGGTATCGCCGACGTCCGGCACGAACGGGCACTGCAGGCCGCCGATGGTCTCGTTGGAGGTGTAGTGGAAGTAGGCGGCATCCGGCGTACGCTGCCAGCTGGCCACATCCGGCACCACGGCGTAGTTGCTGTCGCTACTGCTGGCCACCACGTTGACGCCGGTGTAGCGGCGCGCCTCCTTGACCGCCAGCTTCGACCAGTGGCCGGTATCCAGCACGTCGATATGGCCGTCCACCGGTGCCAGGTTCAGCGGCACCATGGAGAACTGCTGCGAGGCGCCGCCTTGCAGGAACAGCACCTTGTAACCGGCCGGGATCGCCATCAATGCGCGCAGATCCTGCTCGGCATCGTGGATGATCTCCATGAACTCCTTGCCGCGATGGCTCATTTCCATCACGCACATGCCGGAGCCGTGCCAGTCCAGCATTTCCGCCTGGGCGGTTGCCAGCACTTCGTGGGGCAATACGGCAGGACCGGCTGAGAAGTTGTACACCTTGGCCATGACTATCCTCTATTTCTCGTCAAAATCAGGAAGGAGTGCTGAGCAGGAAGTGCGCACGAGCGACAGCGACCGGCTTGCGGCGGTCTTCCTGCCAGGCCTCGATCAGCACGTGCGCCACGCGCTTGCCCTGCTTGGTGATTTCGCACTGCGCATACAGCGTGGTGGCCCTGCCGGAGCGCAGATAATCCAGCGAGAAGTCCACGATCTTAGGCGCTTCCAGCGACTCGCGGTTCCACATCAGGTGCAGCAAGGCCGCATTTTCCAGAAAGCCGCCGATCAGGCCGCCATGCAGCGCCGGCAGCGTGGTGTTGCCGACATTGCGCTCGGCAAAAGGCAGCGAGAACAGCAGCTCGCCGGCGGCGTCTTCGCCGCACTCCACGCCCATCAGCCGGGCGTATGGCACCGCGGCGATGATGTCGGCGAAGCGCTTCTCGTCGCGCAGCGCGAGGAAGGTTTCCATGAACTGGCTCATGCCGTGCCCTCCACCAGCATCGGTTTCGGATTGGAGTCGCGCATGAAGGTGGCGACGCCATGGGCGATCGGGTCATCCGGGCTGTCGTGGTAGCACACGGCACGGGTGAACGCGATCTGGCTGGCCATGCGGTAGCACTCGGCGGTGCAGTAGATGGTCTTGCCCGGTGTGGCCGCCTTCAGGTAGTCGATGCGCAGGTCCAGCGTGGCGATGGTTTCCAGCTCGGTCATGTGCGCGGTCACCGCGATGGCGCTGGTGGTGTCGACGATGGAGGTGATCACCCCTCCATGCAGCACGCCGCTGGCCGGATTGCCGACCAGATCGTCGCGCCACTCCACCTTCAGCGTCGGCTTGCGGCCAACGCTGCCGAGGTATTGCATGCCCAGCGTCACGCAGTGCGGGAAGGACACGAACAACGCGCCAGCCGTCGCCAGCAGCTTTTCATTGGCCGGTGCCTGCTCCGTCATTCTGCCGCGCCCTCGCCCGCCTCAAGGTTGGCCGCAGCCTCGTCGCCCTCTTCCGCGGCGTCGTCTTCGCTTTCGGCGACCTTCACCAGGCAGATCAGCTTCTCGCCGTCGTCCAGGTTGATCAGGCGCACACCCTGCGCCGCACGGCCGGTCTCGCGCACCTGGTCGACCTTGGTACGGATCAGTACGCCACCGGTGGTGATCAGCATCACGTCGTCGCTGTCTTCCACCAGGCTGGCGGTCACCAGCGCGAAGCCGGTCTTGTCGGTCAGGTCCATGGCGATCACACCCTGGGTGCCGCGACTGGTGTGGCGGAACTCGCCGACACGGGTACGCTTGCCATAGCCGCCATCGCTGGCGGTCAGCACCTGCTGCTCGTTGCTGTTGGCCACCAGCAGCGAAATCACCTGCTGGCCTTCACCCAGCGCCATGCCGCGCACGCCGGTGGCGTTACGGCCCATGGCACGCACGCCGCTTTCATCGAAGCGCACCGCCTTGCCGGCATTGGAGAACAGCATGATCTGGTCGTTGCCGCTGGTCAGCGCCACGCCGACCAGCTTGTCGCCCTCGTCCAGCTTGACGGCGATGATGCCGGCGCTGCGCGGCCGCGAGAACGCTTCCAGCGGTGTCTTCTTCACAGTGCCGTTGGCGGTACACATGAACACGAACGGGCCCTTGACCTTGTCGCTGACTTCGATATCGTCGTCCAGCTCGGCACTGTCGTTGCCGGTAAACGCCTTCACCGGCAGCATGGCGTTGATCTTCTCGCCTTCCGCCAGCGGCAGCACGTTGACAATCGGCTTGCCGCGGCTGGTACGACCGCCCTGAGGCATGTCGTAGACCTTGATCCAGTAGCAACGACCGAACGAGGAGTAGCACAGCACGTAGTCGTGGGTATTGGCCACGAACAGCGTGTTGATGAAGTCGTCGTCCTTGGTCGCCGCCGCCTGCTTGCCGCGGCCGCCACGGCGCTGCGACTGGTAGTCGTCGACCGGCTGCGCCTTCAGGTAGCCGGTGTGCGACAGGGTCACCACCATCTCCTGCGGCGTGATCAGGTCTTCAATGTTGATGTCGCCGCCAAACGGCTCGATCTCGGAGCGGCGCTTGTCGCCGTACTGCAGCTTCACTGCGGTCAGCTCGTCATGGATGATCTGATTAATGCGCTCCGGACGCGCCAGGATGTCGATCAGGTCCAGGATGGTGTCCATGATCTCGCGGTATTCGCCGACGATCTTGTCCTGCTCCAGCCCGGTCAGGCGCTGCAGGCGCAGGTCCAGAATCGCCTGGGCCTGCACTTCGGATAGGCGGTAGCCGTCGCCGTGCAGACCGTACTCGGCCGCTAGGCCATCCGGGCGGGCATAGCTCTGGTCGACGCGCGACAGCATGCCTTCCACCAGCTCCGAGCGCCAGGCGCGGCCCATCAGCGCGGCCTTGGCCTGTGGCGGGGCTTCGGAAGCCTTGATCAACGCGATGATCTCGTCGACGTTGGACAGCGCCACCGCCAGACCTTCGAGGATGTGGCCGCGTTCGCGCGCCTTGCGCAGTTCGAAAATGGTACGACGCGTCACCACCTCGCGGCGGTGGCGCAGGAATTCGTCGATGATCTGCTTCAGGTTCAACAGGCGCGGCTGGCCGTCGACCAGTGCCACCATGTTGATGCCGAAACTGTCCTGCAGCTGGGTCAGCTTGTACAGGTGGTTGAGCACCACTTCCGGCATTTCACCGCGCTTGAGCTCGATCACCACGCGCATGCCAGACTTGTCCGACTCGTCGCGCAGGTCGGAAATGCCCTCGATCAGCTTCTCGCGCACCAGCTCGCTGATGCGTTCCAGCAGCCGCGACTTGTTCACCTGGTACGGGATCTCGTCGACGATGATCGCCTGACGGTCGCCCTTGCCGATGTCCTCGAAGTGGACACGGGCGCGCATGATGGCGCGGCCGCGACCGGTGCGGTACGCCTCCTTGATGCCGGCGGTACCGTAGATGATGCCGGCGGTCGGGAAGTCCGGCGCAGGGATGATGTCGATCAGCTCGTCGATGGTCAGCTCGCTGTTGTCCAGCAGCGCCAAGCAGGCATCGACCACTTCGTTCAGGTTGTGCGGCGGAATATTGGTGGCCATGCCCACCGCGATACCGGAGCTGCCGTTGATCAGCAGGTTCGGGATGCGCGTCGGCATGATCAGCGGCTCTTGCTCGGAGCCGTCGTAGTTGGGACCGAAGTCGACGGTTTCCTTGTCGAGGTCGGCCAGCAGTTCGTGCGCGATGCGCGCCATGCGGATTTCGGTGTATCGCATCGCGGCGGCGTTATCGCCGTCGATGGAGCCGAAGTTGCCCTGACCGTCCACCAGCGGGTAGCGCAGGCTGAAATTCTGTGCCAGACGCACGATGGTGTCGTACACCGCGGTATCGCCGTGCGGGTGATACTTACCGATCACGTCGCCGACAATACGCGCCGATTTCTTGTAGGCACGGTTCCAGTCGTTGGAAAGCTCATGCATGGCGTACAGCACCCGGCGATGCACGGGCTTGAGGCCATCTCGGACATCAGGAAGGGCGCGGCCGACGATCACGCTCATTGCGTAATCGAGATAGGAACGGCGCATCTCCTCTTCCAGGCTAATCGGGAGTGTTTCCTTGGCAAAAAGCTGGTCGGTCATGGAAATCCGTAATCATGGCAAAATATTCGATATTCTAACACGAAATGACACCAAGACGCCCGCCAGACAAGCAAAAAGGCCGCTGTCGCGGCCTTTTTACCAAGCAGCAGGGAACGCTCAGCGCGCGCCGATCTGCAGCTTTTTCTCCAGACGGGAAATCCCCCACGCCATCAACATCGTCAATGCCAGATAGATGAAGGAAATGGTCAGGTACGGCTCCCAGTAGCGCGAGTACACCCCGGCCACGGTGCGCGCGGCGAAGGCCAGCTCGGCCAGACCGATCGCCGACACCAGCGAGCTGTCTTTCAGCAGCATGATCGCCTCGTTGCCCAGCGGCGGCAGCATGCGGCGGAACGCCTGCGGCACGATCACGAACTTCATGGTCTGGCCGTAGGAGAGCCCCAGCGAACGCGCGGCCTCCATCTGCCCCTTGTCGATGGACTGGATACCAGCACGGAAGATCTCGGTGATGTAGGCACCGGCGTTCAGCGTCAGCGCCAGCAGGCCGGAAATGAAGGCACCGTAATTCTGGCGGATGTCACGGGCGATATCGCCATTGACCACCAGGCCATCCACCGGATGGATCAGCAGCGGCATCAGCGCAAAGTGCACCAGCAGGATTTGTACGAACAAGGGCGTGCCGCGAAAAAAGGTCACGTAGGCACCGGCCGGCATGCGCACCAGATAGCGCACCAGATAACGGCTCAGGCCGTGCGGCGCATCCGCCAGCCGCGCCATGCCCATGAACAGGCCGATCAGAGTGCCGAACACCACCGCCACCAGCGTAATGATGATCGTCATTTGCACGCCCTCCACAAACAGTGGTGCGTAGTCGGCGATCATTCCCCAGCGAAAATCCATATTGCTTCCCCCTGCAAAAAAACCGGGCCGGCTCAAGGCTGGCCCGGTTCTTCATGCAGCTAATTGATTACTTGGTGCCAAAATACTTGTTGAAGATCTGGTCGTAGGTGCCGTCAGCCTTGATCGCCTTGATACCGGCGTTGACCTTGGCCAGCAGCTCCTGATTGCCCTTCTTCACCGCGAAGCCATAATACTCCGGTGCGAAGCTCTGCAGGTCTTCCACCGTGGTCATGCCGTGCTGCGGGTTATTCTTCACGTAGTTGATCACCACGCCATTGTCACCCACCGCCGCGTCAACACCGCCGGTTTCCAGCTCTTTCAGCGCCAGCGGCATGCTCTCGAACCGCTTGATGCTGGAGCTGGTCTTGCCCAGCAGCTTCTGCACCACTTCGTCGCCGGTGGTGCCGGTCTGTACCGCCACCTTCTTGTTCTTCAGATCCTGGAAGGTCTTCACGTCGGTGACGCCCTTACCCACCGCGATCAGCTGGCGCGCTTCAAAGTATGGCTCGGAGAAGTCCATGCTCTGCTTGCGCTCGTCGGTGATGGTGATCGCCGAAGACAGGATGTCGCGGTCGCCCTGACCCAGGGTGGCGAACATGCCCTCCCACGGCGTATTGACGAACTTGACCTTGAAACCGCCCTTGTCTGCCACCGCGCTCAACACCTCGATGTCGAAGCCGACGATCTGGCTCTGGTCGTTCTGGAACTCGAATGGTGCATAGCTGGCATCGGTACCCACCACGTACTCGGCCACCTGCGCCACCGCCGGCGCCGCATCACTGGCTGCCGATGCTGCCGGTTCTTCCGCCTTCTTGCCGCAACCTGCCACGGCAAAAACCGATAACAACATCCCCGCCAGCAGCGTTCTTCTCGTGTTCTTCATACTTGTAATCTCCGTCGATTCTCGTATTGACCGTTCGTCCCCGAAACGGCGCGCGTGCTAATATAACAAGCCCGTTACGGTGCCACAACGCACCGCAGCCGGATATTTATACCTACATTATTTAGCCAACGACATTACCGACCATGCCATTGTCCCGTTTTTGCGCTGCAGCACTTGGCGCCCTCATTCTGAGCTGCGCCGGCAACAGCTTTGCCACCGGTGAAGACGCCCCGCTGCCGGGCGACTTCCAGCCGCCACGCCAAAGCAAGACCGTCAGCAAGCCGGCTCCCGCCAGTAGCGGCAGTAATAAAGCAAACGACGTACCTGCGCGCAATATTCAGCCCGCAACAGTGGCCGGCACTCAAGATAAAACCAGCAGCCCGCGAGTACAGTCGCGCCGCGACCAGACAGAAACGCGCCGCAGCAAGCGCAGCCAAGGCCAGCCGGCCGCCCGGAAATCGTCACGCCAACTGAAGCAGGCGGCCACGGCGCAACGCGCCGGCAAGGCGCGCAAGCAGCTGCGCAACGGCAAGCAGAGCGTGCGCAGCAACAAGGCGGTACGAGTCGGCAAAAAAGCCGCAGTTCGTCAGCGCACGGTGGGCAAGCGCACCAAAAATGGCAAAGTGGTCGCCAGCCGCAAGGCCGGCGCCGGGCAGCGCAGCCTCGCCGCCCGCAAGCGCCAGAACGCGGCAGCGAACACCGCAAAGCGCAGCACCCACGTAAAGGCCAAGGCCAGCCGCACCGGCAGCAAGCAAACCCTCAAACAGCGCAAGACACGCAAAGCCGCGCTGAACGCCAGCGGCAAGCGTAGCAGCGTTAGCAAAGCCACGCGCAAGACCCGCGCCAAGGCACGACGCCACCAGCAGCCGCGGCGTCAGGCGCACTAAGCCGCTCGTCCGACAACGGCAAGCACACGGCCCGCCAACTGGCGGGCCGTATTTATTGCAACTTGGCCATTTCAGCTTGGCCATTCCAGCTTGCCACCCCTACCCCAACAGCAGCGTGCCACGCGCTCAACGCACCTGCCGCACGAAGTCGCCGAACGCCACCACCAGCCGGTCGACATCCGCCGCGGTGGTGTCCGGGCATACCAGGATCATGTTGTGGAACGGGGTGATCAGCAGGCCGCGGTTGAGCAGGAACAGGTGCACGATGTGCTCCAGCTCGCTATCCAGAATCTTGTCGGCCTCGCTGCCGTTCTGCGGCGATGTGACGGAGAACTGGAACTCGGTGCGCGCGCCGATCTGCGTCACGCACCACGGCAACTGATGTTGCGCGATAACGCCGCGCAGCCCTGCGGCCAACCTTTCGGCTAGGCCGAACATGTACTGGTAGGCTTCGTCGGTCATCACCTCGGCCAGATTCGCGCGCATCGCCGCCATCGCCAACAGGTTGGCGGTGAGCGTGGTGCCGATGCCGCTATGCCCCGGTGGTGCCGTTCGCTTGGCCTCCTCGGCACGCCGCGCGGTCTGCTCGCTGAAGCCGTACACTGCACACGGCACGCCGCCGGCCACCGGCTTGCCGACCACCAGCAGGTCAGGCTGCAGGCCATGGGCGCGGGTGTAGCCGCCGGGGCCGCTGCTGATGGTGTGGGTTTCGTCGATCAGCAGCAGCGTGCCGTAGCGCTGGCACAGCGTCTGCGCCGCCTGCCAGAAACCCGGCTGCGGCAGCACCATGCCGATATTGGTCATTGCCGGCTCGGCCAGCAGGCAGGCCACCTGGCCGTCCTGCAGCGCGGCTTCCAGCGCGACCAGGTCGTTGAATTCCACGCTGCGGGTATGCTGCGTAATGTCGTACACCTGACCCAGCAGACTGTCGCGGGTCTGCGGCTGGCCGGCCACCAGGTCGACGAACACGTCATCCACCGTGCCGTGGTAGCAGCCGTTGAAGATCAGCACCTGGCTGCGGCCGGTGATCGCCCGCGCCCAGCGGATGGCAAAACGGTTGGCGTCCGACGCCGATAGCGCGAACTGCCAGTACGGCAGGCCGAAGCGGCGCGCCAGTTCCTGCGCCACCCACACGCCGTCCTCGCTGGGCAGCATGGCGGTGTAGCCGCGCTGCGCCTGGCGGGCGATGGCGTCGGCCACCGGTTTGGGACTGTGGCCGAACATGGCGCCGGTGTCGCCGAGGCAGAAATCCACGTAGTCGTGGCCGTCCACGTCCTGGAAGCGTGCGCCCTGCGCCGCTGCCACGTACAGCGAGAACGGCGTCGACCAGTCGTTCATCCAGTGCAGCGGCACACCGAACAGCAGGTGGCCGGCGGCTTGCGCCGATAGCTCGCGCGAACGCGGCATGCGGCCGATGAAGGCGTTGCGCTCGGCGATCTGCAACGCCTGCGCCTTGTCCCAGTTGATGCCGTGGCGGATGATCATGGGTGTCTCCTTGAATTGTTGTATCGGCTGCGGCCAACGTTGGCCGCAGGCGGTGAATGCATCCGGTGCCACGCGGAGCCGCGGTTGACGCTCTCGCGAGCCAGCGCGCGGCAAGGCAAAGACCGAGGGCGGCGACGCTGAGCCGTCGTCAAGGCGCCCGCCCAGCTCGAACCTGGCGCCGTAGCGCCGCAGATCGTCAGAAAGCGCTTACACATGCAGCTGCAAGTGCTCGCGCTCCCAGGCGGTGATGGCGCGGTTGAAGGTCTCGAACTCCTTCTCCTTCACCGCGCAGAACGCCTGCACGAACTCCTCGCCGAGGATCGTCGCCAGCTCCGGGCAGTCCTGCATCAGCTCCACCGCGTCTTCCAGGCTGCGCGGCAGCTCGTAGTCCAGGTTGTAGGCGCTGTCATTCATCGGTGCCGACGGCTCGATCCGGTTCACCATGCCGAGGTAGCCGCAGGCCAGTGTCGCCGCCATCGCCAGATACGGATTCACGTCGACGCCGGGCACGCGGTTTTCCACCCGCCGCGCCACCGGGCTGGACGGCGGGATGCGGATACCGCAGGTGCGGTTGTCGTAGCCCCAACGCACATTGATCGGCGCCGCGGTGTGGCGGCTGAGGCGACGGTAGCTGTTCACGTACGGCGCGAACATGGGCATCGCCCGCGGCAGGTAGCGCTGCATGCCGCCGATGTGGTGGAAGAAAAGCTCGCTGGCGCTGCCGTCCGGCAGCGAGAAGATATTCTCGCCGCTATCGCAGGCCACGATGCTCTGGTGGATGTGCATCGCGCTGCCCGGCTCGCCTTCCATCGGCTTGGCCATGAAGGTGGCGAAGATATTGTGACGGTAGGCGGTCTCGCGCACCGCGCGCTTGAACAGGAACACCTGGTCGGCCAGCGCCATCGCGTCGCCGTGGCTGAAGTTGATCTCCATCTGGCAGGCGCCGACCTCGTGGATCAGCGTTTCCACCTTCAGCTGCGCCGCCTCGCAGAACGCCGACAGTTCCTGGAAGAAGGGATCGAAGTCGTTGACCGCGTCGATGGAGAACGACTGCCGCCCCACCTCGGAGCGGCCGGCGCGGCCGGAGGGTGGGCGTAGCGGCTCGTGCGGATTGGTGTTCTGGCGGATCAGGTAGAACTCCATCTCCGGCGCCACCACCGGCCGCCAGCCACGTGCCTCGTACAGTTGCAGCACCTTGCGCAGCACCGCGCGCGGCGAGATGCCGACCGGGGTGCCGTCGAAATCCTCGCAATCGTGGATCACTACCGCCACCGGCTCGATTGCCCACGGCACCAGGCGGATGGTGGACGGGTCCGGCCGGCACACCATGTCCGGGTCGTTGGCGCCGGCAAAGCGCTCGAACTCGGCAAACTCGCCGTTGACGGTGATGGTCAGCACCGCCTTGGACATTTTCATGGTGTCCTCGGCCAGAAACAGCCCCTTGGGCACGATCTTGCCGCGCGCCATGCCGGTCATGTCCGGTATCACGCACTCCACTTCATGGATGTTGTGCTCGCGTAAAAACGCGGCCAGTTGCTCGTTCATGGTCGTTCTCCTGCGGGCTGTCTCGATTATTTGTAGCCTGTCGCCCACCGTTCTTGCCCGCTTTGCTCATCGCCGTGACAGCTCGGAACGCCGCTGCAAAACGCAGGTCATGCCGCGCATCGTAAATTTGATCAAATACTCATGTCAATATTTGATCAAATATTTGCAATGACCACAAAAATGGCCGCACCATTGCGGCCAACCTTGCGCCTGAACGGCGACCACACACACCGCCCGACTAGCCGCGCACGTCGCCAGCCGGCACCGCCACCCCGGCACCACCATCGCGCAGGCCGGTGCACCGCCCAGACTGCGGCAGGCTTCTGCTATGCTTGCCGCCAATTTGTCCTGACTGCGTACCATGAAAACCAGCACCGCCTCCACCCTGCAAGACGAGACCTACGACACGCTGCGCCACTGGCTGATGCTGGGGCGCTGGCTGCCTGGCGAGCGGCTGAAGATCCGCCAGCTGGCCGAGGAGCTGGGCGTCAGCCAGATGCCGGTACGCGCCGCGCTGCAACGGTTGGCCGCCGAAAAGGCGCTGCTGAACATCCCCAACTGTGGCGTGCAGGTGCCGCAGCTTAGCGAGACACAGTTCGACGACATCCTGGAAAACCGCATCCTGCTGGAAGGCGAAGCCGCCTTCCGCGGCGCGAAAAGGCTGGCCGCAACGGAGCGCGAGCGGCTGCTGCAGCTGTGCCGCGCCATGGACAGCGCCATCGCTGCGGACGACATCAAGGGCTACCTCGACGCCAACGAGCTGTTCCACCTGCAGCTGTACCGCGCCAGCGGTTCGCCGCTGCTGCTGTCGCTGATCGAGACGGTATGGCTGCATGTCGGCCCGATCTCCAACCAGCTGCACCAGGACCTGACGGTGTGGAAGACCATGAACGACGCCCACCACGCGCTGCTGGACGCGCTGCAGGCCGGCGACGCCGACGCGGTGCGCCGCGCCATCGAGCAGGATTTGCGCACCGCCGGCAGCTACCTGCGCCTCAGCTGCCGCCCCGGCTGATCGCCGCGCTTTGCCGCGGCCGGCGGCGCTTGCGCCAGATCAAGCCGGCCGACCAGCCCTCCTTGTCGTTTGCGCCAACGGGCACTATACCGGGGGTGAGCAGCCACCACGGCCGCCCTAAGCATCTGATTATCCAAGGAGAGTACGATGAGCCTGCTTCCTTCCCGCAGCACCCTGTTTGACGACCTGTTCCGCGATTTCAGCGGCCACGGCTTCTTCATCAAGCCCCTGCACGGCGATGCGCTGCCATCGCAGATCAAGCTCGACGTCAAGGAAACCGACACCGGTTTCACGGTACTGGCCGAGCTACCCGGCGTATCCAAGGACGACATCCACGTCGAGATCGAGGGCGCCCAGCTCACCATCAAGGCCGAAGTGAAACAGTTCGACAAACAGAGCAAGGATGAACAGAACCTGCGCAGCGAACGCTACTACGGCATGGTGTCGCGCAGCCTGCAGCTACCGTCCGATCTGGACCGCGACGGCGCCAGCGCCAAGTACGAAAACGGCGTGCTGACACTGACGCTGCCGAAGAAGCACAGCAGCGGCAACGGCAAGCGCCTGATCGTGGAATAGACAGTCGCGGGCCGCAGCAAGCCCGGCCCCGGCGGCCGGGCTTTATCATGTGTGGTGCTGGTGAAAAGTGGCCAAGGTTGGCCGCAGGTGGCTGGTGCGCGGGTCATGCGCCGCTGGGCAGCCAATTGCACAGCGGACGGTTAGCATTTGCATGCTGCGTTGAAATAGTGGGCGACGGGAAAGTGAGTGAAGGAGATCGGCCGGGAACCAGCCTTCTGGAGATAGACAGGACAGCCATCTGGATGGCTGCTTGAGCGACCTGCCGGACAGGGAGTGCGTGCCGTGTCGCTCGCCTTTTTGACTCTTGGGAAGCCGCGAATTCTTCATTGCGATGGGCCGATACGAGACCCGACCCTTCGTTGCAGAGGCCTCAAGAGCCCAAGTGTTGAAGACCTTGTAGTCGTGTCAGTGCCATAAATGGAATCCGCGGGAAAACGGCATGTTGCGCATTTCGAGGTGCCTGGAGTAGCCAGCTCACCTGGCTACCCGGGGTGTGCACGAAAGCGCGCCTCAGCCTCCCGAAATAGCGACTTTGCGTGCTCAACGTTCCATGGCTGTTCGATGAGCGTTTCGTGGTCCCACTCACTACGCGGTACGGGGGGCGCGAAGAAATCACCGCCATAAACGTGTAGCGCACAAGTCATCTTCCCTATCGGATTCAGCACTGAGTGGATGACGTCGCGGTCGAGCGTGGCAACATCTCCAGCACCCAGCGACTTGGCACCGACTGCCGCGATCGTCGTGCCCGTCCGCTTCCAGAAGACGTTGTCCTCGCGCCCTGTATAGATACCGACCACCGAAAACATTTGGTGATTGTGCGGCATCAGGCTCATGCACGGCGCCCAGACAAAGCTGATGACGGTAAGGTCGGGCGATCTGAATAGCGGCGTAAGTCCGGCATGTTCCGGCTCGCCAAGCTCGGCCATGATACCCGTGCCATCCGAAACCACTTCGGCCACCAGCTCACTAATCGCCTCATGGCCCCCGGAAAGCGCGCCCAAACAATCCTGGATAAAACGATCCTTGTTGAACATGATCCCATGCCCTCCCAATCTGGTTCATCGTGTCAAGGAAGGTCCGCGCAAGCGGATGATTCTTTGGCTATTGACCAAGATATAGCTCAATCCAAGCACTCGGACTACGGCCTCTCTCTGCGAGTTTCTGAGAGAACATCCGCACAAGAAAGCCTGATGGTTAAGGGCTGTTTGTCTTTTGCGTCACGACGCTGCGGCAAGCCACTTTGACCGACCTGCAGTCCTGCACCGCCACGCTAGGCGGCTGCCCCCAGCAAGCAACAAGGTTGGCCGCAAGCCTGCCCCGCTTGCGGCCAACCTTTTCACGCCCGCGGCGGCGACACCAGCAGGCGGCTGCCGGCCTTCACCTCGCGCAGCGCCCGGCGGGCGTGGATGGATGCCACCTCCGGCATCTGCCGCAGCACGTTCTCGACAAACTCGATGTCGACATCCGGCGACAGGCCGCCACCTGCGGCAGCTAATCGGCGTCGCCGGTGATCTTGTGACAGGACAGTACCTGCGGCTGCGCGCACATCGCCGCCTCGAACGCGTTCGGCTCGTTGCCGCCGTGCGCGTCAAAGCGGATCGGCACGAAGGCCAGCATATCCAGCCCCGGCTTGCGGCGGGCGGGGTCAGCTTTCGTCCGGCGTGACCATGCGCATGGGGCGGGTCCCGATCTTCGCCCCGGTGACCTCATCCACGGCGACGGCCTTGATTTCGGTGCCGGTTTCCGCGTCGAAGAAACGCGTCAGCTTGCCGCCGCCCCGGTATTGGCGCCCCCAGGCGCCAATCATGAACAGCACCGGCAGAAAATCGCGGCCGGCAGCGGTCAGCAGATACTCCTCGCGCGGCGGGTGTTCCGAGTAGCGCCGCTTCTCCAGCAAGCCCTCCTCGGTCAGTGCCGCCAGCCGGCGGGTCAGCATCGTCGGTGCAATGCCTAAGCTTTTCCGGAATTGGTCAAAGCGCGTGAGGCCGGCGTGGGCGTCCCGCAGGATCAATATGCTCCACGCGTCACCGGCGACAGCCAGGCTGCGCGCGATCGGGCACGGGTTATCGCAACTATTTTCATTGTCCATACTATTTTGATAGTGACTTACTTTCAGATTGGTAGTATTGTTCGTATCAGTTTGATACTAACACTTCGACGACCAGCAATCCACCCGCACGGAGATTTCATCGATGGGCACGAACAATACAGGTATCGCTCCGGCAAGCGGGGCATCGTCAGGCATCGGCGCCGCCACTGCGGCGCGGCCGATGGGCAAGGTGACATGGAAGGATGTCCCGACCCGCACGCTAGCCGTTGGCGGGGTGGCTTTCGCCTACCGTGAGCTCGGCCCCGACGCCGGCGTGCCGGTGATCTTCCTGCACCACCTGATGGCCGTGCTCGACGACTGGGACCCGCGCGTGATCGACGGCATCGCCGCGCAGCGCCGGGTGATCACCTTCGACAATCGCGGGGTCGGCGCCTCGGGCGGATCGGTACCGCACACCATCGAGGAGATGGGGCGCGATGCCATCGCCTTCATCCGCGCCTTGGGACTCCAGAAGGTCGATCTGCTCGGCTTCTCCCTGGGTGGCGGCGTCGCGCAAATGGTGGCCTTGCAGGCGCCCGACCTCGTGCGCCGGATCGTGCTTGCCGGCACGGGGCCACGTGGCGGCGGCGGTATCGACAAGATCACCAGAATTGCCGTCACCGCCTACCTCAAGGCGGCGTTGACCTGGAGCGATCCGAGGAATTTCCTGTTCTTCCCCCGCACCCCGGAGGGCAAGCGCGCGGCGAAAGACTATTTCGCCCGGCTGAAGGAACGCATCCAAAACCGTGACAAGCCCATTTCCCTGCAGGCCCGGCGTGCCCAGCTGCAAGCCATCAGAGCGGCGGGGCTGAGTGCGCCCGACGACCTGTCGGTGATCACGCAACCGGTTTTCGTCGCCAACGGCGACCGTGACCTGATGGTCGACAGCAGCCATTCGGCCGACATGGCTCGCCGCCTGCCGAATGCCCGACTCACGATCTATCCCGATTCCGGCCACGGCGGCGTCTTCCAGCACTACCGGGCCTTTGTGCCGGCGGTGCTGGACTTCCTCGCAGACTGATCTGATCCGACCAGAATGAAAAACCAGGGATGAACAATCAAACCATGAAAGCCCTCACCTTCAAACGCTATGGCAAGTCGCCCGGGATCGGGCTCGCCGAGGTACCCCGCCCCACGCTGAAGGGCGACGAACTGCTGGTGCAAGTCCACGCTGCCAGCGTGAACCCGATCGACAACATGATTCCGACCGGGATGTTCAAACCGGTGCTGCACTTCCAGCTGCCGGCCACGCTGGGCAGCGATCTGGCCGGCGTGGTGACCGAGGTTGGCCGCAACGTGACCCGTTTCAAGCCGGGCGACGCCGTCTTCGCCAGCATCTTCGACCTCGGCACAGGGGCCATTGCCGAGTTCGCGGTGGTGCCGGAGCGCGCCGCCGCGCTGAAGCCGGCCAACCTGGACTTCGTGCAGGCCGCGGCTATCCCGATGGTCGGCCTCACCTCGTGGCAAGCGCTGAAGGAACGCGCCAGTCTTCAGGCCAGCCAGAAGGTGTTCATCCCTGCAGGTGCCGGCGGGATCGGCACCTTTGCGATCCAGCTGGCCAAGCACCTTGGCGCCACGGTGGGCACCACCACCAGTACCGGTAACGTCGAACTGGTGCGCAGCCTGGGCGCAGACGAGGTGGTCGACTACAAGCAGCAGGCATTCGAGAACGTGCTGCGCGACTACGACGCGGTACTTGGCACCGTCAGGGGCGACGCGATCGAGAAGTCCATCGCCATCCTCAAACCGGGAAGCAGGATCATCTCGCTGATCGGGCCGCTGGACGCCGCCTTCGCGCGTGCCAAGCGCTTGAACTTCGTGCTGCGGTTCGTGTTCGGGTTGATGAGCCGCAAGATCATGCGTCTCGCGAAGCAGCGGGACGTCAGCTACTCGTTTCTGTTCATGCACCCCGACGGCGCCCAACTCACCGAAATCGGCAAGCTGCTCGAAACCCAGCGCATCAAGCCCGTGATCGACAAGGTGTTTCCGTTCGAGCAGGCCAAGGAGGCGCTTGAGTACCTTGCCCAAGGGCGATCCAAGGGCAAAGTGGTCGTCAAGATGTTGTGAACCGTCTCCATCAAGCCCCCCGTTTTTACCCACCAGACCGACAGAAGAAAACCATGAACGCATCCAGAAAAATCGCAGTTGTCACCGGCGCTTCATCCGGCATTGGCGCCGTCTACGCCGATCGTCTTGCCCGGCGCGGCTATGACCTCTTGCTCGTTGCCCGCCGAGGTGACCGCCTGCAGACGCTCGCCACCAAGCTTGAGCAGACTTACGACATCAAGGCCGAAACGCTGGTGGCCGACCTGGAGCAAGAAGCCGGCCTCACGCAGCTGGAAACCGTGCTCGCAAGCAATCCCGCCATCCGGGTGCTGGTGAACAACGCCGGCATCGCCAGGCTGAGCCCGGCTGCCGACGCACCGCTGCAAGACTCGCTGTCGCAGATCGCATTGAACATCACCACCCTGACGCGCTTGACGCATGCTGTGCTGCCCGCATTCAAGGCACGCAACGATGGCGTCATCATCAACATTGCCTCGGCACTAGCGCTGCATGCGCTGCCGGTCAGCGCCGTCTACAGCGGCACCAAGGCTTTCGTGCTCAATTTCAGCCGCGGCCTGCAGCAGGAACTGGCGAATACCGGCGTCCGGGTCCAGGTGGTGCTGCCTGCCGCCACCGCCACCGATCTTTGGGACATCTCCGGGGTGCCGCTGGCCGCACTGGCGCCAGACACGGTGATGTCTGCCGAGCATCTGGTCGACGCCGCCTTGGCCGGTTTCGACCAGGGCGAGTCGGTCACGTTGCCGTCCATGGCCGATACCGGCCTCTGGGAGCGATACGACACGGCACGCGCCGAGCTGTTCACCACGATGCAGACCGGCCAGCCCGCGCCGCGACTGCTTGCCCTCTGACACCGAACGACATCCCCTGGAGATTTTCATGAGCAGCACGCTCTTCACCCCCACCGAGCTTGGCCGCCTGACGCTGAAGAACCGCATCGTCATGGCACCGCTGACGCGCAGCCGCGCACCCGGCAACCTGCCCAATGAACTGATGGCGCAGTACTACCGCCTGCGGGCGGAGGCCGGACTGATCATTACCGAAGGCACCTCGCCCTCACCCAACGGCCTGGGTTACGCACGTATCCCCGGACTGTTCAACGCAGAACAGGTGCAGGGCTGGCAACGGGTGACCGATGGCGTCCATCAGGCCGGCGGCAGGATTTTTGTGCAATTGATGCACACCGGGCGGGTAAGCCATCCCGCGAACATGCCGCCCGGCGCCAGCGTC
Organism: Vogesella indigofera; assembly: GCF_028548395.1. Classification (NCBI taxonomy): domain Bacteria; kingdom Pseudomonadati; phylum Pseudomonadota; class Betaproteobacteria; order Neisseriales; family Chromobacteriaceae; genus Vogesella; species Vogesella indigofera. Next base: position 327,870 of record NZ_JAQQLA010000003.1, on the reverse strand, counting down.
CTGGCGCCCTCGGCGGTCGCCGTTCCCGGCGAGATGTGGACTGACAGCGACGGCATGCAGCCGCATCCTGTACCACGCGAAATGAGCGAGGTGGACATTGCGCAGAGCATCGCCGAATATGCGGCGTCGGCCAAACTGGCGATACAGGCCGGTTTCGATGGCGTCGAACTGCATGCGGCCAACGGTTACCTGATCGACCAGTTCCTGAATACGGCGTCCAATCAGCGTCAAGATCGCTGGGGCGGCTCGGTCGAAAACCGCATCCGCTTCGCAGTCGAAGTCGCCAGGGCGACCGTCGCCGCCATTGGCGCCGGGCGCGTCGGCATGCGGATCTCGCCGTATGGCGTCTTCAATGCCCAGATGCCGGATGCCGAGATGGATGATGTGTACCTGCGTCTGATCGACGAGTTGAACGCGCTTGGCCTGCTCTATATCCACGTCGTGGATCACAGCGCGATGGGCGCGCCGGAAGTCAGCCCCAAATTGAAAGCCAGGCTGCGTGCCGCGTTCAACGGGCAATACATACTCTCCGGCGGCTACGATGTCGCCCGCGCCGAGGCCGATCTCGACGCGCAGCGTGGCGACCTGGTGGCGTTCGGTCGTCCGTTCATCTCGAATCCGGATCTGGTCGCCAAGCTGAAGTCGGGCCAGGAGCTGGTGGCGCCGGATTTTGCGACCTTCTACACGCCGGGCGAAAAGGGTTACACCGACTACTGAGACGCCGGCCCGGGCAACTCCCATTCACCCGCCGGCAAGCCACAAGGTTGGCCGCAAGCACTGCACCCGCTTGCGGCCAACCTTTCACCGTAATGCAACTACACCGGCAGGCGGCTGCCGGCCTTCACCTCGCGCAGCGCCAGGCTGGAGTGGATGGACGCCACCCCCGGCATCTGCCGCAGCACGTTCTCGACAAACTCGCTGTAGGCGTCCAATGACGTGGCCACCACCTGCAGCAGATAGTCGGCGTCACCGGTGATCTTGTGACAGGACAGCACCTGCGGCTGCGCGCACATCGCCGCCTCGAACGCGTTCGGCTCGTTGCCGCCGTGCGCGCTGAAGCGGATCTGCACGAAGGCCAGCACGTCCAGCCCCAGCTTGCGGCGGTCGAGATTGGCCTGGTAGTCCTTGATATAGCCGTCGTCTTCCAGCCGTTTCAGCCGCCGCCAGCACGGCGTCACGCTCAGCGACAGCTGCTCCGCCAGCCGGGGATTGGACAGCGTGCCGTCCTGCTGCAGCAGACGCAGAATAGTCCGGTCTGCGGCATCCAGTTCGTTTCTTGGTTTGTTCGTACTCATTATTGCCATTAAGAGAGTCTATTCATATCGCAGGATAGCGAATGGCGGGCGCTTAAAGCAAAGTAAATCCCGGGCCGCCGCCACATACTGGTTGCCGTCACCTTCCCCTGTACGGCACACCGTCATGCTTACCATCTACAGCAATGCCCATCGTCTGCACCACGCCACCGAACTCAAGGACGGCGTCCTGAAGCCCTGTTTCGAGATGCCGAGCCGCGCCGACACCATTCTGGCGCGGGTACAGGCGGTTGGCCTGGGCGAGGTCATCGCACCGCGTGAATTCGGCAGCGCCAGTTATGCCCGCGTGCACAGCGAGCGCTATGTGCGCTTTCTGGAACAGGCGTGGCGCGAATGGCAGGCGCTGGGCCGCCAGCATGACGCGCTGCCGCTGATCTGGCCGGTGCGCGATCTGCGCAGCGATATCGAGCCGGTGCATATCGACGGCAAGCTGGGCTTTTACGCGATGGACGCCGGCGTGGCGATTACCGCCGGCACCTGGGATGCGGTGCGCAGCAGCGCCAATCTTGCGCTGACCGGCATGGCCGCGCTGGCGCAGGGCGAGTACAGCGCCTTTGCGCTGTGCCGTCCGCCCGGCCACCACGCCGCCGCCGAATACATGGGCGGCTACTGCTATCTCAACAATGCCGCCATCGCCGCGCAGGCCTGCCTCGACGGCGGTGCCCGCCGCGTGGCGGTGCTGGATGTCGACTACCACCACGGCAACGGCACGCAGAGCATCTTCTATGACCGCGCCGACGTGATGTTCACCTCGCTGCACGGCGACCCGCGCCACTCCTACCCCTACTTCCTCGGCCATCGCGACGAAACCGGCACCGGCGCCGGGCTGGGCTTCAATCACAACTACCCGCTGCCGCACGGCACCGGCTGGGACGGCTACGGCGCGGCACTCAGCCACGCCTGCGACGCCATCGCCGCCTATGCCCCGGACGCGGTGGTGATCTCGCTGGGGGTGGACACCTTCAAGGACGACCCGATCAGCCACTTCCGCCTCGAAAGCGAAGACTTCCTCAAGATCGGCCAGACCATCGCCGGCATCGGCCGCCCGACCCTGTTCGTGATGGAAGGCGGCTACATGGTCGACGACATCGGCGTCAACGCGGTGAACGTGCTGCGCGGCTTCGAGGGCCAGCGCTGATACGACCGCCAAGGGCGGCAGACGGCCCGGCCAGCCCGGATAGCCGGCTGGCCTCCGCTCGGCCCCCCGTTTTGCAATAAAGCGTTCCACCCAGCACCGGGCGGCGGGAGAAAACACTGCGCATAGACGCAGCCTGCCCCGGCATCACGGCAACCCCGATCTACATTCAGGAAAACACATGAGAAACTTTGCAAAACTGAGTCTGTTTGCTGCTACGGCCCTGTCGCTCACCGCCTGCGGCAAGCAGGAGACGGCCGCCACCGCGCCGGACCATACCGCCGCAGCCGGCGTCGAGACCATCAAGATCGGCCAGGTATCGCCGCTGACCGGCCCGATCTCGCATCTGGGCAAGGATGTCGAGTTCGGCGCCAAGCTGGCGATCGAGGACCTCAATGTCGAAGGCGTGGAGATCGGCGGCAAGAAGGTGCGCTTCGAGCTGGTGTCCGAGGACGATCAGGGCGATCCCAAGATCGGCACCCAGGTGGCGCAGCGCCTGATCGACGCCGGCGTGGTCGGCGTGGTCGGACACCTGAACTCCGGCACCACCATCCCGGCCTCGCGCATCTATGCCGATGCCGGCATCCCGCAGATTTCGCCCTCCGCCACCAACCCCGATTACACCCGGCAAGGCTACAAGACCACCTTCCGCATGATCGCCAACGACGTGCAGCAAGGCACGGCGCTGGGGCAGTTCGCCATCGACACGCTGAAGGCGAAAACGGTGGCGGTGGTCGATGACCGCACCGCCTACGGCCAGGGCCTGGCCGATGAATTCGCCAAGGCCGTCACCGCCAAAGGCGGCACGGTGGTGAAGCGCGAGTTCACCACCAATACCGCCACCGACTTCAACGCCATCCTGACCGCGATCAAGGGCGCTCAGCCGGACGTGGTGTTCTACGGCGGCATGGACGCCCAGGCCGGGCCAATGGCAAAACAGATGAAGCGGCTGGGGATCAAGGCCAAGCTGATGGGCGGCGACAGCATGCAGACCCCGGAATTCATCAAGCTGGCGGGCGACGCCGCCGAAAGCCTGTATGCCTCCGCCTGCGGCCTGCCGCGCGACAAGATGCCGGGCTTTGCCGCCTTCAACACCAAGTTCCAGAGCAAGTTCAACACCGAGATCCAGGTGTTCTCGCCGTATGAATACGACGCCGTGCGCGTGCTAGTCGACGCGATGCAGCGCGCCGGCTCCAGCGATCCGAAGCAGTATCTGGCCGAAGTCGGCAAAACCAACTACACCGGTGTCACCGGCAAGGTGTCGTTTGACGCCAAGGGCGACATCAACAACGGCGCGGTAACGGTATACCAGGTCAAGAACGGCAAGTGGCAGGTGGTGTCCACCGTCGGCGGTGCCTGAGCGGCCACGCCCGAAGCCGGCGTGCACGCCGGCAACAAGATTGATTTCCTCTGAAAGAAGTACTTTAGCCAGCCTTGTGCTGGCTTTTTTTGCGCGCGCGAGGCTGGTTGCGGCCAACGTTGGCCGCAAAAAAAACCGCTGCGTCCGGTAACGGGCGCAGCGGTCTGGCGTTCGGCGGTGCTAGTGGCAGCCATCCGGCGTGCAGAACGCCGCATCGGTCGCGCCATGGCTGGTCGCACCGCCCAGCAAACCTCGCAGATAAGCGGCAAACGCCTGCGGCTTGCCCAGATACGGCGACAGCTCCAGCCGCTGCAGCTGGCCGTTCAGTTCCAGCAGCAGCGACGGGAAGCCGCGCAGGCCGTGCGCGGCCATGTCGCGGTGGCTGCGGCCAACGTGGGCGGCGAATTCTCCCTGCTGGCGCTGGTATTCGGCGGCAAAGGCGGCGCCGTCCAGCCCCATTTCCTGCGCCAGCTGCTGCAGCACCGCCGGCTCGGCAAGGCGCTGCCCGTCCACGTAGTGCGCCTGCTGCAGGCGGTGCAGCATCGCCAGCCCGTCCACGCCCAGTGCCTCGGCGGCGAGGATCGCCAGCGTCGGCGGCGTGCTGTCGAATACCGCGCTGTTATCCAGCAGCAGGCCATTAAAGTAGGCATCGCCAAACGGCTGGCCGGTCAGTTGCTGGATGCGCGCATCGTGGCCCATCACGTACTGGCGCAGCTGCGGGCTTACCTGCTGGCGATTGGCGCCGCTCATCATCGCGCCGGCGTGCAGTGCGATGGCGAGGTCGGCAACGTTGGCCGCGGCGGCCAGCAGCGGCGCCGCGCCGTAACACCAGCCGCACAGCGGGTCGTAGTAGTAGTGCAGAACGCCATTTACCATTTCATTTCCCCTTTGTTTACCTTGGCGCCGATGTCCAGCGCCAGCCCCATGCCGGCCTGCGGGTAAGCGCGCTGCATGGCGGCAATCAGTTCGGCGGCATTGTTGGCCTTGCCCGCCTCGCTGTCAAAACGCTGCAGGTAGGTGCGGGTATAGCTGATGGCGCTGGCGTCCAGCGCGCTGCCGGCGGCCATGTGGCCGGGCACCACGATGGCGGGCTTGAGCGCCGCCATCTCGTCCAGCTGCGCCAGCCACGCCTGGCGCTCGGCCGGCTGCTGGGTGTCGGCGGTCCACACGTGCAGGCCGCTGAACAGCGCCACGTTGCCGGCGATGGCGCGCAGCGACGGAATCCACACATACGGGCGCTGCGCCAGCACGCCACGGGTGCCGCGCAGCTCGATCTTTTCACCGTCCACGCTCAGGCTGTCTGTTTTCAGGGCAGTGGGCACGATGGGCTGTTGCGGTGCGTTGGCGCCCATCTTCGGCCCCCAGAACGCCAGCTTGCCGGCCAGCTTGGCCTGGATCTTGCCGGCCACCGCCGGGGTGGCCACTACTTGCGCCTGCGGGAACAGTTGCTTCAGCACCTCGGCGCCAAAGTAGTAGTCCGGGTCGGCATTGCTGATCAGGATGGTCTTCAGCGTCTTGCCGCTGTCCAGCACGTTGGCCGCAATGCGGTAGCCGTCGGCGCGGGTAAAGCCGCTGTCGATCACCATCGCCTCGCGCTCGCCGCTCACCACCACGGCATTGGCGTGAAAGCTGCCCTCGCCGGCGTTGTAGACCTTCAGCTGCAGCGGCTGGGCGGCGTGGGCGGCGGTGGCGCTCAGGGCAAGGGAGGCAGCGATCAGTGTGGTTCGAAACATGGCGTGTCCTTTCATGGCGGCGACGGCCGCGTGCTTGATGGACGTCACTATAATTTCTCTATCCGCGCAGATAAACCGGATAAACTGCGCATATTTGTTGCACAAATCGGGCAAATAATATGGACCGAGTCACCGCAATGCGGGTATTCGCCGATGTCGCCGCCAGCGGCAGCTTCAGTGCCAGCGCCGAGCGGCTGCAGATGTCGCGCGCGATGGTCACCCGCTATGTGGCAGAGATGGAGCAATGGCTGGGCGCGCGGCTGCTGCAGCGCACTACCCGCCGAGTGACGCTGACCGACGCCGGCGAACAGGCGCTGCGCCGCTGCCTGCAAATGCTGGCGCTGGTGGCGGAGGTGGAGGACGAGGTGGCGCCGGCCGATGCCGGGCTGCGCGGCCAGCTGCGGCTGACCAGCAGCATGTCCTTCGGCCATGCCCACCTGGCGGCGGCGCTGGCCGATTTTCTGGCGCAGCACCCGCAATTGAAGATCGACCTCAACGTCGGCGATGCGACGCTGAACCTGGTGGAGGCACGCATCGATCTGGCGATCCGCATCAGCAGCGAGCCGGACCCGGCGCTGATCGCGCGGCCGCTGGCGGTGTGTGATTCGGTGCTGGTGGCCAGCCCCGGCTATCTGGCCAGCGCCGGCACGCCGCAGACGCCGGCCGAGCTGGCCGGCCACCGCTGCCTGGGGCACAGCAATGTTGGCCGCAGCAGCTGGCGCTTCCAGCGCGCCGCGCAGACCGACACCGTCAACGTGGCCACCCACTTCACCGCCAACGACGCCACCGTGCTGCTGTACGCGGCGCTGGCCGGCGGCGGCATCAGCCTGCAACCGAGCTATCTCGCCAACCGGCTGCTGCATAGCGGCGAGCTGCTGGCGGTGCTGCCGGAGTGGCAGCCGCCAGCGATGACCATCTACGCGCTGTACCCGTCGCGCCGCCACCTGTCGCCGGCGGTACGCGCGCTGCTGGATTTTCTGGTCGCGCGCTTTACCACGCTGCGCTGGTAGCCGCGCGACAGCTAGTTGCCAGCCACGTCCACGCCGTCATCCTCTTCTGCCCAGCTCGGGAACGGGTCTGCCAGGCCGGCCCAGCTTGGCGCCCCGGCAGCCAGTTCGTCGTCGGTTAGCAGGCAGGCGTCGAAGGCCGCCGTCAGCGCCGCCGCGTCCATGTCGATGCCGATCAGCACCAGCTCCTGCTGGCGGTCGCCCCACGGTTCCTGCCAGCGGCTGGCGATCAGCGCGCGGCTTTCCGCGTCGTCCGGCCAGTCGGCGCGATCGACCGCATCCCACCACAGCCCGCCCAGGCCGTGACGCGACATGGCGCCGGCTTGCGACCAGCTGCCGACCAGCAGCGGCCGTGTCGCCAGCCAGAAGTGGCCCTTGGAGCGCACCACGCCCGGCCATTCCTGCTGCAGCCAGTGATACAGGCGCTGCGGATGAAACGGCTTGCGCGCACGGTAGACAAAGCTGCCGATGCCGTAGGCTTCGGTTTCCGGCACGTGCTCGCCGCGCAGCTCCTGCAGCCAGCCCGGCGCCTCGGCGGCGGCGTCAAAATCGAACAGCCCGGTATCCAGCACCGTGTTCAGCGGCACGCGGCCGAAGTGGCTGCTGACGATGCGCGCGCGCGGATTGAGCGTGGCCAGGATCGCCTGCAGGTGGCGGATGTCGGCGGCGCTCATCAGGTCGGTCTTGTTGAGCACGATCACGTCGCAGAACTCCACCTGCTCCACCAGCAGGTCCACCACCGTGCGCTCGTCGTCCGCACCGGCCGCCTCGCCGCGCTGCGTCAGGCTGTCGCGCGAGCCGTAGTCGCGCAGGAAGTTGAAGCCGTCCACCACCGTCACCATGGTGTCCAGCCGCGCGATGTCGGCCAGGCTGTGGCCGTCGTCGTCGCGGAAGGTAAAGGTCTCCGCCACCGGCAGCGGCTCGGCAATGCCGGTGGATTCGATCAGCAGATAGTCGAAGCGACCGGCGGCGGCCAACTGGCGGATCTCCACCAGCAGGTCCTCGCGCAGCGTGCAGCAGATGCAGCCGTTGCTCATCTCCACCAGTTTTTCCTCGGCGCGACTCAGTGCCGCGCCGCCGTCGCGCACCAGCTGCGCGTCGATGTTGACCTCGGACATGTCGTTGACGATCACCGCCACGCGGCGGCCGTCGCGGTTGTTGAGGATGTGGTTGAGCAAGGTGGTCTTGCCGGCGCCGAGAAAGCCGGACAGCACGGTGACGGGCAGGCGATGATCTTGGGGTTGGGACACTGCATTCCTTTCGTTATAACGTAACAATCAATAAAATTACGTTATAACACACATGTCAAGCCCTGCCCTGCGTCACGCGACTGACATCAGTCCGTCACACGCCTGCCACCCGCCGCCACCACAATGCCCGGATGCCCAACCCCGGAGGCGATATGCATACCCATACCCTGATCAACAAGGCGGTACACAACAGCCGCAGCACCGGCACGCGCGCGCTGGGCGACCGACTGTTCGCGCGCTGGTTCAGCCAGCTGGTCTACGCGCAGATCTGGGAAGACCCGCTGGTCGACATCGACGCGCTGCAGCTGCAGCCCGGCGCGCGGGTGCTGACCATCTCCTCCGGCGGCTGCAATGCGCTGGCCTACCTCGCCTGCGCGCCACAGGAGGTACACGCGGTGGACCTCAACGCCAGCCATCTGGCGATGCTGGCGCTGAAGCGCGCCGCGTTCCAGAGCCTGCCGGACTACCCGACGCTGCTGGCCTTTCTCGGCGGCGCCGACGATGCGGCCAACCTGCAGCGCTACCGCCAGCATCTGGCGCCGCAGCTGCCGCCGGCCGCGCGCCAGTACTGGGAACAGACCGACTGGCGCGGCCGCCCGCGCTACAGCCTGTTCGCGCGCCACGCCTACCGCCACGGCCTGCTCGGCCGCTTCATCGGCGCCGCGCACGGCCTGGGGCGGCTGCTGGGCGGCAACCTGTCGCGGCTGGCCTCCGCGGCCAACCTTGACGAGCAGCAGGCGCTGTTCGATCGCCACCTGGCGCCGCTGTTCGACCACCCGCTGTTGCGCTTCCTCGTCCGCCGCCCGGCAATGCTGTACAGCATGGGCATTCCGCCCGCGCAGTTCGCCGCGCTGCTGCACGACGCCGACGGCGACCTGCCGGCGCTGTTCCGCGAGCGCATGCGCCGCCTGGCCTGCGATTTTCCGCTGGCGGACAACCCCTACGCGCAGCAGGCGTTTGCCCGCCGCTACGATACCGGCCGCCAGAGCGCGCTGCCGATGTACCTGCAGCAGCAGCACTACGCCGCCATCCGCGAGCACAGCCCGCGCCTGCACAGCCACCACTGTTCGCTGACCGATTTTCTCGTCAACCGCCCGTCGCACTCGCTGGACACCTACCTATTCCTCGACGCGCAGGACTGGATGGACGACACCCAGCTCAACGCGCTATGGCGCGAAGTGACCCGTACCGCCGCCAGCGGCGCGCGGGTGGTGTTCCGCACCGGCGGCAGCGCCTCGCCGCTGGAAACGCGGCTGGCGCCGCAGGTGCGCGCCGCCTGGCGCACCGACCCCGACCACAACCGCGAGCTGCACCGTCGCGACCGCGCCGCCATCTACGGCGGCGTCCACCTCTATATCAAGCAAACATGAACCGACTCAAACCCGCGCTGCTGCTGGACGGCCACGCCAGCTGGCTGAGCCAGGCCCGGCTCAGCGGCGGCCAGCACTGGGTGCGCAATGCCGCCTGCGACGTCTGCTGCAGCGACGCCGGCAATCCGCCGATCCCGGTCACCCGGCTGCACACCTTCAGCGCGCAGGACAGCTACGTCGCCAGCGCGCGCTCGGCATGGCTGCGCTACGCGCAGGACGAAGCGCAGCGCAAGAGCCGCTCGCTGGGCACGCTGGCGCAGGTCGCCGGCCTGCCGCTGTCCGGCCTGATCACCGCCGCGCGGCTGGACGAGGCGGCGGTGATCAACAACTGGCTGATCTCCACCAACCTGCACCCGGACTGGCAGGACAGCGACCTGTCGCTGCTGACCGAGTCCGTGATGGCGCGCCACTGCGACAGCCCGCTGCTGCTGCGCAATGTCAGCGACGCGGTCAACCCCGGTCTCGCGCAAAGGTTGGCCGCACAGGGCTGGACGCTGCTGCCGGCGCGGCAGATCTACACCTGCGATCCGCAAGACCCGGCGGTGTGGCAAAGCCCCAACGTCAAGCGCGACCAGAAGCTGCTGGCGCAGCCCGAGCTGCAACTGTGCGGCCCGGACTCGCTGACCGCCGACGAGCTGCCGGCGTTGCGGCGTTGCTTTCGCGCGCTGTTCATCGACAAGCACTCGGTACTGAACCCGGATTTCACCGACGAATTCTTCGCGCTGTGCCTCGACAAGCGCTTCCTGGAGCTGCACGCACTGCGGCTGGACGGCCGCATCGTCGGCGTCATCGGCCTGTATCAGCGCTACGGCTGGCTGACCACGCCGCTGCTGGGCTACGACACCACGCTGCCGCCGGAGCTGGGGCTGTACCGGCGGCTGATGGCGCTGCTGCTGCGCGAGGCACAGGCGCGCGGCCTGCGCCTGCACTACAGCTCCGGGGCCGGCGCCTTCAAGCAGCATCGCGGCGGCGTGCCGGCGCTGGAGTACAGCGCGGTGTTCAGCGCCCACCTACCGGGGCGGCAGCGGCTGGCGCTGAGCACGCTGGCCGGCATCCTGCAGCGCATGGCCGGGCCCATCCTCAGCCGCCACGGCTGAGCACGGCGAGCCGGATCGGGACTTTGCTTAGCTGAAATGGTGATTGGCATAAAACATGCTGATGGCGTTATGCTGCGCCATTGGCATGACCGTTATGTACAAAGGAACCCACCATGCAATTGCGCACCCTGCTGCCCTTGTCCCTGCTCGCCCTGTCCGCCACCGCGCTGGCCAAACCGCTCACCGTCTGCACCGACGCCAGCCCGGAAGGCTTCGACGTGGTGCGCTACAACTCGCTGACCACCACCAACGCCAGCGCCGACGTGCTGTTCAACCGGCTGGTGGAATACGACGCCCGCCAGGGCAAGCTGGTGCCGTCGCTGGCCACGCGCTGGACGGTGGCGCCGGACGGCCTGTCCATCACCTTCACCCTGCGTGACAAGGTCGCCTTCCACCGCACCGCCTGGTTCAACCCCACCCGCGCGCTGGATGCCGACGACGTGGTGTTCAGCTTCCAGCGCATGCTGGACAGCAACCACCCGTGGCACAAGACCGCGCCCACCGGCTACCCGCACGCCAAATCGTTCCAGCTCGACAAGCTGATCAAGGCCGTGGTGCGCGTCGATGCCCGCACCGTGCGCTTCGAGCTGAACCAGCCGGACGCCACCCTACTGCCGACCCTGTCGATGGGCTTTGCCTCGATCTACTCCGCCGAATACGCGGCGCAACTGGCGCGCGCCGGCACCCCGGAGCTGCTGAACAGCCAGCCGGTCGGCACCGGCCCGTTCCAGCTGCAGAGCTTCGCCAAGGACAGCGCGGTGCGCTACGCGGCCAACCCCACCTACTTCGGCGGCAAGCCGGCGGCGGAACGGCTGACCTACGCCATCACGACCGACAGCAATGTGCGCGTGCAAAAGCTGAAGGCCGGCGAATGCCAGATCGCCATCGGCCCGAAACCGCAGGATGTGCAGGAAGCCAGCGCCGACAACCGCCTGAGCGTGCTGACCACCCCGGCGTTCATGACCGGCTTCGTGGCGCTCAACAGCCAGCACAAGCCGTTTGACGACAAGCGCGTGCGCCAGGCGGTGAACCTCGCCTTCGACAAGGCCAGCTACCTGAAGGCGGTATTCGGCGGCAGCGCCATCGCCGCCAGCAACCCGTTCCCGCCGTCCACTTTCGGCTACAACAAGGCGATCAAGGACTACCCGCAGGACATCGTCCGGGCCAAAAAACTGCTGGCCGAGGCCGGCCTCGCCAACGGCTTCGACACCAGCATCTGGATCCGCCCCACCGGCAGCACGCTGAACCCGAACCCGAAAGCCGGCGCCGAACTGCTGCAGGCCGACCTCGCCAAGATCGGCATCCGCGCCGAGATCAAGGTCATCGAATGGGGCGAGCTGATCAAGCGCGGCAAGGCCGGCGAGCACGACCTGCTGTTCATGGGCTGGGCCGGCGACAACGGCGACGCGGACAACTTCCTCACCCCGCAATTCAGCTGCGCCGCGGTGCAATCCGGCACCAACTTCGCCCGCTACTGCGACCCGAAGCTGGACAAGCTGATCACCGACGCCCGCCGCGACGCCAGCCCGAAACTGCGCGCCGCCAACTACGCCCGCGCGCAGCAGATCATCAAGGAGCAGGCGCTGTGGCTGCCGCTGGCACACCCGACCGCCGCGGTGATCACCAGCAACAAGGTCAGCGGTTACCAGGTCAGTCCGTTCGGGCGCGTGGATTTCAGCAAGGTGGTGCTGAAGTAAGCGTTTTATCCGGCGCCTGAAGCAAATGCGGCCAACCTTGGTGACGAGGTTGGCCGCAGGGTTTTATGGGGTTTTGGGAAGGAGTGAATGTGGGCCGGTTATGCCTTGGCATTACAGTGGCAGCAATCGGCCAGGAGCCGACACTTGGAAACATCACCGCAAAGCGGCCGTTAAACCAACAGTTTGGCTCTGGCTATTTAACACGGGATTCTTTGAGATGCGATGGAAAACAGGAAGGCTGTTCAAAATTAAATTGAGCAATGGGGGAGCTGCCTTTGCTTTGGCTTTAGAGTTTCCCGAGTTCGCATTTTTCAATTGCTTTAATCCAGATGCCACCATCCAAGAGATATTGAAATCAGGTGTATTGTGGCGGCTATGGGTCATGAAACATGTGTCAAAAGAGCCGGGCTGGCAGCCTATAGCGGTAGTGACAGACATTCCTAAAAATCTCCTGCAGGCAACTCCTCGCTTCAAAAAGGATAAAATTTCGGGTCAGTACACAATTTACATAGATGGTGTCGAAAGTCCAGCTACAAAAGAGCAATGCATTGGACTTGAGTCGGCTGCTGTATGGTCGGCATTACATCTGCAGGATAGATTGCAAGATCATGTGGCGGGTATACCTAATAGGTGGGTAGTATCATTGCTGCCATAGCTAGTAACCAACTTTCGCTCAGGGGCAGCTTTCGGCCATAACCTGCCGTTCGTTGAGCTGGCCGCATAGCTGACATTGGCAGTCTTGTTAATCCATTAGGTTGCATCAAGCATTAATCATCATGACTTCCAGTGAGCTTCCCTCCCATTTGTTAGCACGAGCGGTTCCATCCGGAAATGAGGTTGGGTGGAAGTGCAGCGATTTTCCGGCAGTTCTACGGGGCGCTGCGGCTGAAGGCTTTGCGTGCCTGGGTGGGCAGTTTCAGTGGGTGCTACCTGATGGAAGGTGCGAACCCTACTGGCTGAATGCCGATGCGAGACCCAGGCAACTTGGAGAATCTTGGGCTGTTTACGTCCAGCGCACCGCAGCAGAAGTCGCGGAAGGCTTTGAGCTCCTGCTGTGCACTACCGACTTTGATGCCGAAGCAGAGAAATGGCAGTACCTAAAGGAGAAAAAGGCACGGAGTGTTCCAGTGAACGACTATTTGGTCTTCATCGCATATTTTACTACAGCCCCTACTGATGCCTAGAGGACGCCGCCTCCTAACTCATCATTCCACCGGACCTGTCGAGCCAAGTCGTGCCAATCCGGTGAATTCCGGCGCTCCTGAATGCCCTCTGACCAAAAGCGTGATTGGCCGCCTTGGGGCGTAGGCCCTACGCGAGTGGCTCAACCGAAGCACGTTGTCTGGTCTGTCCCGCTCCCCGTGGACAGCGGGTTAAGCACTAAGCACTGAACGACGGCGTTCGAATTCAACCGGGGTCAAATACCCCAGGGTCGAATGACGTCGTTGGTGATTGTAAAAGCGGATGTAATCAAACACATCTGTACGTGCCTCCTCGTAGCTTCGGTAGTGGGTCAAATAAACCCGCTCTGACTTCAGCGAACGGAAGAAGCTTTCCATCGCCGCATTATCCCAGCAGTTCCCGGCGCGGGAGTGACTCGGTACCATCCCATGCCGTTTCAGTAGTGCCTGGTAGTCAAAGGCACAGTACTGACTCCCCCGGTCCGAATGCAGAATCACCTCCCCAGCAGGCTTGCGACGCGCCACCGCCATCGTCAGGGCGGCATGCACCAGTTCTTGCTGCATTCGGTGATGCATGGCCCAGCCGACGATTGCCCGGGAGTACAAGTCGAGTACCACCGCCAGGTACAGCCACCCTTCACCGGTCCGGATATAGGTCATATCCGACACCCAACGCTGATTGACGTCACCAGCAGCGAATTGTCGCTGTAACAGATTGGGCGCTACGGGGAGAAGATGTTGGCCGCCACTCACGGGTCGCCAACGTTTACGGGTTCTGACTCGGATACCGTTTCGCCGCATCAAGCCCGCGATGCGATGCCGCCCGCAGGCGAAACCCTGCGCTAGTAGTTCGGCATGAATGCGCCGATGGCCATAGATGCCATTGACCTCAGCATGAACCAAGCGAATCTCACGCAGTAGTTGTCGGTTTGCCATCTCTCGCGCCGAAGGGGTGCGGTGTAGCCATGCGTAGTAGCCACTGCAGGACACGCGAAACAGTTGGCACATCGGTGCCACCGGGTAGCGGCCCGACAGTGCCTGAATCGCGCGTAATCTCACTTCGTGGGTTGCGAGAAGATGACGAGCGCCTTTTTTAGGACATCGCGCTCCATGGTGACGCGAGCCAGTTCGTCACGCAGTCGTTTCAGCTCGGCGGTTTCGCCGCTCTGTTTGCCTCGGCCCGGGAAAGCATCAGGTCCGGCATCTTGGAACTGACGTTTCCACTTACCCAGCAGTGACTCGGTAATGTCGAAGGCTTGGGCAACATGCCGTAAAGGTGTCCCGGCGTGCACCTGCTCAACCGCTTCGCGCTTGAGGGACTCCGGAAAAGTACGTCTGGTCTTGGTCATGAACACTGCTCCTTGGTGGTGATTATCCACCTTAAGTTAGTGTCCACAGGGGGCGGGACAGACCAGTCATGCTATCATGCTATTGTGCTAGCATGATAGCTGACGGCCAAGAACAGTCACTCGCCAGCTTCGCCATAATGCAGTCACTGGAACGTACAGTCATGTACAAGTAAACAGCCAGTGACAGCCACTTTGACATGCATGTCATAAGAATAGGTTGTCAGATTGATTAAAATTTTAGAGTCTGACCTTGAGCTTGAACTTTCAGGCTCTATAGCAGAGCTACAGCAAATTTTTGAAGCAATCCACGCCTTGGTCGGTGGTAATGAAACTACGCTTACTCATTTGGCAAATTCTGAGTGTGACCCTAGTCCATACACAAGAGCGTTACGCGAACTACACATTATTCGGGGTAGCGGCCCGACGAAGGTGTCGGTAGAGAACCATACTCTGGTTATATCTGCTGCTGACGAAAATCTTCAAAATTTTGCTTCGTGGTTCGACTTTGACTCAGATGCAGCATCAGGTTCTCACAATCATTTCGATTACTTCCCTGGGGATTCTTGCATCGATATTGACTCACGTTCACTGGTGATTGTCGTGTCGTCAAGGCCATCCGATGAACATTGACGTGCTTTCCAACATTCTTCTTGAGGACACGTTTGTTCTTGCTTGGCATCGTGGTCATGAGTCGCTAACCTTTTATGTTTTGGCTAGCCTTCAACGAACTCACTCAGCTGCATCTACACCTACTCATGGGGACTGGGCTTGCTATAGACCAGGTATTATCCAGTTTTCAGGTGTGTCTTCTGTTCAAGGTTTGCTACGGCAAGATGCAGTAAAACCTGCAATAGACGCAGAAGGTAGCGTTGATTATGGCTGCATCGATAGTATTTCAGTCGTGCAGCCTAGTGGATGTCGCATTGTCGGTGACTTTGGAGACGTCCTAGTAGTCGCACGCAAGGTGCTATTTTATCTTGCTGCTGCCGACTAGCAATTTATCCAAACGGTCACGCTTACGAGTTTCTGCCTCACTGTACTCTTCAGTGACTGCTCTGCAGCACTGCTACCCGTTAGCTCTAAGCTCCTGACCGGCGGCATTCCAACGTAGGCTACTTCCGCTCAGGGTCGAGTTCGGCCATATGCCGCGGAGGAAAGTAGTCATTCAGGCTGGTTGTTTCGCCACGGGCTGCTAGCAGGCAGATTGCTGACGTTTCTCAGGGCGCATCCCAGTAACCGCTAAGGCCGACCAACTGCCTTCCCACCTGGAGTAGTGGCTGGTCGTCGGCCAAAGCAGTCACCCGGACTTTTGGCGAGAAATAGCTGCTTCCGCTGCTAAAGCAATCATTAACGCAACCAGCAGTCCAGGAGCGATTTACCATAATCCTGTCGGTAAAATTCTGAGTGTATCTAGCCTAGTTCAATATCCGTAATCGGTAGCTTGTTCATCACTTTCATTTCCCTCAATGAAATATTCGTACGGATACTCAATACACCCGGCAATTTCCTCAGCACTTTCTCGACAAAACGGCTGTAATCATCGAGATCCCTGGCAACTACCTGCAACAGAAAGTCGGCCTCGCCGGTTGTGTTGTGACAAGCGAGCACATTGGGGCTGGCCTGGATGATCCTCTCGAACGCGGCAGTGACCTCCTCGCTGTGCTGCGTACAGACGATCTGTACAAAGGCCATCACACCGATCCCGAGCTTGCGTCGGTTCAGTATCGCTTTATAGCCTTCGATCACCCCCATCTCTTCCAGCCGCTTTTGGCGCCGCCAGCAGGAGGCTTCGCTTAGGGCGAGCTGTTCGGCAAGCCGGGCATTGGACAGCCGGCCATCCTGTTGCAGCCGGTCGGCAATGGCAATGTCCACTTTGTCGAGCGCGGTCATGGCGAAACAACCTTTCAATCCGTTTTCACTGGTGAAATGCTATTTCATATTCCCTGTTATTCCAATAGCAAATAGAAAGGTAAATTCACGGTAATGCTTCACAATGAAGGGATACTTCAACACAGGAGCCGCTCATGAAAGCTGTTGTCTATGAATCCTTTGCTGCCCCGCCGCAACTAACGACTGTCCCTGACCCGACGCCGGAATCCGGCGGGGTGGTCATCAAGGTCATGGCGACCGGTGTTTGCCGCAGCGACTGGCATGGCTGGGTCGGTCATGACCCGGACATTCGCCTGCCCCATGTACCGGGGCATGAGTTCTCGGGCGTCGTGGAGGCGGTGGACAAGCAGGTGACAAAATGGCGGGTGGGCGACCGGGTCACCGTTCCGTTTGTGGCCGGATGCGGTCATTGCCCCGAATGCCACTCCGGCAACCATCAGGTCTGCGACCATCAGTTTCAGCCCGGCTTCACCCACTGGGGATCATTTGCCGAGTTCGTGTCGATTCATCAGGCGGACATCAATCTGGTGTCCTTGCCGGAAACGCTGGACTTCGCCACCGCGGCCAGCCTGGGGTGCCGCTTTGTCACCTCATTCCGCGCGGTGGTGGATCAGGGCAAGACCTCGGCCGGCCAGTGGGTAGCGGTGCATGGCTGCGGTGGCGTCGGCCTGTCCGCCATCATGATTGCCCATGCCATTGGCGCGAATGTCATCGCCATTGATATTTCGGAAGACAAGCTCGATCTCGCCCGCGCCCTCGGTGCGGTTGCCACGGTCAACGCCGCAAAAGTGACCAACGTGGTCGAAGCCGTGCTGGAAATCACCCGGGGCGGTGCGCATGTGTCCCTGGATGCACTCGGGCACCCTGTCACCTGTTTCAATTCGGTCAGCAACTTGCGCAAACGCGGCAAGCATGTCCAGGTCGGCCTCATGCTGGGAGAGCACAGCACCCCGGCCATTCCGATGAGCAAGGTCATCGCGCACGAACTTGAAATCCTGGGCAGCCATGGCATGCAGGCACACCGCTATGACGCCATGTTTGCAATGATGAAATCGGGCAAGTTGGCACCGGAAAAGCTCATCGGTCGGACGATCAATCTTGAGCAGTCGATTGATGTGCTGATGAATATGGACAAATTCGAAGTTGCAGGCGTGACAGTCGTCACGGAGTTCTGAGATGCGTGCGATACATCAACGCGAAGGGTGCTCGTAACTGCGTTTTGAATCGCCCTTGTTTGCCCGCGACAGCAATGGCTGCTTTCCAGTATGAAAGCAGCCATTGCTCATGATGGGCTTCCGAGACAGCTCAGGCGACACTACTACCGGTCTGGTGGGTATTCCGGCAGATCCTCGGCCAAAGCTGCCTGTCGATAACATCGATGTCATTGGCAGCTAGCTGCAGCAAAGCCGACATTAGAATATCGTCGCGTGCCTTCCGGCACGACAAATAATGCGCTCACAGGCTATCCAGCGGACTGCTCACGCCCCAGCCTCCCTTGTTCAGTACATGGGTATAAATCATCGTGGTGCTGACATCCGCGTGGCCCAGTAGCTCCTGCACCGTGCGAATATCGTAGCCGGATTCAAGCAGATGGGTGGCAAAGCTGTGGCGTAGCGTATGCGGTGTGGCCAGCTTGGCAATCCCGGCAGCAGTTACCGCCCGCTTCATCGCTCGCTGCAGTAGCTTTTCATCCTGATGGTGCCGCCGTTGTGCGCCAGAGCGCGGGTCGCGCACATAACCAGTGGTGACAAACACATATTGCCAGCCCCATTCCTGCCCGGCATGCGGGTATTTTCGTGCCAGCGCATCGGGTAAAAACACATCAGCCATTCCGGCCTGCAAGTCTGCCTCGTGGATGGCGCGCCGCCGCTGCAGATGGGCCTGTAGTGGTGCCACCAGGCTCTGAGGCAACATTGTCACTCTGTCTTTCGCCCCCTTGCCATCGCGGATCAGAATTTCGCCACGCCCGAAGTCGATGTCTTTGACCCGCAGGCGCATGCACTCCATCAGCCGCATGCCGGTGCCGTATAGCAAACGCAGCTGCAGCGCGTACAGCCCATCGACCTGCGCCAACAGTGCCGTGGCCTCCTGTCGCGTCAGAACGACTGGCAGATGCCTGGACGGTCTGGCCCGAACAACCTCATCTAGCCAGGGCAAGTTCAGCATCAGCACATCACGATAGAGGAACAGAAGCGCAGACAATGCTTAATTTTGCGTGGATGCAGACACCTGACCTTCAACAGCCAGATGGGTGAGAAAGCTACTGACCTCCGCAGCCCCCATCTCGCGAGGGTGCCGATGATGGTGAAAGCGCAAAAAGCGCCGTACCCAATTGACGTATTGCTGCTCGGTGCGCAGGCTGTAATGCCTGACTCGCAGCGTCTCGCGCAACACATCGAGCAAGAGTGGCGCGGCAGTCCCATCCGGCTGTGTACTTTCAGGCATTGGCAACCCCAATGGCTTGTAAAACAATGATAAATGCGCATATCATACATAGTTATACACACAGACAAACCAAATATACACCTGCAAAGGTGTATATTTCACGTTATGCACCACTTCATGTCACACGCTGATCTCACAGGACGAGAGTTTGATTGGTTCGCCAAAGATGAATTTGGCGCAATTGCGTTGTTCTCTACGGCAGGCTTTGGTGATATTCCAAAAATAGTGATTGAGAACCACATGGCGTACGATGCAATTTCAGATTCACTAGAGTCCTCAAATTTTGGCACCTTCACCGTCTGGGATGACTTTGCAGCTCAAGGGCTTTATGTATTTGATTGGAATGAAAGTAGTCGCTGCTATAGGCGCTTAGCCATTCCATCGTGCGCAATTACTGAAAATTTGGCACTTAAAATCTCGGCAATTCCTAATCTGATTACGCACGAGGGGTCGTATGCAAATAAAGAAACTGTCTCCATCGACGCAGGTGCATAACCTTTCGGTCAACGTGACGGCCCAAAGCTGCGCTTTGGGTTCCCTCCATGTCTGCGGCATTCCGGCTGCACGTTACCTCCAACGTTAGTATCCGCTTTTTCATGAAGGCATCGACTGCTTTGGGTCGATATCGGAAGCACAGTAGGTTGGGCTGAGCCTGCGAGGCCCAACGGTTACCGCGATTGAATGAAAAGGTTGGCCGCAAGCCGTAACAGGTTTGCGGCCAACCTTGTTTTGTCTGGGGCATCCGCTACGCGGATATTTTTTATCTGCCGCTTTCCGCGCGGCGGCGGGAAAGGGGGATACCGCATCCCCCTTTTCAATCCCCGCTCTCCCGAAGGCGCAAGAATTCCCGTGCAAACCGCCGCCATCCCGGCGCCGCCCATCCGCTGCGCTCAAAAGAGGGCGGCTTGTTTCCGGGCTGGCGACAGTGTGCACGGCTTGCGCCAACAGGAATGGGCGCGTTGGTGCGGTTTTGGTTTTTGCAGCAAGTAGCCCGGATAAGCCTAAGCGCATCCGGGGATTTGCCCACCGCACAAGAATCAATCCCGTGGCGCATTGAGGTCATCGCCTTCGCTCACGTTTTTCCTTGCGGCCAACGTTGGTGAATCCCCGGATGCGGCTTCGCCTTATCCGGGCGACAAATGCTCCCCCGCCGGTTTCAAGCGCATAAAACAACCCCCCAAAAAAAGCGGCCAACCTTGCCTAGGGTTGGCCGCTTGTTTGGCTGAGTTTTCCGGGGATTGCGCCCTACTCCCCCATCACCACGCCTTCGCGGCGCGGGTCGGCGCCGCCGAAGTAGCCATCCGCCGTGCGGCCGATGGCCTGCAGGCCGCTGGTCATGTCGGTTTCGCGCACTTCATGCCCGTGCGCCTGCAGCCACTGCACGGTGTCGGCCGGGAAGCGTTTTTCTTCCAGCAGCGTCGGTGCGCCGGTGGCGCCGAAGTTGGGCAGGTTGATCGCCTGCTGCGCGTTCAGCCCCCAGTTGAGCATGCCGTACAGCGTCTTGGCGGTGTAGTGGATGATCAGCGCGCCGCCGGGGCTGCCGCCGCTGATCAGCAACTGGCCGCTGGCCTTGTCGAACACCAGCGTCGGGCTCATCGAGCTGCGCGGGCGCTTGCCCGGCTGCACGCGGTTGGCGGTGGGCAGGCCGGCGGCGTCGTTGGGGGCGAAGTTGAAGTCGGTCAGCTCGTTATTGAGCAGGAAGCCGCCACTACCCTTGCCAGACGGGTTCACCATCTGCCGCGCGCCGAACTGCGCCTCGATGGTGGTGGTCATGCTCAGCGCGTGGCCGTCGGCATCGACGATGCTGATGTGGCTGGTGCCGTACTCCGGCTGCGGCGCGGCGATGCCCAGCGCCAGCGCTATGGCGCCGGGCTGGCCCGGTTGCGCCGTCTTCATGCTGTTGTCGCCGATCAGCCTGGCCCGCGCCGCTAGGTAGCCGGGCGCCAGCATGGTCTGCCAGCTGCCGCCGGGCGCTGGCACGAAGTCCGGATCGCCGACGTACTTGGCACGATCGGCAAACGCCAGCCGCGACGCTTCGCTGTACAGGTGCAGCCACTGCGGCGATGGCAGCGGCTTGCCGTCTGCGCCGGCGGACAGCGGCAGGCCGGCGGCGGCGGTGTTGTTCAATATGCCGAGGATCTGGCTGATAGCGATGGCGCCGCTGCTCGGTGGCGGGAAGCCGCACAGGCGGTAGTCGCGGCTGGCGGCGCGGTAGTCGCTGCACAGCGCGTCACGCTTCTTCGGCCGGTAGGCGGCGAGATCGGCCAGCGTCAGCTTGCCGGGGTTGGCCGCGTGTCCCTGCACTTTGGCGACGATGGCCTGCGCCACCGTGCCCTGCAGCAGCGCCTTGCTGCCGCGCTCGGCGATCTGGCGCAGCACATCGGCATAGGGCTGGTTGCGCAGCCGGTGGCCGACCGGATACGGCTCGCCGCTGGCCTGATAGAAGTAGGCGGCGGCCACCGGGTCCTGCTTCAGGAAGGCGTCGGACTTCAGCAGCGTATGCAGCCGCGGGCTGATGGCGAAGCCCTGCTCGGCGAGGCGGATCGCCGGCTGGAACAGGTCCGTCCACGGCAACTTGCCCTGCTCGCGGTGCGCCAGCTCCAGCATCGCCACCACGCCGGGCACGCCGACCGAGCGGCCGCCGACCACCGCATCGTTGAATGCCAGCGGCTTGCCGTCGGCGCCGAGGAACAGCGTCTCGTCGGCGGCGGCCGGTGCGGTCTCGCGACCGTCATAGGCGCTGACCTGCTTGCCGTCGTAGTACAGCAGGAAGGCGCCGCCGCCGATGCCGCTGCTTTGCGGCTCCACCAGCCCCAGCACCATCTGCACCGCGATGGCAGCATCCAGCGCGCTGCCGCCGGCGGCCAGCACCTGGCGGCCGGCGTCGGTGGCCAGCGGGTTGGCGGCGGCCACCGCGTACTGTCTGGTGGCCCAGCCCGGCTTGTCCTGATAGCCGGAGGCGGCTTCCGGCTGCGGTGGCAGCGGGCTGTAGGTGAACGATGGCGGCGTGGCGGCACAGGCGGCCAGCAGCAGCGACAGGGCAACGGTGGACAGACGGGCGCTCATGGTGGGGTCCTTGTCAGGCGGCGGGAACTATAGCCATAGCACATGCCATGCCAAATGGAAAACCGGCGTGCACGGCGTGGCGGCCAATCGGCACGGCGTGGCCGCGGCGGCGCTGTTAGAATGCGCGCTTTTGCCGCCGGCCCCGCCCATGCTCACCATCCTCTATCGTGACCAGCACCTGATCGCCATCGACAAGCCGTCCGGCCTGCTGGTGCACCGCAGCGAGATCGACCGTCGCGAAACCCGCTTCGCAGTGCAATTGCTGCGCGACCAGATCGGGCAGCAGGTGTTTCCGGTGCACCGGCTGGATCGCGGCACCAGCGGCGTGCTGCTGTTCGCGCTGGACAGCGACAGCGCGCGGCTGCTGAACCAGGATTTCGCCGCCAAACAGCCGGCCAAGACCTACCTCGCGGTGGTGCGCGGCCACCCGGCCGACAGCGGCGACATCGACCACGCCATCACCCGCCAGCCGGACGAGCGCGAGTACGTGCACGGCAACGCGCAGCTGAATGCGCAGCCAGCGTTCACCCGCTACCGCACGCTGGCGCACTGCACCCTGCCCTACGCCGTGGACCGCTATCCACAAAGCCGCTACGCGCTGCTGCAGCTGATGCCGGAAACCGGCCGCCGCCACCAGCTGCGCCGTCACCTAAAGCACATCGCGCACCCGATCATCGGCGATGCCACCCATGGCAAGGGCGTGCACAACCGCTTCTTCCAGCAGCAATTCAACGTTGGCCGCATGCTGCTGCACGCGGTGGAGCTGAGCATCCGCCATCCGCACAGCGGCGAGGCGCTGACCATCACCGCGCCCGTTAGCGGTGACTTTGCGCGGCTAGTGCACGAGCTGGGCTGGGCCGAGGCACTGTCGGCGGCGTGGCTGGGCGACGCCAGCGCTGGCAGTGACTGACGCCACGGGACAGTCTTGCGGCCAACCCTGGCCGCAAGGCCGCGGGATCGGCGGCGATTTGCGCTACAATGTGCGGCTATTTTGTCCGAACGACCGCCATGCTTAGCTATCGCCACGCCTTTCACGCCGGCAACCACGCCGACGTGCTGAAACACCTGATCCAGGTGCAGATCATCGACTACCTCGGCCAGAAGGATAAGCCGTTCTGGTACATCGACACCCACGCCGGTGCCGGTGCCTACAGCCTGACCGAGGGCTACGCCACCAAGACCGCCGAATACGTCGATGGCGTAGCGCGGCTGTGGCAGCGCGACGATCTGCCGCCGGCGGTGGCGCGCTATCTGGAGGTGGTGCGCAGCATCAACCCGGACGGTGAGTTGCGCCACTATCCCGGCTCGCCGTGGTTCGCCGCCGAGACCATGAACCGCAGCGAGAAGCTGCGCCTGTTCGAGCTGCACCCCAGCGATTTCCAGCTGCTGGGCGAGTGCTTCGCCGACGCCGGTCGCCGCATCAAGGTGGAGAAAAACAACGGCTTCGAGGCGCTGAAATCCATCCTGCCGCCGCCGCCGCGCCGCGCGCTGGTGCTGATCGATCCGCCGTACGAGGACAAGGGCGACTACCAGCGAGTGGTGAACGCGATGCAGGAATCGCTGAAGCGCTTCGCCACCGGCGCCTACGCCATCTGGTACCCGCTGCTGCAGCGGCCGGAGATCAAGGACATGGTGGCGCAGCTGAAGGCGCTGCCGTGCCAGAGCTGGCTGGACGTGACGCTGACGGTGCGCACGCCGTCGAAGGAAGGCTTCGGCATGCACGGCAGCGGCATGTTCATCGTCAACCCGCCGTGGACACTGCAAGCGACGCTGAACGACACACTGCCGTGGCTGACCGCGGCGCTGGCGGTGGACAAGGGGGCGTGGCACAGCGTGGAATACCGCGAGAACAGCCAGGGTTAATCCTCCGGCTGGCATAAAAATGGCCCTGCACACGCAGGGCCATTTGCTTGCGGCCAACCTTTGACGGCCAGACGGCGCGACCTCAGTCCGGCGCCAGCAACAGCCGGCGTTCGCTGCTGAACTGACGCGCTTCGCCGCTCACTGGGTCGGTGAAGGCGATGCTGCGCGCCAGCAATTGCAGCGGCTGGCTGAAATCGTCCACCGCCTTGTCCGGCAGCAGCGCCGGATACCACGGGTCGTTGACGATGGGGATGCTCAGCGCGGTCAGGTGCGCGCGCAGCTGGTGCTTTCGCCCGGTCAGCGGCGACAGCCGGTAGTGCGCCAGTGCGCCGGCACGGGCGATCAGCTCAACGCGCGTCTCGCTGTTGGCCTCGCCCGCCACCTCGTGCATCCGGAAGCAGTTGTCGCGCTCCAGCAGGCGGCTGCGGTGTACCAGCGGCAGCGCGAGATCGTCGCGCCACGGCGCGATCGCCTCGTAGGTCTTGCGCACCTCGCGCGTCTGGAACAGGCCCTGGTAGGCGGCGCGGTGCGCCGGATCGATGCAGAACAGCATCACGCCGGCGGTTTCACGGTCGAGACGGTGGATCGGCGTCAGCTGCGGCAAGTCCAGCTCGCGGCGCAGGCGGCCGAGCAGCGTCTCGCGCAGGTGGCGGCCGCCGGGAATGCAGGCGAGAAAGTGCGGCTTGTCGGCGACCAGCAAGCGTTCGTCGCGGTACAGTACCTTGGCCGCAAACGGCACCGCCACCTCGTCCGGCACCTCGCGGTAATACCAGATGCGGCGGTTGGCCGGATACGGGCTGTCGAGGCGGTGCGGGCGGCCCTGGTGATCGAACACCTCGCCGTTCTGCAGCCGCGCGCGCCACACCGCGGCGGGGATGTGCGCGAAGTGTGCGACCAAGAAACTGAGCAGGTCCGGCCAGGCGCCGGCCGGCAGCTGCAGGAAGCTCGGCGCCACGCCGGCGCGCTCGGAAATGGGGGAAACACGTTGATTCATCGCGCGATTGTAAGGCGATGCGCGCCAGTTGGCAGCAGGCGCGTTAAAATGCCGGCTTCACCGCATCGCGAAAGCGCAGAAACATGGCTGTAAAGAAGAAACCGGCCGCCGCCAAGCCGAACAAGGAAGAAAACGCGCAGCTGGCCAAACGCCTGGCGCGTGCCGATGTCACCGTCAACGCGGTGTGGTCGCTACTGGACAGCTTGCTGGCCGACGACGGCCTCGCCGCGCAGCCGCTGGCCGAGAAATACGCGCAGATGAGCGGCGTCTATTTCCGCAAGATCCGCAACGGCCGCGTACTGAGCCTCACCGACTACGCCATCGCCGTCGACCTGTGCACCGCCGCCCGCCGTGCGCTACGCAGCTTGGACGATAGCCTGCAGTTCGCCGACCACCCGCGCGGCGAAGCGCTGCGCAACGTCGCCGAGCAGGCGCACCAGGTGCTGATGGAACACTACCACTTGTCCACCAAGCCGGGCCGGCCGCTGCCGCCCTGATCGCTGTCCTGCGGCCAACGTTGGCCGCACGCCGCCCCTACCGCTTACCGCCAAGGCCAGACCATGAAATTCAAACCGATGACCGAACAAGACTACCAGCGCCTGGGCGAAACCCTGAGCCGGCTGGCACCACAGGGCGCGATGTCGCTGGAAAAGCTGGACGGCTTTTTCGCGGCGCTGCACGCCGGGCCGGAGGCGATCAAGCCGGTCGACTGCCTGCCGACCATCCTCGGCGCCGCCTTCGATGACGAGGCCGCCTTCGCCTCTCCCAAGGTGCTGGAGAAGTTCGTGACACAGGTGATGGGCCACTGGCTGGAAATCGCGCGCACACTGGCCAACGGCGAAGACTTCTACCCGTGGCTGGACGCCGACGAACACGGCGTGGTGCACGGCAACGACTGGGCCGAGGGCTTCAGCGAAGGCATGCAGATCCTGTACGACGACTGGACGCTGCTGTTTGACGATGCCGAGGCCGCCGGCGCGCTGGCGCCGATCATGGCGCTGGCGTTCGAGCACCATCCCGACCCGGAAATGCGCCCCTTCCTCGACGGCGCCAGCGCCGAGCAGAAAGCGGAATGGCTGGGCGAGATCTCGGCCTCGGTGGCGCAGATCTACCGCTTTTTCGCCGCCCTGCGCCAGGAAATGGAAGACGCGGAAAGCGACGCCAACGACGACTGAGCACGCCCGCCGCTACCATCCAGGCCGCCCGGCACCCGCCGCCGCGGCCGTTTTCATGCTGTCCCGCCCCTGCCCCATACGCCGGCCACCGCTGCAGCGCATCATCGCTCCGCGCCGGCCGGCGGCACCCTGCCACATGCCGCCGCGATGGTGGCCGCCGCAGCGCCGTGCGGCCAACCCTGGCTCGACACCGCCATTTTTGCCCCGCAGCCGCCCCGTTACCGGCACGTTCGCCACCGCACCACGCCAGCACCCCACAAAAACAACAGCCCGCCAGCACCCGCCGCGCACTATTTTCACGCCACGCCGACAGTGGGAAAATAGCAAAAACTCTAACGCAAGCTACTGATAAATATCGTTTTTTGCAGTGCAACATCGCTCGGGTTGATTTTTGCTATCAGAATTTGCGATTGGTCAGCCGCCGTCCGCTTTCGTACATTCTGAAGCCATGACAAGCCCACACTGTTTTCAGGGCCATAACAAGTACGACTGACCCGACGCGTCGAACAAACAGCCTCACCCGCTCGACCTCACTCTGCAAAGCAAAAGGAAACCAACGATGTCAGCAATCGAATCCGTGCTCAAAGAAACCCGCAGCTTCCCTCCTTCCGACGCTTTCCGTACCAAGGCCACCCTGTCCGGCATGGAAGCCTACAACGCCCAAGCCGCACTTGCCGAAGCGGACTACGCCGGCTTCTGGGGCAATCTGGCACGCGAGCTGCTGACCTGGAGCAAGCCGTTCACCACCGTGCTGGATGACAGCAATGCGCCGTTCTTCAAGTGGTTTGCCGATGGCGAGCTGAACGTTTCCTACAACTGCATCGACCGTCACCTGGCCACCAAGGGCAACAAGACCGCGATCATCTTCGAAGCCGATGACGGCAACGTCGAAAACATCACTTACCAGCAGCTGCACGAGCGCGTGTCGCGCTTCGCCAACGGCCTGAAATCGCTGGGCGTCACCAAGGGTGACCGCGTGGTGGTGTACATGCCGATGGTGGCGGACGCGGTGGTGGCGATGCAGGCCTGCGCCCGTATCGGCGCCATCCACTCGGTGGTGTTCGGCGGCTTCTCCGCCGGCGCCGTGCGCGACCGCATCCAGGATGCCGGTGCCAAGATCGTGATCACCGCCAACGAAAGCGTGCGCGGCGGCAAGCAGATCCCACTGAAAGCCACCGTCGACGAGGCGCTGACGCTGGGCGGCTGCGAATCGGTGGAAAAAGTGGTGGTCCTGCAGCGCACCAACGGCCAGGTAGCCTGGGGCGAGCGCGACATCTGGTGGCACGAGCTGACCGCCAGCCAGTCCACCGACTGCCCGCCGGTGACCATGAACGCGGAAGACCCGCTGTTCATCCTGTACACCTCCGGCTCCACCGGCAAACCGAAGGGCATCCAGCACAGCAGCGCCGGCTACCTGCTGGGCGCACTGAACAGCTACCGTTGGACCTTCGACGCCAAGGACGACGACGTGTTCTGGTGCACCGCCGACGTGGGCTGGATCACCGGTCACAGCTATGTCGCCTACGGCCCGCTGGCCTTCGGCGCCACCCAGATCATCTTTGAAGGCGTGCCGACCTACCCAGATGCCGCCCGCTTCTGGCGCATGATCGAAGCGCACAAGGTCAGCATTTTCTACACCGCGCCGACCGCGATCCGCTCGCTGATCAAGCTGGGTGCTGACCTGCCGAAACAGTTCGACCTGTCCAGCCTGCGCCTGCTTGGTACCGTGGGCGAACCGATCAACCCGGAAGCGTGGATGTGGTACCACGAAGTGGTTGGCGGCGGCCGTTGCCCTATCGTCGACACCTGGTGGCAGACCGAAACCGGCAGCCATATGATCGCTCCGATGCCGGGCGCGGTGGCCACCAAGCCGGGTTCGTGCACCCTGCCGCTGCCAGGCATCATCGCCGACATCGTCGATGAAGCCGGCGGCCCGGTCGATGCCGGCAAGGGCGGTTTCCTGGTAATCAAGAAGCCGTTCCCATCGCTGGTACGCACCATCTGGAACGACGCCGACCGCTTCAAGAAGACCTACTTCCCTGAAGAATTCAACGGCCAGTACTACCTCGCCGGCGACTCCGCCAACCGCGACCAGGACGGTTACTTCTGGATCATGGGCCGCGTCGATGACGTGCTGAACGTGTCCGGTCACCGTCTGGGCACCATGGAAATCGAATCGGCGCTGGTGGCCAACCCGCTGGTGGCGGAAGCCGCGGTGGTCGGCAAACCGCACGAGGTGAAGGGCGAAGCAGTGGTGGCCTTCGTGGTCCTGAAGGGCGAGCGCCCGGTCGGCGAAGAGGCGAAGAAAGTCGCCGCCGAGCTGAAGGCCTGGGTAGCCCACGAGATCGGCAAGATCGCACAGCCGGACGACATCCGCTTCGGGGAGAACCTGCCGAAGACCCGCTCCGGCAAGATCATGCGCCGTCTGCTGCGCTCGATCGCCAAGGGCGAGGAAATCACCCAGGACGTGTCGACGCTGGAAAACCCGCAGATCCTGCAACAGCTGCAAGAACCGCAGTAAGCCTCGCACCCTGCGCAACTGAAGTCGCCCCGGCCCTGCCGGGGCGTTTTTACGCCAGACGGGAACCGTCCCATGAGCCGTACCGCCAACGCGACACTGGTCAGCGCCACCGTTGAATTCCTGCGCAAGCACTCGCCGTTCGACCGCATGGAAGACGCGGCACTGGCCTTCCTCGGCCAGCACGCCAAGCTCGCCTACTACCCGAAAGACAGCCTGATCCTGACCCCCGACATGGGGCCGCCGCCGCATTTCTACGTGGTGCAGCGCGGCAAGGTGCTGTCGCGCGAGGACGGCGAGAGCGCCTCCGGCAACGTGATCATCAGCAGCGGCGAGTGTTTCCCGATCGGCGCCGCCAGCGGCCAGCGCGCCACCATCTGCACCTACAGCGCCGTGGATGACGTGTTCTGCTACCAGCTGGACAACCAGGACTTCCAGCAGCTGCTGCTGATCAGCCCGGTGTTCAACCGCTTCTGCGCCAGCCATATTTCCACCCTGCTCAGCCAGTCGCGCAAGCAGATGCAGGCGCAGTTCTCGCAACGGGCGCTGGAACAGCAGTCGATGGCGACCAAGCTGCACGAACTGTGCAAGCGGCCACCAGTCACCGCCCGCGCCGACGACCCGCTGGAAGCGGTGCTGACGCTGATGGGCGAAACCGGCGTCGGCTCCATCGTCATCGTCAGCGAGAGCGGTGTCGCACAGGGCATCTTCACCCAGTCCGACGTGCTGAAACGGGTGGTGCTGCCGAAGCTGGCGCTGGACTGCCCGATCTCGCAGGTGATGTCGCGCAAGCCGCACACCCTGCCGCAGGATGCCACCGCCTACGACGCGGCGCTGGCGATGGCGATGCACGGCATCCGCCACGTGCTGGCGGTCGACGACGACAATCTGGTACTGGGCGTGATTTCGGAGCGCGACCTGTTTGCCATGCAGCGTGTCGGCCTGCGCCAGCTGCGCTACGCGGTGGAAACCGCCGCCGACATCGCCACCCTGCAACAGGTTGGCCGCGACCTGCGCCAGTTCACCATGAACATGCTGGGCCAGGGCGTCGGTGCCGAGCAGCTGACGCAGTTCATCTCCGCGCTCAACGACGGCATCACCCGCCGCGTGATCGAGCTAAACCTGCAGCAGCACGACCTGTACGGCGTCGACTGGGCGTGGCTGTCGTTCGGCTCCGAAGGACGCGAGGAGCAGACCTTCAGCACCGATCAGGATAACGGCATCATCTACCTGTGCCCGGAGGCGATGGACAAGGACCAGCTCAGCATGCGGCTGCTGGATTTTGCCCGCGACGTGAACGCCGACCTCGACCGCTGTGGCTTCCCGTTGTGCAAGGGCAACATCATGGCCGGCAATCCGGAGTGGTGCCTGACGCTGGAAGAGTGGCAGGAAAAGTTCGCGCGCTGGATCCGCGCCCCGGACCCGGTGGCGCTGCTCAACGCGTCGATCTTCTTCGATTTCCGCCCGCTGTACGGCAAGCGCTACCTCGCCAACCAGCTGCACAAGCGCCTGCTCGCGCTGAGCCAGGACAACAGCGTGTTCCAGCGCATGCTGGCCGGCAACGCGCTGGCGGTGGCACCGCCGCTGGGCCTGCTGCGCGACTTCAGCACCGAGGAGTACCACGGCCAGGGCGGCTACATCGACCTGAAAAAATCGGCGGCGCGGCTGTTCGTCGACGCCGCGCGCGTGCTGGCGCTGGCCAAGGGCATCGCCGCCAGCAGCACCATCAAGCGGCTGGAGCGCGCGGCGAAACAGACCGGCTCGGCGCCGGAGGAAACCGCCGCCATCATCGACGCCTTCAACTTCATCCAGATGCTGCGCCTGCGTCACCAGCATCTGGAAGACGAGCACGGCCGCCCCGGCGACAACCTGATCCAGCCGGACAAGCTGAACCCGCTCGACCGCCGCATCCTGAAGGAGTCGTTCCGCCAGGCGCGCAAACTGCAGCAGAAACTGAAGGTGATGTACCAACTATGAACTGGCTGAGTGGCTGGCTGGACCGTTTCCGCCCTGACAGCAAGCCGCGGCTCAGCGACGAGCAGCAACAGCGGCTGCGGCACTGGCAGGCGCTGCCGGCACACGACTGGCAGCAGGACAGCCGCAGCACGCGCTATCTGGTGGTCGATGTCGAGGCCAGCGGCCTGCAGATACGCCGCGACCACCTGATCTCCATCGGCGCGGTGGCACTCGATCGCGGCGTGATCAATCCCGCCGACGCCTTCGAGACGGTGCTGCGCCAGGACACGGTGTCCTCCACCGAGAACATCCTGATCCACGGCATCAGCGGCTCGGAACAGCGAGAAGGACTGGAGCCGGCGGAGGCGCTGCTGCGCTTTCTGGAATACAGCGGCCGCACGCCGCTGGTGGCCTACCACGCCTATTTCGACCAGGCGATGATCGCGCAGGCGATGCGCCGCTTTCTGGGGATCCGCTACCAGCCGAAGTGGCTGGATCTGGCGTGGTTGATGCCGGCGCTGTTTCCGGACCGCTACTGCAACACGGTGGCGCTGGACGAGTGGCTGGATACTTTTGGCATCGAGAACTTCCAGCGCCACAACGCGATCTCGGACTGTCTGGCGACGGCGCAATTGCTGCAGGTGGCGCTGCAACGGGCGGCAGAACGCGGTATCGACACGCCGCAGGCGCTGGCCGCCAGCGAGAGCCTGCGCCGCCGCAACAGCTGGTAGGGCCAGAGCCTGTTATTTAATCGTGGTGCGGGCCCTACTCGCCGCTATTGGTCTGCCAGCGGCTTTCCAGCTGTCGCAACTGGCCGCTCTTGCGCAGCTGCGCCATGCCTTCGTCAAAGCGGCTGACCAGGCGCTCGACATCGGGGTGCGCCCTGGAGAACGACACGTACACTGGCCCCGGCGCCAGCTGGCCCACCGGCTTCACCCAGCCGCGCAGCTCAGGGTTCTGCCGCAGCATGTGGTTGACGGTGCCCTCCCACGCCACCACGTAGGGGATACGCCCCGCTTTCAGCTTGCGGAAGGCGTTGACCTCGCGGGTGGAGTACTCCTTGCGGATCGCGGCATTGGCATCGAACTCCTTGCCGTAGCCGTAGCTGAGCACCACGCCGACTTCCTGCCCTTCCAGCGACTTCATGTCGAGATCGTGCTCCGGACGGTTGCTGCGGCTGTAGATGCGGATCTGCCCTTCCAGCAGCGGCAGCTGCGCGTAGCGGTAGTAGGGTTCGTAGAAGTCGTTGCGCGAGGTGGTGAAGCAGCCGGCATAGCGGGCCGTGCGCGCCACTTCCATGCAGCGGCTGTAGGACAGCGGCTGGAAGCGCACCACCACGCCTTTTTGCTGGTAGATGGCACGCATGATGTCGATGGTCAGGCCGGCAGCCTGGCCATCGCGGACGCCGGAATAGGGATACCAGTCGTCCTCGGCGGCGAACAGCAGCTCGATTGGTGTCGAACTCTTGGCCACGACCAGGGCGGGCGCCCCGGCCAGCAACATCCATACCGCCATTCGCAGTCGATTCATGACAATAGCCTGGATTGTTTAAGTTTTTATTCCATTCGTATTATACAACACAACCTCGTCGCCGGTCCGCCTATCGGCGCCCCCACCTCAGCCTTCCACCAGCTCGCTTTCCTGCTGTAGACGCCACATTTCGGCGTAACGGCCGCCGGCAGCCAGCAGCTGACGATGGTGGCCGCGCTCGATGATGCGGCCGCCCTCCATCACGATGATGGTGTCGGCATCGGCGATGGTGGACAGCCGGTGCGCGATGATCAGCGTGGTGCGGTTGGCCGCGATGTCGAACAGCTCGGTCTGGATCGCCTTCTCCGTGCGTGAATCCAGCGCGCTGGTGGCCTCGTCGAAGATCAGCACCGGCGGATTTTTCAGGATGGTGCGCGCAATCGCCACCCGCTGCTTCTCGCCGCCGGACAGCTTCAGGCCGCGCTCGCCGACGGTGGTATCGTAGCCGTCCGGCAGGCTCATCACGAAGTCGTGGATGTGCGCCGATTTCGCCGCCTCGATCACCTCCTCGCGGCTGGCGCCGGGGCGGCCGTAGGCGATGTTGTAGTAGATGCTGTCGTTGAACAGCACCGTGTCCTGCGGCACGATGCCGATGTGTGCGCGCAGGCTGTCCTGCGTCAGCTCGCGGATGTCGGTGCCGTTGAAGCGGATCGCGCCGCTGCCGACATCGTAAAAGCGGAACAGCAGCCGCGACAGCGTCGACTTGCCGGCGCCGCTGGCACCGACCACCGCCACGGTGTGGCCGGCGGGAATGTCGAAGCTGACGTCGTGCAGGATCTGGCGCTTGGCGTCGTAGCCGAAGCCGATACTGTCGAAGCGGATCGCCACCTGCTTTGCGGCCAACGTTTGCGCGGCGGGATGGTCATCGACCTCGGCGCCGACGTTCAGCAGCGTGAACATGCGCTCCATGTCGGCCAGCGAGTGCTTGATCTCGCGGTAGACGAAGCCGAGGAAGTGCAGCGGCGCCCACAGCTGGGTAATGAAGGTGGCCACCAGCACCACGTCGCCGACGGTCATCTCGCGGCTGACCACGCCGCGCGCCGCCAGCCACATGATCAGCGTCACGCCGGTGGCGATGATCACGCCCTGGCCGGCGTTGAGCATCGACAGCGACACCTGGTTCTTGATCGCGGAGCGCTCCCACGACGCCAGATTGCCGTCGTAGCGCTCGGTCTCGTAGCGCTCGTTGCCGAAGTACTTCACCGTCTCGTAGTTGATCAGCGCGTCCACCGCCTTGCTGTTGGCCTTGGAGTCGAGGTCGTTCATGGTGCGGCGGAACACGGTGCGCCACTCGGTGATGGTCAGCGTAAAGGCGATGTAGATGGCGATGGTGGACAGCGTCACCACCGCGAACCACACGTTGTAGCGGTACAGCAGGATGCCCAGTACCAGTGCGATCTCCACCAGCGTCGGCAGGATGTTGAACACGGTGAAATTGAGCAGAAAACCGATACCCTTGGTGCCGCGCTCGATGTCGCGGCTCATGCCGCCGGTCTGGCGCTCCAGGTGGAAGCGCAGCGACAGCCGGAACAGGTGCGCGAATACCGAACGCGCCACCGAGCGCACCGCGCCCTGGATCACCCGCGCAAAGATCGCGTCGCGCAATTCGCCCAGCACGCTGGACACCAGCCGCGCGAAACCGTAGCCGACCAGGGCCAGCACCGGTACCGCCAGCAGCGTGGCCGGGATCGACAGCTGGTCGACGATGTCCTTCAGGAACAGCGGCGTGATCACGCCGGCGATCTTGGCCGACACCAGGCAGGACAGCGCGAACAGCACCCGCCACTTGAAGCTCCACAGATAGGGCAGCAGGGTTTTCAGCGTTTTCAGGTCATCCCGGTCGGTCGGGGGCGGGGTATTGCTATGGGCGGCTGGTCGCATTCGGCTGGTCTTGGTAGATACAGGGTAGGTACGGGAGTGGCGGTGTCTCAGTGCAGGGTGCGCGGCGCGATCAGGTGGAACTCCGGAATCGGCGCCTCGAAGCGTGTACCGTCGTCGGCCTGCATCTGATAGCTGCCCTGCATGCTGCCGTAGGGAGTGCGCAGCGTGGAGCCGCTGGTATAGCTGTAGCTCTCGCCCGGCTCCAGGTGCGGATGCTCGCCGACCACGCCCATGCCGCGCACTTCCTGCACGTCGTTGTTGGCGTCGGTGATGATCCAGTGCCGCGACAGCAGCTTGGCCGGCTGGCGCCCGGTGTTGCGCAGCGTGATGCGGTAGGCAAACACGTACTGGCCGGCTTCGGCGTTGGAGTATTGCTGCTGGTAGAAGGCTTCGGCCTCGACCGTGATCTGGTAGTCGTCGTTCATGGGTGGCGGTTCCGGCATGGTGCAGGGCAACACGCCCGGCAGCAAAGCCCGATTGTAGCGCCGATCCGGCGCACGCGTCGCCGTCCGGCGGAGCAATGTCGTACAATGACGGGCATTTCCAGCCCCGCCCCGTATAAAGCCATGAGCCAATTCCGAATTGCCCCGTCCCTGCTGTCCGCCGATTTTGCCCGTCTGGGCGAGGAAGTCCGCAACGTGATCGCCGCCGGCGCCGACATCATCCACTTCGACGTGATGGACAACCACTATGTGCCGAACCTGACCATCGGCCCGCTGGTGTGCGAGGCGATCCGTCCGCACACCACCGCCCCGATCGACGTGCACCTGATGGTGACCCCGGTCGACGCGCTGGCCGCCAGCTTCGCCAAGGCCGGCGCCGACATCATCACCTTCCATCCGGAAGCGTCGCACCACATCGACCGCACCCTCGGCCTGATCAAGGACGCCGGCTGCAAGGCCGGCCTGGTGCTGAACCCGGCCACCTCGCTGTCGCACCTCGACCACGTGATGGACAAGCTGGACATGATCCTGCTGATGTCGGTCAACCCCGGCTTCGGCGGCCAGCGCTTCATTCCGCAGACGCTGGACAAGGTGCGCGCGGTACGCCAGCGCATCGACGAGTACACCGCCAAGCACGGCGGCGAGATCTGGCTGGAGGTGGACGGTGGCGTCAAGGTCGACAACATCGCCGAGATCGCCGCCGCCGGTGCCGACACCTTTGTCGCCGGCAGCGCCATCTACGGCCAGCCGGACTACAAGGCGGTGATCGACGCGATGCGCGCCGAACTGGCCAAGGTTGGCCGCAAGTGAACGGCTACGTCGTCACCGGCGCCTCGCGCGGGCTGGGCGCGGCGCTGGTCGCGCAGCTGTTGCGTGACGGTGGCCGCGTGGTCGCCGTCGCGCGCGACTGCAGCGCGCTGCCGGAACACCCGCAGCTGATCACGCTGGACGCCGACCTGGCCGACAGCAGCCTGCTGCCGCTAGTCATGGAACGGGCGCTGGCGGCACTGGGCGACTGCGACAGCCTGACGCTGATCAACAACGCCGGCACGGTGCAACCGATCGCGCAGGTCGGCGCCTATCCGCCCGGCGCGACGGAACAGGCGATCGCGCTGAACCTGACCGCGCCGCTACTGCTGTGCGACGCCTTTGTCGCGCACAGCGCCGGCCACGGCGGCGTCCGCCGCGTGCTGAACATCTCCTCCGGCGCCGCGGCCAACCCCTACCCCGGCTGGAGTGTGTACTGCGCCACCAAGGCCGGCATAGACCACTTCACCCGTACCCTGGCCGCCGAGCAGCAAAGCGCCGCCCGCCCGCTGCTGGCGGTGTCGCTGTATCCCGGCGTGATCGACACCGGCATGCAGGGCGAGATCCGCGCCGCCGATCCGGCGCAGTTCCCCGGTAAGCCACGTTTCGACGCGCTGAAAGCCGACGGCCAGCTGACTTCGCCCGCCGCAGCCGCCGCCGCGATTGTCACCTACCTGCACAGCGCGGCGTTCGGCAGCGTGCCGGTGCTGGACATCCGCCAGCTGTAGGCGCCGCTAACAAAACCCCTGATCCTGCGTTGCGCCTCCTTGCCGTACTACGTGTACTGTCTGCGTCGGCGCGCCTTGGCTCAGGTGCTCTGCGAGGTTTTCTTAGAACCTGTTCAAGGTCTCGCGAGCTAGAGCGAGACAAGGCAAAAACGACTGAGGAAGCGGAATTTACAAGCAGTAAATGAGCATTCCGAAGGCGTTTTTAACGCCGTATCGCCGAAGCGCAGCAGACATTGAACAGATTCTTAGCGGCGCTACGCCGTCATAGCACACAAGGTTGGCCGCAATGCAAAACAGCCCGTCACCATGGTGACGGGCTGTTTTGCTGTTGCCGTGTTACTGGGCGCGGACGACCGGTTTCGGTTTGCGCTTCGCGGCCGGCTTGACCGCTTTGGCGGCCTTCGCCGGTTTCTTGACGACCGGTGCCGCGGCAGCGGCTTCCTCGGCCGCTTCCGCCGCCAAGGCGGCCTCGTCCAGCGGCGCCTCGTCGTCACCCTCGACCGCTTCTTCCTCGTCATCGCTCGGGCGCTTGCCACCCAGCCACGACGGCGGCTGCAGCTCGGTAAAGCTGACCACATTGTTCGCCGTCGGCTGCATGCTGAACACCGGCTGCTCGTGGTTGCTCAGGCGTACGGTGGACGCCACTGTCACCGCCAGTTCCTTCTCCTTCGGCACCGAGAACTCGCGCAGCTCGCTGATGCCCAGCAGCTTGCCGCTGCGGCTGACCAGCAGATCGGTCTGCGAGCTGGTCTGCAACTCTTCCTGCGACGCGTCCAGCAGCGGGCCGACGGCGGTGGCGAACTCCTCCACTTCCTTCTGGTGCTCGCCGGCATGACGGCGTGCCAGCTGCAGCAATTCCTGCACCGCCTGCTTGCTCATTTTCGCCTCGGCCAGCGGGTCCAGCGTCAGGCGGATGCGATAGCTGGCACCGACCTTGCGTGCCGCCTCGTCCAGTGGCTGGAAAGTGTAGGCCTTGCTGTCGACGGCGGCGTAGATGTTCTTCGCCACCTGCGGCAATTCCGCCAACACCGCGTCCAGCGGCAGCTTCTTCACCTTGTCCTGCGGCGCCTGGAACATCACGTACTTGCCCTTGTGCTCGCCGCGCAGCACCGGGAACGCCAGATCCAGCACCGAGGCATCCACCCACAGCGTCAGGGTGTTCAGCTCGGCCAGCATCGGCAGGCGCAGCCAGGTTTCGGCATTCGGCCGGCTGAAGCGGAAGGTCGGTGTCATCTCAACACGGCTCTTGCTCATGTCCACCGCGCCGCGCAGCTCGAGGCTGAACGACTTCGCCACTTCGCTGACCACATCGCCTTCCACCAGGCTTTCCACCTTGCCCGGCAGGCGGATGGCCTTGATGCGCACTTCACCGTCGAAGTTGTAGCGCGCCTGCCGCGCGTTCTGTTCGATGGTGTGGATCGCCGCCGCATCGGCGGTCTTGTTGGCCAGCGGCGAGGCGCAGCCGCCCAGCAGCAGGCCGGATAGCGTCACGGCGACAGCCAGTGCACGAGGTTTCATGATGTCCTTTCGATAGAAACAGCCAGCCACGCCGGCGCGAGCGTCAGGTACGTGGCAAAACCGGGCATGCTACTGATTTGTCATTTCCGCTGCAAGCAACACATGGCGGTGGCAGGCTCGGCTTCCGGTATAATCGGCCCCCATCTTCAACCCGTGGCGCCCGCCGTCACGACACCGTCCGCCCACGCCGAATCATGAATCTGACACACATCAAAGCCGTCGCCTTTGACCTCGACGGCACCCTGGTTGACTCCATCGCCGACCTCGCCGCCAGCGCCAACGCCATGCGCGCCGAACTCGGCCTCGCCCCGCTGGCCGCCGAGCGCATCCAGTCCCACGTTGGCGACGGCGTCGCCAGCCTGGTACACCGCGCGCTGACCGACAGCCGCGACGGCCAGGCCGACGCGGCGCTGTGGGAAAAAGGCTTCACCTTCTTCATCCAGCACTACCACCGTCATCTCACCGTGCACACCAAGATGTATCCCGGCGTTGCCGAGGGCCTCAACCTGCTGCACGGCTTCGGCCTGCCGCTGGTGGTGGTTACCAACAAGTCGGAACGGCTGGCGGTGCCGCTGCTGGCGCAACTGGGCATCGACAGCGCCTTCAGCCTGATTCTCGGCGGCGACAGTCTGACCGAGAAAAAACCGTCGCCGCTGCCGCTGCAGCATGTCGCCGAGGTGCTGGGCATCACGCCGCAACAGATCGTGATGGTCGGCGACTCGGAAAACGACGTGCTGTGCGCCCGCGCGGCCGGCGCGCTGCCGGTGGCGGTCAGCTACGGTTACCGCGATGCGGGCAACCTGCACGCCGACCTGGTGATCGATAGTCTGGTCGAGCTGTTCGCGCTGCTGAAAAAATCCGCCGAACTGCCGCAAAACCTGCGCGTATAAGCGCCGCCACGCCTGCTGCCTCTGTACGGCGCAGGCGTTTTTGCGTAAGAATAGCCGTTCTGTTTCCGCATCAACACTTGATAAAGCCTGCATCATGAGATTCCAGCCCGATCGTGCCAGTTGGCGATGGCGACGCTAAACGCCGCCCCGCCCCGCTCCTTTTGACCTGACACCCTGGAACGACCATGACACCGCAACAATTCGCCGAACTGGCCAGCGCCGGCTACAACCGCATCCCCGTCACCCTCGAACTGTTCGCCGACCTCGACACCCCGCTGTCGGTGTACCTGAAGCTGGCCAACCAGCCCTACTCCTACCTGCTGGAATCGGTGGTCGGCGGCGAACGCTCCGGCCGCTACTCCTTCATCGGCCTGCCGGCCACCACCCGGCTGCGGGTGCAGGGCTTAAGCGTGCAGGTGGAATACGGTGACAAGGTGATCGAGCGCCACGAAGGCGACCCGCTCGCCTTCATCGAGGCCTTCAGCCAGCGCTTCCACACCCCGCCCGTCGCCGGACTACCGCGCTTCACCGGCGGCCTGGTCGGCTACTTCGGCTACGACACCGTGCGCTACGTCGAGAAAAGGTTGGCCGCAACGCAAAAGCCGGACCCGGTCGGCACCCCCGACATCCTGCTGATGCTGTCGGAAGAGCTGGCGGTGGTCGACAACCTGTCCGGC
Source organism: Vogesella indigofera (assembly GCF_028548395.1). Classification (NCBI taxonomy): domain Bacteria; kingdom Pseudomonadati; phylum Pseudomonadota; class Betaproteobacteria; order Neisseriales; family Chromobacteriaceae; genus Vogesella; species Vogesella indigofera. Next base: position 288,997 of record NZ_JAQQLA010000003.1, on the reverse strand, counting down.
AAGCTGTACCTGGTGGTGTACGCCGATCCGGCGGTGCCCAACGCGCTGCAGAAGGCCAACGCCCGCCTCGCGCAGCTGCGCGCCAAGCTGCGCGAGCCGGTGGCCATCCCGCTGTCGCTGCCGTCGGTCGCCACCGAGGCGGTGTCGGAATACGGCGAGGCCGCGTTCAAGCAGGCGGTCAGCGACGCCAAGAACTACATCCTCGACGGCGACATCATGCAGGTGGTGCTGGCGCAGCGGCTGAGCATGCCGTTCGCCGAATCGCCGCTGGCGCTGTACCGCGCGCTGCGCAGCCTGAATCCGTCGCCGTACATGTTCTTCTACCACTTCGACGACTTCCACGTCGTCGGCGCCTCGCCGGAAATCCTGGTGCGCCGCGAGAACGACACCGTCACCGTGCGCCCGATCGCCGGCACCCGCCCGCGCGGCAAGACGCGCGAAGAGGATCTGGCACTGGCGGAAGACCTGCTGGCCGATCCGAAGGAAATCGCCGAGCACGTGATGCTGATGGACCTCGGCCGCAACGACGTTGGCCACGTCGCCGACACCGGCAGCGTGGCGATCACCGAGAACATGATCATCGAGCGCTACTCGCACGTGATGCACATCGTGTCCAGTGTCGAGGGCAAGGTGCAGCCGCAGGTGTCCAACATCGACATCCTGAAGGCCACCTTCCCCGCCGGCACCCTGTCCGGCGCGCCGAAAGTGCGCGCGATGGAGATCATCGACGAGTTCGAACCGACCAAGCGCGGCGTATACGGCGGCGCCGTCGGCTACCTCGGTTTTACCGGCGACATGGACCTGGCGATCGCGATCCGCACCGCGGTAATCAAGAACGAGGTGCTGTACGTGCAGTCCGGCGCCGGCGTGGTCGCCGACTCGGTGCCGGAATCGGAATGGCTGGAAACGCAGAACAAGGCGCGCGCGGTGATCCGGGCCGCCGAGCTGGTGCAGCACGGCCTCGACGCCTGAGTCTCACCCGCTGAAAAACATTACGGCCAACCTTGAAGAAGGTTGGCCGTAATGCGTTTCAGGGCTTCGGTTGCGGCATGTCCGGCCAGCGGGCGTAGCGCTGCTCAATGCCGCGCCAGTTGCCGTCACGCTTGAGCATGCGCAGCGCCTGTTGCAGCTGCCGCACCACGCCGGCATCCAGCTTGCGGTTGCAGGCGAGGTACAAGTCGACGCGGTTGAAGGCCAGCACCGGCTCGATGCGCGTATCCAGCTGCCGTTGCAGCAGCAGGCCATTGGCGGTGAAGCGGTCGCTGGCCCACAGGTCGATGCGGTGCTGCAGCAGCTTGTCGATGTTGTCGCGGTCCTGCGGCGCGGCATCGACCTTCATCTGATGCTGGCGCAGGTAGCTGTCGCGCACGTCGCCGTAATAGGTGCCGATGCGCAGGTGGCGCACCTCGTCGAGGCTGCGAAATGAGATGAAGCGGCCGCGCAGCGCGTACAGCGTCCACTCGCTGTGCGTCAGCGGCCCGATCCACTGGAACGACGCCTCGCGCTCCGGCGTGCGCGTCACCGAGAACAGGCAGGACTGCGGCGTCGCCAGCACCGTGTTGTAGGCACGCTGCCACGGATAGGCACGCAGCCGGTACGGCAGATTGGCCTGGCGCAGCATCGCGATCACCTTGTCGGCGACAAAGCCGCTGACGCGCTGGTCGCGTTCGATCTGGTACGGCGGGAAGTGTTCGGTGGCAAGCAGCAGGCTGTCGGCGCCGGCAAGGTTGGCCGCGGCCAGCAGCAGCATCAGGATCAGGCGCATGGCAACCGTCCGGTGAAATGGGATCGGCGGCAAAGATAGCAGAAAGCCTGCCACAAAAAATTCTTTTTATCATAAACACAGTGACATATTCCGCCACTGTGGCACGGCCGCCACCGCGAGCACCGCAGTGGCCGTCGCGGGATGCCGGATGCAGACACGTGCGCGGCCGCGCATGCGCCAGGGCGCGGCCTTGCCGCGAGCCCCCGCCCGGCTGCTCAGCTCATCAGCCACTCGCGCAGGTACTCGCGTGCCTGGCGCAGCTGCGGCCCGGCCAGCAGCGTGATGCGCTGCGATTCGGCGCGGCCAACCTCGCTTTCGGTCGGCACGTACAGGCTGGCCAGCATCGCCTTGGCGTGCAGGCCGCCCAGACCGGCGACGCTGTTGAGCTTGAACAGGTTCTCCAGCCCCACGCCGCGCTGCTGAAAGCTGGTGGGCGCGGCGGTCTTGCACTCGATCAGGTAAAGGTGGTTGTTGCACAGGATCGCCACGTCGTACTCGTTCTCGACATTGTGATGGCTGATCTTGACGCCGACCGCGGCATCGCTGATCGGCAGGATCTGCGCCAGCTCGGCCACCTGCGACAGCAGCCACACCTCCAGCCAGCCGCCGGCGAGAAAGAAGCGCGCCCGCGCATCGAGGCAGCGCATGTGGCCGCTGTCGCGGAACTCCACCATGCCGCTGGCCAGCAGCCAGTCGTACAGCACGTGTTCGCCACTGGACAGCGGATGCTGGCTGAACTGCTGCTCGTCCAGGTCGTTGCACAGCCGGTTGAGCAGCGACAACGACTTCGGGCGCAGCGCGGCGTGTTCGGCCAGATCGCGCGCCAGCTGCTCGTGACGCGGGCTGCGCCGCTCCAGCCGGTAATGGATGGCGAGGATGCGGCTGCCGTAGAGCGCGAAATAGGCCTCCAGCGACAGCCCTTCGGCGATCTCGGTGCCGCTGTGCAGGCGGCTGCTCTCGCCGCCGAGCAGCCAGATCAGGCGATCGTTGTCGTGCTCCACCGCCATCAGCGGCAACCGGTATTCGCGCGCCAGATCGTAGGCCAGCGCCGCCTGTACCGGCGACGCGGCGCTGATATTGAAGCAGACGCCGCCCTGCACCAGCTCCTGCAGCCGCTGCCGCAGCGCCAGCGGCTGGCTGTCCGCCGGCAGCGTCTCCACCGCCGCGGTCAGGTGCAGCTTTTGGCAGACGCCGAGGATGTCGAAGGCGAGATCAAGGTGGGCGCGGTGGCACAGCAGCGTGACCCGGTCGATGTCGAAACGCGGGTCCAGCGCCGGGGTAATGATGTCGCTGACCACATGGTCAACAAAGGCCAACAGGTGCATGACGCGCTCCAGCGGGACAGGGCATGACTGAATTCTATGCCCAAGCCCGCCCCAAATGCCACGCCGATTGCCGCGCCACGCGCGTCAGTACAAGTGCTTGCCCGACAGGGCTGGCCGCCGGCTCAGGCGCACGCCGCGGCGCGCGGCCGCGCTTGCTGGCGGATATCGGCCACCAGCGCCGCCAGCTGGGCGAAGCCGTCCTGCCACTGCTTATGACCGGACGCGACATTGATATGGCCGGCGTCGCGCAGCCAGTGCAGCGGGCTTTGCCACAGCGCCGCCATCCGCGCGCTGCGCAGCGGCAGGCTGAACGGGTCGCTGTCGCTGGCCACCACCCGCGCCGGGAACGGCAGCGCCAGCTCCGGCAGCGGCGCGAACGGCTGTAGCGCGGCCGGGGCGCTGGCGCGCTCGACGTCAGCCGGCGCCACCAGCAGCGCGCCGGCAAGCTTGTTGCCGTAGCGCGCCGAGTAGTGCGCCACAGTGGCGCAACCGAGGCTGTGCGCGATCACGATCACCGGCTGCGTGGCGGCGGCCACCGCCGCGTCCAGCGCCGCCAGCCAGTCGTCCAGCTGCGGCGTCTGCCAGTCGTGGTTGGCCACCCGCGTTGCGGCCAACGTTTGCTGCCAGTGGCTCTGCCAGTGCTCGGGGCCGGAATTGTTCCAGCCCGGCTGGATGATGTAGTCGAAACCGGAAAAATCGTGCGCCATGCTGCTGCCCCTCAAGGTATGGATAAATTCTGCCGTCACCATAACTGCGCCTTTATATTTCCAAAAATAATTATTTTTTGTTTTGTTATTCCTTTTGAAAATATAAAAGCCGGCAGCATGGGCTGCCGATCTGCTAAAATCGCCGACTGCCTTGGTGCTTCGCCGGCCCACGCCGGCAAGTTAAACGGGAAACAGGTGAAACCTGTGCTGCCCCCGCAACGGTGCGTTTCTTCAAGAACCTGTTCAATGTCTGCTGCGACTGCTCTCAATGGGGCGATACGGCGTTAAAAACGACTTCGGCATGCTTGTTTATATTAGTAACAAATGCCACTTTCTCAGTCGTTTTTGCCTTGTCTCGCGTGAGTTCGCGAGGATTTGAACAGGTTCTAAGGTCTGCCGGCCCTGCCGTCACGACCGCCCTGCCCATCGCCACTGTGAGTCATCACGGGAAGGCGGGCAGACGGCGAAACCAGCCCGGATACCGGCCACGGCGAACGCGCGCACTGCCAGTCAGTGCGTCCCGACACATGCTGCGGAGGGCGGCATCCGGTCAGATTGCTGATCCGTGCGCCTGACGCCTGCCCCTTCCGCGATTCCGATATCGCGCCCATGTCCCACAGCCTGACGCTGGACCGCCCGCTGCGCGGTGCCCTGCGCTTACCCACCCTGCCCCTGTTGACGCTGCTGACACTGCTCAGTGGCGGCAGCCTGCTGCTGGCCTGCAGCAGCGGCTCCATCTCTTTGGGCGCCGGCGAGTTGTGGCTGGCCGCCAGCGGCCACGGCAGCCAGTTGGCCGACACCCTGCTCAGCCTGCGGCTGGAACGGGCGCTGACCGCCTGGGTCACCGGCGGCTCGCTGGCGCTGGCCGGCGTGCTGATGCAGTCGCTGCTGCGCAATCCGCTAGCCGATCCTTACGTAATGGGCGTCTCCGGCGGCGCCTCGGTCGGCGCCTTGCTGGCGTTGTGGCTGGGGCTGGCGCTGTGGCAGGTGGACAGCGCCGCGGTCGCCGGCGCGCTGACGCTGTCGGCGCTGCTGTTCCTGCTGGCGCGCCGCGATTTCGCACGCAGCAGCGGCACGGTGCTGCTGCTGCTCACCGGCGTGCTGCTGTCCGCCGCCTGCGGTGCGCTGATCTCGCTGCTGCTCACCATCGCACCGGACGCGCAATTGCGCGGCATGGTGTTCTGGCTGGTCGGCGACATCGCCGGCACGCCGCTGCGGCCGTGGCCGTGGCTGGCGCTGCTACCGGCCGCGCTCTTGGCGTGGTGGCAGGCGCCGGCGATCAACCTGCTGGCGCTGCACGGCGATCACGCGCTGACGCTGGGCGTGCCGGTGGCCATGTTGCGCCGCCTGCTGCTGGTGCTGGCAGCCATCCTCACCGCCAGTGCCGTCAGCCAGGGTGGCAGCATCGGCTTCGTCGGCCTGATGGTGCCGCACGCCTGCCGCCTGCTGTGCGGCCCGGACCTGCGCCGGCTGATCCCCGCCGCCGTGCTCAGCGGCGCCGCGCTGCTGGTGCTGGCCGACACCCTGGCGCGCACCGTCGTCGCGCCGATGCAGCTGCCGGTCGGCGTGCTGACCGCGCTCTTGGGCGTGCCGGTGCTGTTCTGGCAGCTGCAACGCACCCGCCGGAGGCTAGCCTGATGCTGCACTGTGACCAGCTCACCCTCCGCCAGGGGCGCCGCACGCTGCTGCAGCCACTGGATTGGAAAGTTCGCGCCGGCGAATGCTGGTGGATCGCCGGCCGCAACGGCTGCGGCAAGAGCACGCTGCTGGCCACGCTGGCGGCGCTGCGCCGCGCTGACGGCGGCCACATCCACCTCTGCGGCCAACCTTTGCCGCAGCTGACGCCGCGCCAGCGCGCGCAACGCCTCGCCCTGCTGCCGCAGGCCAGCCACGACGCCTTCGACTACGCGGTGCAGGATGCCGTCGCCGCCGCGCGCTTTGCCTGGCCGGACACCGGTGACCAGCCGCAGCGCGTCGCCGCAGCACTGGACGCCTTCGACCTCGGCCGCCTGGCGACGCGGCCGCTGCAGGCATTGTCCGGCGGCGAGCGCCAGCGCGTGGCGCTGGCCAGCGTGATGGCGCAGGACGCGCCGCTGATCCTGCTCGACGAGCCGTCCAATTCGCTCGATCTCGCGCACCAGGCCGCGCTGCAACAGCAGATCGGCCGCTGGCGCGCACAGGGCAAGGCGGTGCTGCTGGTCAGCCACGACCTGCAGCTGGCCCCGGCCTGCGCCAGCCACGCGCTGCTGCTCGACGAACACGGCACGCACCGCCAGTACCCGCTGGCCGAACTCGGCGCCGAGCACCTTGCCGCCGTGCTCGGCTATCCGCTAACCCGTCTCCACCACGCAGGCCACCCCTGCTTCTTACCCGGACACCCATCATGAGCCACACCGAAGACCACGGCCGCACCGAGCGCCACAACGAGCGCATGGCGCGCAAAAAAGAAATCATGGATGCCAAGATCGCCGCTGCCAGCGAAAATCGCGGCGTGTTCATCGTCAACTGCGGCAACGGCAAGGGCAAAAGCTCCAGCGGCTTCGGCATGGTGATGCGCGGCCTGGGCCACGAGATGCAGGTCGGCGTGGTGCAGTTCATCAAGGGCGCGATGTCCACCGGCGAAGAACGCTTCCTGCGCCGCTTCCCCGACGAGGTGCAGTTCCACGCCATGGGCGAGGGCTACACCTGGAACACCCAGGACCGCGAGCGCGACGTCGCCCGCGCCGGCGAAGCGTGGGAAATAGCGCGCCAGATGCTGCAGGACCCGGCCATCGGCCTGGTGCTGCTCGACGAGCTGAACATCGCGCTGAAGTACAAATACATCAACGTGGAACAGGTACTGGCCGACATCGCCGCCCGCCCGCCGCAGCAGCACGTGATCGTCACCGGCCGCGGTGCGCCGCAGGCCATCATCGACGCCGCCGACACCGTCACTGAAATGACGCTGGTGAAGCACGCCTTCGCCGCCGGCATCGCCGCCCAGCCCGGCATCGAGTGGTAACACCCCGATACACCATCACGCCGGCCCGGTTCCGGCGCAAGGTTGGCCGCAACCGCATTGCGGCCAACCTTGCCGGCCATCACCATCGCGCCGGCAACGGCACACCAATGCGTGACCTGCCCCGCCCATCGAAATGAAAGCGAGCCCATGAGCTGCAAAGCCCTCCTTCTCTCCGCCATCGCCTCCGGCCAAGGCAAGACCACCGTCACCGCCGCCCTAGCCCGCAAGCTCGCGCGTGCCGGCCAGCGGGTGCGGGTGTTCAAGACCGGCCCCGATTTCATCGACCCGATGCTACTGGCTGCCGCCAGCGGTAGCTGCGTCGACGTGCTGGACCTGTGGATGTGCACCGAGGCGCAGTGCCACGCGCTGCTGGCCGAGGCGGCGCGGGAGTGCGACTACCTGCTGATCGAGGGCGTGATGGGGCTGTACGACGGCCAGCCGTCCAGCGCCGACCTCGCCCGCCACTTCGGCGTGCCGGTGCTGGCGGTACTGGACTGCTCGGCGATGGTCGGCACCGCGCTGGCCATCGCCCGCGGTCTGCGCGACCATGGCCAGCTGCCGTGGGCGGGGATGCTGGCCAACCGCGTCGCCAGCCCCGGCCACGCCGACATGATCCGCGCCTGCGGCACGGCAGAACTGCCGGTGGTCGGCCACCTGCCACGGCAGGCCGAGTCGCATCCCGAGCGCCACCTCGGCCTGCACCTACCGTCCGAGCTGCCCGATCTCGCCGCGCGGCTGGACGCGCTGGCCGACGCACTGCAGCTGGACGACGCGGTACTGGCGTCGCTGCCCGAATTTGCGCCAGCGCCGCAAACGCAGCCGGCATTGCCGCCGCTGCTGGCCGGCAAAACCATCGCCATCGCCCGCGACGCGGCGTTTGCCTTCCTCTACGCGGCCAACCTGCGCACGCTGACCGGCATGGGCGCGACGCTCGCCTTCTTCTCGCCGCTGGCCGACGAGGCCATTCCGGCCGGCGCCGACGCCGTCTGGCTGCCCGGCGGCTACCCGGAGCTGCACGCGGCGACGCTGGCTGGCAACCAGCGCTGGCAACACAGCGTGCAGGCCTTCGCGGCCAGCGGCAAACCGCTGTGGGCGGAGTGTGGCGGCATGATGGCGCTGACGGAAAGCCTCACCGACACCGACGGTCACAGCCACACTATGGCCGGCGTGCTGCCCGGCAGCGTGTGCATGGGCAAGAAACTGGCGGCGTTGGGTAGCCAGGGTTGGCCGCACGCCGCTGGCGAACTGCGCGGCCACACCTTCCACTACTCCAGCTTCGACACGCCGCTGGCGCCGCTGGCCCACTGCCAGCGCAAGGACGGCCGTGCCGGTGGTGAGGCGGTGTACCGCCACGGCAGCGTGCAGGCGTCGTACTTCCACGCCTACTTCGCCAGCAATCCGGCCGCCGCCGCCGCGCTGCTCCTGCCGCCATGCGGAGCAGCACCGTGCTGAGCGGCGCCGCGCTGATGGTGGCAGCGCTGCTGCTCGATCGCCTGCTGGGCGAGCCGCGCCGCTACCACCCGCTGGTCGGCTTCGGCAATGCGGCCAACCTGGTCGAGACGCGGCTGAACCGCGGCCGCGCCCGCATCGCGCGCGGCCTGCTCGCCTGGCTGCTGCTGGTGCTGCCGCTGCCACTGGCCCTGACCTGGCTGCTGGCGCAACTGCCGGTGCCGGCGGCCACCGCCCTCAGCGTGGCGGTGCTGTACTTCACCCTCGGCCGGCAAAGCCTGCTCGAGCACACCCGCCCCATCGGCGCGGCGCTGCTGGCCGGCGACCTGCCGCAGGCGCGCGCGCTGACCAGCCGCATCGTCAGCCGCGACCTGCGCCACGCCGACGAGGCCGCCGTCACCCTCGCCGCCGCCGAATCGCTGCTGGAAAACGGTCACGACGCGGTGTTCGGCGCGCTGTTCTGGTTTGCCGTCGGCGGTGCCCCGGCCGCGCTGGCGTTCCGCCTCGCCAACACCCTGGACGCGATGTGGGGCTACCGCAACCCGCGTTTCGAACGCTTCGGCAAGGTCGCCGCCCGCGCCGACGACGTGCTGGGCTTCGTGCCGGCACGGCTGACCGCGCTGGCCTACGCGCTGGCCGGCCACACCCGCCTCGCGCTGCGCTGCTGGCGCACACAAGCGCCGCAGTGGGACAGCCCCAACGCCGGCCCCGTGATGGCCGCCGGCGCCGGCGCGCTGGCGATCCGCCTGGGCGGCGCCGCCAGCTACCACGGCCAGCTGGAAATGCGGCCAACCCTGGGCGACGGCGCCACGCCCGCCGCCGCCGCCGACATCGCCCGCGCCGCGCAGCTGCTGGACCGGGCGTTGCTGCTGTGGCTGCTGGGAGCAATCGCGCTATGAAGCAACCGTACTCGCTACGCCGCTACCAGCCGGCAGACAGCGCGGTGTTGCGCAACATCTTTCATGCCGCCGTGCACCAGCGTGCGGCGCGGCATTACAGCGCGGCGCAGTGTGCGGCATGGGCGCCGGCAAGCTACGATCACACCGCCTGGCAGCAGCATTTGCAAGCCCGCCAGCCGTGGCTGCTGTGTGACGGCACGCGCATCATCGGCTTTGCCGACCTGCAGCCGGACGGGCTGATCGACCTGTTCTTTGTCCACCCCGCTGCTGGCGGCCAGGGCGCCGGCACGCAGCTGATGCAGCACCTGCTGCACGAGGCGCAGCGCCTGGGGCTGCCGGCGCTGCACGCCCGTGTCAGCCTGGCGGCGGAAGCGTTTTTCCTGCGCCACGGTTTCAGCGTGCAGCAGCGCCGCATCGTCACCCTGCGTGGCCAGCAACTGGAAAACTGCCTGATGCAAAGGCTCCTGCCATGAACAAGCTGCGCCCGCTGCACGGCGGCAATCTGCACGCTGCCATCGCCACTTACGGCGGCGAGCCTGCCGACTGGATCGACCTGTCCGCCGCGCTCAACCCGCGGCCCTACCCGGTGCCGGCCGTGCCGAGCGCGCTGTGGCACACGCTGCCGCAGCCGGATGCCGGTTTCCCCGCCGCCGCCTGCGCCTATTACGGTGCGGCCAACCTTCTGCCCGTCGCCGGCAGCCAGGCGGCGATCCAGGCGCTACCGCGGCTGCGACCGCCCGGCAGCGTCGCCGTCGCCCACCCCAGCTACGGCGAACACGGCTGGCGCTGGGCGCGGCACGGCCACGCCGTCAGCCGCCATGCCCACGCCGACATCGGCGAGTTGGCCGGCCACGTCGACGTGCTGATCCTGTGCAATCCGGACAACCCGTCCGGTGCGCACTACCCGGCGGCCAGCGTGCTGCGGTGGGCGGAGCAACAGGCCGCGCGCGGCGGCTGGCTGCTGGTGGACGAGGCGTTTGCCGATGTCTGCCCCGAGCTGTCGGTCACCGCTCACGCCGGCCGCCTGCCCGGCCTGATCGTGCTGCGCTCGCCGGGCAAGTTCTTCGGTCTCGCCGGCCTGCGCCTGGGCTTTGTCGCCGCCGAGGCCGCCATCCTGCAGCAGCTGGACGAGGAGCTGGGGCCGTGGACCATCCCCGGCGCGGTGCAGCACATCGCCACCGCCGCGCTGCGCGATGGCGCCTGGCAGCAGCAGGCGCGGGCCGATCTCGCCGCGCGCCGCGCCAGGTTGGCCGCACTGCTGGCCGCGCAGCAACTGCCGCACGCCGGCTGCGACCTGTTCGCCGGCGGCGAGTACGCGCCCGCCGCCGCGCTGCAGCAGCATCTAGCGACACAACACATCTGGTGCCGGCTGTTTACCGAGCCGCAGCCGCGCTTCCGCCTCGGCCTGCCGGCCGACGAACCCCACTGGCAACGGCTGGCCGCCGCGCTGGCCAGCTTTCGTGACAAGGATTTCACTACATGAAACGACTCCTCCCGCTGCTGGCCTGCCTGCCGGCACTGGCCGCACCGGTCAGCGTCATCGACGACCAAGGCAGCCGCGTCACGCTGCCGGCACCGGCGCAGCGCGTGATCAGCCTGGCGCCGCACGTCACCGAGCTGGCCTTTGCCGCCGGTGGCGGTGCCCGCCTGATCGCCGTCGACGACAACAGCGACTACCCCGAGGCCGCCAAGGCGCTGCCCAAGGCCGGCAGCTTCCGCGCCATCGACCTGGAGCGCATCGTCGCCGCCAAGCCCGACCTGCTGCTGGTATGGTTGCACGGCCCGTCGGCGCGGCAGCTGGAGCCGCTGCGCCAGCTCGGCATCCCGCTGTTCTACAGCCAGCCGAAGCGCTTTGCCGACATCCCGTCCAACCTGCGCCGCATCGGCCAGCTGCTGGGCAGCAGCGCGCAGGCGGAACAGGCGGCGCGCCGCTTCGAACAGGATCTGGCCGCGCTGCGCCAGCAGCAGCAGGGCAAGAGCAAGCTCAGCGTGTTCTACCAGGTGTGGGACAAGCCGCTATACACCCTCAACGGCCAGCACATCGTCAGCGACGCCATCGCGCTGTGCGGCGGCATCAACATCTTCGCCCGGCTGCCGGTCACCGCGCCGGTGGTCACCGACGAGGCGGTGATCGCCGCCAACCCGCAGGTGATCCTGTCCGCCGCCATGCGCCACAACGACGATCTGCTCAAGCGCTGGCAGCGCATGCCCGGTATCGCCGCGGTGCAAAACCGCCAGCTGCACCAGGTCAACGGTGACCTGCTCAACCGCCCGACACCGCGCATGATCGAAGGCACGCGCCAGCTGTGTGCCAAGCTCGACCTCGCCCGCCGCTAACCCGTAACCGCCCTCCGAGTCCGCCATGAGCCACTACCAACGCATTGCCTGCCTGTGCACCGAAGCCGTCGAAACGCTGTACCTGCTCGGCGCGCAGGACCTGATCGCCGGCATCTCCGGCTTTACCGTCTACCCGCCCGAGGCGCGCCAGGACAAGCCGAAGATCAGCGGCTTTTCCAGCGGCAAGCTGGAGAAGATCCTCGCCGTCGATCCCGATCTGGTGGTGGCGTTTTCCAGCCTGCAGAGCGACATCGTCAAGGAAGTGGTCGACGCCGGCGTCGACGTGCAGCACTTCAACCACCGTGACATCGCCGGCGTGCTGCGCATGGTGCGGGTGCTGGGCAGCCTGACCGGCAAGGAGGCGGCGGCGCAAACGTTGGCCGCAACACTGCAGGCCACCATCGACGACGCCGCAGCCGAGAGCGCGGCCAACGATGCCGCCGGCCTGCCGCGGCCGCTGGTGTACTTCGAGGAGTGGCCGGACCCGATCATCACCGGCATCGGCTGGGTCGGCGAGCTGATCGAGCTGGCCGGCGGCCGCGACGCCTACGCCGAGCACGCACCGTTCGTGCGCGCCAAACAGCGCATCGTCGCCGACCCGCTGAGCGTCGCCGCGCGCGCGCCGGACCTGATCGTCGGCAGCTGGTGCGGCAAACGTTTCCGCCCGGAAACGGTGCTGGAACGAGACGGCTGGCAGGACGTACCCGCCGTCAAGAATGCCGCGCGCGGCCACATCATCGAGATCAAGTCCGCCGACATCCTCGCCCCCGGCCCGACCCTGATCACCCGCGGCCTGCCGCAACTGCAGGCGCTGATCCGGCAGTGGCACGCCGACCGCGCCGCCGGAGCGCTGGCATGAGCACCCAACCCTGGCCCTACCCCACGCTGATGGTGCAAGGCTGCACCTCGGACGCCGGCAAGAGCACCGTGGTCGCCGCGCTGTGCCGGCTGCTGGCCGACCGTGGCCTGCGCGTCGCCCCGTTCAAGCCGCAGAACATGGCGCTCAACAGCGCCGTCACCGTCGACGGCGGCGAGATCGGCCGCGCGCAGGCGCTGCAGGCCGTCGCCGCGCGCGTGGCGCCGCACAGCGACATGAACCCGGTGCTGCTCAAGCCCAGCTCCGACACCGGCGCGCAGGTCATCATCCACGGCCAGGTGCGCGCCGACATGAACGCGCGCGACTACCACCACTACAAGACCACCGCGATGCAGGCGGTGCTGGAATCCTACGGCCGTCTGAGCCAGCAGTACGACGCGGTGATGGTGGAAGGTGCCGGCAGTCCGGCCGAGATCAACCTGCGCGAGCGCGACATCGCCAACATGGGCTTTGCCGAGGCGGTGGACTGCCCGGTGATCCTCGTCGCCGACATCGACCGCGGCGGCGTGTTCGCCCACCTCACCGGCACGCTGGACTGCCTGAGCCAGTCCGAACGCGACCGCGTGATCGGCTTCGTCATCAACCGCTTCCGCGGCGACATCAGCCTGCTGCAAGGTGGCCTCGACTGGCTGGAAGCCAAGACCGGCAAGCCGGTGCTGGCGGTGCTGCCCTACCTGCACGGCCTGATGCTGGACGCCGAAGACGCGGTGCAGACGCAGCAGCAAAAAGGCGACTTCAACATCGTGGTGCCGGTGCTGCCGCGCATCAGCAACCACACCGACTTCGACGCGCTGCGCGCCCACCCCGGCGTCAACCTGCACTTCGTCGGCCCCGACGCGCCGAAGCCGCCGGCCGACCTGGTGATCCTGCCCGGCAGCAAGAACACCCGCGCCGACATGGCCTTTTTGCAGGCACAAGGTTGGCCGCAATACCTGCAGCGCCACCTGCGCTACGGCGGCAAGCTGCTCGGCATCTGCGGCGGCTACCAGATGCTGGGCCAGCACATCCACGACCCGCTGGGGGTGGAAGGCAAGCCCGGCAGCAGCACGGGCCTCAGCTACCTCGCCATCGACACCACGCTGGCCGCCGCCAAGACCCTCACCCGCCGCGAAGGCCGCTTCGTCAACGCCGACGCCGCGGTGAGCGGCTACGAAATCCACATGGGCATCAGCCACGGCGCGGACTGCGAGCGGCCGGTATTCATGCTCGACGACGGCAGCGTCGACGGCGCCGTCAGCCCCGACGGCCAGATCATGGGCAGCTATTTGCACGGGCTGTTCGACCATCCTGATGCATGTCAAACGCTATTACATTGGGCTGGCATGGACAATGCCACGGGGGTAGACTTGGCTGCGCTGCGCGAGGCGAGCATTGTGAGGTTGGCGGAGGCGAGTGAGGGGTTGTATCAGAGGCTGGCAGAGACAAATACCCGGCTGGATTTGTCTCCGAGCGCAAACAACACACTAAGTATCTGAAAAGAAAAGAAGATATCCATGACGCTGCGTGGATATGCACATCCACAAACTAGATGTACTCAACGATGGTGTGTACATCACACTTTATACTTTCAATGCTCACAAAAATAATCAACCTGACAGGATGGACAAAAGAAACGGTTCTGAAGCTCTTGCTTTGGTTGCTAAGTATTATTTTCATTTGGCTTTTCCCAAAACTCCTATTTCTCATTTACATGGGAAATGAAGGTTTTTTCTCGTACGATTTTTTTGAGCATGGCCAATTCGGATTAAGGGTATTTTTCTCTGCAAGCGAACTAATGCTCGTAGCCTCATCACTTGCAATGTTTGGGATAGTTCTCCCGATAGTGCAAAAACAAAGCACAGGGGAAGCCGATTGGTTTCTATTTGTGATGTTCGGTTTGATGAATGTGTTGTTCCTGAGCATTTTGACGGTAACCGCCATTTCATCCAAGAACGACGAATGGTTTTCAGTTCTTACGATTATCGCCGTGGCTTTCTTTATATGCCTTCACATTTCATTTCTGATGTGGAAGTCTCCGAGCAAGCAAATCCGCTCATTTCTAGCTCTTATTCTCGTTGTTTTCTCCCTGTCGACTGTTGTCTCGACACAGTTTGCTACAGCACTAAAACTCGGGCTTCGATATTTTGGGGTGGGAGGCGGTATAACGGTGACCATTCAAGATCGAGAGGGGAAGCTATCACCACCAGCAAAGGGGGAATTAGTTCTGCTTTCGCCGGAATATGCTTACATCCGCGTTAATAGTGAACGTAAAATTACAGTATTCCCTCTAAGCGCAGCTCTCTTCATGACTGTTGAGAAAGAAAATCAACCATCGACAGAACAAAATCTAACCCGGCAATCGAGAGGGACGCCGTAAAACGTCTGTACGACGCTCCCCCTAGACCCATCAATCTATGCCACACCGGTACGTCGCCCCTTCGGGGTGACGTACCCTACGACAGCACGGTAGGTTGGGCTGAGCCTGCGAAGCCCAACGTTTACCGCGATTGCATCACGAAGGTTGGCTGCAAGCTGATGACTGTTTGCGGCCAACCTTTGTTTAGTCTGCGGATTCCGCTGCGCGGATGATTGTTTGCTTTGCCGGTTTCGCCGGTGACTGAGCGAGGCAAGCGTAGCGTCGCGAAGGAATGAACGAGGAAGGGGGATACCGCATCCCCCTTTCCAATCCCCGCTCTTCCCGAAAGCGCAAGAATTCCCGTGGAAACTGTCGCCATCCCGGCGCCGCCCATACGCTGCGCTCAAAAGAGGGCGGCTTGCTTCCGGGCTGGCGACAGTTTCCACGGCTTACGCCAACGGGTGTGGTCACGACGATTACATGCTGGCTGCCGACTAGCGTCTCGCTGCAGCCAACCTTAACCGCACGTCACCGTAGGTCGGGTTAGCGCAGCGTAACCCGACATGCCTGCGGCCAACCTTGGCGCTTTTTGCTTTCGTGTTTTTCGTGTTTTTCGTGACCGACGCCGCTTAGCCTTTGTCCGTGCCTTCCGTGTGCTTCCGTGGCAAAAAATCAAAACGCTTTGCTGCCACAAGGTTGGCCGCAAGCCTTGCTTCACTTCTCCCTCCCCGCTACCGTAACGCCACCACGCCCTCCCATTACCCCAAGGAACCCCGATGAGCGATACCGCCGATTTCTGGAATACCCGTTTTGCCGTCAGCGAATTCATCTACGGCGAGGCGCCGAATGATTTTCTGCGCGAGCAGGCGCCACGCCTGACGCCGGGCAGCCGCGTGCTGAGTCTGGGCGAAGGCGAAGGCCGTAATGCGCTGTTTTTGGCCAAACAGGGCCATGCGCTGACGGCGGTGGATGCCTCGCACGAGGGGCTGGCCAAGTTGCTGGCGCGCGCGTCGGCGGCCGGGGTGGACATCACCGCGGTGCTGACCGATCTGGCGCGTTACCAGCCGGGTGAGGCGCAGTTCGACGCGGTGGTGTCGGTGTTCTGCCACCTGCCGTCGGCCTTGCGCCGCACGGTGATGGCGCGCGCGATTGCGGCGCTGAAGCCGGGCGGGCTGCTGATCATGGAAGGCTACACTCCGCGCCAGCTGGCGTTCGCCACCGGCGGGCCAAAGGACGCGGACATGCTGCTGGAGGCCGAGATCGTGCGCGGCGAGCTGGCCGGGCTGGCGCTGCTGCACTTCGTCGAGCTGGAGCGCGAGGTGATCGAGGGCAGCTACCACACCGGCACCGCCAGCGTGCTGCAGGTGGTAGCACGCAAGCCGTAAACCGTTGCGGCCAACCCTGGCCGCAGCCCCGTTGCCCTTCCCTTGCCTGCCCCGCCGCAGCGCCCGCGCCATGCCCCGGTAATATCATGTCGCCGCGTGGCAAGCGGCACGCCACGTCGCACCTCATGTACTAATGTTAAGAATCAGCCGGCCATTTTATGGGGTGCAGCCAGAGTGTGGCCGGCAGGCAAGCGATGGCAGGGGGAGAGGTCTATGCCGGACGAGCTGAATTTCCAGTACATGATCGACACCTTGCAGGGTGCCTTTATCATGGCGGACAGCGCCGACATGACGGTGATGGCCGCCAACCAGCTGGCGTCGATCCAGCTCGGGCTGCCGCTGTCCGAGCTGCTGGGCCAGCCGCTGGCGCGCTTTGTCAGCAAGCCGCCGCTGGACGACATCCTGCGCGACATCCAGCGCCAGGATCTGGTCTACAACCTCGAAGGCGAGCTGTGTTCGGCTCGCGGCCGCTGCTTCCCGGTGCTGCTGTCGGCGCGGGTGGTGGCCTGGTCGTACCCGACGCTGATCTTCACCTTTTCCGATCACAGCCAGCACATGCTGATGAACGAGCTGCTGAAGAAGAAGGACGAGCTGTTCGAGCGGGTGCGGCAGCTGATGCCGGCCAGCGACGAGGGCATGGCGGAAGATCCGGACGACTACATCAGCGGCGTGCTGTCCGCCGGCCAGCTGCTGGAGCGCGCCGGCATCGAGGTCGGCCACGCGCGCCGCTACCACGATCCGCTGGCGGCGCTGCAGATCCACGCCGAGGTGGTGCCGATCCGCAACCGGGAGCCGTTGGGCGCCTACAACCGCGCCCATTTCCGCCGCATGGTGAGCTATCTGTGTGTGCAGAGCAGCCGCGACGGCGATCTGGTCGGCCGCCACGAGAACGGCACGCTGGTGATGCTGTTGCGGCAGACCACACTGCTGGATGCGGTCAAGGTCGCCAAGCGGCTGCAGCAGCGGCTGGGCAGCTTTACCTTCTGGCCGGATGGCGCCAATTGCGAGACCAGCACCTGCATCGGCCTGAGCACTTGGCACGAAACCGACCAGAACGCCCGCCAGCTGCAGATCCGGCTGGAAGCGGCGTTGGCCAAGGCCCGCCTGACCGGGCGCAATACCATCGTCAGCCTGAGCTGAGCGCCGCGCTGCGGCCAACCCTGGCCGCCGGCGCCCGAACGTCTTCACGGTTTCGTCCGCTCGCGCGACACACGGCGAAAACAGCCGCGACCGCGGCGTTTACAGCAGGCACAGCGCCTTCTTAATACCGCACCGCCCCATCGCGATCAGCCGCCCCGCTAGTGAACAGGCACTCAGCCCGGCCGCGTCACGATCACATAGTACTTCTCCACCGCTTCCAGCACCTCGAACACGCCGCGGAATCCGGCCGGGATCACTGCGGCGTCGCCGGGGCCAAAGGCTTCGGCATGGCCGTTTTCGTCGATCAGCTGCACCCGGCCGTGGCGGATGCAGAAGAACTCTTCCTTGTTGTCGGCAAAGGCGATGCGCCAGGCACCCGGCTCGCAAGCCCAGATACCGGCGGCGCACACGCCGTCGCCACTTTCGTAGGCGGGCC
The DNA here is from genome assembly GCF_028548395.1 of Vogesella indigofera. NCBI lineage: Bacteria > Pseudomonadati > Pseudomonadota > Betaproteobacteria > Neisseriales > Chromobacteriaceae > Vogesella > Vogesella indigofera. The sequence continues at coordinate 271,341 of NZ_JAQQLA010000003.1, read as the reverse complement.
AGGTGCGCCGCTGCGGGTTGCCGCGCACCAGCCGCTGCGGATTGGGGTAGTCGATCTGGGCGCTGAGGTGCTGCCCGTCCACTCTGACGATCATGTGCTTGCTCCGTGATGGGTGATGCCAGACCGGCGCGGCGCCGCACGGGGCGCGCCGGCCTGGCGCAAAGGCGCTATTCAAGCAGATCCAGGGCGCGGACTCCAGCCGCCCGCACCGTCTGCCGTGCACGCGCAGCCACCGGTTTGCGAGTGCCGCGACGGCGGCCAAGGTTGGTCGCAGCGCTCACACCTGTACCGACGGCACGCTCTTCATGCAGCGCATGCGTGAAGTGAGAGCGACAACATGAATGAGCTAAATCAGGAATGTGGGCAGCAATGCGAACCTCAGCAGCGAAATATACATAACGCATATACATGCATATAATGAGCTTCTCTTAGCCACCTTCCTGCAGGAGCTGTCTAGGTTAACGGCACAATGGGGCTCTCTTTAGCAGATTGGTTGCCATCTGCAAAATTGGTACCCTCAAACAAATTAATGGTGTAGGGTGCGCCACCCCCAGTGGCAATTGAGTATTTATGGAAAGCTTCTTCCGTTCGCTGAAGTCAGAGCGGGTTTATTTGACCCACTACCGAAGCTACGAGGAGGCACGTACAGATGTGTTTGATTACATCCGCTTTTACAATCACCAACGACGTCATTCGACCCTGGGGTATTTGACCCCGGTTGAATTCGAACGCCGTCGTTCAGTGCTTAGTGCTTAGTGCTTAGTGCTTAACCCGCTGTCCACGGGGAGCGGGACAGACCAAGTCCCCACACCAACCTGATGCAGCAAGGCACGGAGAATGTGAACAGTAGTCATATTGAGAATTATAGCACTCCATACCAATATGACTAACAGACAAAAAACTACCGCCTCTTGGTTCAGAAGCGGCAGTTTTGAACCCTAATTATTATAGGTAACCGACTCCATATAACCGCAGATCGCCGTAGACGAGCTTGCCACCGTGCCGTCTTAGCCGCGCAGCCAGCCGGCCAGCGCCCGGATATCGTCCGGCGACGTGCGGCAGCAGCCGCCGATGCAGCTGGCGCCGGCCAGCCGCCACTGCCGCGCAGCCTCGGCGAAGGCCATAGGATCGCTGCTGCCGTGCCAGGTCTTGGTCACCGCGTCGTAGGCTTCGCCGGAATTGGGATAGGTCAGCAGTCGCTTGCCGGTCTGTGCGGCCAACGTTTGCAGCAGCGGCACGATATGGCGCGGTGCGGTGCAATTGACGCCCACCGCCACAATCTGCGGATAGGCTTCCAGCTCGGTCACCGCCACCAGCAACGGCGTGCCGTCGCTCAGGTTGGCATCATCGCGGCAGGAGAAGCTGATCCATGCCGCCGCCTGCGGAAAGTCCTGCTGCAGCACGCGGGCGATGGCGCGCGCTTCCACCGTGCAGGGGATGGTCTCGCACGCCAGCAGATCCGGCGCGGCGGCCAGCAAGGCGGCAATGCGCGGGCGATGGAAGTCCATCAGCTCGGTTTCGCTGCGGCCGTAGTGGCCACGGTACTCGGAACCGTCGGCCAGCATCGCGCCGTACGGCCCCACCGAGGCCGCCACCAGCGGCCGCTGGCGACCGGCATGGTTGGCCGCATCGGCCCAGAACTCGTCGCGCGCCAGCTGCGCCAGCTGCACCGAGCGCTGCATCAGTTCCGCGGCGGCGGCTTCGTCCAGGCTGCGTTTGGCAAAGCCGCTGAACGATGCCTGGTAGCTGGCGGTGGTGGCAACATCGGCACCGGCGACGAAGTAGTCAAAATGCACCTGGCGGATCAGCTCCGGCTGCTCGATCAGCACCCGCGCCGACCACAACGCGTCATTCAGGTCACAACCGCGACGTTCCAGCTCGGACGCCATCGCGCCGTCCAGCACGACCGGGGCATCCTGAAAGCGGGCAAAAGGATTGGCAAACATTGAACAGGCTCCACAAAAAGAAAAACCCCGGCACAGGCCGGGGCTTGCTGCATGCAAGATGTATCACAGACGGAATTGCGACACCAGTGCCTTCAGCTGGTCGCCTCGGCTGGCCAGTACCTGGATCGTCGCCAGCGCTTCCTGCAGGCTGCTGTCGGTCTGCTGCGCCATCGAGTTGACACGTTCGGCGCTGCGCGCCATTTCGTTGGTGGCGATGCCCTGCTCGGCGGTGGAGGAAGTGATTTCGCCCATGCGGGTCGAGATCTCTTCGGCGTTGCCCTTGATCAGCTCCACCTTGCTGGCTGCTTCACGTGACAGGGTGACACCGGTTTCCACTTTCGCGTTGGTGGCATCGGCGTGGTTGATCGCCTCGCCGGTTTTCTGGATCACGGTATCGATCAGCTCGGCGATCTGTACCGTGGCGCTGGCGGTACGCTCGGCCAGCTTGCGCACTTCGTCGGCCACCACGGCAAAGCCGCGGCCCTGCTCACCGGCACGCGCCGCTTCGATCGCCGCATTCAGCGCCAGCATATTGGTCTGGTCGGCGATGTCGCGGATCACGCCGACAATGCCCTTGATCTGCTCGGACTGGCCAGACAGGTTGGACATCACGTTCTGCAGCGACGACACCGCACCGACGATGGACTCCACCTCACGCGCCACTTCCGCCATCGCGCGGTGCGAATCCAGCGAGTTGTCACGCGAACGCGACACCAGCACTTCGGTTTCGCCAACGTGATCGGCAATGTGGTTGATGCTGACAGTGATCTGCTCGATGGTGGCGGCAGTCGACGACAGTTCCGACGACTGCACACGCGAATCCTGGGCGATCTGCTCGGCCACGCGGTTCAGGTCGGCGGCGTCGCGCGCCAACGAATCGGACTCGTCGCGCACGGTGAGGAACATCTCGCGCAGCTTGGCCACGAACTGGTTGAAGGCTTCGGCAATCTGGCCGACTTCGTCACGGTTGCCGACCGGCAGTGTCTTAGTCAGGTCGCCGTGGCCGCTGGCCACTTCACGCATCGCATTGCGCAGCACCGACAGGCCGGACAGCATGCGTGCCACGCCAACGTAGGCGAAGATGCCGGACACCACCAGGCCGATCACCAGCAGGCCAACCATCACCATCAGCAGCTGTGTCACCGGTGCCATCGCCGCGGCTACCGGCACCATCACGCCGAGGAACCAGCCGGTCTTGCCCACCGGATACAGCGCGGTCAGGGTGGCGTCACCGTTGATCGACACGTCCATGATCTGGCCATCCTTGTTCACCGCGTTCATGTCGTAGCCGGACACTACCTCGCCGATCTTTTTCAGGCCGGAGTCTTTTTCCGGGTGTGCAATCACGGTACCGTCGCCCGTCACCAGGAAGGCATAGCCGTCACCCGGCAGCTTGGCGGCAACCACTTCGTCCACCACGCGCTGCAGCGTCACGTCACCACCGGCCACGGCCACCAGCTGGCCGCCATCCTTGCGCGCCTGGGCGAAGGTGATGATCGGACGCTTGGTGGCGGCATCAATATAAGGGGGCGAGGCGATCGGGCCGGTCGCATCCTTGGCCGCCAGATACCATGGCCGCCCGGTCGGGTCATAGCCTTCCGGCACCTTGGCGGCACCGGTGAACTGGGTCATGGTCTTGTCGGGCTGACCGATATACATGTCGTCAAAACCGCCGGCATCACGCGCCTGGTCCAGCACCGGCTGCAATTCACCAGTACCGAAACGCGGCAACGCCGCAGCAACGATCTTCTGGCGGGTGGAGACCCACTCGGCAACAAAGCTCGCCTTGCTGTTGGCGGCCTGATTGATTTCGTTACGGATCGCACTGGACAGGGCGTCGCTCATTTTCCAGTACGCGACGGCACAGAACATGACAGCAAGTACCGTCAGTACCAGCAGTACGAAGGCCATCAGGCGAGTACGCAATGACATCATGATGTGTATTCCCCACTGTATTTTGTAAGTTATGGTGCGGCATAGTACTACTAAGCACACATGTGATTATTTGTTTATATTCACAAAGCCATTTCATGGCATTTCGTTAACAACGAAATTTTGTATTCTGCGTACAATCTCCATTACACGGCATTTTTGCATAACAATATTGCAATAATCCGGCAACAAACCGCCCTTGCCAATGTCAAAGACGGCGTTCGCCACCCAAGGCCGCCTGCAATGCCGACATTGCATGTCGCACTTTTGCAGGTTGCCCCTCGCGCCGCGGTGTCACCATCCACAACGGCAACTCCGGCAGGCTCCACTCGCCCAGCACCGGCTGCAGCAGACCGGAGGCCAGCTCCTTGCGCACTTCCGGTTCCGGCTGCAAGGACAGGCCTAGGCCTTCCAGCACAAAGGCACGCGCCGACAGGATATTGTTGCTGCTGATGCGCGGCGGCATCGATAAAGTCACCGTTTCCGCGCCGCGCGTCAACTGCAGCCGGCTCAAGCCTTCGTGCGCGGCCACCCCGACCCAGTCGTGCTGCAACAGTTCGGCCGGCGTTTGTGGCAGACCATGCTTTGCAACATAGACGGGCGACGCACAAATGACAAAGTGCCAGTCGGCCAGATGACGCGCCACCAGCGACGAATCCTTCAGCTTGCCGGCACGGATCGCCAGATCAATCTGCAACTCCAGCAGGTCCACCATCTCGTCGTGAAAGAACAGCCGCAGGCTGAGGCCGGGGTTGGCCTCAAGCAAGGGTGCCAGCGCGCTGCTGAGCACGCCGCCGGCCAGGCCGCTGGGGGCGGAGATGCGCAGCTCGCCCACCGGCGCATCGCGCAGTGCCGACAGCTGCTGCTCCGCCTGCCGCGCTGCCGCCAGCATCGCGGCACAACCCTGGTAGAACAGCTGCCCGGCCTCGGTCAGCGTCAGCTTGCGCGTAGTGCGCTGCAGCAGGGTGACACCGTGGCGCTGCTCCAGCCGCCGCAGATGCTGGCTGACCGCCGATGGCGTGATGCCCAGGCTCTGCGCCGCCGCGTTCATCGAGCCTTTCTCAATCACCCGGGCAAACACCGCCATACTGCGCAATTCGTCCATATTCATTATTTCAGATTAACAATCAATCAATTTTACGCCGGATTATCGGAATGTGAATCGGCAATTACACTGTCCTCATCAATCACCGCCCGTCAGCGGGCAGCAAGGAGCACTCATGAAAATCGCACTGATCGGCGCCAGCGGCTTTGTCGGCTCGGCCATCCTGAAAGAACTGCTGTCGCGCAATGTCGCCGTCACCGCCATCGCCAGTCGTCCTGAGCGCATCGGCGCTGCGGCCAACCTTGACGTGGTGGCCGCCGATGCCTACGACGCCGATGCGGTGGCCCGTGCCGTCGCCGGCCACGACGTGGTGATCAGCGCCTTCAACCCCGGCTGGGACAAGGCCGACATCCGCGAACTGTTCCTCGCCGGCCACCAGGCCATCGTCGCCGGGGTCAAGGCCGCCGGCGTGCCGCGCTTCATCGAGATCGGCGGCGCTGGCAGCCTGTTCGTTGCCCCCGGCGTGCAGCTGATCGACACCCCGCACTTCCCGGCGGAATACAAAGAAGGCGCCGAGGGCGCGCGCCAGGCGCTGAACCTGCTGCAACAGGAAACCTTGCTGGACTGGGTGTTCGTGTCGCCTCCGGCGCTGCTGGCACCGGGCGCACGCAGCGGACAGTACCGTCTCGGCGGCAACGAGCTGCTGATGGCAGGCGAGGCACCGGCCGGCATCAGCGGCGCCGACCTCGCCGTGGCGGTGGTGGACGAGGCGCTGCAGCCGCAGCACCATCGCCAGCGCTTTACCGCCGCCAGCGTCTGATTCACGCCGCGACAGCACACCTTATATAGGTGTGCGGTTTTGCAGTGCAAACCCTGCCGAACGCCCGATCCGACTGGATCAGCGCGTTTGCGGCAGGGTTTTTTGTTGCAATAGCACATTGAATACTGTCGTCGATGCGTTGACAGCCGCGCGCCGCTTCACTAGATTGCGACCAGCCAATCAAGCCGCTGCAGGAGAGACTGTCATTCGCTGACAGCGCCGAAGGGGAATCGCCCCGGAAACTCTCAGGCAAAAGAACTGCAGCGACGTCTGGCACTCTGGAGAGTAGATCAGCCGCAAGGCGGGATCTCGCCGAAGGAAGCATGGCCCGGTGATGACACCGTGCGCCGCAATCTCTCAGGCAAAGGGACAGAGGGGGCATCGTCCGGCAGACGCCGGGCGGGCGCCATTGTCCTTTACGCCGCACATCCATGCGTCAACGCCCTGCCCGACCCTGCCGCCACTACCAGCGCGGTTGCGGCCAACCTTTGCCGTTCGCGCCAAGAAAAAGGAATGCACGATGTTTACCAAAGAGATGGAGATTGCCGGTTTCGACGACGCACTGTGGGCCGCGATGCAGGCCGAGGCACAACGCCAAGAAGACCACATCGAGCTGATTGCCTCCGAGAACTACACCAGCCCGCGCGTGATGCAGGCGCAGGGCAGCCAGCTCACCAACAAGTATGCCGAGGGCTACCCCGGCAAGCGCTACTACGGCGGCTGCGAACACGTCGATGTCGCCGAGCAGCTGGCCATCGACCGCGCCAAAGAGCTGTTTGGCGCCGACTACGCCAACGTGCAGCCGCACTCCGGCAGCCAGGCGAACGCCGCGGTGTACATGGCCTTGCTGCAGCCGGGCGACACCGTGCTGGGCATGAGCCTCGCGCACGGTGGCCACCTCACCCATGGTGCCAAGGTCAACTTCTCCGGCAAGATCTACAACGCGGTGCAGTACGGCATCAACGTGGAGACCGGCGAGATCGACTACGACGAAGTACAAAGGTTGGCCACAGAACACCAGCCAAAGATGCTGGTCGCCGGCTTCTCCGCCTACTCGCTGGTGGTGGACTGGAAGCGCATGCGCCAGATCGCCGACAGCGTCGGTGCCTGGTTCTTTGTCGACATGGCGCACGTCGCCGGCCTGGTGGCAGCCGGGCTGTACCCGAACCCGGTGCCGCACGCGCACGTGGTGACCACCACCACCCACAAGACGCTGCGCGGCCCGCGCGGCGGCCTGATCCTCGCTGCATCCAACCCGGAGCTGGAAAAGAAACTGCAGTCGCTGGTGTTCCCCGGCATCCAGGGCGGCCCGCTGATGCACGTGATCGCCGCCAAGGCGGTAGCCTTCCTCGAAGCACTGCAGCCGGAATTTGTCGACTACCAGAAACAGGTGCTGGCCAACGCCCGTGCCATGGTGGCGGTGGTCCAGCAGCGCGGTTACAGCGTGGTGTCCGGCAAGACCGATGACCACCTGTTCCTGCTGAGCCTGATCGACAAGGGCCTCACCGGCAAGGCTGCCGACGCCGCGCTGGGCGCCGCCTGCATCACCGTCAACAAGAACGCCGTCCCGAACGACCCGCAAAGCCCGTTCGTCACCAGCGGCATCCGCATCGGCAGCCCGGCCATCACCAGCCGCGGCTTCAAGGAAGCGGAAGCCGGCCAGGTGGCGCACTGGGTATGCGACATCCTCGACGATATCGACAACGCCGATGTCGCCGCCCGCGTGAAACGCCAGGTGGCGGAGCTGTGCGCCGCCTTCCCGGTTTACCGCTAAGCAGCAGCGGGCGCCGTCATTCCGACGGCGCCCGACTATAGTTAAAACAGGCCCTGCTCCGCAGGCACCACCTCAAGAGAAGCAACATGGCAATCAGTGTTTTTGATTTGTTCAAGATCGGCATCGGCCCCTCCAGTTCCCACACCGTCGGCCCGATGCGCGCGGCGCGGCAATTTGTCGCCCGACTGGAAAAGGACGGCCTGTTGACGCAGACCGCCGCGGTCAAGTCCGAAATGTTCGGTTCTCTCGGTGCCACCGGTAAAGGCCACGGCAGCGATGTGGCGGTGCTGCTTGGCCTGCAGGGCGAACACCCTGACCTGGTCGATACCGATGCCGTCGACGGCATGCTGGCCGCCATCCGCAACAACAAGCGCATCGCGCTCTTGGGCACGCACGAGATCGACTTCATCGAAGCCGAACACCTGATCCTGCACAAGCGCAAGGCGCTGCCCTACCATCCTAACGGCATGATTTTTGAGGCGTTTGCCGCCGACGGCAGCAGCCTGTCCAAGCGCGCCTACTACTCGGTCGGCGGTGGTTTCGTGGTCGACGAGGCGGCGATCGACGCCGGCTTCGTGCCGCCCGGCGTCACCGAGCTGAAGCACCCGTTCAAGAGCGGCGCCGAGCTGCTGGCACTGTGCCAGCGCCACGGCAAGAGCATCAGCCAGATCATGCTGGAGAACGAGCTGGCGTGGCGCAGCGAGGACGAGATCCGCAGCGGCCTGCTCAACATCTGGCACGTGATGCAGGCCTGCGTGAAGCGCGGCTGCGAGCGTGAAGGCATCCTGCCCGGCGGCATGAAGGTCAAGCGCCGCGCCGCCGACATGCACCGCAAGCTGCTGTCGTCGCCGGAGGCCGCACTGCGCGATCCGCTGACGGTGCTGGACTGGGTCAACCTGTACGCACTGGCGGTGAACGAGGAAAACGCCGCCGGCGGCCGCGTGGTCACCGCGCCGACCAACGGCGCCGCCGGCATCATCCCGGCGGTACTGCACTACTACGCGCGCTTCATCCCCGGCGCCAGCGATGACGGCATCGTGCGCTTCCTGCTCACCGCCGGCGCCATCGGCATCCTGTTCAAGCTCAACGCCTCCATTTCCGGCGCCGAAGTCGGCTGCCAGGGCGAAGTCGGCTCCGCCTGTTCGATGGCCGCCGGCGGCCTGGCCGAAGTGCTGGGTGGCAGCCCGGAGCAGGTGGAAAACGCCGCCGAGATCGGCATGGAACACAATCTGGGGCTGACCTGTGACCCGGTCGGCGGCCTGGTGCAGGTGCCGTGCATCGAGCGCAACGCGATGGCGTCGATCAAGGCCATCAACGCGGCGCGGATGTCGCTGCGCGGCGACGGCCAGCACTTCGTGTCGCTGGACCGCGTGATCAAAACCATGCGCGACACCGGCCGCGATATGAGCACCAAGTACAAGGAAACCGCGCGCGGCGGGCTGGCGATCAACGTGATCGAGGTACCGGTCAACATCGTCGAGTGCTGAGCCAGCCTTTCGCAACAGCTGCGGCCAACCTTGCGCAAGGTTGGCCGCAACAAAAAGCCCGCCATGATAGGCGGGCTTTTTTATTGCGAGTCCGGCAACCGTTACAGGAAGCGCGCCGGCGCGTACGGCGCCGGGTCGGTAAACGGCGTCTCGCCGCAGATCACCTGCGCCAGCAGTTGGCCGCACACCGGCCCCAGCGTCAGGCCGTGGTGGGCGTGGCCGAAGTTGAACCACAGACCGCGATGGCGCGGCGCGGCGCCCAGCGCCGGGCGCATGTCCGGCAGGCACGGCCGGCTGCCCATCCACGGCGTGGCGTCCAGCCGCTCACCCAGCGGGAACAGCCCGCGCGCCAACGCCTCGGCCTGCTCCAGCTGCGCGTAGTTGGGGGCGGCATCGCGTCGCGCCAGCTCCACCCCGGTGGCGATGCGCAGGCCGCGCTGCATCGGCGACACCACGAAGCCGCCTTCCACGTCGGCCACGGTGTAGCTCAGGCCCGGCCCCAGTGGCTGGTAGTGCATGTGGTAGCCGCGCTTGGTCTGCAGCGGGATGCGGTAACCCAGCGGCTGGAAGATGTCGTCGGACCACGGCCCCATCGCCACCACCACCTGTGCGGCGTGCAGTACCCCGGCGGCGGTGTGTACCTGCCAGCCGCTGCCATCCGGGACCAGCGACGTGGCTTCCTGTTGCAGCAGCGTGCCGCCCAGGCTTTCGAAATAGCGGGCATAGCCGCGGGTCAGCGCGCCCGGATCGCTGATGCGCTGCGGGTCGCGCCAGTGCACCGCGCCGGCGAAGCCCTCACCCAGTCCCGGCTCGGCGGCGCGCAGCTGCGCCGCGTCCAGGATCTGCAGTTGCAGGCCGTGTTCGGCGGCGATGCGGCGCGCGTTGACGGCCTCGGCGGCAAAGCCGGCCTCGGTGCGGTAGGCCTCGTACAGGCCGTCGTCGCTGCACAGCTGCTGCATATTGGCCGCGGCGATCAGCGTGGCGTGTTCGTCCAGGCTGCGGCTGATCAGGGGCAGCATGTCGCGCGCGGCGGCAGCGAGCCGGTGCGGGGCGGAGGCGCGGAAGTAGCGCCACAGCCACGGCGTGCTCTGCAGCAGGCTGGACGGTTGGTAGCGCACGTCGGTGGAGCGGTTGCGGCCGATGCGCAGCACGCTGGCAAGATCGCGAGGGAAGCCGTAAGGCACCACGGCGGCGCGTTCCAGCAGGCCGGCGTTGCCGTGGCTGGTTTCCTCGCCGGGGGCGCGGCGATCCAGCAGCGCCACGCGCAGGCCGCGTTGTTGCAGGGCGATGGCGCTGGAGACGCCGATCATGCCGGCGCCGAGGACGATGATGTCGAAATCCATGTTGTGCTTCTTTCAGATGCAGTTGCCATGGGCGCTGCGGGCAGCGGCCATGGCAACGGGATCTGCAAGCTTGGCCGCAGCCTGCGGCCAAGCTTGCACACCGCTTACTTGGCGATGATGTCGCGGTGGAAGTATTTCATCGAAATGCGGCTCAGGGTGCCATCCTGCTTCAGGCTGGCAATCGCCTTGTCCAGCTCGGCCTTGCGCGGGTCGCCCTTGCGCACGCCCATGCCGGTGCCCTCGCCGAGGGTGGCGAAATCGCTGAGCACCCCGCCGGCAAAGTCAAAGTCCTTGCCCTGCGGCTTGCTGAGGAAGCCTTCCATCGCAGTCTGCGCTTCCTGCACCCCGGCATCCAGTCGGCCGGCGGCGAGATCGAGGAAAATCTGCGCCTGGTCGCGGTAGGCAACCACCTTCACGCCGTGCTTCTCCCAGTGCTTGCGCACGAAGTCTTCCTGGGTGGCGCCCTGCAGCACGCCGACGGTCTTGCCCTTCAGGCTGGCCACGGTCGGTGTCAGCTTGCTGTCGCGACGTGCCACCATCTGGATCGGCACGATGTAGATCGGGACGGTGAAGTCGATCGACTCGCGGCGCTTGGCGGTGATGTTCATCGCCGAGTTGATGGCGTCGAATTTCTTCGCTTTCAGGCCGGGGATCAAGCCCTCAAACGAGGTTTCCACCCAGCTGCACTTGGCGGCCATGCGCTCGCAGACGGCCTTGCCGACATCGATGTCGAAGCCGACCAGCTGGCCGTCGGCCTGCTTGCTCTCGAACGGCGGGTAGAACGGCTCCAGCCCCATGCGCAGCGGCGCACCCTGCGCCATGGCGGTACCGGCGAGGCAGGCCAGCAAGGGGAAAACGGCATTGCGAACGCGTTTGCTGATCATGAAATGTCTCCTTTGTTCCTGTAGCGGGTAACGTCCCGTCCCGTTGCCCATGGCCAGGCCATGGCGCCTGCGTGGTTGGGCAGCCGGCGGGGCTGCGTTCACGTCTTGCTTTGGCTCGGTCACAAGATAGACAATATTTCCATTTGAGACAATTAATTTATAAAAAACCTGGCCACCAGCCTCAGTGCACGGCGACCAACGCAGGCTACGCCATGACAAAACCATGTCGCAAGTTACAATTTATCACTTGAATAACAATAACTTGCTTTCAAGCCATCAACCAAGAAGCAAGCAAAACCCCGGGAAAATGGTCTCCGCACAATTTGTGGACTTTTTTTCCACAATGGAATTTAATACAACAAACAAGCCTGCCCGCCGCGGCCTACAGCCCGGCAGCGCCCGACCACAGCCATCACGAGAGCCCAGCATGAACCACATCGACCACCACGCCGCCCCCCTGCTCCTAAACCAGCAACAGGTGCGCGACTACCTGCCGGCGCTGCCGGTACGGGCCGCGCTGAGCGCGCTGTTCCAGGCACTGGCGCACGAGTGCGCGGTGCAGCCGGCGCAGACGCTGACCCTGTTTCCGCAGGGCGCCGGCGACGTCATCACCTATCAGGGCGTGCTGGCCGATGCCGGCGTGTTCGGCGCCAAGCTGTCGCCGTACATCGTCACCGATGGCCGCCCGGTGATCAGCGCCTGGACCAGCCTGATGTCGATGCACACCGGCCAGCCGCTGCTGTTCTGCGATTCCGGCCTGCTGACGGCGGAGCGTACCGCCGGCACCAGCGCGCTGGCCATCGACCTGCTGGCGCGGCAGGACAGCCGCCAGCTGACGCTGATCGGTTGCGGCGCACTGGGCCAGGCACACCTGCGCCACGTGCTGCCGCTGCGCGACTGGCAGCGCATCCGCGTGTACGCGCCGGATCTCACCAGCAAGCCGGAACTGCAGCAGCAACTGCAGGCGCTGGACCCGCGCATCCAGATCAGCGGCAGCGTAGCGGCCGCCTGTGACAACGCCGACGTGATCATGCTGTGCACCTCCTCGGCTGCGGCGGTGCTGGACCCGGCAACGCTCAGCAAAGCGGCGCTGATCACCTCGATCAGCACCAATGCCGTCAACGCGCACGAGGTACCACCGGCCCGCCTCGCCGCGATGGACGTGTACTGCGACCACAAGCACAGCACGCCGGACAGCGCCGGCGAGATGGTGCTCGCCAGCCAGCAGGGCAGCTGGCAGCGCGAACGCATCGTCGGCGATCTGGCCGATCTGGTCAGCCAGCGCTGCGCGCTGCCGGACTACCAACGCCCGGTGTTCTTCCGCTCCATCGGCATGGGGCTTCAGGACATCGCCATCGCCTGCGCGCTGCTGCAACAGGCGCAGGCCGCGCAATGAGTCCAACCGCGGACTATCTGGCGGCGACCGGCGGGCACAGTGCTTGTGCCCTGCCCGTCGCATCAGGCACTATCGCTGTCCCTGCCGTTGCGCCCGACCCGACCATGACGCCCACGCCCAGCCCCACGCCGCAGCAATTGCTGTTGTCGCGCTACAGCCACCTCGCCGACAGCATCGCCAAGCTGTTCTTTCCCTACGCCGAGGCGGTGATCCACGACCTGGCGCAGCAGCGCGTGCTCTACCTCGCCAACAACCTGTCGCGACGCGAGATTGGCGACGAATCGGCGCTGGAGGAAATCGAGCGCACCATCGCCGAACGCTACGTCGGACCGTACGAAAAGGTGAACTGGGACGGCCGCAAGATGCGCTGCGTCAGCTCGGTGCTGTTCGACGACGCAGGCGTGGCGCTGGGGGTGATGTGCATCAACTTCAACATCGCGGTGTTCGAGGACATGCACGGCATGCTCGGTATGCTGCTGAAGGGTGCCGGGCTGGTGGAACAGCCGGCGGAGCTGTTCCGCGACGACTGGCAGGAGCGCATCAACACCTTCATGCACCGCTGGCTGCAGGAGCGGCAGCTGGCGCTCAATACCCTGTCGCGCCAGCATCGCAAGGAGCTGGTCGAGGCGCTGTACGCCGAGGGCGCCTTCAACGGCAAGAGCGCCACCCACTACATCGCCAATGTGCTCGGCCTCGGCCGCGCCACGGTGTACAAGTATCTGCAAACGCTGAAATAGACACCCGTCAAACGCAAAAGGTTGGCCGCAGCGATGCGGCCAACCTTTTATTGTCTGCGGCCCGCGCGGGCCGGCGCCTTACTGTTTCTGCAGCAGGCGCAGCGTAACCTGCAGCTCGCCGTCGTCGCCCTTCACCGTCTGCACGTTCTGCAGGCTGAGATCGGACGGCAGCAGCAGGCTGATGCCGTGGCCGACGCCGACCTTGCTCCAGCTCTTTTCCAGCCGCCGCGCCATGCCCTGTGCCGGCAGCCGCACGTCGCTCTCCAGCGCAAAGCCGTAATTCTCGGCGGCGCTGTCGAACAGGCGCCCGATCTGCTCCGGCTCGACGTAGCGCTCCGCCATGCTGCCCATCTGCCGTGGCGACACCTCCGGCACCGTCTTGCACAGCGTCATCACCTCGTCCTTGAAGCGCACCTGCGCCAGCGGGTCTTCGATCTCTTCCGAAATCTGCTCCATCACTTCGGCCACCAGCTTGCTGCTGCTGCTGGTATCCGGCACCCGCATCGCCTGCAGGAAGTCGTCGAGCCAGAACTTGGCCTCGTGGCCCTGGCGGTCGACCGCGTACAGCAGCGGGCCGTTTTCCAGGATCAGCGCGCCCTTGTCGATCAGGCGCGGGTTGATGCCGCTGGCGTGGCTGATGTCGAACACCTCGCCGCTTTCGACGATGGTCAGAAAGTCCTCCTGGATTTCCGCCTTGAACACGCCCAGCGCGCGCTGCGGGCTGTCCGCCTCGCCCAGGCCGGAGAACAGGATCACCAGCAGGTCGCCGGCGGCGATGTTCGGGTGCTGCGAGCGCGCGAACAGGTGCTTGGCGATGCGCTGCGACACCTCCAGCAGATCGACGTCGCCGCGGAAAAACTGCCGCGTGTAGTGGTACAGCTCGTTGAGGTTGAGATCGGTCTCGTGGAAGAACTGGTACTTCTTCTTGTCGGAGACGATGCCCTTCAGGTAGCCGTCCAGAATCAGCGCCGACACCGCCTCGTCCACGCCGATGGCCTTGTGCGACAGCTGCAACGGCTCACCGCGCGCCGGATTGCCGACACGGTGTACCACCAAACGCTCTACCCTGGATTCGCTAATCAGCATGCTCGGATCTGTCCTCATTCAATCAAGGCGCGATTATCGCCGCCCTTTCCCGCCACAACAAGGTTGGCCGCAACTCAGGCCGCCACCTCGGCCAGCCCGAACTGCAAGGCAGCCAGCCTGGCGTACAACGGCGAGCGCTGCAGCAGCTCGGCGTGGGTGCCCTCCGCCACGATGCGCCCCTGCTCCAGCACCACGATGCGGTCGGCCTGCTTCACCGTCGCCAGGCGGTGGGCGATGACGATGGTGGTGCGCCCGGCGGCGGCACGTTCCAGCGCCTGCTGTACCAGCTGTTCCGATTCGGCGTCCAGCGCGCTGGTGGCCTCGTCCAGCAGCAGGATGGGCGGGTTTTTCAGGATGGCGCGCGCGATGGCGATGCGCTGGCGCTGGCCACCGGACAGGCGCACACCGCGCTCGCCCAGATAGCTGTGATAGCCCTCCGGCAGGCGTTCGATGAACTCGTGCGCGGCGGCGACGCGGGCGGCGGCGAACACCTCCTCGTCCGTGGCATCAGGCCGGCCGTAGCGGATGTTCTCCAGCGCACTGGCGCCGAAAATCACCGTGTCCTGCAGCACGATGCCGATGTGGCGGCGCAGCGCCTGCGGGTCCAGCCGCGCGACATCGACGCCGTTGAGGGTGATGCGGCCAACTTGCGGATCGTAAAAGCGCAGCAACAGCTGGAACAGCGTGGTCTTGCCGGCACCGGACGGCCCGACCAGCGCCACCTGCTCGCCGGGGCGGATGGCGAGGCTGATGCCGGACAGCGACGGCTGCCCCGGTCGCGACGGGTAGGCAAAGCCGACGTCGTGCAGTTGCAGACCGTCGCCCATGGCCGGCAAGGGCAGCGGCTGCGCCGGCGGCTGGACCGGCGAGCGCTGCGCCAGCAGTGCCATCAGCCGTTCGGTGGCGCCGGCGGCGCGCTGCAGGTCGCCCCATACCTCGGCCACCGCGCCGATGGCGCCGGCGGTCACCACCGCGTAGAGGATGAACTGCGCCAGCAGGCCACTGCTCATCTGCCCGGCCAGCACCGCGCGTGCGCCCAGCCACAGCACGAACACCACGGCGCCGAACACCAGCATGATCACTACCGCCGTCAGCTGCGAACGGGCACGGATGCGCGCCAGCGCGGTGTCGAAGCTGAGCGCCACCGAGCCGTCGAAACGCACGGTTTCGCGCGCCTCCTGCGCGAAGGCCTGCACCGTCTGCACCGCGTTCAGCGTCTCGCCGGCCATGGCGCTGGAATCGGCGATGCGGTCCTGGCTGGAGCGCGACAAGGCGCGCACGCGGCGGCCGAAGATCAGGATCGGCAGGATCACCAGCAACAGCGTCACCAGGATGTAGCCGGTCAGGCTGGGGCTGGTCACCGCCAGCATTACCAGCCCGCCCAGCATCAGCAGCAGGTTGCGCAGCCCCATCGACAGGCTGGTGCCGATCACGGTCTGCACCAGTGTGGTGTCGGTGGTCAGCCGCGACAGCACCTCGCCGGTTTGCAGCGTCTCGAAGTATTCCGGGCTCATACGGATTACGTGGCGGTACACCGCGCTGCGCACGTCGGCGGTGACGCGCTCGCCCAGCCACGACACCAGATAGAAGCGCAGCGCGGTGAACAGCGCCAGGACCAGCGCCAGCGCCAACAGCGCCAGAAAGTAGCCGTCGACCGCCTCGCGCTGCACGAAGGCGTGGTCGATCAGGTAGCGGAACGCCACCGGCAGCAACAGCGTGGCCGCGGCCGCCACCAGCAGCGCCAGCGCGGCCAGCAGTGCGCGGCCACGATACGGCCGCAAAAACGGCCACAGCCCGGACAGCGGGGTAAGACGTTGCAATAAACCTGGGCTAGCCACGGCAGCACTCCACAATTAGCATACGATGGGTAACAAGTGCCGCAACGGTAAGCTTTTTTCAAGAGCGGCACCGCAATTGCCCTCCCCACCCGGCGCCGCCTGCCCTGCCGGCGGTCGGCGCCGACCATCACAAGGCCCGTCATGCTGATCAACTGCGTTGCCTACCATCAAGGCCAAAAACTAGGCGACATCTCGGTAGACGCCATTCCCGAACACCTGGCACGACCGGACTGCCTGGTGTGGGTCGCGCTGCAAGAGCCGACCCCGGACGAAATCAGCCACTTCGGCCGCCAGTTCGCGCTACACCCGCTGGCGGTGGAGGACGCGCTGCACGGTCACCAACGCCCGAAGCTGGAGGAGTTCGGCGACACCCTGTTTCTGGTGATGAAGACGCTGGAGCCGGACAGCGAGAACGGCATCCACGTCGGCGAGGTCGACCTGTTCGTTGGCCGCAACTTCCTGCTGTCGATCCGCAACCAGACGCGCAAGGGTTTTCAAGACGTGCGGGCGCGCTGCGAGCGCGAGCCGCATCTGCTGGCGCACGGCAGCGGTTTTGTGCTGTACGCGCTGATGGATGCGGTGGTCGACCGCTACCTGACCGTGATCCACCAGCTGGAAGACGAGCTGGACAGCATCGAAGGCCGGCTGTTTCTCAAGGGCAGCTCGGCGCGGCGCAATATCGCGGCGCTGTACGCGCTCAAGCGCAAGTTGATCACCGTCAACCACGCCGCCGCGCCGCTGCACGAGGCCACCGCGCGGCTGTACGGCGGCCGCGTGCCACCACCGTGCCACGACCTGCCGGAGTATTTCCGTGACGTGGACGATCACCTGTCGCGCATCCTGCATACCGTGGAATCGCAGCGCGACCTGCTGGCCACCGCCATCCAGGTCAATATCGCAATGATCTCACTGGACGAAAGCAGCATCAGCAAGAAGCTGGCCGCCTACGCCGCGCTGTTCGCGGTGCCGACCATGATCGCCGGCATCTACGGCATGAACTTCGACTACATGCCGGAGCTGCGCACGCCGCTGGGCTACCCGCTGTCACTGCTGAGCATGGTGGTGCTTGATGTGTTGCTGTGGCGCCGCTTCCGCCGCGCCGGCTGGCTGTAGCATTACACAACTAAAAGTAAAAGATGTTATCGATTATTGGCGCTTTTACCCTCACCCTGACATCAGTACACTCGGATCATCCGCTAAAGCAAAGCGTCCTCATCCGGCGCACGACAACACAGAGAGAAACTTCATGACTACGCGCATCCAGAGCCACCGCCTGCACGTTGCGGCCAACCTCTACCACTTCGTCGAACAGGAAGCGCTGCCCGGCACCGGCGTCGATGCCGCCGCCTTCTGGCAGGGTTTTGATGCGCTGGTGCACACGCTGGCGCCGAAAAACCGTGCGCTGCTGGCCGAGCGCGACCGCCTGCAAAGCGAGATCGACGCCTGGCACCGCGCCCACCCCGGCCCGATCGCCGACATGGCCGCCTACAAGGCCTTCCTCGCCGGCATCGGCTACCTGAAACCGGTACCGGCCGACGCGCAGATCAGCACCAGCAACATCGACAGCGAGATCGCGGAACAGGCCGGCCCGCAGCTGGTGGTACCGGTGATGAACGCGCGCTACGCACTGAACGCCGCCAACGCGCGCTGGGGCAGCCTGTACGACGCGCTGTACGGCACCGACGCCATCAGCGAAGACGACGGCGCCAGCCGTGCCGGCGGCTACAACGCGGTGCGCGGCGGCAAGGTGATCGCCTTTGGTCGTGATTTCCTCGACCAGGCGGCAGCACTGGAAAACGGCTCGCACCACGCTGCCACCGCCTATGCCGTGGTAGCCGGCCAGCTGCAGGTTCAACTGGACAACGGCAGCCGCAGCGGCCTGAAACAGCCAGACCAGTTCATCGGCTTCAACGGCGACGCCGCCGCGCCAACCGCCATCCTGCTGAAGCAGAACGGCCTGCACTTCGAGATCCAGATCGACAAGGCCAGCGCCATCGGTGCGCAGGACGCTGCCGGGGTCAAGGACATCGTGATGGAAGCGGCGATCAGCACCATCATGGACTGCGAGGATTCCGTCGCCGCCGTCGATGCCGACGACAAGGTGATCGTTTATCGCAACTGGCTGGGTCTGATGAAGGGCGATCTGGTCGAGGAAGTCAGCAAGGGCGATAAAACCATCACCCGCCGCCTGAATGCCGACCGCCAGTACCAGACGCCGACTGGCGACACGCTGAACCTGCATGGGCGTAGCCTGATGTTCATCCGCAACGTCGGCCACCTGATGAGCAACCCGGCCATCCTCGACGGCGACGGCCGCGAGATTCCGGAAGGCATCATGGACGCGGTGGTCACCACCCTGATCGCGCTGCACGACCAGCAGCGCCGCGGCAACTCGCGCGCAGGCTCGATCTACATCGTGAAGCCGAAGATGCACGGCCCGGACGAAGTGGCGTTCGCCAACGAGCTGTTCGGCGCGGTGGAAGCACTGCTCGGCCTGCCGCAGTACACCGTGAAGCTGGGCATCATGGACGAGGAGCGCCGCACCAGCGTCAACCTCAAGGCCTGCATCGCCGCCGCCCGCCACCGCGTTGCCTTCATCAACACCGGCTTCCTCGACCGTACCGGTGACGAGATGCACACCGCGATGGAAGCCGGCCCGATGATCCGCAAGGGCGACATGAAGACCAGCAAGTGGATCACCGCCTACGAGCGCAGCAATGTGCAGGTCGGCCTCGATTGCGGCCTGCGCGGCCATGCGCAGATCGGCAAGGGCATGTGGGCGATGCCGGACCTGATGGCCGAGATGCTGAAGCAGAAGATCGGCCACCCAAAAGCCGGCGCCAACACCGCCTGGGTGCCGTCGCCGACTGCCGCCGTGCTGCACGCGCTGCACTACCACCAGGTCAACGTGCAGCAGGTGCAACAAGGGCTTGAAGGCCAGGCCATCGACGTGCTGGACGAGCTGCTGACCATCCCGGTGGCGGCCAACCCGCAGTGGACCGCCGCCGAGATCCAGCAGGAGCTGGACAACAACGCGCAGGGCATCCTCGGCTACGTGGTGCGCTGGATCGACCAGGGCGTCGGCTGCTCCAAGGTGCCGGACATCCACAACGTCGGCCTGATGGAAGACCGCGCCACGCTGCGCATCTCCAGCCAGCACATCGCCAACTGGCTGCGCCACGGCATCACCAGCGAGGCACAGGTGATGGAAACGCTCAAGCGCATGGCCGCGGTGGTGGACCAGCAGAACGCCGGCGACCCGCTGTACCAGAACATGGCCGGCAATTTCGAGACTTCGGTTGCCTTCAAGGCCGCCTGCGACCTGGTGTTCAAGGGCTGCGCGCAGCCATCCGGCTACACCGAGCCGCTGCTGCACGCCTGGCGCCTGGTGGCCAAGGCGCAGTAAGCACCACTGCCAGCCGCCCCGCAAACGCGCCATCACCGATGGCGCGTTTTTTCATGGCCGCGCCGGCGGCGGCAACGGCGCAACGAGGCGTGCGCCCGCGGCGGCGCGAACTATACTGCACTGTCGCTTATCCGGGAGGACACCATGAAGCAACTGATCATCCTGCTCAGCCTGCTGGCGGCGCCGGCCATGGCGCTGGACATCAACGACGCCAGCTACGACGAACTGGTCGCCGCCGGCTTCAGCACTGCCGATGCGCAGCGCATCGTCGACGCGCAGTTGACCACCACCTTTAGCAGCAGCCGTGACCTGCTGACGATCAAGGGCATCACCCAGGGCGATCTCAACCGCGTGCGCTCGTCACTGACCATCAATGGCGAGCCGGTCACCACCCGTTCCGGTACCGCGCCGGCCATACCCGGCGTGCGGGCCGCCATCCCGGCCAGCAAGAGCAGCACAGTTGATCTGGGCAGCCCCGGCAGCAAGGGCAAAAACGGCGGCAGCCAGCGCGGGGGCAACGGCGGCGGCGGCGGCAATGGTGGTGGTAAGGGCAACTGAGCCGGGCACCCACACCACGCCGTCCAGCAACGACAACGCGCCATCCGGGGATGGCGCGTTTTTTCATGGCGTGCCCAAGGTTGGCCGCAACGCTGCGGCCAACCTTGCACCGGCCGCTCAGTAGTAAATCACCTCGCGGCGGGTGCTGAGACAACCGTTGCCCTGCATCTGCGGCGTCAGGTACACGTACACCGACTTGTCGTCGTTGCGCAGGATGGTGGTGCTCTCGTTCAGCGACGCGTGATACTTGAACTCGCCGTAGATTTCCTCGCGCAGCACGGAGCAGGCCTTCGGCCAGTACGCCGTTTCGTTGTATTCCGCCGAACACCTGCCCGACTTGTCCGGGCCGACGCTCATCGACACGTGACTGTCACCATCCGAGTACTTCTTGGCGATCAGACTGGAAAACGGCCGGCGGTCGGCGTCTTTGTCATTCCAGATATCGTGCGAGGCATGGCCGCCGTCCTTGACGATAAAACTGGCCACCTTCTTCAGCGGTGCCATGCAGGTCTTGATTTTGGCATCCACGGCATTGTCCACCGGGCTGGGCTCGCCGGCCTGTGCCAGCAGCGGTGCCAGCAAGGCCAGCAGCAGCATTGAGCGGTATCTCATCTTCTCTCCCCTTGTGCAAAGCACGCGCCGCTCGGCCGCGACGCGCGAGCACACAACATACCATCAGCACCATGCCAGTGAAATGACCTGCGTCAGCCGCCGCGGCCAACCCTAGCGCAGCAGCGGCATCAGGCTCGCCAGCTGCTGGCCGTGATCGTCCAGCAACAGCAAGTCGCCGCCCTGCCATTGCCAGCGCCGCGCCGACGACAGTGCCGCAAGGAACGCCGGCGCGATCTCGCGGTGCTGCTGGCAGGCCTGCCGCGTACTGCTCAGCTGGCGGAAGCGCAACTTGGCCGGCGACAGCCGGTAACTGCCGTCGAAGCGGTTGCAGCCGGCCACGCCGCTCACCCGCTGCGTGGCGGCATCCAGCTCGAAATACGGTCGCGCCACATTGGGGGCGAGCGGCTTGCCCGCCAGCGTGCGCAAGTGCCAGCGTTCCTGCTGCAGCCGTTGCATGGTGGTATCCGGCACGGCGGCGCCATCACAGCGCTGACGCTGGCTGATGCTGCCAAAGCGCTGCGGAATCACGCTCAGCCGGTAGCCAGCCTCGTCGTGGCGTGGCGCCAGTGTCGCCTCCATCCGCACCAGCAGGCGCTCGCCCGGCCGCTGCCGCGTGGCCAGATAGGCGCGCTCCAGCGCGGCGTTGTCGCCCTCCGCCACCACCGGCAGGCGCATGCCCAGCTCGCACAGCTCGATGGTGCCGGCATCGGCCATGTACTGGTACAGGCCGCTCAGCTGCAGCCGCGGTTCGATCGGCGCAAACTGGCGCTCACGGCGCAGCGAATAGTTGAAGCGCGACACGATCAGGCGGCCGTCGTTGTCGAGCTTGGTCAGCCGCTTGTTGCGCACCGCAAACAGCAGCGGCGCCTCGTTGGCGGCGCTGAGATGCAGCCGGCCGTCCTCCATGCGCCAGACGCCCATCTGGTCGTGCTGCAGCGGCTGCGGCTTGCCGCGATAAACCTGGCGCAGGGTGTAATAGCGCTCGTCCCACAGGTCCAGCTGCCAGCTGACGCCGGCGCAATCGCCACACGGCAGCTCGCCGCGATAGGTGGCCGGATAGTCGGGCAGCGACTGCGCCAGCGCCGGCTGTGGCGTGAACGGCAGCAACAGCAGCAGGCCGCGCAGGAGGGAGGATTTCAGCAACGCAGACTCCTTGTTCGGAATGAAAAGGGATGGCAGGAGACAGGCTAGGACCGGCCGTGCGGCGGAGCGTTCCGCAGCGCTCCGGCCACGCGCAAGCGTCCGGCAGACGCGAAAAGTACCGCCATTCGCCAGCGGCGCGGAACTTGGCCGCCAATATGCTTTCTAAAGCCGGTGAACAGCATCAGCTGGTCCATCACCCACCAGCCCCATCAAGGAGTACACCATGCAACAAACCCTGACCCGTTCGCTGATCCTGCTGGCCGCCATCGCGGCACTGACCGGCTGCGCCGGCATGACCCAGAACCAGAAAAATGCCGCCATCGGCGCTGCCATCGGCGGCGTAGCCGGCTCGGTTCTGACCGGCGGTGACACCCTCGGCACCATTGGCGGCGCGGCCGTCGGCGGCGTCATCGGCAACGGCGGCATCAAGTAAGCACCCGCGCCGTACAAGCGATCACCGGGCGCACGTTGTGTGCCTGGCCACAAAACCGCCGTCACGCTGCCGTGACGGCGGTTTTGTTTATGGCGGCCAACGTTGGCCGCAGACGGCGGCAACGCACGGCACAGCCGGCAAGCGACAAGCCGCCGCGCCGGAAAACCGTTACAGAACAGACCATTAAGCACGCCACCGGCACGCCAGGCCACCGCATCGGCACATGGTCAGCCGGCGATCAGCGGCTATACTGCGTTATGAGCCGCGACCTCCCGCCGCGACTTCGCCAAGGAGCAGCATCATGGGCAAAATCCGACACAGCACCAAGGAAGCGAAAAAGCAGGCACAGCACACGCCGAAGGAGAAACGCGCCGCCAAGCAGCTGAAGAAACACGCTGGCGACACCCCTCCTCTGCTACCCCCGCACTGAACCCCGCCCGCTTTTACCCCGTCCACCAGTAACGAGCCCCTACGCTGCCTGGTCACGACTCCCGCGCCAGGCAGCCGCAGGCGAGCCACCCGCACCCACCACGCCATGCAGATTACGCTGCCAGCCAACGGGCGCTGCGCGCCTGCGCAACCGGCAAGCACGAACACATCGTGCCAACCTCACACCCGAACTGACCCGACCCAAGCCGCCGGGCCACACGGCTGAGCGTGCGCGTCCGTCACCCACCACACCATGCAGATTACGCCGCCAGCCAACGGGCGCTGCGCGCCTGCGCAACCGACAAACACGAACGCATCGTGCAGACCGCACACCCGCTCCCCAACTGGCCCAGCCTCGGCCACAAGCCACGCGGCAGAGCGCGCGCGCCCGCGCATGGCGGCCGGCGCCATGGTCTAGACTGAAAGCAGCGCCCCCATGGCGCGGAGTCCTGCAATGAGCAAGCTGTGGCAGTTCATCGCCGTGATCTGGCTCGGCCTGCTGCCGGGCCTGACGGCGGCAGCCACGCCGGCCCCGGTCGTCGTCATCCCGCTCAGCGGTGCCATCGGCCCGGCCAGCGCCGACCATGTTGGCCGCAGCCTGGCGCGCGCGCACCGCGAGGGCGCGCAGCTCGCGGTGCTGCAGATGGACACCCCCGGCGGGCTGGACACCTCGATGCGGCAGATCATCAAGACCATCCTCGCCTCGCCGGTGCCGGTCGCCAGCTTCGTCGCTCCCAGCGGCGCCCGCGCCGCCAGCGCCGGCACCTATATCCTCTACGCCAGCCACATCGCCGCGATGGCCCCGGGCACCAACCTCGGCGCCGCCACCCCGGTGCAGATCGGCATGAGCGGCCCGCCGGACAAGGCCGGCAAACCCGACAGCAGCGCCCCGGCCAGCAGCAACCAGGATGCGCTGAGCCGCAAACAGGTGAACGACGCCGCCGCCTACATCCGCGGCCTGGCGCAACTGCGCGGCCGCAACGAGGCCTGGGCCGAGCGCGCGGTGCGCGAGGCCGTCAGCCTGTCGGCCGGCGATGCGCTGGCACAGCGGGTGGTGGACCTGACCGCGCGCGACATCCCCGACCTGCTGCAGCGGCTGGACGGCCGCAGCGTGCCGATGGCCAGCGGCGCACGGGTGCTGCACACCGCCGACGCCGCAGTCATCACCCTGTCACCGGACTGGCGCAGCCGCTTCCTCGGCGTGATCACCGACCCCAGCGTGGCGATGATCCTGATGCTGCTGGGCATCTACGGCCTGCTGTTTGAATTCTCCAACCCCGGCTTCGTGCTACCCGGCGTGGTCGGCGCCATCTGCCTGCTGCTGGGGCTGTACGCGCTGCAAATGCTGCCGGTCAACTACGCCGGGCTGGCGCTGCTGCTGCTGGGGGTGGGCTGCATGATCGCCGAGGCCTTCCTGCCCAGCTTCGGCACGCTGGGGCTGGGCGGCATCGTCGCCTTCGTCATCGGTGGGGTGATGCTGGTCGATACCGAACAACCCGGCCTCGGCGTGCCGCTGGGGCTGATCCTGGCGCTGGCCGCCACCTCCGGCCTGTTCGTGTTTCTGGTCAGCGGCATGGCGCTCAAGGCCCGGCGCCGGCCGCAGGTCGGCGGCGAGGTGGCGCTGATCGGCAGCCGCGGCGAAATGCTCGACGATCTGAACGGCGAAGGCTGGGCCAGCATCCGCGGTGAATGCTGGCGCGTGCACAGCGCGACGCCGCTGAAACGCGGCCAGCCGGTGCGGGTGACCGCACGGCAAGGGCTGCTGCTGGAAGTAAGCCCCAGCGACGATAACGACAAAGGAGCAGCATCATGACTTACGAAACGGGCAGTGGCTTGCTAATGCTGATACTGGTGCTGCTGGGGCTGCTGCTGATCGCGTCCTCGTTCCGCATCCTGCGTGAATACCAGCGCGGCGTGGTGTTCATGCTCGGCCGCTTCTGGCGGGTGAAAGGACCGGGGCTGATCCTGGTGATCCCCGGCGTGCAGCAGATGGTGCGCGTCGACCTGCGCACCGTGGTGATGGACGTGCCGACGCAGGACGTGATCTCGCACGACAACGTATCGGTGAAGGTCAACGCGGTGCTCTACTTCCGCGTGGTCGATCCGGAACGCGCCATCATCCAGGTCGCCAACTTTCTGGAGGCCACCAGCCAGCTGGCGCAGACCACGCTGCGTTCGGTGCTGGGCAAGCACGAGCTGGACGAGATGCTGGCCGAGCGCGAACGGCTGAATCTGGACATCCAGAAGGCACTCGACGTGCAGACCGACGGCTGGGGCATCAAGGTGTCCAATGTCGAGATCAAGCACGTTGACCTCAACGAGTCGATGATCCGCGCCATCGCCCGCCAGGCCGAGGCCGAACGCGAACGGCGCGCCAAGATCATCCACGCCGAAGGCGAACTGCAGGCCTCGGTAAAACTGCTGGAAGCAGCACAAATGCTGGCGCAGCAACCGGAAGCGATGCAGCTGCGCTACATGCAGACGCTGACGCAGATCGCCGGCGACAAGAGCTCCACCATCGTATTCCCGATGGACATCCTGCAGGCGCTGCGCGGCAGCAAAACCCCGCCGGAGTGAGGCGTGGTTCAGCGACGACAAGACACCAAGCCTACCGCCGCTAACCGGCGCAACGCCGGCGGGCAGACCACGATCACAACGCCAACACCGCGGCAGCAAAAAAAAGCTTGGCCGCAAGCAAACCAGCGCTTGCGGCCAACCTTGATGCCCAAACCTGATCAGTATGACATCGCAGCGCTTGGCAGCAGGCTGCCGCGCCGCGCCGTGTCGACTACCATCAAGAATAAGGAGGGCATCATCATGAAATGCTGGACCTACGACACCCGCTACGGCCCCTTCGAGATCGTGCCGCTCGATGGCAGCTACCACATCATGCACGAGGGCGAGGCACTCGCCGCCTACCCGACCCCGGAAGAAGCCGCCAAGGCGCTGGCCGAAGGACACAGCCCGTGGCCACCCTTCGGCAACCCACGCGACCTCGGCATCCCCGCCGATCTGAAGCAATGGCATTCCCGCCTGCTGGCCTGAGCATGGCGATGTGATCAATCGCAAAACAACGTTGGCCGCAAACCGGAAACGGTTTGCGGCCAACGTTTGAACATCAACGGTGCGTCGCCCGGCAAGCCAGGTGACGGCACCCTACAGACCTGAAACGGCACGCGGCAAACGGCAGTCAGAATCGAACCGTCGCACCCCTCCCGTTGGGGCAAGCCGTGCAAACTGCCGCCAGCCCGGAAACAAGCCGCCCTCTTTTGAGCGCAGCGTATGGGCGGCGCCGGGCTGGTGGCAGTTTGCACGGGAATTCTTGCCCCTTCGGGTCGCCTTTTCTTTGCTTACTTTCTTTTTGGCGAAGCAAAAGAAAGTAAGCCGCCGCCGCGCGGAAAGCGGCAGATAAAAAACATCCCCGCAGCGGATACCACATCTCCAAACAAGGTTAACTACAAATCCATAACGAATTACGACCAACCTTTAGAAGTCATTCACAGAAAAACGTACCCCATCTGAAAGTCATAAATCTACTTAAGAAGCAGTTCCATTTCATCTTTATAGGGCATTACCGAATGATAAAGCTGATGATATGCTCGACCAATTGCACCTTTAAACAATTCCAACTCAGGCCTAGCCGCACCACTCTCCAATATATTGGATGTTGCAATTCCCGGATACGGATCTACATAATAAATTTTTCTCACACCCATTTGATATGACTTCTTTGAGCACAACTCACAAGGACTTGCTGTCGTAAACAAATAACCACCAGATACAGCCCCACCTCTTTTAGCCAACTGAAGAAAAGCATTTTCTTCAGCATGCAATGCTCTAGTGTGGACTTGATTTTTTTGCTTAGTCAGATCGTTATAAACATCTTTAAAGCAATAAGAAAAAACACGCCCATTAGTTTTATTTGCGGAAACCACATCAACCTTTATCTTAACCGCCTCTCTGAATGCAACATTACGCAACTCATAGTCACTAAATGCCTCAGGATCATTTCCTCTAACATAGTACTGGGCATTTCTCAACAGACATGAAACCTGCCCTTTTGCCACATCATTCCACCCAATAGACAGAACAGCATAATCTTCATCAGTAACAACCGCCCCAACCTGTCTAGAAAGACAACCAGAATTTAGTTTCGCCGTAACTGCAATCTGCATAACCCTTTCGATAGCAGTTGGCGTAATAAGTCCAGGCCGCTGCATGAGTGAAACATAAGTAGCCAAACCCTTTGCCAACTCCGCTGGATTATCGTAATCAGGCGAAAATATGGGATCATCTGGATTTTCTAAATAAATATCACACTTCTCAAGACAGGCACTAATGTTTTGCAAACAGATTTTATTATCTCGATCATCCTTTACAAGATTACTTATTCTTAACTTCTCATCCTGAGAAATATCAATATCCTTTAATGACACCCCCTCCTTAACATCCATTACAGCAACATCAAAGTATTCCATACCTTTCTTAAAAAGTCGCGCCCTACGAACATCGTTATCAACAGTCACTCCAACAAGATAGAATGCGGAGAACCTATCCTTCAAATAAACCGCCTCAAATGGATTTCTAATAGCATCAATCACATAGTAATTTTTACCCGGCTTTAATTTTTTATGGCACTCAACAATTGATACAATTTTTCTTGGTATTATTTGAATAGGTACGCAATCACTCTTCTCAAAAGGCACAGCACCTGAACGAACCAAATTACCAACACACTGATAAAGCACAGTATAATCATCTAGCCCAATAGCACTCTGAATTTTGGCATTAACCCTAGCCGCCTCTTCATAAAAATCCAAAACATCCATTTCAGAATAGACAATAGCATCATGCTCATGGAAAAGTTCATTTAGATGCTGATAATTTTCAAAACCAAAACCATTCAAAAAATTCAATAAAACATCTCGCTCCATTTCCAGCATAATAACCGTCAAAATCGCACTGACTTTTATGCAAAAAAATGGCGTCCAGTTTTTACTAATGTAATTATGTACAATTAACGCTTTTCGTTTCTCGTTCCCATCAAGCAAATTAATATCAGGCATACGTATTTTTGGGAATTTCTCATTCCTCAATATATTAGCCGCTGTTGAACACCCACTACCCGTCCAACCAGTCAAGCCAATCAAAATA
The DNA here is from genome assembly GCF_028548395.1 of Vogesella indigofera. Lineage (NCBI taxonomy): Bacteria > Pseudomonadati > Pseudomonadota > Betaproteobacteria > Neisseriales > Chromobacteriaceae > Vogesella > Vogesella indigofera. The sequence continues at coordinate 243,318 of NZ_JAQQLA010000003.1, read as the reverse complement.
AAATCATCACGCTCTTGGTAAATACCAGATGAGTTAGATAGCATTTTTATTACACCCCAATAATGTTATTTGCATGATAATAATATCAAAAAAAGAGCATCCATTCGGATGCTCTTTTTTCTAAACAATTACTGCAGCTTCGCCAACTGCCCCTTCACCTTCTCCAGCTTGTCATTCAGCTCCGCCAGCTGCGCCTTGTCGCGCTCCACCAGATGCGCCGGCGCCTTGTCGACGTAGCCCGGTTTTTCCAGTTTCGCCGTCAGCTTCTCCAGCTCGGCGCTGACCTTGCCGATTTCCTTGGTCAGGCGCGCTGTTTCCGCCGCCTTGTCCACTTCCACCTTCAGCATCAGGCGAGCGTCGCCGCTGATGGCGACCGGGGAGTCGTCTTCCGGCAGCTTGGTGACGATGCTGCCTTCGGTCAGGCGAGCCAGCAGCTTCAGGTAGGGGATGAACTCGGCGATGGAGGCGTCGGCGGTTTCGATGAACAGCGGTGCCTTCACCGCAGGGCCGACGCCCATTTCACCGCGCAGGTTGCGCACCGCGTTGACCAGGTCCTTGAAGGCGTCCATACGCGCGTTGGCGGCGGCGTCGATCTTCTCCGGCACGGCCACCGGCCAGGCGGCAACCATGATGGAGTCGGTGTGCTTGGCGTTGGCCAGCGGGGCGACGGTCTGCCACAGCTCTTCGGTGATGAACGGCATCAGCGGATGGGTCAGGCGCAGCGCCACTTCCAGCACGCGCACGATGGTGCAGCGGGTGGCACGTTGCTGTGCCTCGTTGCCGGTCTGCAGCTGTACCTTGGCCAGCTCGACGTACCAGTCGCAGTACTCGTTCCAGATGAACTCGTACACGGTCTGCGCGGCGAGGTCGAAGCGGTAGGTTTCCAGCGCTTCGGTGACGTCCAGCTCGGCCTGTTGCAGGCGGCCGATGATCCACTTGTCGACGAAGCTGAACTCCAGCGGCAGGCTTTCGTCCTGGCCGCAGTCCTTGCCTTCCACGTTCATCATCACGAAGCGGGTGGCGTTCCACAGCTTGTTGCAGAAGTTGCGGTAGCCTTCGGCGCGCTTGAAGTCGAAGTTGACCGAGCGGCCCAGCGTCGCGTAGCTGGCCATGGTGAAGCGCAGCGCGTCGGTGCCGTAGGCTGGGATACCGTCCGGGAACAGTTTTTCGGTGGCCTTGGCGATCTGCGGTGCCTTTTCCGGGCGGCGCAGGCCGGTGGTGCGCTTGTCGACCAGCGGCGCCAGCGCGATGCCGTCGATCAGGTCGACCGGGTCGATGACGTTGCCTTCCGACTTCGACATCTTCTTGCCTTCGTGGTCGCGCACCATGCCATGGATGTACACGTCCTTGAACGGCACCTTGCCGGTGAAGTGGGTGGTCATCATGATCATGCGTGCCACCCAGAAGAAGATGATCTCGTAACCGGTGACCAGTACCTGCGACGGTACGAAGGCACGCAGTTCCGGGGTGTCTTCCGGCCAGCCCATGGTGGAGAACGGCACCAGCGCCGAGCTGAACCAGGTGTCAAGCACGTCCTGTTCGCGGCGCAGCGTCTTGCCCGGTGCCTTGGCCTGCGCCTCGGCTTCGTTGCGGCCAACATAGATGTTGCCGTCTTCGTCGTACCAGGCCGGGATCTGGTGGCCCCACCACAGCTGGCGGCTGATGCACCAGTCCTGGATGTTGTTCATCCACTGGTTGTAGGTGTTGACCCAGTTTTCCGGGATGAAGCGCACTTCGCCGGATTCGACGGCGTCGATGGCTTTCTGGGCGATGGATTTGCCGGTGGCGTCGTCGTCGCCGACCTTGCTCATCGCCACGAACCACTGGTCGGTCAACAGCGGCTCGATCACCGAACCGGTACGGTCGCCGCGCGGCACCATCAGCTTGTGCGGCTTGGCTTCCAGCAGCAGGCCCTGCGCGGTGAGGTCGGCCAGCATCGCCTTGCGCGCGTCGGCGGTGGACAGGCCGGCGTAGGCGGCCGGCAGGTCGATGGTGCCCTGAGCGGTGCCGTCGAAGCCGAACAGCTGCGCCTTGGCGAGGATGGTGGCCTGCAGCGACATCACGTTGATGAGCTGGGTGTTGTGGCGCTTGCCGACTTGGTAGTCGTTGAAATCGTGTGCCGGGGTGATCTTGACAAAGCCGGTGCCGAAGGCGGCATCGACGTAGTCGTCGGCGATCACCGGGATCTGGCGGCCGGTGAGCGGCAGCTCCAGCATCTTGCCCGGCAGGTGCTGGTAGCGCTCGTCGGTCGGGTTGATGGCCACGGCCACGTCGCCAAGCAGGGTCTCCGGACGGGTGGTGGCGACGGTCACGAATTCGTCGCTACCGACTACCGGGTACTTGATGTGCCACATGAAGCCGTCTTCTTCCTCGGAGACCACTTCGAGGTCGGAGATGGCGGTGCCCAGTTTCGGGTCCCAGTTGGACAGGCGCTTGCCGCGGTAGATCAGGCCCTGTTCGAACAGGCGCACGAATACTTCGGTGACGGTATCGGCACGCACGTCGTCCATGGTGAAGTATTCACGGTCCCAGTCCACCGAGCAGCCGACGCGGCGCATCTGGCTGGTGATGGTGCCACCGGACTGTTCCTTCCACTCCCACACCTTGCTGGTGAACGCGTCGCGGCCGAGGTCGTGGCGGTTGATGCCCTGCTCGGCCAGCTGGCGCTCGACCACGATCTGGGTGGCGATACCGGCGTGGTCGGTGCCCGGAATCCACACCGTGTTGTCGCCCTTCATGCGGTAGTAGCGCGTCAGGCCATCCATGATGGTCTGGTTGAAGGCGTGGCCCATGTGCAGGGTGCCGGTCACGTTCGGTGGCGGCAGCTGGATGCAGAAGGCGGGTTTGCTGGTGTCCATGTGCGGCTTGAAGTAGCCGGACTGTTCCCATTGATCGTACCAGCGACGTTCGATGTCGCCCGGCTCGTAGCTTTTGGCAAGTTCAGTGGTCATGGTGTGAATTCGGTCTTTATCGATGCAGAAAAATGTCGTCGATTATAAACCGAATCGGCTACAGCGTCGTCAGCATCCGTTGCACCAGTCGGGCGACAATCGGGTGGCAAGCGGCAGCCAACAACCAGTACCAGACGGCTACACAGCGCGCCGGCCAGCCGGATGCAACTAGGCACGGGTGACTGCTATCACCCACGCGACCATGAAAAATGCCCCGCCAAGGGCGGGGCATTCACGGTGCTCTGCGGCCAACGTTGGCCACAACGCGGACTTACAGCACTTCGATGATGCCGGCGGCACCCATGCCGGTACCGATGCACATCGTCACCATGCCGTAGCCCTGCATGCCGGCATTGCGCATGCCGTGCACCAGCGTGGCGGTACGGATGGCACCGGTAGCGCCCAGCGGGTGACCCAGCGCGATGGCACCGCCGTGCGGGTTGACCAGGCTCATGTCCAGTTCCAGATCACGCGCCACCGCCAGACCCTGCGCGGCGAAGGCTTCGTTCAGCTCGATCCACTTCAGCTGATCCTGGGTGATGCCGGCGTTGCGGCAGGCTTCCGGAATCGCTTCCTTCGGGCCGATACCCATGATTTCCGGCGGCACGCCCTTCACCGCGAAGGTCACGTAGCGCGCCAGCGGCGTCAGGTTGAACTGCTTCAGGATCTTCTCGGACACCAGGATCACGGCACCGGCGCCGTCGGACATCTGCGACGAGTTGCCGGCGGTGACGCTGCCCTTGGCATCGAACACCGTCTTCAGCTTGGCCAGGCCTTCCAGCGTGGTCTCGCGGCGCGGGCCTTCGTCGGTGTCCAGCACGCGGGTGGTGCTGATCACTTCGCCTGTTTCCAGGTTCGGCGTGCGGTAGGTCACTTCCAGCGGCGTGATCTCGCTCTTGAACTTGCCGCCGTCGATGGCCGCGATGGCGCGGCGGTGCGATTCGACCGCGAACGCATCCTGATCTTCACGCGACACGCCCCACTGCTGCGCCACTTTCTCGGCGGTCAGACCCATGCCGTAGGCGATGGCGTAGTTCTCGTCCTTGGCGAAGATCGCCGGGTTCAGCGACACCTTGTTGCCCATCATCGGCACCATGGACATCGATTCGGAACCGGCGGCGATCACCACGTCGGCCTCGCCCAGGCGAATGCGGTCGGCGGCCATCTGCACCGCGTTGATGCCGGAGGAGCAGTAGCGGTTGATGGTGATGCCGCTGACGGTGTTCGGCAGCCCGGCCAGCAACACGCCGATACGCGCCATGTTCAGGCCCTGTTCCGCTTCCGGGAAGGCGCAGCCGACCACGCAGTCGGAAATCAGTTTCGGGTCCAGCGTCGGCACCTGTGCCAGCGCGCCGCTGATCACGTGCGCCAGCATGTCGTCCGGACGCACGTTGCGCATCATGCCGCGCGGCGCCTTGCCCACCGGCGTGCGGGTCACGGCGACGATGTAAGCTTCCTGTACTTGTTTAACCATTTTTTGCAATCTCCTTCAGGCCGGAGCGGCAGCGCATACGCTGCCCTCCGGCCGCTGTTCGGCGGTATCAGTTACGCAGCGGCTTGCCGGTAGTGAGCATGTTGGCGATACGGTCCTGGGTCTTGCTGGACTTGAGCAGGGTCATGAACGCCTTGCGTTCCAGATCCAGAATCCACTGCTCGTTGACCAGCGTGCCCTGCTCCACGTCGCCACCGGTCATCACGTCGGCGATCAGCGCGGCGATGGTGAAGTCGTGCTGGCTGATGAAGTGACCTTCCAGCATATTGACCAGCTGGCCCTTGATCGAGGCAGCACCGGCGCGGCCGGCAACCGGGAAGCCGGCGACCTTGAGCGGCGGACGGTAGCCGGTCTCATACAGCGCCAGCGCTTGCTGCTTGGCGACGTACAGCAGCTCGTAGGCGTTGAACACCACGCTGTCGCTGTTGCGGAAGAAGCCGATTTCCTGCGCCTCGTGGCCGCTGGTGGCGACCTTGGCGGTGGCGATGGCCATGAAGTAGTCCTTCAGTGCCGCCAGCACGTCGCCCTGTGCGTTCTGCGCCGCACGCAGCGCAAACTCCTTGCAACCACCGCCGCCCGGTAGCAGGCCGACACCAACCTCCACCAGACCAACGTAGGATTCCAGCGCGGCAACGACCTTGTCGCAGTGCATCGCGAACTCGCAGCCACCGCCGAATACATAGCCCTGCGTCGCGGCGACGGTCGGGATGTGGCTGTAGCGCAGGCGCATCGACGTGGTCTGGAAGCGGCGCACCATGGTGTCGATCGCGTCCCAGTCGCCCATCATGAACGCCGGCAGCATCGACTGCAGGTCGGCGCCGACCGAGAACGGCTCTTCGGTCTGCCAGATCACCAGGCCCTTGAAGCGGGCTTCGGCGATGTCGATGGCGGTGTTGACGCCGTCGATCACGTCCGGGCCGATGGCGTGGGCCTTGGACTTGAACGACACCACCAGCACGTCGTCACCGGTAGTGAAGGCGCGCACGCCCTCGTTCTCGAACACGGTCTCGCCCAGCAGGCCGGCGGTTTCGCCCAGCACCTTGGCCGGGGCCAGCTGACGCTGGTACACGTCCAGCGTGGAGCGGCCGACCAGTTTGCCGGCGGTGGCATCGAAGGAGCCATCGGCAAAGTGCACGCCGGCACGGTCGGCTTCCAGCGCCCAGGCCGGCAGCGCCGCTGCGGCCAACGTTTTGCCGGCCTTGATGTCTTCATCGATCCAGCCGGCGACCTGCTGCCAGCCGGCAGCCTGCCAGGTCTCGAACGGGCCGACCGACCAGCCGAAGCCCCAGCGGATGGCGAAGTCGACATCGCGCGCGCAGTTGGCGATATCGCCGAGATGGTAGGAAATGTAGTGGAACACGTCACGGAAGCAGGCCCACAGGAACTGTGCCTGCGGATGGCTGCTGGTGCGCAGCTGCTTGAACTTCTCGGCCGGGTTCTCGATCTTGAGGATGGCCTTGACCGCCTCGTCGCCCTTCTCGCCGGCGCCCACGTACTCGCCCTTGGCGGCGTCGAAGACAAACATCTGCTTGCCTTCCTTCTTGTAGATGCCGCGCTTGGTCTTGGCGCCCAAGCTACCGTCGGCGATCAGCTGCTGTAGCCACTGCGGCGACTTGAAGTAGGCGTGCCACGGGTCGTTCGGCAGCGTGTCGTCCATGGTTTTCACCACGTGGGCGAAGGTGTCCAGCCCGACCACGTCGGCGGTGCGGAAGGTGGCAGACTTCGGACGACCGAGGCGCGGGCCGGTCAGGTCGTCGACCACGTCGAAGCGGATACCGAATTTGTCGGCGTTGGCGATGGTGGCCAGCATCGAGAACACGCCGATGCGGTTGGCGACGAAGTTCGGGGTGTCCTTGGCACGGATCACGCCCTTGCCCAGCGTGGTCACCAGGAAGCGTTCCAGGTTGTCCAGCATGCCGGCGTCGGAGCCCACGCACGGGATGATCTCAACTAGGTGCATGTAGCGCGGCGGGTTGAAGAAGTGCACGCCGCAGAAGCGTGGCGCCAGCTCGGCCGGTACGCCGGCGGCCAGCTGGTTGATCGACAGCCCGGAGGTGTTGGTCGCGAAGATGGTGTGCTCGCCCAGATGCGGCGCCACCTTGGCGTAGAGGTCGGTTTTCCAGTCCATGCGCTCGGCGATGGCCTCGATCACCAGATCGCACTCTTTCAGTAGGTGCAGGTGGTCTTCGTAGTTGGCCGGCTGGATGTAGTTGACCGCATCCTTGTTGGACAGTGGCGACGGCTTCAGCTTTTTCAGGCCGTCGATGGCTTTCAGTGCGATCCCGTTCTTGTTGCCGTCTTTTGCCGGCAGGTCGAACAGCACGGTCGGCACCTTGGCATTAACCAGATGAGCGGCGATCTGCGCCCCCATCACGCCGGCGCCGAGAACGGCGACCTTGCGTACGATAAACTTGGTCTGAGACATGGTTTCCTCGGTTGTCTTAACGAACAAACATGGTTGCGGCTTCACGGATTATAGATTCCGGGTAAGCCATCCAACGGGAAAGATCAGCTGAATCACAGTATCTGAATAATGGTTCAGCACTTCCCGAAAAAAACACGGCAACAGAGTCGCCGTGCCTGTTGCGGCCAACGTCAAACGTTGGCCGCAAAGCCTCGCGGCTTAGAAACGGTGGTTGTACTGCACCCCCAGAATCTGGGCGCTGGATTTGTAGTTGACGGTACCCTTGGTCTGGCTGGAGACGCAGACAGTTTGCCCCTGAGCCACGCAGGTGCCGTTCACATTGGCCTTGGCATCCTTGATCTTGATGTAGCTGTAAGCAAAATCGATCGAGGACTGCTTGTTCAGGTCGTACTTGCCACCGAAGGACAGCCAGATACGGTCGTTGTCCGGCAGGGTCGCCAGACGGCGATCATCGTTCGGCACCGGCGACTTGTCATAGGCGATACCGGCACGCAGCTGCAGCGGCTCGGTGTACTGATAGGAGCCACCCAGCGAGAGCTTGTAGGTGTCTTTCCAGGCCGGGGTCAGGTAAGTCGTGTTGCCCTGCCCGGTTTTTGCATTTTCATAAACCAGCAACGCTTTATCAAAGCGAGAGTGCTTGGTCCAGGTTACGTCCGCGAACAGATTGGTTTTGCTGTTCAGCTTGTGCATGCCGTGCAGGGACAGGGCTTCCGGAGTGGTGATGTCGACCTTGGCGCCTTCCGAATCTTTGAAACCAGCGGCATTCAAAGCGGCATAGCCAGCGGCAGGCTTGGTCCACTTGGCCGAGCCTTCCAGCGTGTGCTCGATTTCCGAACGATAGTTCACACCGACGCGGGTGTTGTCATTGATATCCCACATCCAGGCCAGGTTGTAACCAAAGCCCCAGTCATCGCCCTCGACGTCGGCATAGCCGTCGGCGGCCCCGTTACCGGCAACCGACCCCGGTAGCGCCAGGTTGCCACCGGCCAGCGCATAGCCGAAGTTGGCGTATTGGCGCAGGGTCGCTTCGGCGTGCTGGGCAATGACACCGACCGCGACCGAATGCTGGTCATTGAGCTTGAAGGCCACGGTTGGGTTGATATCAATGGTGGTCAGTTCGGTAGAGTTCAGGTTGTAACGCAACACCGAATCACGCTGATATTCGGTGGAAGAGGCAAATGGGACATAAATACCCAAGCCGACCGTCACCTGGTCGTTCAGTTGGTGCGTCATATACAGCTGAGGCACCACCACCAGATCTTCCGTGATCTTGCCGCTAGTCGAGCCTTTGACCGTCGAGTTGACCGGCGTTACCGCCTGCGTCGGATAGGTGGCGCTGGCTTCACTGTATCTGGCATTCGGTGCCACCAGGTTCAAGGCACCGGAAAAGTTGGTCCCCTCCAGCTTGGTCATGCCCGCCGCGTTATAGAAGATAGTGGATGCATTGGCCGCTTCGGCGGCACTGGCATTGGCGGTGGATTGGGCGCTGACCGACTGGGTACCGAAGTGGTAGCCGGAAGCCATTGCAACAGTGGTTGCACCCATCATCATGACGGACAAGCTGACGTGTTTCAGTTTCATGTGTTATTCCCTCTGTGCATTGTTATTCATGCTGTTCCGAACGCCTGTTTGATTGACGATCTGGCCCGATACTACCTAGAGACGAAGCTGTTATCCAGCTTTTTCGAGCATTCGTTCCAAACATTCGTTTCAATGAAACAACACATCAAATGCACTCAGGAAATGATTCTGGATTTGCCATCGGTATCGATGGCGACGTAGGTGGCAATCACCTCGGTAATCGACACCACTTCGCCGCCAAGGCGCTCCGCCTCCACCGTCACCTTCAACGTGACTGACTTCTGCCCGAGACGGAAACACTCGGCATACAGTGACACCACGTCACCGACATGGATGGGGCTGGTCAGCTGGAAGGCATTGACCGCGACCGTCGTCACCGGTCCCTTGGCCAGCTTTTCGGCGCAGATGGCACCGGCGGTATCGATCTGGAACATCAGCCAGCCGGCGTGGACGCGACCGTGGGCATTGGTACTGCGCGGCTCAGCGCGCAGGCGCAGCACCGGCACGCGAACAACTTCGGGTTGTTGCTGCGGGGATGGGGTCATGTTGTCTCTCTCGATGGCACTCTGTCGACAGAGTGCTATCGACAGAGACGGGCGTGGCCGCCCGACTCCTTATTGTTTAGCCGATCAGAAGATCAGCCGCTGCAGCATTTTGTCATCATGCTGCTCAAGTTTCATGTCGAAATCATCGACCATGATCACGTCACGCTTCAGCTTGCGCGCACGCGTCACGGCGTCAAATTCCTGCTGCGTAATCTGGCCGGACTGCAACGCTTCCGCCAGCCGCTCACGCGCGGTGACAGTCTTGAACTTGCCATCACGCCCCAGTTTGCGCAACTTTTGTTCCAGCGGCTCGGTCTCCAGCATCGCTTTCAGCGCCGGCTCCAGCACGCCGAGCGGATCAGATTCATCGCTCGGCGCGAAGATACCACGGGTCAGCCGTTCGCGGGTCGGACCCAGCTCCATCAGCAGCCGTGCCACCCTGGTGCCGGTGTGGTCGCTAGCCGGCTTCATGGTCAGTCCCCACGGGAAGATCACCTTGCGCAGGATTGCGGCCAACGTTCGGCTCGGCAAGTTGGCCAGGAAGCCATCCATCGCCTGCTGCAGGTCGTACAGCGCATTCTCCACCGCCCACTGCAGCACCGGCAGGTCTTCCTTCGGCGCGCCATCACGTTCGAAGCGCTTCAGGCAGGCAGAGGCGATATACAGGTTGGACAGCATGTCGCCCAGGCGCGCCGACAGCTTCTCGCGGAATTTCAGCGAGCCGCCGAGGCTGAACATCGCCATGTCGGACAGCAGCGCAAAGGCGCTGGAGAAACGGGTCAGCTGCTTGTAGTAGGCGGCCACTTCGCCGCCTTTCGGGCTGCCAACCAGCCTGGCGCCGGTCAGGCCCATCCACAGCGAGCGGAACACGTTGCTGATCACGAAGTTAATGTGGCCGGTGATGGCCTTGTCGAACTCGGTGGCGTCATTGCTCATCGCCGCCTTCATCTCGCGCAGCACGAACGGATGGCAACGGATGGCGCCCTGGCCGTAGATGATCATCGAGCGGGTCAGGATGTTGGCGCCTTCCACCGTGATCGCGATCGGGATCGCCTGGTAGGCACGCGCCAGATAGTTGCGCGGCCCCAGCACTACCGCCTTGCCGCCATGGATGTCCATCGCGTCGTTCAGCGTTTTGCGCATGCGCTCGGTGTTGTGATACTTCAGCACCGCGGACAGCACCGAAGGTTTTTCGCCGATATCGAGGCCGGTCAGCGCCAGATCCTGCGATGCTTCCATCTGATAGGTAAAGCCGCCGATGCGCGCCATCGCCTCGTCCACGCCTTCGAACTTGCCGATGGAGAGGCCGAACTGGTCACGGATGCGGGCGTAGGCGCCGGTGGTGTAGGACGCCACCTTGCCGGAGGCAACCGACATCGCCGGCAGCGAGATGCAGCGACCTACCGACAGACACTCGACCAGCATGCGCCAGCCCTGACCGGCATACTCGCGGCCGCCGATGATCCACTCTAGCGGGATGAACACGTCCTTGCCCCAGGTCGGGCCGTTCATGAACGCGGCGCCACCGGGGAAGTGGCGACGGCCAATGCAGACGCCCTCGTGCTCGGTCGGCACCAGCGCGCAGGTGATGCCCAGTTCTTCCTTGTCACCCAGCAGGTGATCCGGGTCGTACATCTTGAATGCGAGGCCGAGAATGGTGGCCACCGGCGCCAGCGTGATCCAGCGCTTTTCCCAGCTCACGCGCAGGCCGAGCACGTCGTCAAAACGTTGGCCGCTGCGCGGATCGGTGTAGCTGCCGCGGCAAACGATGCCGTAGTCGGGAATGGCGCCGGCATCGGAACCAGCGTAAGGACTGGTCAGCGCGAAGCACGGCACTTCCACACCCCTGGCCAGACGCGGTAGGTAGTAGTCTTTCTGCGCCTCGGTACCGTAGTGCTGCAGCAGTTCGCCAGGGCCGAGCGAGTTCGGCACCATCACCGACACCGCGGCAGTGCCGCCGCGGGTGGCGATCTTGGTCACCACCTTGGCGTGCGCGTAGTTGGAGAACTCCAGACCGCCGTACTTCTTCTTGACGATCATGCCCAGGAAGCCGTTGTCCTTGATGAACTGCCACACGTCCTCAGGCAGGTCCTTCAGCTCGTGGGTGATTTTCCAGTCGTCGACCATCTTGCACAGCTGCTCGGTCGGACCATCCAGAAACGCCTGCTCTTCGGCAGTCAGTTTCGGGTCCGGGAAGGACAGCAGGCGGTTCCAGTCCGGCTTGCCGGAGAACAGGTCGCGATCCCACCACACGGTACCGGCGTTGATCGCTTCCTGCTCGGTCTGCGACATGGCAGGGGTGATTTTCTTGAAGACGGAGAACACCGGACCGGTGAATACGGCGCGGCGCAGTGGTACCAGATTCAGCACCAGCGCGATGACGGCAAACAGCGCCCACACCGCAAGCGGGACCTGGCAGCCCCAAACCGGCTGCAGGCTGGCAAGCCAGCCCGCGATCACGACAGTCCATGCCACAACGGGAGCGCGGAAATACGCGAGCGCCCCGAGCAGCAGGATCAGAACAATAGCAGATGTCATTATGGTTACCCTCGTGTTGACCTCGTGGAGTCAATCAGACGGGCGCCGTCAACCCCGCTACGACGAAAGGCACCAGGTGCTTGACCACCATGTCCGGGTCACGGGCGGAAACCACCTGACTGCGGACAAAGATCTTCAGCACATCATTACCGGCGAAGGCATTGAACATCACGCCAAAGGCAAAATGCATGCGCCAGGCAATATCTTCGGTTTCAAACTGCGGCAAAGCTGCCTGGAAGGCACTGGTATAGCGCTGTACAAACACGCTGTACTGCTGGTTCAGTGCCTCGCGCAGCAGGCGGTGATTTTCCACCAGCGTGCGCGACATCAAGCGGACAAACAGTGCCCCGCCCTTGGTTGGGTCTTTTGACAACATCAGGCAGGGCTTGATGAAGGTCAGTACCAGTGCCTCGGCGGTCAGGGCTTGTCCGGATTGTTCCAGCGCGTCGAGTTCGGCCAGACAGGCAGCCACAAACGGACCGATCCTGCGCATGAATACCGACTCGAACAGCGCATCCTTTGAACCGAAGTGGTAGTTCACAGCGGCCAGGTTGACTTCAGCCTGCTGTGTGATCATGCGAAGTGAGGTGGCCTCGAAGCCATGTTCGACAAACAGCCGTTCGGCAACATCGAGTATCCGAGTTGCGGTATCGGGTTTGTTCACTTCCATGTCGTCTTGCACTTTCATCGGATTGAGTAATTGCGTCGCCTTGTCCATCATGATTTTAGAACAAGCGTTTGAAACTTACGTTTTAATTTGATGCCTGTCAAGAAATGCATTCCTGAAGCCTCCCGCGGTAAACACAAGTAAAACGGCAGCCCTTAGTCTAGACTGCCGTTCGATTGAAACAAACGTTTTTTATTACAAGCCTCTAGCGAGATCCGCCTGCAGGTCGTCGACATGCTCCAGACCGACGGCAACCCGCAACAGTCCCTCGCTGATGCCGGCCCGCGCCCGCGCCTCCGGCGTGATGCGTGCGTGAGTGGTCGATGCCGGATGGGTCAGCGTGGTCTTGACGTCGCCGAGGTTCGCGGTGCGAGAAATGACCTGCACCGCGTCCACCACCCGCCAGGCTGCCTCGCGGCCGCCCTTGACTTCGAACGACACCACCGCACCGCCGCTGCGCTGCTGCTTTTGTGCCAGCGCGAACTGCGGATGGCTTTCCAGCCCCGGGTAGAACACGCGCGCCACAGACGGCTGCTGTTCCAGCCAGCGAGCCAGTTGCAGCGCATTGGCGGAGTGCTTTTCCATGCGCAGGTGCAGCGTTTCCAGACCGGACAGCAGCACCCAGGCATTGAAGGCGGCCAGGGTCGGACCGGCGGTGCGCACGTGCAGGTAGATCTGTTCGATCAGCTTGTCGTTGCCGACCACCGCCCCGCCCAGCACCCGGCCGTGACCATCGAGGTACTTGGTGGCGGAGTGCACCACCAGATCGGCGCCCAGCTGCAGCGGCTGCTGCAGTGCCGGCGAACAGAAGCAGTTGTCGACCACCAGCAAGGCACCGGCTTCATGCGCGATGTCGGCGACGGCGGCGATGTCGGCCAGCTCGGTGAGCGGGTTGGACGGCGTTTCCAGGAAGAACAGCTTGGTATTGGGCTTCACCGCCGCCCGCCACGCCTCAGGATCGGAGGCGTCGACATAACTGGTCTCGATATTGAACTTGCCGAGAATGCCGTTGAACAGGTTGATGGTGGAGCCGAACAGGCTCTGCGACGACACCACGTGGTCACCGGCCTTGAGCAGGGTCAGCATGGTGGCCTGGATCGCGGCCATGCCGCTGGCGGTGGCAATCGCGCGCTCGCCGCCTTCCATTGCGGCCAACCTTTGCTGGAAAGCGCTGACGGTCGGATTGGTAAAACGGGAATAGGTGTAGCCTTCGATCTCGCCCATGAACATGGCGGCGGCTTGTGCGGCCGTATCAAAGGTGAAGCTGGAGGTCAGGTGCAGGCTCTGGCTGTGTTCGCGGTATTCGCTGGTTTCGCGGCCGGCGCGGATGGCCAGCGTCTCGGGATGCAAGGGGGGACAGGTGTCTTCGCGCGACATGGTGGGCTCTCGTACGGCGTATGGCTGAAAGACTTTCAACAATAACAAGGGTTGGCCGCAACAGCCAACCCTTGTCGTTATATAGAAATTCAGATCAGGTTTTGTTCGGCAACATTCAGGTTGAGATCGACCATCTGGTTGCTGCTGTCTTCCTCTTTCTGCTCGCTGGCCGTCTTGCCCTTCTTGCGTGCAGCCTCGATGGCATCGAGATAGGCTTCGTTGATGTCACCGGTGATGTAGCAACCGCTGAAGCAGGAGGCCTCGAACACGTTCAGTTCGCCGTTCAGGCTCTGTACCGCCTGTTCCAGCGCTTCCAGCTCCTGGTAGATCACCGCATCGGCGCCGATTTCGGCGGCGATCTGCGCGTCGTTGCGCCCGGTGGCCAGCAGTTCGGCACGGGTCGGCATGTCGATACCGTAGACGTTGGGGAAGCGCACCGCCGGTGCCGCCGAGGCGAAGTACACCTTCTTGGCGCCGGAGTCGCGCGCCATCTGCACGATTTCCTTGGAGGTGGTGCCGCGCACGATGGAATCGTCCACCAGCAGCACGTTGCGGCCAGCGAATTCCAGCGGCACCGGGTTCAGCTTCTGGCGTACCGACTTCTTGCGTACCGCCTGCCCCGGCATGATGAAGGTACGTCCGATATAGCGGTTCTTGATGAAGCCTTCGCGGTACGGCAGACCCAGCGCATTGGCCAGCTGCATCGCGCTCTGGCGGCTGGAATCCGGAATCGGGATCACCACGTCGATATCGATGTCTGCGTACTGGCGACGGATTTTCTCGGCCAGCATCTCACCCATCACCAGACGCGACTGGTACACCGACACGCCGTCGATCACCGAATCCGGACGCGCAAAGTACACGTACTCGAACAGGCACGGTGCGAGCTGGGTGTTCTCGGCACAGATGCGCGCCTGCATGTCGCCGTCAAAGGTGACGTACACGCACTCGCCCGGCTGCACGTCGCGCAGCACCTTGAAGCCGGAACAGTCCAGCGCCACCGATTCGGAGGCGAACATGTACTCGGCCTTGCCGTCGACCTCGGTGGCACCCATCACCATCGGACGGATGCCATGCGGATCGCGGAACGCCACCAGGCCGTAACCGGCGATCATCGCCACCACAGCGTAGGCGCCCTTGACGCGACGATGCACCGCCTCCACCGCCCCGAATACCGCATCCGCGGTCAGCGTCGCGTTCTCGACGCGGGCCGCGATCTCGTGCGCGAACACGTTGAGCAGCACTTCCGAGTCGGAGTTGGTGTTGATATGGCGCAGGTCATTGCGGTACATGTCCTGCTTCAGTTCGTCGGTATTGGTCAGGTTGCCGTTGTGCGCCAGCACGATACCGAACGGCGAGTTGACATAGAACGGCTGCGCCTCGGCCAGGCTGGATGCCGAGCCGGCTGTGGGGTAGCGCACATGACCAATGCCTGCATTACCGAACAGCGACCGCATGTTGCGGGTGCGGAACACGTCCCGCACCAGGCCGCTGCCCTTGTGCATGTGAAAGGTCTTGCCATTGGCCGTAACAATCCCGGCTGCGTCCTGACCACGGTGCTGCAACAATTGCAAACCGTCATACAACAGCTGGTTTACGGGTGACTGACCCACCACCCCCAAAATTCCACACATAGCTCATCCCCAGACTACACGAGTAAAAACAAGGGGTGACAGCGGATCGCGCCATCACCCCTCTTGGTACTGCTAAAAAAAGTGCACCGCTTGCGCCAGCGTATCCGGCAGCCACGGTCGGGCAGCCATCGCCACCGTCTCGAAAGGCTGTACCAGCAAGGCATCGTGCCAAAAACTCTGTTGCGGCATGGTACTCATCCCACCCAGCATCACCAGCACCGTGACCAGCAGCAGGCCACGGGCCAGGCCGAACACGACACCAAGAAAACGGTTGACGCCACCCAGACCGACCGCATCAATCAGCGCGGTCAGGGTCACGCGAAACAGCGCTGTTGCCAACCAGGTCAGCAACAGCAAAACCACAAAGGCCGCAATCAACTGTATACCCTGCCCACCCAAAGGCATGAAGCCGGCCAGATCCGGGGCGAAACTGCGTGCCACCCAGAACGCCAGCAGCCACGAACACAGCGACAGCAGCTCGGCGGCCAGACCGCGGAACAGCGCTACGGCCATGGAACCAAAGATGATGGCAAGAATCAGCCAGTCAAGAGCCGTCAGCATCATTTGGTGACGATAATTCCCGACACGCCGGCTCGTTCCAGTTTACGCAACGCAGCATCGGCTTCGGCACGGCTGCCGAACGGGCCGACACGCACCCGTGTCACCTCGCCCTTGCTGGTCTGCACCTTGCTGAAACGGGCGGCAACGCCGACGGCGGACAGGCGCTGCTTCAGCGCGCTGATCTTGTCCGCATCGGACAGCGCGGCCAGCTGTACCTGGTATTTTTCGGCAGTCGCCGCTGGCGTGACGGCGCGCGGTGCCTCCGCCTCGCGCCCTTCCAGAATCGCCGCAGGGTCCGGCGCCGCCTTCTTCTCCGCGGCTACCGGCTCGGCCTTCTTGTCGGCCACTTTCGGCACCACCGGTTTCGGCTCGGCCGGCTTCGGTTCTGCCGCTTTCGGCACTACGGGTGGTGTCACCGCTGCAACCGGGGCCGCCGGCACGACAGCCGGCGGACGACTGGCCTCGGCGGCGGGCGGTGGTGCCAGCACGCTGTCTTCCGGCGGCAGCGTGGCGAGAATGTCGGTTTCCAGCGGCGCCGAGGCCGCCACCGGCGGCAGTGCGACCGGGGCCGGCGTCGGTGCCGAGGCCGGCAGGCCGGAGATCTCTACCTGCTCGGGCTTCATTTCCTGCTCCGGCAGCGCATCCAGCACATTCCACAACACGGTGGTGGCCACCAGCACCAGCACGATGGCGCCGACCAGGCGGCGACGCGCCCGTTTGCGCAGCATCAGCAGTTCATCGTGTGCGGAAAGAGACATCTGGCGTCCTCAGGCGTGAGTGGATTTCGCGGCCATCACTTCGGCGACGGTATGGAATGATCCAAAGACCACGATTCTATCATTCTCCCCTGCCGCCGATAAAGCCGCGTGCCACGCATCGGCGACGCTGGCGAACGGTTTCACCTTGGCCACGCCCTGCGCATGCAGCTGGCTTGCCAATGCCGCGGCAGTTTGGCCACGCGGCATATCCAGACCGCCGACGAACCACTCGTCGAACTCGTCCTTCAGCGCCGCCACCACCGCCGGCAGGTCCTTGTCCGACAGCATCGAGAACACCGCAAAGCGGTTCTGCGCGTAGGCCATGCGCTTCAGGCTGTCGGCCAGCGCGCGTGCGGCGTGCGGATTGTGACCGACGTCGAGTATGGTCAGCGGCCGTCCCGGCAGCACCTGGAAGCGGCCCGGCCAGTCGACTTCCAGCAGGCCGCGCTTGATGGCGCCGATGCCGACCGGCAGCAGCGGCCGCAGTCCTTCCAGCGCCGCCAGTGCCGCCGCGGCGTTGATCATCTGGTACTCGCCGCGCAGCGCCGGTACCGGCAAGGCGTGGCGGTGCACCTCGCCCATGTGGAACGACCACTGGTGATCGAGACGGGTGATGCCGAAATCCTTGCCGACCAGCTTGAGATCGGCGCCAAGGTTGGCCGCATGCTGCAGCAGGCTTTGCGGCGGATTGGGGTCGGCGCAGATCGCCAGCTTGCCAGCGCGGAAGATGCCGGCCTTCTCGAAGCCGACCAGCTCGCGGGTGTCGCCGAGATAGCCCTGGTGGTCGAGATCGACGCTGACCACCACCGACACTTCCGGCTCGAAGATGTTGACCGCGTCGAGACGGCCGCCGAGGCCGACCTCCAGCACCGCGACATCGACCTGTTCGTCGATGAAGGTGTGCATCGCCGCCAGGGTGCCGAACTCGAAATAGGTCAGCGTGGTGTCGCCCCGCGCCGCCTCGATGGCGGCAAAGCTGTGCACGATGCGCTCGTCGCTGACCGGCTGCATATTGATGGCAACGCGCTCGTTGTAGCGCAGGATGTGCGGCGAGGAGTAGGTGCCGACCTTGAAGCCGGCGCGCTCCAGTATGGTGGACAGCATGGCGCAGACCGAGCCCTTGCCGTTGGTGCCACCGACCAGCACCACCGGGAACGTTGGCCGCAAGCCCATCGCTTCGCGCACCGCGCTGACCCGCGCCAGGCCCATGTCGATGGCGGCGGGGTGGATCGATTCCAGATGGGAGAGCCAGTCGTTCAGAGTGTCAAAACTTGCCATGCTTGATTACATCCGTTCGGTTTCAGGGTTGCCGGCGCCACGGCACCAGCGCACATAGACGCGCAACGCGCGGTGGGTATCGGCCGGCACCGCGTCCGGCCACACCAGCAGCCGGTGGCGGCGGCCGTTGTCGTCGCTCACGCACAGCGCCACCAGCAGCGGCAATGCGACACTGGCCGGCTGCAGGCTGACACGGCAGCTCCGGCCGCCCTGCTGCAACTGCAGCACACCGCGCATGTCGACGGCAAAGCCGTCGAAGGTTGGCCGCAGCATGCCGCTCTGGCGCAGTACCTGCCAGCCACAGCCCGCGGCCGCCAGCAGCATGAGCAGCGCCACGCTCACCAGTGCGACGGCGAGGCGTGACGGTGCCAGCGTGGCGGCAATGGGGCTGACGCGGCTAGCGTGCATCGCGGCGACGGTCAGTCTTCGTCAACGTCGACCGGAGAATTCATGATGTCGGCGTCGACGGTGTCCAGCAGCGTGGAGTGCACCTCGACGTCGAACCACTCCCAGAAGGTTTTCAGCGAGCGGTCCTGCGGCCACAGCGCCTCGTCTTCGTACCACGACGACAGCTCGATGCGAAACAGCTTGTCGAACATCTCGTCGATGTGGCTGATCGCCTCTTCTGGCTCGTCGAATTCGGGCAAAAGGATCACCGTGCAGTCGGCACGCAGCGCGTCCAGCGACAATTCGATCATGTCGTTGTCCGGTACGGCATTCAGCCACGCCAGAAACGGGGCCTTGGGCTTGATAACGGCAACGGAGCGATCAACAAAGTACATGGCAAATCCTTTCGCATTGACCTGCAGCGCAGGTCTTCGGTTGGCGCGCATTGTAACAGCGACCGCCCCCGAGGCGAAGGGCGATGCAGCCACATGCTACAATCCGCTCCATTGCAATAAGAAGACAGCCTCCCGCATACCATCATGGCCCTGATTACCGTAGAAAAAGCCTGCCTCGCCTTTGGTCACCACGCCCTGCTCGACAAAGTGGATTTCTCGCTGGAGCCCGGCGAAGTCGTCGGCCTGATCGGCCGCAACGGCGCCGGCAAGTCGTCGCTGCTGAAGGCGATTGCCGGCAGCATCAAGCTCGATGACGGCCGCATCAACCAGCAGGGCGACCTCAAGGTCGCCAACGTGCCGCAGGAGCCACTGTTCAGCGAGGGCCACACCGTGTTCGAGGCGGTGGCCGAGGGGCTGGGCGAGCTGCAGCAGCTGCTCACCGACTACCACCACATCACCCAGCAGCTGTCCGACCCTGCGGCCAACCATGAGCAGGTGATGGCGCGCATGACCCACATCCAGCAAGAGCTGGAAGCGCGGGACGGCTGGCAGTTCGACGCGCTGATCAGCACCACGCTGTCGCACCTCGACCTCAACCCGGATACGCTGGTCAGCGACCTGTCCGGCGGCTGGAAAAAACGCGTAGCGCTGGCGCGTGCGCTGGCCTCGCGCCCGGACGTGCTGCTGCTGGACGAACCGACCAACCACCTCGACATGAGCGCCATCGAGTGGCTGGAAGGGCTGATGAAGAACTTCAGCGGCAGCGTGCTGCTGATCACCCACGATCGCCGCTTCCTCGACAACGTCGCCACCCGCATCATCGAGCTGGATCGCGGCATCCTGCGCAGCTACCCCGGCAGCTTCAGCGCCTACCAGGTGCGCAAGGCAGAAGAACTGGCGATCGAGGAAGAACAGAATCGTCTGTTCGACAAGTTCCACGCACAGGAAGAAGTGTGGATCCGCAAGGGCATCGAGGCACGCCGTACCCGCAACGAGGGCCGCGTGCGCCGTCTGGAACAGATCCGCCGCGAACGTGCTTCGCGCCGCGAACGGGTCGGCCAGGTCAACTTCCAGCTCGACGCCGGTGAACGCTCCGGCAAGCTGGTAGCCGAGCTGGAGCACGTCAGCAAGGGTTTTGACGGCAAGCAACTGATCCGCGACTTCACCACCCGCATCCTGCGCGGCGACAAGATCGGCCTGATCGGCCCCAACGGAGCCGGCAAGACCACGCTACTGAAGCTGATCCTCGGCGAGCTGGAAGCCGACAGCGGCAGCATCAAGCGCGGCACCAAGCTGGAAGTCGCCTACTTCGACCAGTTCCGCACCCAGCTGGACGAAGAAACCAGCGTCGCCGACATCATCAGCCAGGGCAACGACTTCGTCGAAATCGGCGGCCAGCGCAAGCACGTGATGAGCTATCTGGAAGACTTCCTGTTCTCGCCGCAGCGCGCGCGCAGCCCGGTGAAGTCGCTGTCCGGCGGCGAACGCAACCGCCTGCTGCTGGCGCGACTGTTCACCCGCCCGGCCAACGTGCTGGTGCTGGACGAACCGACCAACGACCTCGACATCGATACACTGGAACTGCTGGAAGAACTGATCGAGCAGTACAACGGCACCGTGTTCCTGGTCAGCCACGACCGCGCCTTCCTCGACAACGTGGTGACGCAGGTGATCGCCTTCGAGGGCAACGGCAAGCTGGAAGAGTATCCGGGCGGCTACCAGGATTGGCTCGACACCAAGGCGCGCATGGCGGCGCTGAAGCAGGAGGCACCGCGCAAGGAGGCTGCGGCCAACGTCGAAACCGCCAAGAGCGAGCGCGATCGCAGCAACCGCACGCAAAAACTGAGCTTTAATGAGAAGCGCGAACTGGAACGGCTACCGGCGGAAATCGCGGCGCTGGAAGGCGAGCAGGCCGAACTGAACCAGAAGCTGCTGGACCCGAACGTGTACCGCGATGCGCCGCAGGATGCGCGCCAGTGGCAGGCGCGCATCGAGGAAATCGAACTGCTGCTGCTGGACAAGCTCGAACGCTGGGAAACCCTGGAGAGCAAACAGTCATGACCCGCCGCTGGCCCGCCCTCTTGCTACTCGCCCTGCTGGCGGGCTGCGCCAGCACTCCCTCGAAAACCGCCGTCAAGCCCAAGCCGCGTCCACCGGCAGCAAGCAACCTGTCGGCGCTCAAGGCCGACGGCGTCAGCCGCGAAATCCTGCTCTACACCCTCAGCCTGCTCGATATCGACTACCAGTTCGGTGGCAGCAACCCGGAGGCCGGTCTCGACTGCAGCGGCATGGTGGCCTACATCTACCAGCACGCCGCCGGCATCAAGCTGCCGCACAATGCGGCACAGATCGCGGCGCTGGCGCGACCGATCGGCAACCACCAACTGCAGGTCGGCGATCTGGTGTTCTTCAACACCATGAACCGGCCGTTCTCGCACATGGGGCTTTATATCGGCGACGGCAAGTTCGTGCACGCACCGCGCAGCAACAGCGTGATCCGCGTCGACCGGCTGGACAACCGCTACTTCGCCAGCCGCTTCGAGGGTGCGCGCACCCTGTTCGGCTAAGCACCATGAGCACCGCGCCCTGGCGGCAACGCTGGCAGCAGTGGCAGTCACTGCTGCCCAAACTGCACCGCGACGGTGCCTCGCTGCCGGCGGCGCTGCTGTTGGCCAGCCTGCAACAGCAGCTCGACAGCGAGCAACTGCAGGTACTCGACCTGCAGTTGCAGCCTGAGGAAAGCGTGCTGGAGCTGGATATACAACAGCCGCTGCGCGCACGCCTGCAATTATTCTTCCACTTCGGCGAGCTCGACTGGCCAAAGCGCACCCTGCTGATCCACTACCGCCTGCAGGGCACGCCGCAGGACAGCGGCCTGATCCGGCGCGCGCTCGGCACCCTGCTGCTGACGGCGCTGGATGCCGGCCTGGGCAGCCATCTGCTGCAAAGGTTGGCCGCAGAGCTGGCTTTCCTCGACATCCAGCCGCAACACATCGTTGTCCACCTCGACCACTTGCCGCTGGCCACACGCTGGCGGACACAGACCTTCCCCGGCAAATCCCTCGCCCGCCACCTGCAGCTGAAAGCGATCACCACCCCGCCCGGCCACCTGCGCCTGACCCTGGGCTGGCACAAGCAAGGGTAATCCCTTACGTCATGCCGCTTTGCAAGTGCAAATGACTATGCTCTTATAGTTACACACCGCTAGACGGTGGCGACGTTGGAGAGCGTCGCAAAAGAACAAGGCCACAGAGCCTCACAACACACATAGGAGAAAACAGTGCAATTGCTGCTTGCCTTGTCGCGTCTTATCGACGCGATCAACGCACGCATCGGTCAGGCTGCGTCTTGGCTTGTCCTGGTGGTCGTGCTTATCAGCGCCGGTAACGCTGTGGTGCGCAAACTGTTCAACATCAGTTCGAACGGCTTGCTGGAAATCCAGTGGTACCTGTTTTCTGCCATCTTCCTGCTGGCAGCCGCCTACACCCTGCAAAAGAACGAACACATCCGCATTGATCTGCTGGTCGGCAAGCTGTCCGAGCGCGGTCAGGCCGTCGTCGACATTGTCGGCACCCTGCTGTTCCTGATGCCGGTCTGCTACCTGCTGATCAGCTTCGGCTGGCCGATGTTCATCGACGCCTGGAACAGCGGCGAGATGTCGTCCGACGCCGGCGGTCTGGTGCGCTGGCCGGTGTTCCTGTTGATCCCGGTTGGTTTTGCGCTGCTGATGGCGCAAGGCCTGTCCGAGCTGATCAAGCGCGTTGCCTTCCTGCAGGGCCTGATTCCCAATCCGGCCATCAAGTCCAACGATCCGCACAAGGAGCCGGTATGAGTCTCGATCTGATGGCCCCGATCATGTTCGTGTCGCTGATCTTCTTTCTGCTGATCGGCTACCCGGTTGCCTTTGCCCTGTCCGCTGTCGGCCTGCTGTTCAGCTGGATCGGCATCCACTTCGATCTGTTGCGCCCCGAGCTGTTGCAGGCCCTGCCCAATCAGGTCTACGACATCATGCGCAACGACACGCTACTGGCGATCCCGTTCTTCACCTTCATGGGGTTGATCCTGGAACGCTCCGGACTGGCGGAAGACATGCTGGACACCATCGGCCAGCTGTTTGGCACCATGCGTGGCGGCATCGCCTACGCGGTGATCTTCGTCGGCGCACTGCTGGCGGCCACCACCGGCGTGGTGGCCGCCTCGGTGATCTCGATGGGGCTGATCTCGCTGCCGATCATGCTGCGCTACGGCTACGACACCCGCATCGCCACCGGTGTGATCGCCGCCTCCGGCACGCTGGCGCAGATCATCCCGCCGTCGCTGGTGCTGATCGTGCTGGCCGACCAGCTGGGCACCTCGGTCGGTGACATGTACACCGGCGCCATGCTGCCCGGCCTGCTGCTGTGCGCGTTCTACGCCGTGTTCATCTTCATGGTGTCACTGGTGAAACCGCAGTGGGTACCGGCGCTGCCACCGGAGGCCCGCACCCTGCGCGGCGCGGCACTGGGCAAGCGCGTGGTGCTGGTGATGATTCCGCCGCTGCTGCTGATCTTCCTGGTACTGGGCACCATCTTCCTCGGCATTGCCACCCCGACCGAGGGCGGCGCCATGGGCGCGGTCGGCGCCATCATCCTGGCGATGATGAACCGCCGTCTGGACACTTCGCTGCTGAAGCAGGCGATGGATTCCACCGTCAAGCTGTCCACCTTCGTGGTGTTCATCCTGATCGGCGCCCGCGTGTTCCGCATCGCCTTCCTCGGCGTTGACGGCGATAAATGGGTCGAGCACCTGCTCACCAGCCTGCCCGGCGGTGCCACCGGCTTCCTGATCACCGTCAACATCATGGTGTTCTTCCTCGCCTTCTTCCTCGACTTCTTCGAGATCGCCTTCATCCTGGTGCCGTTACTGGCGCCGGTGGCGCAGAACCTCGGCATCGATCTGGTCTGGTTCGGCGTGATCCTGGCGGTAAACATGCAGACCTCGTTCATGCACCCACCGTTCGGCTTCGCGCTGTTCTACCTGCGCAGCGTGGCACCGAAGGAAGTTCGCAGCACGCAAATCTACTGGGGAGCGGTACCTTACGTGGTGATGCAGCTGATCATGGTCGGCGCCCTGATCGCCTTCCCGGGGCTGGTCACCGGCTCGCTGCACGCCGAGGTGAAGACCAACGCCGACGATGCGGCGTCGATCATGCAGCAGATGGAAGCGGCACCAAGCAGCGACCTGCCGCAGGGCATCGAGATCCCGGCCAGCGAAGCCTCCGCCGGCGAGAGCGACAGCCAGCAGTCGGACGCACTGCTCAAGGAACTGACTGGCCAATAAGCGGCAAGCGGGGCATCATGCCAGTGGCAATATGCCTCGCTCGCAAAAGCATAACCGTAATACCGATAACATCCTCTGGCGGCACGCATCGCCCGGGACACACAGCAAGCACAACACAAAGGAGATCAAGGTGGAAAGACGTTCGTTTCTGAAGAAAGCCGGTGCGGCCGGCCTGGTAGGCGCCGGGGTATCGGCACCGGTACTGGCCGCCGAAGGCCCGACCATCCGCTGGCGCCTGGCTTCCAGCTTTCCGAAAAGCCTGGGCACCATCTACGGTGGCGCCGAGCAGCTGTCCAAGCGCGTGGCCGAGCTGACCGGCGGCAAGTTCCAGATCCGCAGCTTCCCGGGCGGCGAGATCGTGCCCGGCACCCAGGTGCTGGATGCGGTGCAGAACGGCACCGTCGAGTGTGGTCACACCTGCAGCTACTACTACGTCGGCAAGAACAAGACCTTCGCCTTCGACACCACCATGCCGTTCGGCCTGACCTCGCGCCAGCAGAACGCGTGGCTGTACTACGGTGGCGGCATGCCGCTGCTGCGCGAGTTCTTCGCCAAGTACAACATCGTCAACTTCCCGGGCGGTAACACCGGCACCCAGATGGGCGGCTGGTTCCGCAACGAAGTGAAGTCGCTGGCCGATCTCAAGGGCCTGAAGATGCGCATTCCGGGCTTCGGCGGCGAGATCATGGCCAAGCTGGGCGCGGTACCGCAAACCCTGGCTGGTGGCGACATCTACCCGGCACTGGAAAAAGGCACCATCGACGCCACCGAATGGGTCGGTCCCTACGACGACGAGAAGCTCGGTTTCTACAAGGTCGCCAAGCACTACTACTACCCGGGCTTCTGGGAGCCGGGTCCGAACGTGTCGTTCTATGTCTCGAAGAAGGAGTGGGACAAGCTGCCGGCCGAGTACAAGGCCGCCTTCGAAGCCGCCGCTGCCGAAGCCAACCTCAGCATGCAGGCCGAGTACGACGCCAAGAACCCGGTGGCACTGGTCAGCCTGCTGCAAAAAGGCACCAAGCTGCACCAGTATCCGGCCGACGTAATGAAGGCAGCCCAAAAGGCGGCGTTCGAACTGTACGAGCAGGAGGCTGCCAAGAACCCGGACTTCCGGAAGATCTATACCGAGTGGAAGAAATTCCGCACCCTGCAGCACGGCTGGTCCAACCTTGCCGAAAGCAAGATGGAAAACTTCATGTACGCCAACCGCGTCAAGTAAGGCTGCCAGCCCCCGCAAAAACCGCGCGTCATGCGCGGTTTTTGCTTTTTGCGGTGGCGGCCGCTAGGCTGAAATGAGGCAACCACCGGGGTACCACCATCATGCGCCAAGCCATCCTGCTGTTCTGGCCATCCTTCATCATTGCCGCGCTCGCCACCGGCCTGTTCTTCTCGATCTTCGACCCGCAGGAGCTGACCCTGCACGGCGCGCAGCTGTTTGCCGACAAGCTGTCCGCCTACTCGGTATTCTTCCTGATCGCCTGGGGCTTTGGCGCGCTCAACACCAGCATCGTACTGCTGCTGGAAAAATCCGCCCGCCAGATCAACGGCTTCCAGCCACCACGGGTGGACTCCGAAGCCTACCCCGACGATCCGCCGCAACTGCGGCCATGAGTCGCTGCTCACCGCACCGCGCCGGCTGACGCAGTACGGCATGCCATGCACGGGCAACAGGGCATGACGCCCGTGCCCTGCCCCGCTACAATGGCGCGATGAACTCACCGCGCTTCGTCCACCTCCGCTTCCATTCCGAATTCTCCATCAGCGACGGCATCGTGCGCCTTGATGACGCCGTCAAGCGCGCCGTCAAGGATGGCATGCCGGCGCTGGGCATGTCGGACCTGATGAACATCTTCGGCATGGTCAAGTTTTACAAGACCTGCCGCAACAAGGGCATCAAGCCAATCGTGTCCTGCGACATCTGGCTGGAGAACGAAGACGATCGCGACAAGCCGTTCCGCCTGATGTTGATGGTGAAAAACCGCGCCGGCTACGGCCGTCTGTCCGAGCTGCTGGCCGCCGCCTACACCGGCAACCAGTACCGCGGCCGCGCCGAGATCAAGCGCGAATGGCTGGAACACGGCGACAACAGCAACCTGCTGTGCCTGTCCGGCGCCCATCTCGGCGATATCGGCGTGTCGTTCACCAACGGCAACCCCGACGAGGCCCGCGCCCGCGCCGAGTACTGGGCGCGCCTGTTCCCCGGCGGCTTCTACCTTGAATTGCAGCGCCTCGACAACCAGCAGATCGAGAACATCGTGCAGTCCACGCTGTGGCTGGCCGGTGAAACCGGGCTGCCGGTGGTGGCCACCCACCCGATCCAGTTCATGGAGCCGGACGACTTCAAGGCGCACGAGGCGCGGGTGTGCATCGCCGAGGGTTACACCCTGTCCGACAAGCGGCGGCCGAAGAGCTTTGCCGAGTGCCAGTACTTCCTGTCCGGCGACGAGATGCAGGCACGCTTTGCCGACATTCCGGAGGCGCTGGCAAACAGCGTCGAAATCGCCCGACGCTGCAATATCAGCGTGCAGCTGGGCAAGAACTACCTGCCGGACTTCCCGACGCCGGAAGGCATGACGCTGGACGACTATCTGGTGCACCTGTCGCGCGAAGGGCTGGAAACGCGGCTGGAGAAGCTGTTCCCCGATCCGGAGGTTCGCGCCACCCGGCGCCCGGAGTACGACGCCCGCCTGGAAATCGAGTGCAAGACCATCATCGACATGGGCTTCCCCGGCTACTTCCTGATCGTGGCCGACTTCATCATCTGGGCCAAGAACAACGGCTGCCCGGTGGGGCCGGGTCGCGGCTCCGGTGCCGGTAGCTTAGTCGCCTACAGCCTCGGCATCACCGACATCGACCCGCTGGCCTACGCGCTGCTGTTCGAGCGCTTCCTCAACCCGGAACGGGTATCGATGCCCGACTTCGACATCGACTTCTGCCAGGACAACCGCTACCGCGTGATCGAGTACGTGCGCCAGGCCTACGGCGCCGAGGCCGTGTCGCAGATCGCCACCTTCGGCACCATGGCGGCCAAGGCGGTAGTGCGCGACGTTGGCCGCGTGCTGGACCTGCCCTACATGTTCTGCGACGGCGTGTCCAAGCTGATCCCGGCGGCGCCGGGCAAGCAGTACTCGCTGGACGACGCGGTGGAGATGGAGCCGGTGCTGAAGCAGCGGCTGGAGAACGAGGAAGAACTGCGCGAGCTGTGGGAACTGGCGAAAAAGCTGGAAGGCATGACCCGCAACATCGGCATGCACGCCGGTGGCGTGCTGATCGCGCCGGGCAAGCTGACCGACTTCTGCCCGCTGTACCAGGCGGCCGGCGACGACACCGTGCCGGTATCGATGTACGACAAGGACGACGTGGAGCAGATCGGGCTGGTGAAGTTCGACTTCCTCGGCCTGCGCAACCTGACCATCATCGACCTGGCGGTGCGCTACATCAAGGCGCTGGACCCCAGCTTCACCACCGACATCAACCTGCTGGAGTTCACCGATCCGGCCGCCTACAAGGTGCTGCAGCAGGCCAATACCACCGGCGTGTTCCAGCTTGAATCGGACGGCATGAAGCGGCTACTGGAAAAGCTGAAGCCGGACCGCTTCGAAGACATCATTGCGGTACTGGCGCTGTACCGCCCCGGCCCGCTCGGCTCCGGCATGGTGGACGACTTCATCCTGCGCAAGGCCGGCAAGCAGGAGGTGGACTACTACCACCCCGACCTGCAGGCCTGTCTCGATCCGACCTACGGCGTGATCGTGTACCAGGAACAGGTGATGCAGATCTCGCAGATCATCGGCGGCTACACCCTCGGTGGTGCCGACATGCTGCGCCGCGCGATGGGCAAGAAAAAGCCGGAAGAGATGGCCGAACACCGCGGCAAGATCGCCGAGGGCGCCAAGGTCAAGGGGTACGACCCCAAGCTCGCGGAAATGCTGTTCGACCTGATGGCCAAGTTTGCCGAGTACGGCTTCAACAAGTCGCACACTGCCGCCTATGCCGTGGTGTCCTATCAGACCGCCTGGCTGAAGGCGCACCATACCGCCGCCTTCATGGCCGCCACCATGTCGTCGGAACTGGATAACACCGACCAGCTGAAGATTTTTTACGACGACAGTATCGATGGCAAAAACGGCCTCAAATTCCTGCCGCCCGACGTCAACCACAGCTTCTACCGTTTCGTGCCCGTCGATCGCAAGCACATCCGCTACGCACTGGGCGCGGTCAAGGGCACCGGCGAATCGGCCGTCGATCACATCGTGGCGGTGCGCAACGACAGCGGCCCATTTACCAGCCTGTTCGATTTCTGCCAGCGCACCGACAAGAAACTGGTCAACAAGCGGGTGATCGAATCGCTGATCCGTGCCGGCGCCTTTGACAGCATCGACCCCAACCGCGCTCGTCTGTTCGCCAACGTCGGCCTGGCGATGACCGCCGCCGATCAGGAAGCGGCCAACGCCAATCAGGGCGGCCTGTTCGACATGTTCGACGACGACATCGCCCCCGGCGTGGAAATGGTGGACTGCAAGCCGTGGACGCCGGCGGTACAGCTGTCGGAAGAAAAAATCGCCATCGGCTACTACCTGTCCGGCCATCCGTTCACCGCCTACGAGAAGGAGGTCCGCGGCTTCATCAAGACGCCGCTGAACCGGCTGGCACCCAAGCGCGAACCGCAGCTCCTGGCCGGCTTCGTCACCGGCATCCGCACCAAGGTCGGCAACCGTGGCAAGATGGCCTTCGTGCAGCTGGACGACGGCACCGCCAAGATCGAGGTCAGCCTGTTTGCCGAAGCGGTGGACGCCAACCGCACCCGGCTGAAGGACGACGTGGTGCTGGTGGTGGAAGGCAAGGTCAGCGAAGACAAGTTCTCCGGCGGCCTGCGCATCATCGCCGACAACGTCTACGAGCTGGGCGAGGCACGCAGCCGCTACGCGCGCAGCCTGGCAGTGCAGATGGACAAGCGCCACGACGTCACCACCCTGCGCAACATCCTGACACCGTACCGCAGCGAGGACGCCGGCTGCCCGGTGCGCATCAGCTACAACAATGGTCAGGCGCGCGGCGACCTAATGCTGCCGCCGGAATGGGGCGTGCGCCTCGACGACGGCCTGCTGCTGACGCTGCAGGACTGGCTGGGCGAACAGACCGTCAAGGTTCTCTGGTAAGCACGGCGCGTGCGGCCAACGTTGGCCGCACGCCGTCACCAAGGAGCATGCCATGCTGCGTATTGCCACCCTGTTGCTGCTGTGCAGCCTGCCGGCGCTGGGCAACGAGCTATCCATCGGCACCGTCAGCCGCCACGGCACGCAACTGGTGCTGACCCGCTGCGATGCAGCCAGGAGCCGTTACCTGCTGGTCGATGCGACAGACAATCCGCAGCCGGTGATTCCCACCCTGCTTGGTGCCGGCCTCGATCCGCAGCGGCCGACCTACCTTGCGCTGTTTGCCAGGTACGATGCGCGCCATGGCCGGGACTACCTGATCGTCAGCGCGGTCAAACACCTGGAGCAGGGGCGCAGCTGCCACCTGCCGGACTAAGCCACCGGCGACGGCTGCCGTTGCGGCCAACCTTGCCCCCTCTTTACCACCCTTTTATCACCTGAGCCGCCATGCCCACCACCGTCGTACCCGGCACCTATCGCCACTATAAGGACCAGCTGTACCAGGTCATCGATGTCGCCACCCACTCCGAAAGCGGCGAGCAGCTGGTGGTGTACCGCCCGCTGTACGGCGAAGGCAAGCTGTGGGTGCGGCCACTGGCGATGTTCCGTGAAATAGTCACCATCGACGGCCACAGCGTGCCGCGCTTCGCCCTGCTCAAGGCCGACTGATGCAGATCTACCGCACCGACCAGTTCCCGCTGCCACTCCCCGCCGGCCACCGTTTCCCGGCTGAGAAGTACGCGCTGCTGGCCAGCGCGGTCGAGGCCATTGCCGCAGCACACATGGCGACCGCACCGGCGGCGACGCCAGCGGAGCTGGCCCTGGCCCACGATACCGACTACATCCAGGCCATGCTCGACGGCAGCATCGCCCCGGCGATCATGCGCGAGATCGGCCTGCCGTGGAGCGCGGCACTGGTCGAGCGTAGCGCCCGCTCCACCGGCGCCACCATCGCCGCGGCACGTTCGGCACTGCTGCACGGCCACGGCATCAATCTGGCCGGCGGCACCCATCACGCCAACTGCCAGCAGGGCAGCGGCTTCTGCGTGTTCAACGATGTCGCGGTCGCCATCCGCGTGCTGCAACAGGAAGGCCGCATCCGCCGCGCGGCGGTGATCGATCTCGACGTGCACCAGGGCAACGGCACCGCCGCCATCTTCGCCGGCGACGCCTCGGTGTTCACGCTGTCGCTGCACGGCGCCAGGAACTTTCCGTTTCGCCGCAGCCCGTCGACGCTGGATGTCGACCTTGCCGACGACTGCGGCGACGTGGTCTATCTCGCGGCACTGGCACCGGCGCTGGCGCAGCTTGCGGCCAACTTTGTGCCGGATATCGTGTTCTACCTTGCCGGCGCCGACCCGTACCAGGGCGACCGCCTCGGACGACTGCAGCTGAGCATGGCCGGACTGCAGGCGCGCGACGCGCAGGTGCTGGCGCTGTGCGAGGCGCGACAGTGGCCGCTGGCGGTGGTGATGGCTGGCGGCTACGCGGAGCCGATCAGCGACACCGTCGCCATCCACCTCAATACCGTGCGCGCGGTACTGGCCTGCCAGCAACAGTAGCGCCAACCCGCGCTAAACCCTGTCGCCGCCAACGCGGCCAGCGGTACTGGCAAGGCCAGCCAGCTGCAGACGCATCCGCGTGACACGCGACAAGGAAAGGCGAGCCGCGCGTGCTAAGATGGCGCGCAGTTTTACGGGGCCGCCGTCTGGCGACGGCCGAATGCCGCACCCGGCCTTGCAGCGCATCCCCAGCACAAGGTTGGCCGCAAGCGGCGGCAGAGAAATCGGCAGCACGGGATTGAGATTCCTGCCGTCAGCCCCACCTGCATTGCACTTATTTCAAAACCGGCACCACGGTGCCACCATCAGACAGGACACCTCATGGCCATCATCGTTAACGGCGTTGAAATTACCGACGCAATGGTACAAGCCGAGCTGGAAAACCACGCCGATACCCCTAGCCCGCGCGACGCCGCGATCCAGCAACTGGTACTGCACCAGCTGCTGCTGCAAAAGGCTCAGGAAAGCGGCTTTGATACCGCCAACGAAGGCCAGGCCATTGGCGCCCTGCTCGACAAGGAACTGCAATTCGTTCCGGCCGACGAAGCCGCCTGCATCGCCTACTACGAAGCCAACCAGCAGCAATTCAAGCAAGGCGACAGCGCCAAGGCCAGCCACATCCTGTTCCCGCTGGGTAGCGGCGACGAGCTGTCCGCCACCCTGGCCCGCGCCAAGGCGGAAGGCGTGCTGGCTGAAGTTCAGGCCAACCCGTCGCGCTTTGCCGATCTGGCACGCGAGCACTCCACTTGCCCGTCCGGCAAGCAGGGCGGCGATCTCGGCCAATTCGGCCGCGGCCAGATGGTGCCGGAATTCGAACAGGCGGTATTCGGTACCGACGCCGGCCAGATCACCCCGAACCTGGTGGAAACCCAGTTCGGCTACCACATCATCCAGGTCAACCAGCGCAACGAAGGTGGCCAGATCGCCTTTGAAGACATCAAGGATCGCCTGGGGCAGTACCTGAACGAAATGGCTGGCCGTCAGGCGATGCACGACTACCTGACCAAGCTGGTCAGCGCCGCCAAGATCGAAGGCTACACCATGCCGGGCCTGAACTAAGCCCCGTCATCCGAACGTGAACGCCCCCGTTACGGCACTTGCCGTACGGGGGCGTTTTTCTGTTTCATTGCAGGCCAGTCGGGCACGCGCCCCAAGCCTCTTGCCACAGCCGGCCCGCGCCGCTAACGGCGGCAGACCATATTGCGCCCCTTGCGCTTGGCGCTCAGCAACGCCCGGTCGGCGCGCAGCAACACCTCATCGAAACTTTCTCCCGGCTGGTGCACGGTCAGACCGATACTGACCGTGGTCGACAAGTCCTGCTCGCCGGAGCTGACCGTCAAGCGTTGCACCGCCTGGTGCAGCTGCACGATGACGTCGTTGGCGGCGGCCATATCGGCATTGCCGAGCACCAGCAGAAACTCTTCCCCGCCCCAGCGCCCGCACAGGTCGTAATCGGACAACGGCGCCGACAGGCTGCGCGCAATGGCAATCAGCACCCGGTCACCGATATCGTGACCGTGCAGATCGTTGAACTGCTTGAAGTGATCGACATCCACCATCGCCAGCGCGTAGCTGCCGCCGCGACGATCGATGTTCTTCAGAAAATCGAGCAGGCCGCGACGATTCGCCAGCCCGGTCAGCGGGTCCAGCCGCGCCTGCATCGCCAGCTGCGCCTCGTGCTCTTTCTCTTGGGTAATGTCGCGGTGAGCGCCCAGAATGCGCAGCGGCTGGCCAGCGTCATCCCACTCCACCACCCGGCCGCGATCCCACAGCCAGCACACGCTTCCATCCGGGGCAAACGTGCGGTACACCGCCTCGTAGCAAGGGGTCTTGCCGGCAAGGTGCGCATAGTAGTTATCCAGTACCGCCTGCTTGTCGTGCGGATGCAGCTTGGCCAGCCAGAGGCCGAAGTGCGGCGCCATGTCGCCGATCTCGAAATTCTGGTAGTTGAATACGGTCAAGTCGCCGCTTTGCGGATGCCCCTGCCAGATACAGATGCCGGTGCCGTCCAGCGCGGCATCCAGCTTTTCCTTGAGGTGGGCAATTTCAGCCAGTGCCGCAGCCAGCTGCGCTTGCAGCTGCTGCACCTGGTCGGCGGGGGGCATTAAGCCATCCGTCATTCATCTTCCCTTAGCAGAAACAATACGATTGCCTGATCTCCGCGGTAACGAGCAATGATCATGCCACGCCACGATACAGCCATTTACTTACAGTAAACCGAGATCGAGCCGGCAAGCAGCACAAATTCCATACTTTGAAACAAAAAATTACATATGAATTGAAAGATTCGACAAAAAAAGACGCCCTCCCCCACTCAACAAGAATGCAACTGCTTAGCACTCTGCTTCGCGACAAAAATGATAAGGTCAGCACGAGCAATCAGTCCGTTTTAAAACGATCGTTTCATGGTAAATTATAAGCAGCTTGGCAGCCCAACATGCTGCCGCGCAGAGCAAACAACACATCAACAAGCCGGCCACCAAGAGTGCCGCTCACTTTCGCAAGGAGTCCACATGTCCGATCTGAAAACCCAGTTTGAACAAGCACAAAAAGATGTCACCACCCTGGCCGAACGCCCGGACAACCAGACCATGCTGCAGCTGTACTCCCTGTTCAAGCAAGCCACTGCCGGCGATGTCAGTGGTGAACGCCCGGGCATGATGGATTTCATCAACCGCGCCAAGTTTGACTCGTGGGAAAAGCTGAAGGGCCAAAGCGCCGAAGAAGCGATGCAGAACTACATCAATGTCGTCAAATCGCTGATGGCCTGATAGGCGGTCATACGCACCGCACAATAAACTTCGGCCGCAGCCAGCACCAACAAGGCCGGTCATGGTTAACCATGACTGGCCTTGTCTGCTTTTACCGCATATCGCTAACACCCAAATCCATTTTGCCCACCAAATGCGGACAGTCCGCCTTTCCCCCATGCCCTGCCGCAGAAAATACACTGCGAAAGCGCTGCCAAGCTTGTTCTTTTCAGGGGCTGGTAGCACAATTCGGCACTAACTTTTTCCGCTTTTAGACAGTGTCCGTGATGGGCACTGCTTTGTGTATTGGACTCTTGGTGAAACAGAACTTCCTCTCTCGCATTCAGGACAAGTCTGCCGTGATCGGCATCGTCGGACTGGGTTATGTCGGCTTGCCGCTCATGCTGCGCTTTGCCGAAGTCGGCTACAAAGTCCTCGGCTTTGACATTGACAAGAACAAGGTCGACAGCCTGCAGCAAGGGAAAAGCTATATCGAGCACATCAGCGCCGACAGCATCCAGCTCGCTCGTGAGCGCGACTTCGAAGCCACCACCGACTTCAGCCGCGCCCCGGAAGCCGACGCGCTGATCCTGTGTGTACCGACGCCACTGAACAAGTACCGTGAGCCAGACCTGTCCTTCGTGCTGAACACCATCGACAGCCTGGTGCCTTACCTGCGTGAAGGCCATCTGGTGTCACTGGAATCGACCACCTACCCGGGCACCACCGACGAAGAGCTGCTGCCACGCATCGAATCGCGCGGTTTCAAGATTGGCGAGAATGCGTTCCTAGTGTTCTCGCCGGAGCGCGAAGATCCGGGCAACCCTGACTTCACTACCCGCACCATTCCCAAGGTGTGCGGCGGCGTGACCGAGGCCTGCCAGGAAGTCGGTGTCGCCCTGTACAGCGCGGTAATCGACAAGGTGGTGCCGGTGTCGTCCACCCGCGCCGCCGAGATGACCAAGCTGCTGGAGAACATCCACCGCGCGGTCAACATCGGCCTGGTCAACGAGATGAAGATCGTCGCCGACAAGATGGGCATCGACATTCACGAAGTGATCCGCGCCGCCGCCACCAAGCCGTTCGGCTTCGTGCCCTACTACCCCGGCCCGGGCCTGGGCGGTCACTGCATCCCGATCGACCCGTTCTACCTAACCTGGAAAGCGCGCGAATACGGCGTGCACACCCGCTTCATCGAGCTGGCTGGTGAAGTGAACTCGTCGATGCCGGACTATGTGATCAGCAAGATCGCCGCGGCACTGAACCAGCGCAAGAAGGCGATCAACGGCAGCAAGATTCTGGTACTGGGTATCGCCTACAAGAAGAACGTCGACGATATGCGCGAAAGCCCGTCGGTGTTCCTGATGGAAAAACTGCGCGATCTGGGCGCCGACATCAGCTACAGCGATCCGCACGTGCCGGTGTTCCCGAAGATGCGCGAGCACCACTTCGAGCTGTCCAGCGTGGCGCTGACTGCCGAAACGTTGGCCGCATACGACTGCATCCTGCTGGCTACCGATCACGACCGCTTTGACTACGAGCTGATCAGCAAGCATAGCGACCTGATTGTCGACAGCCGTGGCAAGTATCTGCAAGCGGCAGCCAATGTGGTCAAGGCGTAAGTCACCACGCTTAAGCACGGCCTGCGCCTTGTAACCTTACGGTTGCATAGCGCAAGCGACAAAATGAAACAGGGCGTAACGAACCGTTACGCCCTGTTTTTATGATTGGTAATATCTCGAATTTCTTGTGACAACCGGCACTGGATGACGGATAGAGCAGTGACTTTTTATGGAATCGTCACCGGCGTGGCACTGACATTACTAATGCGGGTTGACAGCACAATATTCTGCGACTGATTTTTACTGTCCGCCCAGGTAACCGTCACACCGACATCCTTGTAGGCCAAGCCGCCACTAGCAACAGTAACCGACCAGCTGCGCTGGTAATTGGCGCTACTGCCGCTGGAACTGACAGCAGTGACCGTATCCGTTGCCGACACCAGACTGGCGTAACTTTGCCCCCTTAATTCTTCCAGTTTCTTCTCCGCCAGCACCACTGCCTCGCTGCGCTGCTTGGACAGGGTGTTGGCGTTCAGTATCGCGCCATACATGCTGCCGATGGCGAGCAGGCCACTGGCCAGTACGATGATGGTGATCAGCATTTCCAGCAAGCTGAAGCCGGTTTGGTGACCAGCACGGGCCATCAGAAGTCTCTCCATGATGCGGCCAACTTGGCAAAGGTTTGCGCAGTACTGGTAGTCGTGGTTGGCGGCAGGGTAATTACGCCAGAACCACTATTGACCGACCAACCAGAAAACTCGGCATTAGCATTGAGCTTGGTAATCGACATATCAGCAACCATACTACCGTAAATGGTTGCCCCGCCCCAGCCATTATCAGCGCAACTGTTGCCGTAATAAACCAAGCCATAAATCGTGACACTGCCATTCACTTTCGGGCAACCAGCGCCAACATCAAAAATCAGGATAACCGGATCGCTTGCCGTACCTATGCTGTCATGCCAGGGATTAGGGGGCTGCAAAGCGGCATCGTAGTAATATATTTTTTCGAAGTCAGCCGCCGCTTTCATTTCTGCTTTGGTGGTATTCGGGAAAATAAAGCTCCAAGCATCCCCTGCAAATGCACCATAACTGATGGTGCCACCATTCAGATCCAAATGACCGACATTGATATCTGCGGTATTAGATGAAGAGGTGACGATTGCAACCCCGCCGGTAGTACTAGGATAAACATCCGGAGTGCCAGTTACACCACTCAGCCCACCATTGATCACGATCGGAGCAATGCTGGCAATATTCAACGTATTCGGTGTAGTCGTTGTCACCGTGGTGGTGCCGAGGCGAATCCTCTGACGGATGGTGGCATTGGCATCGCCGCTGGCTGCCGCACTTACCTCCAGAACCGTCGGCGTCGCAGAGTTGCGCCACAGCGACACCGCGACCGTGTAACCACCAATGCTCTGCTCGCTCACCGAAGACGGGAACGATGCCGCCGTCGCCTTCTGGTTGGTACCGGCCGGGCCGGTGGCATCCGTCGTCCACGCCAGACTGCTGGTATTGCTGCTGTTGACCAGCCATGCCATCGAGTGCTCCACACTACCGCGAGCCGCTTCCATCGCCTTCGACTGGTACAGCTGGTTGTTCCCGGTCTTGATCTCGAACAGCATGCCGGAGCTGGTATAGAACACCATCAGGCTGGCAAGAAACAGCACCACCAGCGACATGGTCAGCGTGGCCATGCCTTGCTGTCGCCTTGATGTGGCAGTCATGATTCCGTTACGCATATTGCAGCCCTCAATTGAAGGTAAGCGGGCCATTTTCCAGCTTGACCGTTTCCGTCAGCGTCTGCTTGACCTCGCTGGCATTCTTCAGCTCGCCCACCAGGGTGATGGCAATGGTGCCGGAGGCGCTACTGGGCACAAAGCTCAGTGCGCTGATATTGGTGACATTGTCATCGGTCACCGCTTCCCAGACGTTGTTTGCCCCCGGAGTGCAGTTGTAGCTTGCACCACTGCTGCGCATGTAGACCGCGCCGCTCGCCCGCAAAAAGCCGTACTGTACATCGCTGGGCACCGTTGCCGATGCCGTGGCATTGCGGTCATAGCTATACAGCACGCAGCCGGCGGTCGAGGTGGTCATGGTCTGGAACGGGTTGGTAGCGGACGCGGTGCTGGCCCAGTAGCCGGCGCGTCGCAGCTCGCGGCTCATCAGCATCATGGTGGCACGCATTTCCTGGTTCAGACGGATCGCCTTCAGCGTGTCGCTATTGCTGCGAATGTTGTTGATCAGGAAGGTGGTCAGCCCCAGCATCAACACCAGGCCGATTACCAGCGCCACCATCAGCTCGATCAGGGTGAAGCCGCGCTGCCGAGTAGGTTTCAACATGCCGGATAGGTTCCCGTTAGCCCGACACTTGCCGGCGCGCAGACACTGATGCGGCCAAGCAGCGCCAAGTTCACCTGCGCCTGCTTGCCCAGTGCCGATTCCATGATCACGTGACCGGTACCCAGTGCTACGCCGCGCACGGGGTCGAACCCTGTCTTGTTGCCGCTGAAACTGATCCCCGCCGAAGCCGGGATCGATACCTTCTGGAAGTCCAGATAGTCCACCCGTTTCAGCGCGCAATAACCGGTACTGGAGCTGGCCACCACCGAACAGTCGCAAGCCGTCGCCCCCAAGATCATGCCGTAGCACCAGCTGGCGCCACTGCTGAAGCTGATCTGCACATTCTGGTTATTGCGGATGGCTTCCGAGCGCGCATATTGCATGTCGCCATAGATGGCATCGGCAACCGCCACCAGCCGGCGCTTGTCGATCTGCTCATTCAGCACCGGCACCGCCATCACCATCAGAATGCCAGTGATGGCCAGCACCACCA
The DNA here is from genome assembly GCF_028548395.1 of Vogesella indigofera. Classification (NCBI taxonomy): domain Bacteria; kingdom Pseudomonadati; phylum Pseudomonadota; class Betaproteobacteria; order Neisseriales; family Chromobacteriaceae; genus Vogesella; species Vogesella indigofera. The sequence continues at coordinate 205,542 of NZ_JAQQLA010000003.1, read as the reverse complement.
CCAGCTCGATCAGGGTAAAGCCCCGGCCAACACCTGCTGCCGTACTAGCCGGATGCTTCATGTCACTTGCTCCAGCACGCGCTAGGCGTGGTGGTGATGCTGCCTGCCGCTTGCTGCAGCTGGATCGCGGTGCAGTCGGAATCCGTGGCCTGTGATTTGCCGGAAACTGCCGTGGCCGTCACCACATAGCCGGTGGCTGTGGCGCTGCTGACGGCAATGGTGTAATAGCCACTCTCAGTCGTCGCCGGCATGCCGATCTGAGCCAGCGTGCCGTAACTGGTGTTGTTGCCGCGATACTTCTCCTGCGCGAACTGGACCGCGCGTATCGCCACCGTCGCATCGGTACGCCGGCTTTTCTGGATGTAGCCGGAATAGGCCGGCATGGCAATCGCGGCCAGGATGCCGACGACCGCCACCACCAGCAGCAATTCAATCAGGGTAAAACCTTTGCTTATCGTCATCGATTTTTTTATCAACGTCATAAATTACGCTCAATTCCGGTTGAATGCGAAGCATCACGCCGCAGGAAGCCATGGCAGCAATTGAAATTTCTATAAAACAGCTTTAAAAACAATGCGCTCACTGCAGCAGTGTAATGAATTTTGCCAGCTTGAGTGCAAAACAGCAGCAAAAATGCGTGGTCACAGCCGAAAACCAGCCACCAGCGCGCGACTCCATCCGCAGCGCATACTGGGTTTATCGGCAATAGCCGGCCCGAAGTCTGCCCTTGCCCCTTGCCGCCACTGTTTTTAGCCTAGTTGGCCCGTCATCATTGTCAACGGTGATTTAAAAGTACCTGTGCTGGCGCTACAAATCGCAACAAGCCAGCACAAATAACTAATATGCATAAATCAAAATGCACTATTTCTTTATTCAACACCTCATGCATTTGAAATAAAAAGCACACAAGCAAAACGGGAAAGCCTTGCCGCACGGTCGGTCACCATGCCGGCAAACACTTTCCCGCCCTTGCACAGCTAGCGTGCTTTATTTTGCCGCCAGATGACGCTCGATTTCCGCCAGCGGAATGGCGCCGGCCACCAGTTCACCGTTCGGGAACACCAGCGCCGGGGTGCCGCTGATCCCGAGGCGTTCACCCAGCGCCGCGATTTCGGCCAGCGGCGTCGCGCACTTGTCGCTGCCGCTCAGCGCCTTGCTCTGGCGCATGAAACTCAGCCAGCTTGCCGCACGGTCACTGCTGCACCAGATCTGGCGCGATTTGCGCGGCGCATCCGGATGCAGCTGTGCCAGCGGGTAGAGGAAGGTATACACCGTCACGTTGTCCAGCTGGCTCAGCGACTCGCGCTCCAGCTTCTTGCAGAACGGGCAATCCGGATCGGAGAACACCACCAGCTTGCGCTCACCCTTGCCGCGCACTTCCTTGATGGCCTTGTCCAGCGGCAGCTTGGCCCACTCCACGGTCACCTTGTTCAGCTCCGCCAGACGTTCTTCGGTCACGCTGGTGCGGGTCTTGGTGTCGATCAGGTCGCCGGTGATCAGGTGCTCCACCGAGGCGTCGGTATACACCACGCTGTACTGCGCGCGCCCCTGCTGCTGCTGCTTCATCTTCACCACCACCTCGAACAGCCCCGCCACCGGCGCCGGCTGCACGCTGCTGACTTCGTGCTGCGGAAACTTGCTCTTGAAGGCGGCGCGCACCTGGTCCGGCGTCTCGGCGGAGGCGGAGCAGGCCAGCAAGGGCATCATCAGGGTGGCGAGGGCAAGACGGCGCATTGGCAGAATCATGGTTGTGCTTTCTTCTGGTTAAAAACCCACCGCGTGGCGGGCCAGTTGTTTTTTGATCAGGGGCAGGCGGTTGGTCAGGTTGAGGCCGGCGTTGCGCAGCCAGGCGAGACCGGGTGCCTGCTTGGCATGGAACAGCTGAAACAGTGCGTCGCAGGTCAGTTGCATGGTTCTGACCGCTTCCTTGCGCGTTCGTTCGTAGCGGCGCAGCGTCAGCCATTCGCCGCAATCGCGGGCGCCGGCCAGCACTGCGGCCAACCTTGCCGCATCCTGGAAGCCGAGGTTGACGCCCTGTCCGGCCAGCGGATGCACGGTATGGGCGGCATCGCCGACCAGCGCCACCCGCTCCGCGATCACGTTGTCCGGCGTGATCAGGCGCAGCGGGAAGGCCGCCGCCGGCGACAGCAGCGTCAGTTCGCCCAGCGCATGGTCACCGGCCGCGGCCACCGCAGCCGCCAGCCGTGCGCCATCCAGCGCCAGCAGCGGCTCCGGCTGGCTGGTCGACCACACCATCGAGATACGGTTGCCCGGCATCGGCAGCCAGGCGAGGATGCCGTCGCCGAGGAACCACTGCCGCGCGATATTGCCGTGCGGCCGCTCGCAGGCGAAGTTGGCCACCACGCCGCTGTGACCGTAGGGCTTGATGCTGGCGGCGATGCCGCTCTGCTGCCGCACCCACGAGTTGGCACCGTCGGCGCCGACGATCAGCTGCGCCTGCAGCTCGCGACCGTCGTCGAGCACGATCGCCGCTGCGAGCGCGCTGTGGCGCAGCAGCTGCGGCCGCACCCCGCTCAGCAATTCGACACCGCTGGCCTGCTGCAGCCGCTGCCAGATCGCGGCCAGCATCCAGCGGTTTTCCGCGATCCACGCCAGCGCCTCGGCGCCGGCATCGGCGGCGGAAAAGGCGATCTGACCGCCCTGATCGCCACGGACGTCCATGCTGCCGATCACACCCAAGCGCGAAGCATCCGGCCACGCGCCCAGCTGCTGCAAGAAGGCGCGGTTGGCGGGGCTGACCGCATAGATGCGCGCATCCCAGCCCAGCTCCAGCACATCAAAGCGTTCGGCCTGGCCTTCGACCAGCGCCACCCGCTTGCCCTGCTTATCCAGCGCCAGCGCCAGCGCGGCGCCGACCAGCCCGCCACCGACCACGATTACGTCAAACTTGTCCGACATGTTTCTCTTTCAGTTGTGTCCGGCTGCCGATGCTTGCGGCCAACGTTGGCCGCATCAGACGCCGACACCGAATACCAGATGCCCGGCAAACGCCTTGCGCAGCGGCGGTACCGCATCGATGGCGCTCATGCCCAGCCCGCGCAGCGCCTTCACCGCGATGCCTTGGCCGTCAAACAGCCGCACCAGGCCGTGGGTGAAGCCGACCACCGCGTGGCTGTCGACGCGGCGCGCGGCACCGTAGCGGCGCAGCAGCGCGGCATCGCCCGGATCAGCGGCACCCTCTAGCGCCGCCACCAGCCCGACCGCATCGCGCAGGCCGAGGTTGAAACCCTGCGCCGCCACCGGGTGCATGGTCTGCGCCGCATTGCCGATCATCACCACGCGGCCGCTGTGCACGCTGTTGAGCTGTCGCAGCGCCAGCGGGAACACCGCGCGTTCGCCGACGCTGACAAACTTGCCCAGCCGCTCGCCGAAGGCCTGCTGCAGTTCGGCCAGCAGCACGCTGCCGTCGGCGGCGTGCAGTCGTGCCGCCTCGTCGTGGCTGCGCGTCCACACCAGCATCATCTGTTCGCCGTGCGGCAGCAGCGCAAACGGCCCCTGCGCCGAGAAGCGCTCGTACGCCATATTGCGGTGCGGCTGACTGGCATTGACCATCGCCAGCACCGCGCTTTGCTGATAGTCGTGCACATGGCGCTGGATGCCGGGCAGCGATTCCGCCAGCGCGCCGCCCTCGGCCAGCACCAGCAGCCGGCAGGTCAGCAGATGCTGCTGTTCGTGCAGGGTCAGCGACACGCTGGCGTAGCGCGCCAGCGACGCGACCTTGCTCACCCGCGCCTGCCACAGCACGCGCACGCCGGCCTGCTCCAGCGCCGTTGCCAGCGCCGCGGTCAGCGCCGGATAGTCCACCACCGCGCCCAGATGCGGCAGGCCCAGATCCTGCTGCGTCAGCACGGTGCGGCCGAAACCGCCCTGCTGCGACACGTGCACGCTGTCGATCACCGTCGCCGGCAGCTCGTCCGGCCAGGCGCCGGCGGCGGCCAGCTGCTGGCGGCTGTACCACGACAGCGCCAGCGCTCGCGCATCGCGCAGCGGCGCATCCTTGGCCCGTGCCTCGATCAGCGTCACGTCACGGCCGGCCTGCGCCAGCCGCAATGCCGCCAGCGCGCCGACCGGCCCGCCGCCAACGATGACAATCTCACTATGTTCGGGTACGCCTTGCATGCTCGTTCCGCCTCTCGCGGCGGCCTCGTTCGGAGTCAATGTTGTTTCATCAGCGCTTCGATGTCGTCGATGCGCTTCGGTACGTCGTCGGAGTACACCTGGTGGCCGTCGTCGGTCACCAGCACGTTGTCTTCAATCCGGATGCCGATGTTGTGGAACGCCACCGGCACGCGGTCGTCCGGGCGGATGTACAGCCCCGGCTCGATGGTGGTGCACATGCCGCTCTGGAAACTGCGCCACTGCCCGCCCGGACGGCGAGCGCCGACATCGTGCACGTCCAGGCCGATGAAATGGCCGATGCCGTGCATGTAGAAGCGGCGGTAGTCGCCGGATTCGATCACCCCGGCCACGCTGCCGGCCAGCAGTTTCAGGTCCAGCATGCCCTGCACCAGCACCTGCAGCGCGGCGTCGGCCGGCGCATCCAGCCGCGCGCCGGGCTGTACCGCGGCAATCGCCGCCAGCTGCGCCGCCAGCACCACCTCGTACACGTCGCGCTGCGCGCCGCTGAAACGGCCGTTGACCGGAAAGGTGCGGGTGATGTCTCCAGCGTAGCCGTTGAACTCGCAGCCGGCATCGATCAATAGCAGATCGCCGTCGTTGAGGCGGGCATTGTTGGCCGCATAGTGCAGCGTGCAGGCGTTGGCGCCGCCGGCGACGATGCTCTCGTACGCCGGCTGCCGCGCGCCGTGGCGCACGAAGTGATGCAGCAGCTCGGCCTCGATCTGGTACTCCATCATGCCGGGGCGACAGGCCTGCATCGCGCGGACGTGCGCTTCGGCGGAAATGCGGCCGGCCTGTTGTAACACGGCGATTTCACGCTCGTCTTTGATCAGGCGCATCTCGTCGATCAGCGCCAGCAGATCGCCGTACTGCTGCGGCGCGTCCTTGCCGACGCGCGCCTGCAGCCGTGCCTGCTGCAGATAGCCGGCGATGTGCGCATCCCAGCCGGTGTCGCGCCCCACCGCCCAGTACAACGCCGCGTGGTCGGCCAGCAACGGTGGCAGGCGCTGGTCCAGCTCGCCGATGCTGTACGCCTCGTCAAAGCCGAACGCCTCCGCCGCCGCAGCCGGGCCATAGCGGAAGCCGTCCCAGATCTCGCTGTCCGGATTCTTGTCGCGACAGAACAGCAGCGCCTTGCCGGCCTTGCCGTCCAGCACCAGCACCGCTTCCGGCTCGCTAAAGCCGGTCAGGTACAGGAAATGGCTGTCGCCACGGTAGGGATAGTGGGCATCGGCGTTGCGGATCACTTCCGGCGCGGTGGGCAGGATGGCGATTGCGTCGCCCAGTTGCGCCAGCAGGCGCTGGCGGCGGTGTTGAAAGCTGACATGCATGACGATTACGTCCGGCAAGGTGGAAATCGCGCTAGTTTAGCAGAACAGGCGCGCCACGCCTGCCCACTGCCGGGCGACAGCGCTTACAATCGGCCATCACCACCACCCCCATCCGTCCGCCATGGCAACCGATCCGCGCATCAGCCAGCGCACGCTGGCGCACTACCAGCGCAACGCCGACGACTTCTGGCAAGGCACCCGCGACCACGACGTCAGCCAGAACATCGCCAGCCTGCTGCGCCACCTGCCGCCGGCGCCACAGACCATCCTCGATTTCGGCTGCGGCCCGGGGCGCGACCTGAAGACGTTTCATGACCTCGGCCACCGGGCGATCGGGCTGGACGGCGCGGCGCGCTTCGTAGCGATGGCGCGCGAGTACAGCGGCTGCGAGGTATGGCAGCAGGACTTCCTGCAGCTGCAACTGCCGGCGGCGCACTTCGACGGCGTGTTCGCCAATGCCGCGCTGTTCCACATCCCTAGTGCCGAGCTGCCGCGGGTGCTGGCGCAGTTGTTCGCCACCCTCAAGCCCGGCGGCGTGCTGTTCTGCTCCAATCCGCGCGGCAACGGCGAGGAAGGCTGGCAGGGCGAGCGCTACGGCTGCTGGCACAGTTGGCCGCAATGGCAGGCGCTGTTGCAGGCCGCCGGCTTTGCCCCGCTGGAACACTACTACCGCCCGCCGGGCCTGCCACGCGAGCAGCAACCGTGGCTGGCCAGCGTGTGGCGCCGTCCCTGAGGCCCGCGATGCACTGCCGCTTCCACACCGCCATCGACGACATTGCGGCCAACCTTTGGAATGCGCTCAACGTCACCGGCTCGCCCTTCCTCAGCCACGCCTTCCTGGCGGCGGCGGAGCGCCACGGCGCGGTGGCGCCGGCACTGGGCTGGCAGCCGGCGCACGTCACGCTGCACGCCGACGACGGCAGCCTGCTTGGCGCGCAGCCGCTGTACCTGCGCACGCACTCGTTCGGCGATTTCTCGCACGACTGGGCGTGGGCCGACGCCTACCAGCGCCTCGGCCAGCGCTACTACCCGAAACTGGTGTGCGGCATCCCCTACACCCCGGCCAGCGGCGCGCGGCAGCTGATCCACCGCGACGCCGACCGCGCCAGCGTCAGCCGCGCGCTGCTGCACGCCAGCCTGCAGCTGGCTAGCAGCGAACAGGCGTCCTCGCTGCAATACCTGTATCTGGACGACGATGCCGCGCTGCGCGCAGCGCTGGCCAGCCAGGGCTTCCTGCTGCGTCGCGGTTGCCAGTTCCACTGGCACAACGCCGGCTACCGCGACTTCGACGACTTCCTCGCCACCTTCTGTGCCGACAAGCGCAAGAAGGTGAAGCGCGAACGGCGTCGCGTCGCCGAGGCCGGCCTGCGCATCGAAATTCGCCACGGCGACGACATCGACGACGCGCTGTGGCGGCAGATCTACCCGCACTACGTGTCGACCTTCCGCCGCTTCGGCAATCACCCTGCGTTCAGCCTCGGTTTCTTCCGCGAGATTGGCCGCACGCTGGCGCGGCAGCTGGTGGTGTTTCTGACGCGCGACGCCAGCGACGCGGTGGTCGCCGCCGCCATCTGCTACCGCAGCGATGACACCCTGTACGGCCGCCACTGGGGCGCGGCTGCGGATTACCACAGCCTGCACTTTGCGCTGTGCTTCTACGAAGGCATCGATTACTGCATCCGCGAAGGACTGCAGCACTTCGAGCCCGGCGCCCAGGGCGAGCACAAGGTCAGCCGCGGTTTTGTGCCTGAAGCGACGTGGTCGGCATTCCACATCGCCGACCCGCGCCTGCGCGGCATGATCGGCGACTTCCTGCGGCGCGAACAGCAGGCGGTTGCACAGTATCAGGACGAGATGGCGGAGCATCTGCCGTTCCGGCAGCAGGACTGAGCACAAGCGGCGACGACCAAGGTTGGCCGCAGTGTGATTTGGCCACGCACTGCGGCCGCTGGCGGCGAGCTGGCGGCACCGGGGCAATTATTTTGCCGCGTTGAGGTTGAAGTGGGAGCAACGCCGCGTCAGGAGCCGGGCTGCGACATGGCGGCCTGTTCGATGTCGCGCAGCGTGTCCAGCAGCGTGGCACGCAGCGGGCCGGCCAGTGCCAGGCCATCCGTCGCCGCCTGCCGGGCCTCGGCAGCACGCCCCTGTTGCAGCAGGATGCGCGCCAGGTTGTTGTAGGCGGCCGCCAGCTGGTGCGTTGTGGCGGTGTCGCGGAACACCTGCACAGCCGCCGGCAAGTCACCGGCGCCGTACAGCGCATTGCCCAGCCCCATCGCCAGCGTGGCGTTGTGCGGCCAACGTTGCAACGCCGCGCGATAGGCGGTGACCGCCGCCGCCGGCTTGGCGTTGCGCTCGAAGGCCACCAGCGCCCGCGTCGCATCCTGTTCCGCGACACTCGCCGGCAAACGCCCCGGCGGCAGCGCGACGAAGGCCCAGAACCGGCTGCGCTGCCAGGTATGGCCGAAGGTGCGCAGCGTCATCACCTGCCGCCGCATCGGCCCCGAGCGCAGCAGCAACTGCTCCCGCTCAAGGTCGTAGCCGACCACCACCGCGTAGTGCCAGGACGGCGCCCACGACAAGCCCAGGTTCTGCAGCACCACCACCGGATGCCCGGCATCGATTTCCTGTTTCAGCGCCGTCAGCGTGCCGGGGATCACCATCGCCACCGCGCCCTGGCGCCGCGCACCGCTGAGCATCTCGATCTGCAGCGAGCCTTCCCGCCCCGGCAGGAATACCTGCCCCACCAGCTGCGCCGGCGTGGTCGCCAGCCCGACGGCGGACAGGCTGGTCGCCAGCGCCGCCGGGCCGCAGAAATGGCTGTCATCGGGGAAGAACGGGGTATCGACCAGCTCGGCGCGGGTCGGCTCACCGGGCGCGAGCGTGACCGGCTGCAGCGGCGTGCTGGCGCAGGCGGCCAGCAGCAGCGAACACAGCGCAGCCGGGAGCGCCAGTCGTAGCGCCCCCAACTGCCGGATCAGCGTTGTCAGCATCGGCTTACCGCTCAGCGCACGGAGCGGGTGAACGGGAACACCTTGGTAAAGCCGAGGACATCGGTGACCAGCAACACGAAGAATACAAACAGGATGGCGCCGATGATGCCGCCGGCGGGCGCCTTGTCAATCTGGTCGGCCAGATTGGCCGCTTCCTCGTCGGTCAGCGCGGCGACGCGCTCCTGCGCGCTGGCCGGGTCGATGCCGAGACGTTCCATTTCGCTACGCACATTGTCTCGTGCCATCACCGCGGCCAGCCGGGCGTGGCCGGAATCAGGACTGCTGGTAGCGCCCAGGCGGGCGACTTCTTCGGTGCTCACCATGGCGGCCTGGGCGGACTGCAGCATGCTGACGTTGAGCATGGAGCAGCAGACAACAAGGGCGAGCGTGCGCTGAAAACGTTTCATGATGTGTTCCTCGTGCAGGATTTAAGAGGCAGAAGACGCTGCGTCGCGTACCGTAACGAAGAGAGGACCAGCGTTGAGCCATTATAGACAGCGCATTGGCATGATTTGGCCTATTGCATGCCCGGATGTAAACGCTGGCACAGACGAATCGTAGCGGCCACAAGATTGGCCGCAACATGGCGCCACCCGCCGCGATGGGCAGCGCCGGTTTCCGGACCCGGCTTCCGCCTGGGATAACACAGCTGGAATACGGTTTATTTCTTCAGTTTGCTTTTCGCGCTGGCCAGCCCCTGTTCGGCGGCCTTGCGGTACCACCTCTCGGCTTCCTGGGCGTTTTTGTCCACGCCCGTGCCTTGCTCGTACATCAGGCCGAGACGGTATTGCGCAGCGGCGAGTCCCTGCTCCGCGGCTTTACGGTACCAGTTGGCCGCCTGTACCGGATCTTGTGGCAACGCGTCACCCTGCTCATAGAGTGCGGCCAGATCATATTGCGCCTCGGGGTAACCCTGCCCGGCGGAGCGACGCAGGAACTCGAGCACCTGCGACGGGGCGCCGCCCATCATCGCCAGATAGTGCGCCACTTCGTACTGTGCCTTGGCATCCCCCTGCCCCGCGGCCCGGAACTGCTCGGCCAGCTCCAGCTGGCTTATCGCAGGTTGATATCCCTGCTTGGCGGCCAAGCGCAACCACCTGATGGCCTCATCCTCGTTCTTGGCGACGCCCCGGCCACGCAGGTACATCGTGCCCAGCAGCATTTGTGCACCGGGCACCTCGTTGCCGGCTGCCTCGCGCGCCCACATGGCGGCGTCCGCCTCGCTTTTGGCGACGCCTTGGCCCTGCTCATACATGATCGCCAGATTATATTGTGCGAGCGCCTGCCCCTGTCTGGCGGCCGCGCCGTACCACTGCAGCGCCTGCGCGTCGTCCTTGCCAACTCCATGGCCAAAACGATACATATCGCCCAGATATAGCTGGGCCTTGGCATTGCCCTGCTGTGCCGCTTTGCGGTACCAGCCAGCCGCATCGGCCGCATTCTTGGCGACGCCTTCCCCCTGTTCGCTCATCACACCCAGGTTTAACTGTGCATCGGCATCCCCTTGCCCGGCCGCCTTCAGATACCACTCGTGCGCCAAGGCGTGACTCTGGCTGACACCCCTGCCGTGCAGGTACATATCGCCCAGGGCGGACTGGGCGGCGGCGAATCCCTGCGCCGCGGCAGCACGGTACCACTCGACGGCCTGCGCGTAATCCTGCGCTACACCGCGGCCGTACTGGTACAGGTTGGCAAGACCATACTCGGCCTTGGCGAATCCCTGGCTTGCCGCCCGCCGGTACCACTTGGCGGCCTCGGCATAGTCCTGGGCAACGCCTTGCCCATGTTCATACAACATGCCCAGTCTAGCCTGAGCCTGGGCATGGCCTTGCGCTGCCAGCGGCGTCAACTCCTGCAAGACCACGGCGTATTCGCCGCGCTGATAGGCCGCGCTCGCCTCCTCCATACCGGCGCTGGCAGCAAGCGGGTACAACAGCAGCCCTACGGCAATAACGGCAAACTCGGGTTTCATCATGCCCCCTCTATGAACGACAACCGCACGTCAACCACCACAGGCAGGTTGCCGTAAGAGCTGATCCACCACGCCCTGTGTTTTGGCTGCAACCGCAGCACCACAATCCATTCACTATTGGACACCACAGCCGGATTTATCGGGAATTCAGACACTCCGGGCGACACGCCGTCCGGTTGCTGGCCACTGGGCCTAGCAGAACAGCACGCCCGCCGGATGACTCCGACGGGCGTTTCAGCGTGAGACACCCCACAAACCGCTGGGCCAGCACTTGTGAGCAGGCTCCACCCCACCAGCTGGCAGCGCTACCGTGGCCAGATCCCACCGCGCCCTACTGCTCCGGTTGGTCGCTGAGCGCCTTCAGGTTGACCTTGAGGCGATCGCTCATCGGCATGTTCAGCACCACACCATTCGGGGGAATCGGCGACTCGAACCACTTCTGGTACAGCCGGGAAAACTCGCCGGACTGCATCAGCCGCGCCATGGTGCCATCCACCAGCTTCTTGAACTCGGGATCATCCTTGCGCAGCATGCAGCCGTAGGGCTCCACCTGCAAGGTGTCACCGACGACGCTCAGCGCGGTCGGATCCTTGGCGTTGGCACGCAGGCCAAACAGCAGGATATCGTCGAGCGTCAGCGCAGCTGCGCTATTGTTTTCCAGCAAGGCCAGCGACTCGGCGTAGTCCTTGGCTAGCACGAACTGCACGTCCAGATTGTGATCGGCGCTGTACTTGCGCATGACTTTCTCGTTGGTACTGCCCGCGGTGGTGGCGACCGTTTGCCCGGCCAGATCGGCGTAATTCCTGATCTTGCTGCCGGTTTTCACCAGCAGACGGGTGCCGGCATAGAAGTGGCTGACCGCGAACGCGACGACCTTGCCGCGGGCAGCGTTATTGGTGGTGGAACCGCACTCCAGGTCATAGCTACCGTTCACCAGCAAGGGGATACGGTCCTGGGCGGTGACCGGCATATAGGCCACCACGAGCCCCGGCTTGTTCAGCTTTGTCCGCACGTCACCGACAATGGCCTCGGTCAGATCTACCGCAAACCCCATCGCCTTGCCTTGGCCGGGCCGGTAGCTGAATGGCACCGCCGCCTCGCGGTAGGACACGGTGATCCTGTTTGTCTCAAGGATCTTGTCCAGGGTCTGGGCCTGGACGAAGGACGACATGGCTGCCAGGCCGGCGATGAGCAGCGTGGCAGGCTTCAGATTCATGGTTTTCATGTTATTTCCTTCAAACAAGCAACTCAGACCCGTCACCATTCGCGCGGACTCTGCCAGCAGCAAAGCCGCGCTTGACGCCCGTGTCGTTGAGATAGTGAACAATGAAGGCGGCTGCGGCAGCCATGCCGTCGGCGCACATCAGCGCGCAACACGCCCTGCGCTCACGACATCTAACCTGCCATTGATAACAGCCGGCCATTCGCCGTGGTTCCTTAAACCTAGATCTCCATCCGTAATGCGCCATGATGCACATCAAACGCCAGTGCCCTCTGCACACCTTCGCGACGGGCAAGGCAGGCGCCTGATATTGACCTTGCCAGCCTGAGCCGCACCCGGACATGGCGCAGCCGGCCAAGGTTGGCCGCAAGCTACCGCCACAACACAAAACGCCCGCCGGATTGCTCCGGCGGGCGTTTGGCTATTCAGCGCACCGGCATCAGCTGCGCGGCTTGCGGCCAACCTTGGGCTGGCCGCTGCGGTGTGGCGGCGTGATGTGGGTCGGCTTGTGCGCCGGCTTGCGCTGCTGCCGGTGGCGGGTGTTCTGCACTTGCAGCAGCGCGTCGATCTTCTCCGACGTCGACTGCATCAGGCTTTGCGCCAGCTCGCCGTGCGGGAAGGTTTCCGGCATGCGGTAGCTGAGCCAGGCGTAGGCGGAGTACAGCTTGCAGGTGTCCTCGAGGAACTGCAGCTCGTTGCGGCCGCCACGGCCTTCCATGCGCAGCAGCGACGCCTGCTTGCCCTTGGCGCGGCACTCGGCCCAGTCCTGCAGCGCCTGTTCCAGCATCGCGATCTTGGTCGACACCGGACACAGGCTGAACAGGAAGCGGTCGTCCAGCGGCAGCTTCAGCGTGTCCAGCCACTTCGCCTTCTCGATCTGGTCGCTGAGGTTGGCCGGCAGGAAGAATTCGTCGTGCACGTTGATGTGCTTGGCGAACAGTTCCAGCAGTGCCTGAAGCCGCTCCTGGCCGCTGGCCTCGGCGATCTGCTGCAGGTAGGACAGGTTGGGCGCCACGTAGAAACCGGTGCTCGGCAGCGGCTCCAGCTTTTGCTGCAGCAAGGCGGCGATCACCTTGTGCGTCTTGCCGTCGAAGCCGGCGACGTAGCCGGTCTCGTGCTGACCGAAACGACCGGCACGGCCGGCGATCTGCTTGGCCAGCGCGGCGGCGATGGTACCTTCGGCGTAGCCGTCCCACTTGCTGGAGGTGGTGAAGATCACCCGTCGCGCCGGGGTGTTCAGCCCCATGCCGATGGCGTCGGTACCGACCACCACCTGCGTTTCGCCGTCGATGAAGCGCTCGGCCTGCGCCTGGCGCACTTCCGGCGACAGGTTGCCGTAGATCGCCGACACGCTCATACCCTGCGCGATGGCCTGGTCGCGCCAGTTCAGCACCTCGCGGCGCGAGAAGGCGATCAGCACGTCGCCGGCGCGCAGGTTTTTCAGGCTGCCCAGCGGCGCCTTTTCCATTTCCAGCGGCGACTTGCGCTGCAGCTCGCGGATTTCCAGCGTGCCGCCGACGCGCTTGACCAGCGACTGGATCGCTTCCTTGGCTTCCAGCGCGCCGAGCAGGTACACCGTCTGCGCCGGTACGCCGCACACCGCCGCCGTCCAAGCCGCGCCGCGATCCGGATCGTCCAGCAGCTGGATTTCGTCGATCACCGCCACGTCCACCGCGCGGTTGGGGTTGAGCATTTCCACGGTACTGGCCACGTGGCTGGCGTGCGGGTGCAGCTTGCGCTGCTCGCCGGTAATCAGGCTGACCGCGACGTTGGCATTAAGCAGGCGCTGGTAGTTTTCCATCGCCAGCAGCCGCAGCGGCGCGAGGTAGACGCCGGTTTTCGCCTGCGCCAGGTGTTCCATCGCGGCGTGGGTCTTGCCGGAGTTGGTCGGGCCCAGCACCGCGATGAAGTGGCGCTGCATGCCGGCGGCGAGGGTGAACGACTCCGGGTACAGCGACAGGTTGATCGCGTTGCGGGTCTTCTCCGCCTGGCTGGCGGCGGCACGGGTCGCCACCAGCGCCGCGATACGGTCCAGCGCCAGCTCGCAGCGCAGCCGCGCCAGCTCGTACTTGGCCTGCAGCGCGTTGAGCGCGCTTTGCGGATCAACGCGGTGTTCGTTTGCCAGCGTCATCACCTGGCCGGCGCAGCGCAGCAGCTGCGCTTCGAGACGTTCGCGCGCCTCGTCGTTCCAGCGCAACTGCACCAGCGCCAGCCGTTCGGCGGCGTCGAGCTTGCGCCACTTGCCGGTTTTGCCGAGGAAGCCGGCGTCCGGTACCAAGTGGTAAGGCACGGTGCGCTTGCCGACCTTGATCTGCCCCTGTACCGAGACGGCGTAGCTGCCTTCGGTGGTCACCAGCGTGGCGTGGTATTGCTGCAGATAGGCGTTCAGCGCGCCGATGGCGTCTTCGGACGCGGTGTCGGGGGCAATCGTGGGTTCGGTCATGGGTATCCGTCGGGGAAAAACAGCGCGCGATGGCGCCAGATGGCAAGGGCGGGAATGCGCCGCCGGCAAACAAAAACCGCCTGCGGGCTGCGCGCAGTCCGTCAGGCGGCGTGTTCCGGCACGATCAGTTCTGACCGCAGCAGGCCTTGTACTTCTTGCCGCTGCCGCACGGGCACGGATCATTGCGGCCAACCTTGTCGCCTTCGCGACGCATGGTCACCGGTGCCTGCTCCTTGGCACGCCAGTAGCCGTAGACCGCCAGTACCGCTTCGTCCAGCTCGCTCTTGAAGCTTTCCAGCTCGGCGGCGGTAAATTCCATCATCGCCGGCTCGTCGCCGTCGGCATCGAACATGCCACCCAGCGCCATCACCGGCATCAGCAGCTCTTCGAAGCCTTCGTCGTCGGCGGCGTCGAACCAGTCGGTCGGCACCACGTCCAGCGCGTACATGAAGGCATTGCACCACGGGCGGAAGTCCGGCGCCTCGCCCTCTTCCTCGCTGTACAGCGTCAGTTCCGGCAGGTCGCCGTCGGCCAGCGCCTCGGCGGCGGCATCGTAGTACTTCTGCAGCAGCGCCTTGATCTCGGCTTCGCTGTCGGCGCTTTCAAAAGCCGGCGCATCGCCGAGCACGTCTTCCAGCCAGTCGTCGATGGTGAGCTTGTCCGGGCCGCACGCCAGCGCGCAGAAGAAGCCCTGCACTTCGTCCGGGCGCATGGTGGTGCCGGCCTGCGACAGCGGGGTCAGCAGCGTTTCCAGACGCTCCAGATCTAGTTCATTGAATTCGGTCATGTTCGTTCTCCGTAAGGTTTGGCGCGCATTGTACGCGTGTTCCCCGGTACTGGCAGCAGGCGTGCTGTTTTCAGGATAGCAAAAAGCCCGTCAGGTGCTTGACGGGCTGTGGCGACTGCGGGAGATTGCCGGACTCAGGCGGCGGCCAGTTCCGGCTCGCTGATCTGCAGCAGCGTCTGCTTGCGGATCTGGTTGGCCTGACAGGCACAGCTGCCGCACTCGGTGGCGACCTTCAGTTCGCGCGCCAGATCGCTCATGCGCGTGGCACCATTGCAAACGGCGGCGCGGATATCGCGATCGGTTACTCCGTGGCAAAGGCAGACGTACATGGCATGAATCCTGAATAAGAATTGATCTTGATTTCAATACTAGAAGACAATGATAACGATTGTCAATTAAGTGAAAGGCAAATCCGCGATGAGCAGCACGCAATGGAAACCGAATACCACAGTCGCCGCCATCATCGAGCGCGACGGCCGCTTCCTGATGGTGCGCGAGCAGACCGACGACGGCGTCCGCCTCAACCAGCCGGCCGGTCATCTGGAATACGGCGAAACCCTGCTGCAGGCGGTGGTGCGCGAGGCGCGCGAGGAAACCGCCCACGCCTTCACGCCGCAGGCGCTGGTCGGCATCTATCTGGCGGACAAGGCCGGCAGCGACATCACCTATCTGCGCTTCGCCTTCTGCGGTAACGCCGGCGCGCATGACCCGGCGCAGCGGCTGGACGACGGCATCCTCGCCGCCGAATGGCTGAGCGCAGACGAGATCATGGCCAGCGCAGCGTTGTGGCGCAGTCCGCTGGTGGGGCGCTGCCTGCAGGACTACCTGGCCGGCCAGCGCGCCAGCCTCGACCTGATCCATCACCACTTGCCGGGCTGAGCCGATGCCACCCCTCATGCGCTGGCTGTCGATTGCGCTGCTCACGGCGCTGCCGGCCGTGGCCGCCGGTGCGGAGGAACTGACGCTCTGTTACCATTACGGCTGCGATCGCAACCGCCGCATTGAACTGGACGACACTGCCCAGATATGGTTTAGACAGCGGCTGGATGACGTCGCCAACGCCGCCGACGAGCGCGCGGCACTGCAGGACATCGTGTTGTCCTATTACCAGCGCGCGGCGCGCGCGGCGCCGATCGCCAGCGACCGCGGCGGCAATCACGAAGATGCAACCAACGTTGGCCGCATGGATTGTCTCGATCACAGCCATAATGTGCTGGTGCTGTTGCAATTGCTGGCCGGCAAGGGCTGGCTGCGCCACCACCAGCTGCTGGGCCAGGTGCATCGTGCGCCGCTGCTGTTCGACCATCACGCGGCGGTGGCCGTGCGCGACGTGACATCAGGCCAGGATTGGGTGATCGACAGCTGGTTCCGGGATTTCGGGGCACCGCCGGTGGTGGTGCCTCTTGCTATTTGGAAGGAAGGATTTTCTCCGTGACGGGTAAAAAACGTATTGTCGTCGGCATGTCCGGCGGCGTGGATTCGTCGGTCACCGCCTGGCTGCTGAAGCAGCAGGGCCACGAGGTGATCGGCGTGTTCATGCAGAACTGGGAAGACGACAACGACGACGAATACTGCTCCATCAAGCAGGACGCGCTGGACGCGATGAGCGTGGCCGACATCGTCGGCATCGACATGGAGATCGTCAACTTCGCCAAGGAGTACAAGGACCGCGTGTTCTCCTACTTCCTGAAGGAGTACTCCGCCGGTCGCACCCCCAATCCGGACGTGCTGTGCAACGCCGAGATCAAGTTCAAGGCCTTCCTCGATTACGCGCTGGAGCTGGGTGCCGACTGCATCGCCACCGGCCACTACGCGCGCAAGCTGGAACAGGACGGCGTGCACTACCTGATGAAGGGTGTCGACCACACCAAGGACCAGAGCTACTTCCTGTACCGCCTGCAGCAGCACCAGCTGGCGAAGGCGCTGTTCCCGCTGGGCGACATCCGCAAGACCGAGGTGCGCCGCCTGGCCGAGGAAGCCGGACTGCCGACTGCCGCCAAGAAGGACTCCACCGGCATCTGCTTCATCGGCGAGCGCCCGTTCCGCGAGTTCCTGCAGCGCTACTTGCCGACCAAGCCGGGCGAGATGATCACCCCGGACGGCAAGACCGTCGGCGAGCACGTCGGGCTGATGTTCTACACCCTGGGCCAGCGCAAGGGCCTCAACATCGGTGGCAACAAGGACGGCAACGGCGAGCCGTGGTTCGTTGCCGGCAAGGACATTCTCGGCAACAAGCTGATCGTGGTGCAAGGCCATGACCACCCGCTGCTGCTGAAGTCGACGCTGGCGATGGACGACCTGTCGTGGACGCTGCCGCAGCCGCCGGCTGCCGGCGACTACGCCGCCAAGAACCGCTACCGCATGGCCGACGCGCCGTGCAGCCTGTCGCCGATCGTCGATGGCCGTGCCACGCTGACCTTCCGCGACAAGCAGTGGGCGGTCACCCCCGGCCAGTCGGCGGTGCTGTACGACGGTGATATCTGCCTCGGCGGCGGCATCATCCAGTAAGCCCTGCCCTGCGGCCAACGTTGGCCGCAACGCCAACACCCCGCCGAGGCGGGGTGTTTTGCTTATCGCCGCCGCGTCCGGCTCAGCCTTTCAGCTGCCGGTGCCAGACCTGCAACGCCGCCAGCTGCAGACGGATTTTCTCCTGGATCGCGGTATCCACCAGGTTGCCGTCGCCATCGAAGGAGGCGCTGAACGCGTTGGCGAACACCTCCGGCTGGTTCAGGACGTGCAGATTGAGGAACACGCTGCTCTGGCGCAGGTGGTACTGCGCGCGCGAACTGCCCATGCCGCCGGCTGCGCCCATGATCGCCGCCGGCTTGCCGCTGAGCAGCGCGTTGCCCGGCTCGCGCGACGCCCAGTCCAGCGCGTTTTTCAGCGCCGGCGCCATCGAGTAGTTGTACTCCGGGCACACCAGCAGCAAGGCGTCGGCGTCGGCAAACTGCTGCAACAGCGTCACCACCACCGCCGGCTTAACCGTGATGTCGGCATTGTAGAACGGCATCTCAGCCAGATCGGCCACCACGATCTGCATGCCCTGCGGTGCGTTGGCCACCGCATAACGCATCAGGCCCTTGTTGGTGGATTTCTGACGCAAACTGCCACAAACGGCAAGCACATTGAGACTCATCTGGTCACTCCCCGGCAAGAATTGGACATGGTTTTACCGGTATAGGCGCCGCGTCATGAAATTGCGACTTCTGCATGTCATGACCGACTGCCATGCTGGCGCTTGCTGCCGTCCCTGACGGATCAACCTTGCGATTAACGGCCGCCAAATAAAACTGATTTTCAGTTGGTTTGCACCTACCCGGAAAATGGTTAATTGGCACCCAAAAATAAATAGCGCCGACAAGGCTTGATTATTAAAAGAAATATCCGCCAAAAAATAATCCGCCGTTTTCAAAAACGATTAATACCTTGCCCTTACCCGATATTGAATTAAAATATATCAATACGATTTATGATGAAGGAGTCCCTCCCATGCAAGGCGACAAAGCCGTAATCAAGGCGCTCAACACCGTTCTGTGCAACGAGCTGACTGCCATCAACCAGTTTTTCCTGCACGCCCGCATGTGTAAGAACTGGGGACTGAACGGCCTCAACAAGCATTTCTACCAGCAGTCGATCAAGGCGATGAAACGCGCCGACGAGCTGATCGAGCGCATCCTGTTCCTGGAAGGCCTGCCCAACCTGCAGCAACTGGGCAAGCTGATGATCGGCGAGAATGTCGAGGAAATGCTGGCCTGTGACATTACCCTGGTCAGCGGCCATATCGGCGAACTGCGCAAGAGCATCACCCTCAGCGAAAAAGCGGAAGACTACGTTACCCGCGAAGAGCTGACCGAGCTGCTGGAAGCGGAAGAAGAATACGTGGACTGGCTGGAAACCCAGCAAACCCTGATCAAGGACGTTGGCCTTGCCAACTACCTGCAATCGCAAATGGAAGACTGAGGAGCGGCACCATGCAAGGCAGCAAGAAAATCATCGAAGCCCTGAACACCCTGCTGACGGCAGAAATGACCTCGGTTGACCAGTATTTCATCCACAGCGAAATGTACGGCAACTGGGGCTACAGCAAGCTGTACGAACGCCTGCACCACGAGCGTGACGAGGAAATGGGCCACGCCAAGATGCTGATCGAACGCATCCTGTTCCTCGACGGCGTGCCGGACATCGCCCCGCGCGGCAAGCTGCGCATCGGCAAGGACGTGCCGTCGATGCTGGCCAACGATCTGGAAACAGAATACGAAGTCGCCGCCGCCCTGAAAAAGGCCATCGTGCTGGCGGAAAAGGAACACGATTTCGTCACCCGCAGCATCCTGACCAAGCTGCTGGACGACACCGAAGTCGACCACGCGCACTGGCTGGAGCAGCAGCTGAAGCTGATCAAGGCCATGGGCATCAACAACTACCTGCAATCGCAAGCCAGCTGATCGCACGAAGCGACACGGCCCTGCCCGCCACCGACCTCGGTGGCGGGCAGGGCCTGTTTTTTTGGCCCGCGCCTTCAACAACCGCTAGAATGTCGCCACCGTACCCGGTGGCCGCGCGAACCATCGCCACCGCGCGCGCTCTAACCTCCTTGTAGCCGAACAAACCCAGCCCTGCGCTCGGATACGGTCGCAGGCTTGCCCATTGCCACAGGACAACCATGGCCGCAGCAAAGAAAAACAATCAGCTCATCGAGCTGATCATCAACATCGTGATTCCCTCGCTGATCCTGATGAAGCTCAGCGCGGAACAGTACCTTGGCACCGTCAATGCACTGCTGCTGGCCTTGGCCTTTCCGCTGGGCTGGGGGCTGTACGACCTGCTGCGCAACCGCAAGACCAACTTCATTGCCACCCTCGGCCTGGTCAGCATTCTGCTCACCGGCGGCATCGGCCTGCTGCATCTGGATGCGCAGTGGCTGGCGGTGAAGGAAGCCGCCATCCCCGGCCTGATCGGCATCGCGGTGCTGGTCTCGACCCGCACCCGCTACCCGCTGATCAAGACCGTGCTCTACACCCCGGCGGTGATCGACGTCGCCAAGGTGCAGCAGCACTTGGAGCAGCGCGGCAACACCCGCCAGTTCGAGGCGCGCCTGCTGAAGGCGACCTACCTGCTCAGCGCCACCTTCTTCTTTTCCTCGGTGATGAACTACGTGCTGGCGAAGTGGATCGTCACCAGCCCGTCCGGCACCGAAGCCTTCAACGAGGAGCTGGGCCGCATGACGCTGCTGAGCTACCCGATGATCGCCATCCCGTCGCTGGTGATGATGATGGCGGTGCTGTACTACATCTCGCGCGGCATGCGCGAGCTGGCCGGGCTCAGCTTTACCGAGGCACTGCGCCAGGACTTGAGCTAATCGACCTGAGCTGAAGCGTCAGCCGGCACCCGACAACATAACGCCCGTCACAAGCTGTGACGGGCGTTTTGCCATACTGCAGCGACCCAGCGGCCAGACCTACGCAAGGTGGATCAGGCCAGCGAGGCCCGGGGCATCGCCGCGTAATAGCAGTAGCCGTTGCGCCCCGCCTTCTTGGCCGCGTACATCGCCTGGTCGGCATTGCGCTGCAAGGCGTCGATATTGTCGCCGTCCTGCGGAAACAGTGTGATGCCGATGCTGGCCGACACGTACACCTGCTCGTCGCCAAGGCAAAACGGTGCGGCCAACCTTTGCAGCACCTGCTGCGTCACCCGCTCCAGCGACTGCTCCGAGTCCATATCGCTGATCACGATGGTGAACTCGTCTCCGCCGAGGCGGGCCACGGTGTCGGTCTCACGGATGCAACCCAGCAGGCGCAGTGCCGCCTCTTTCAGCAGCAGGTCGCCGGCGCGATGGCCGAGGGTATCGTTAACTTCCTTGAAGTGATCCAGGTCGATGAACAGCAGCGCGAGCTGGCCGTTGCTGCGCTCGCTCTTGCGCAGCTCCAGCGCAAAGCGGTCGAGGAAGCGGTGACGGTTGGGCAGGCCGGTCAGAGAGTCAAAGTTGGCCTGCTCCCAGATCAGCTGCGCCGACTTCTTCTTTTCGGTGATATCGCGAAACGACACCAGGCAATGCGGCACCGAAGCGATTTCCACCGCCGTCACGATCCACTCGGCATCGAATTCGCTGCCGTCGCGGCGCAGATGGCGCCACTCGAAACGGCGCGCCGGGCTATCGCTATCGGGGTGTAGATAGCTGCCCAGCAATTGCCGCGACGACACGCCGCCATCCTGCCGCAAGGGCGACAGCACCTCCAGCGACTGCCCGGTCAGGTCGGCCTGCTCACAGTGAAAAATCTCCGCCGCCGCCTGGTTGCAGTCGACGATGATCTGCCCGTGCAGCACGAAGATGCCGTCGCCGGACGCGTCAAACAGCACACGGTAGCGCCGCTCGCTATCACGCCACGCCGCCTCGGCGCGGACCAGCGCGGTCAGGTCGATGTCGAGGCAGAACAGGGTCAGCCCGCTCTGCGGCGACTCCACCATCGCGTGGCTGGAGTAGACCTGCACGATATGGCCATCCTTGTGCTGTAGCCCGAGACGGGCGGCTGGCACGCCGCGCCGCTCGCGGAACATCCACGCCACCTCGGCCTCGACGTGCGCCCTAGCCGGCGGCGGGATGATCAGCTCGAACAGGGTGCGCCCCAGCGCCTCGGTGGCGCTATAGCCGTACAGCGCTTCCGAGGCATGGTTCCAGTACAGCACGGTGCCATCCGGCGCGTAGCCCTGGATCGCCAGCGCGTCGGTGTTTTCGAAAATGGCACGAAAACGGTCCTGGCTGGCGCGCAACGCCAGGTCGCTGAGGTATTGGCGGGTAATGTCGCGCGCGGTGCCGAGCACGCCGAACACGCCGTCTTCGGCCTGCAGCGGCGTGGTCACGATCTCCAGCAGGATCCGCTGCCCGTCTACCGCGGACACCAGCCACTGCTGGCTGGACAACGGTTCTTCCGCCGCCAGCGCGGCGATGTCGGCCTGGCTCAGTGCCGCCGCCTGCTGCGGCCCCAGCACCATGGTATCGCTCTGGCCGATGATGGCCTGGCGGCTGACGCCGGCAAAGGCCTCGAAGCGACGATTGCAGGCGAGGTAACGCCCGGTGGCATCCTTCAGCCAGGCCATGTCCGGTAGCTGTTGCACCAACCACAACAACCCCTGCTGCCGCGACAACAGCAACTGGATGTCCGCCGTGGCCAACTTGTCCGGTATGTGCGTCATAGGTCACCGACAGCGCGGAGTTGATCGATGCGGGCCATGACTGCACAGCAGCAGGGGCCGCCATTCAGAATAGGAGGGAAATCGTCATAGTGCCATGCGCCCGCGCGGCGCAAGGTTGGCCGCAAGCAGCCGCAGTGCGACAATCACGCTTTTAGTGGAGCGGAACCAGCATGTCAGCCCCGACCTTCTTCTGGCACGACTACGAAACCTTTGGCGCGGTGCCGCGCAGCGACCGCCCGGCACAGTTTGCCGGCATCCGCACCGATGCCGAGCTCAACGAGATCGGCGAGCCGGTAATGCTGTACTGCCAACCGCCCCGCGACTACCTGCCGGCGCCGGAAGCCTGCCTGCTCACCGGCATCACGCCGCAGCGCTGCGCCGAACTCGGGGTGCCGGAACAGCAGTTTGCCGCCGCCATCGAACGCGAGCTGGCCGAGCCGGGCACCATCGGCGTCGGCTACAACTCGATCCGCTTCGACGACGAAGTCACCCGCTTCCTGTTCTGGCGCAACCTGATCGACCCCTACGCCCGCGAATGGCAAAACCGCTGCGGCCGCTGGGACCTGCTGGACGTGGTACGCGCCACCTACGCGCTGCGTCCGGAAGGCATCAACTGGCCGCGCCACGACAACGGCCTGCCCAGCTTCAAGCTGGAACACCTGACCGCCGCCAACGGCCTGGCCCACGACGCTGCCCACGATGCGCTATCCGACGTACGTGCCACCATCGCGCTGGCGCGACTGATCCGTGACAAACAGCCGCGGCTGTTCGCGTTCTGCCTCAGCCTGCGACAAAAGGATGCGGTGCGGCACCAGCTGCAGCTGCACCAGCCGGTGCCGCTGATTCACGTCTCAGGCATGTTCGGCAGCGAGCGCGGCAATCTGGCGCTGGTATGGCCGCTGGCCGAGCATCCCAGCAACAAGAACGAGGTACTGGTCTGGGATCTGGCGCACGATCCGCGCGAACTGCTGGCGCTGGATGCGGCCAACGTTCGTCACCGGCTGTTCACCAAGAGCAGTGAACTGGCAGGGGGGGAAAGCCGGCTGCCGATCAAGAGCATCCACATCAACAAGTCGCCGTTCGTGATCAGCGACCTGCGCGTGCTGCGCGCGGAGCGGGCGCAGCAGCTGGGCATCGACATGGCGGCGGTGCAGCGCCATGCCGGCCACGCACAAACGTTGCCCGATCTCGCGCCGCTGTGGCGCGAGGTGTTCCGCCGCGAGCCGGGCGAAACGCCGGATGTCGATGAAAACCTGTATGGCGGCTTTGTCTCCAACCAGGACCGGCGCACCCTCAACCGCCTGCGCGGCCTGTCGGCACCGGCACTGGCCGCAGCGCGCGAAAGCTTCGATGACCCGCAGCTGCAGCGCCTGCTGTACCGCTATCGCGCACGCAACTTCCCCGACAGCCTCAGCGCGGAAGAACGCCAGCACTGGCAGCAGTGGTGCGCGCGCAAGCTGCATTTGGGCACGCCGCCGGGGCGCACCTTTTCCGCTTTCCAGCAGGAAATCGCCACCCTGCGCGCCGCCGCCGAGCCGCAGCAGCTACTGATCCTGGAACAACTGCAGCAATGGGGCGAGCAGCTTGGCGCCCAGCTCCCGTCGCCGGCCTGACGCCGCCGGCCCAAAGCAAACGCCCCCGCATGCGGGGGCGTTGTCGTGACAGCCGGCGACTCAGGCCAGGGCCGGCTGCAGGTTCGGCGCCGGCTCGCTGCCGGCGATGACGCGGTTGCGGCCCTGCTGCTTGGCGGCGTACATGCGCTGGTCGGCGATCTCGATCAGCTGACGCCAGTCGTTACACCCCTCCTCCAGCATGTCGGCGACGCCGATGCTGGCGGTCAGCGGTGTCTGGTCCGGCCGCAGGCCGAAGCCGTTGCGACGCAGGCGCTGCAAGGCGTGCATCGCCTGGCGGCAATCGATGTTCGGCAGCAGCAGCAGGAATTCCTCGCCGCCCCAGCGCACCAGCACGTCGCCCTTGCGCAGGCCTTGGGTCAGCGTCTGCGCAAACTGCTTCAACATGACATCGCCCTGCTGGTGGCCGAACTGGTCGTTGATCGCCTTGAAATGGTCGATGTCGATGAACGCCACCGAAAACGGGCTGCCGCTGCGACTGGCCAGAATGAACTGCAACTCCAGCACCTCCTCGCCGCTGCGGCGCGAAAAGGCACCGGTCAGCGGATCGCGCACCGCCTGCTGCACCAGCGCGATCATGAACGCCAACTGGCAGACACCGGCCAGTGCCGCCACGCCGGCGATCAGCCCCTGCAGCCAGAACGCGCCCCAGAACGACGGCCAGTCCACCACCGAGAACTGGAAATAGCCGGCGGTGACGTGCGCCACCAGGATCGGCGCGGCGAAGATCACGCTCTCCAGCAGCGTCAGCGGGAAAATGGCGAAACCGGCCAGCAGGATGAACGGCAGGAAGGCGTAACCGGTGCCGACCGCGGCCGAGGCGCCGGTGAGCTGGTAGTGCGTCAGCAGCACGTAGGACACCACGTAGAACAGCGTGGGGATGGCAAACAGCATCGCCATGCCGCGCCAGGCGTTGAACAGCGTCACCTCCGGCCGGTAGCAGTAGACGATGAAGGCGAAACAGCCGGTGGCGCCCAGCCGCAGCAGCGCCAGTTGCCATGCCAGCGGATTGGGCAGCACCAGCAGGTCGACGAACATCCACAGAGGGGTCAGCACCGCAAACAGGCTGGCAAACAGGCGCACCCGGTTCAGGATCATCTGAGCGCGACGATTGCTCATCAGCGGCATGTGATGCCGCGGCGTCACCAGCCAGCTGGCTTCGTTCGGGTTCAGCTCGCCGGGCAACAAGCCCAGCAGTTTGACCCAGGTCGTGGAATGGAAAATGGTCATTGGCTCCGCAAGCAGGCAGAAGACGTCGAGAAGCCATTATCATGACACAGGCGGCGCACTCGTTTGCCAAATATCAAGCCGCCGCCAGATTTCAGTTACATTTCGCGACATTGTCGCCAGCAAAAATGCCCGGCACGAGGCCGGGCATTTTTCAGGACAGGCACCGTGCCGGCCGCGTTCAGTCCAGATACTGCAAGTGCGCCCGCTTCACGTTGCACAGCAGCTCGTAGCTGATGGTACCGGCCTGGGCGGCCACGGCATTGACGCTGACCTGTTCGCCCCACAATTCCACCTCGCTGCCGATGCCGGCCTGCGGCAGGTCGGTCAGATCGATGGTGATCATGTCCATCGATACGCGGCCGATGATGCGGCTGAGCTGGCCATCGACCGCCACCGGGCTGCCGGTGGATGCCAGCCGCGGATAGCCGTCGGCATAACCGCCGGCGATCAGGCCGACGCGGGTCGGCCGCGTGGTGACAAAGCTGGCGCCGTAGCCGACCGGCTCACCGGCAGGCAATTCGCGCACGCCGAACACGCGGCTGGTGAGGCGCATCACCGGCTTGAGGCCAACGTTGGCCGCATGGCCGTCCGGCAGCGGCGTCGAACCGTACAGCATGATGCCGGGGCGGCCCCAGTCGCGGTGCGCACGCTCGTGGATCATGATGCCGGCGGAGTTGGCGACGCTGCTGTCGCCGGGCAGACCGGCGGTCGCGGCATCGAAGGCGGCCAGCTGCAGCGCGGTGGCGTCGCAGCCCGGCTCGTCGGCACGGGCGAAGTGCGTCATCTTGACGATGGCGTCGGCCTTGCCGCTGGCAGCCAGCCGCTGGTAGGCAGCGGCGTAGTCGGCGGGGAAGAAACCGGCGCGGTGCATGCCGGAATCCATCTTCAGCCACACGCGGTACGGCTTGTCGGCCGGCGTCGCCAGCAGCATGCCCAGCTGCTCGCGGTTCTGCACCACCAGCCACAGCCCGTGCGCCTGCACCTCGGCCAGCTCGGCCGCCTCGAACACGCCCTCCAGCAGCAGGATCGGGCCGCTGATGCCGCCAGCGCGCAGCTGCAGCGCCTCTTCCAGGCAGGCCACGGCAAAGCCGTCGGCGACGTCGGCCACCGCCTGCGCACAACGCACCGCGCCGTGACCGTAGGCGTTGGCCTTCACCACCGCCAGTGCGCGGCCGCCGTGCTGCTGGCGCGCCAGCAGGTAATTTTGACGAAAATGATCGAGACGGATGCTTGCAATCAACGGACGCATGATGTTCCTTACACGTTGGCCGCAAGCGGGCGCGCCATCGGCACCACCAGTGTCTCGCCGCCCTTGGCGTAACGCTGCATCGACAGGCCGTCGATCAGGATTTCAGGCTGCGTGCCGGTGATCAGGTCGGCCAGTACCTTGCCGGAGCCGGCGCTCATGGTCCAGCCCAGCGTGCCGTGACCGGTGTTCAGCGACAGGTTGGCAAAGCGGGTGCCGCCGATGATCGGCGTGCCGTCCGGCGTCATCGGACGCAGGCCGGTCCAGAATTCGGCACGCGACACGTCGCCGCCGTCCGGATACAGGTCGGTGACCACCATTTCCAGCGTGGCGCGGCGTTTCGGGTTCAAGCTCAGGTCGAAACCGGCCAGCTCGGCCATGCCGCCGACACGGATGCGATCGTCAAAGCGGGTGATGGCGATCTTGTAGGTCTCGTCCAGCACGGTGGATACCGGCGCGCCCTTGGCGTTAGTGATCGGCACCGTCAGCGAGTAGCCCTTGACCGGGTATACCGGGATGTCGATACCCAGCGCCTTCACCATCTCGCGCGAGTAGCTGCCGGTGGCCACCACGTAGTGGTCGGCGGTCAGCTGTTCGCCGTCGACGCGCACGGCGGTGATCTTGTCGCCGTAGTGCTCGATGGCCTCGATGCTCTTGCCCCACAGGAACTTGACGCCGATCGCCGCCGCCATTTCCGCCAGGTGCGAGGTGAACAGCTGGCAATCGCCAGTGTCGTCGTTCGGCAGGCGCAGGCCGCCCTTCAGCTTGTGCTTGGTCTTTTTCAGCGCCGGCTCGACACGGGCACAGCCGTCGGCATCCAGCACCTGGTACTCCACGCCGCACTCCTTCAGCACCTCGATGTCCTTGCCCATCGCATCCACCTGCTGCTGGCTGCGGAACAGCTGCAGCGTGCCACCGGTGCGGCCTTCGAAGTTGAGGCCGGTCTCGGCCGTAAGCTCGCGGATCTTGTCGCGGCTGTACTCGGCCAGGCGCATCATGCGGCCCTTGTTGATGTTGTAATCCTGGTAGTTGCAGTTGGCGAACATGCGCGCCATCCACTCCCACTGGTAGGTGCTGCCATCGACACGGATCGCCAGCGGCGCGTGCTTCTGGAACAGCCACTTGGCCGCCTTCAGCGGGATGCCAGGCGCCGCCCACGGTGCGGCATAGCCCGGAGAGATCTGGCCGGCGTTGGCAAAGCTGGTTTCCAGCGCCGGGCCGGGCTGACGCTCGATCACCGTCACCTCCACGCCTGCCTTTGCCAAATACCATGCGGTCGAAATACCGATAACGCCGCCGCCAAGCACGATTACTTTCATGATCTCTCCTGCCAGTTATGCTGTCTTGATCAGGCCGGAGCCTGTTTTTCCCGGATCCAAAAGCGCATTTGCACTTTCAGTGAATTTGCGTAGTATATTGATTGCAAGACAGTTTTTTCAACTTAGTTACAGCTAAACGGCAGTCAACTTACCTGTTAATCGGTGGTTATTTAGTGAAAACGCAGCGCAGCAATCTGAACCTGTCCCGCCAGCTGGACCGCATCGACCGCAAGATCCTTTTGCACCTGCAGGAAAACGGCCGCATCGCCATGACCGAGCTGGCGGAAAAAGTCGGCCTCTCCACCACGCCGTGCACCGAGCGCGTGCGCCGGCTGGAGCGTGAAGGCGTAATTGAAGGCTATCACGCGAAACTGAACCCGCAAGCGCTGGGTGCCAGCCTGCTGGTCTTCGTCGAGATCAAGCTGTCGGCCAAGTCCGGCGACATTTTCGACGCCTTCCGCCGCGAGGTGCAGAAGCTGCCGGACGTGCTGGAATGCCACCTGGTATCCGGCGAGTACGACTACCTGTTAAAGGTGCGGCTGCCGGACATGTCGATGTACCGCAACATCCTCGGCGACATCCTGCTGAAGCTGCCGCAGGCCAACGAGTCGCGCAGCTATGTGGTGATGGAGGAAGTGAAGGAAACCGGCATCCTGCCGATCACGCTCTAGCCCCCCAGCGCGCGGCAGCGGCCGCAAGGTTGGCCGCAAGCGGCGGACTGCCATAAAAAAGGCCGCAGCATGTGCTGCGGCCAACCCTAACAACGACCCACTCAAAAAATCAGCGTACTTCGTCCTCCAGCGCGCGGGCGATCACCAGCTTCTGCACGTCGGAAGTCCCTTCGTAGATCTGCGCCACGCGCACGTCGCGGTAGATGCGCTCCAGCGGGTAATCGGACAGGTAGCCGTAACCGCCCAGCGTCTGGATCGCCGCCGAGCACACCGCCTCGGCCATCTCGGAGGCCACCAGCTTGGCCATGCTCGATTCCTTCAGGCACGGCTTGCCGGCATCCTTCAGCGCCGCGGCGTGCCGCACCAGCTGTCGCGCCGCTTCCAGCCGCGCCGCCGCTTCCGCCAGGCGGAAACCGACCGCCTGGTGGCGGATGATGGCCTGGCCAAAGGTCTGGCGCTCGGTGGCGTAGCGGGTGGCAAACTCCAGTGCCGCGCGCGCCATGCCCAGACACTGCGCGGCGATGCCGATGCGGCCGGATTCCAGATTGGCCAGCGCGATGCGGTAGCCCTCGCCTTCCTTACCCAACAGATGACTGGCCGGCACGTGCACGTTGTCGAACACGATCTGGCAAGTGTCGGACGCATGCTGCCCCATCTTGTCTTCCACCTTGGCCACGGTGTAGCCAGCGGCGGCGGTCGGCACCAGGAAGGCACTGATGCCCTTCTTGCCGGCGGCCGGATCGGTGACCGCGAACACGATGGCGACATCGGCGTGCTTGCCGTTGGTAATGAACTGCTTGACGCCGTTGATCACGTAGTCGTCGCCGTCGCGCACCGCACGGCTGCGCAGCGCGGCGGCGTCGGAGCCGGCATCCGGCTCGGTAAGGCAGAACGCCGAGATCCACTCGCCGCGCGCAATCGGGCGCAGGAAGGTGTCCTTCTGCCAGTCGTTGCCGAAGCGCTCGATCGGGCCGCAACCCACCGAATTGATCACCGAGATGATGGTGGATAGCGCGCCGTCGCTGGCGGCGATCTCCTCGATCACCGCGGCCAACGTTACGTAGTCGAAACCGGCGCCGTCCCACTGCGGCGCCACGGTCAGGCCGAAGCAGCCCAGCTCGCCCAGCCCCCGCAGTGCCTGCCGCGGAAAGCTGTGGCTCTTGTCCCATTCAGCGGCGTGCGGGGCGATTTCGCCCTGCACAAAGTCGCGCACCGCATCAACCACCTGTTCCTGTTCTGTCGTCAGCAGCATGGCCCGCCCCCTACACCAATTCCAGCGCCAGCGCGGTGGCTTCGCCGCCGCCGATGCACAGGCTGGCGACACCGCGCTTCAGCCCGCGCGCCTGCAGCGCCGCGATCAGCGTCACCACGATGCGCGCACCGCTGGCGCCGATCGGGTGCCCCAGCGCGCAGGCGCCGCCGTTGACGTTGACCTTGGCGTGCGGCAGGCCGAGATCGTGCATCGCCGCCATGGTCACCACCGCAAACGCCTCGTTGATCTCGAACAGGTCGACGTCGTCCACCGTCCAGCCGGCCTTGGCCAGCAGTTTCTGCATCGCGCCCACCGGTGCGGTGGAGAACCAGGCCGGCTCGTGCGCGTGGGTGCTGTGGCCAACGATGCGTGCCAGCGGCGTCAGGCCGCGGGCGGCGGCTTCGCTCTCGCGCATCAGTACCAGCGCCGCGGCACCATCGGAGATGGAGCTGGCGTTGGCCGGCGTCACCGTGCCGTCCTTCTTGAACGCCGGTTTCAGCGTCGGAATTTTGTCCAGGTTGGCTTTCAGCGGCTGCTCGTCCTCGGCCACCACTTCCTCGCCCTTGCGGCCAACCACGGTCACCGCCGCGATCTCGCTCTTGAACGCACCGCTGGTGATCGCGTGCTGGGCACGGGTCAGCGAGGCGATCGCGTAGTCGTCCTGTGCCGCGCGGCTGAAGCCGTACTTCTCCGCGCACAGCTCGGCGAACACACCCATCAGCTTGCCCTTGTCGTAGGCGTCTTCCAGGCCGTCGAGGAACATGTGATCTTTCAGCTCGCCGTGACCGAGACGCAGGCCGCCACGCGCTTTGGGGATGATGTAGGGCGCGTTGCTCATGCTTTCCATGCCGCCGGCCACCATCACCGTATTGCTGCCCGCCTTGAGCAGGTCGTGCGCCAGCATCAGCGCCTTCATGCCGGAGCCGCACATCTTATTGATGGTGGTGGCCCCCGCCGCCAGCGGCAGGCCGCCCTTGATCGCCGCCTGGCGCGCCGGGGCCTGGCCCTGACCGGCCGGCAGCACGCAGCCCATGATCACTTCTTCCACCGCTTCCGGTGCCACACCGGCGCGTTCCACCGCGGCGCGGATCGCCACCGCGCCCAGCTCGCTGGAGCTCTGGCCGGACAGGCTGCCCTGGAAACCGCCCATCGCGGTGCGCGCCATTCCGACAATCACAATTGCATCGTTCTGCATCATCCGGTTCCTCTGCGGTGAAATATACGTTTACGTTAACGTAAACTAACCACAAAAAACAAGCCGCATCGCAGCGGCTGTGGCACAAACACAAAAACCGGCCGGTGCCGGCTACAGATCGGGCAGACCGCCGGTGCGCTTTTCCATCCACTGCTCGCACTGGCCGCGCAGCTGGCCGATTTCCTTCAACACCAACTGGATGTCGTCCAGCTGCTGCAACAGCTGCCGCTCGCGCCGCGACAGGATGTCGACGAATTTCATCAGCTGCGGCTCATCGGTGTTGGCCGCATCGTACAGCTCGAACAACTCGCGGATCTCCTGCAGCGACAGGCCGATGCGCTTGCCGCGCAGCGTCAGCATCAGCCGCACCCGATCCCGCCGCGAATAGATGCGACGCTGCCCCTTGCGTTCCGGCGTCAGCAGGCCCTCGGCCTCGTAAAATCGGATCGCCCGGGTGGTGACATCGAACTCCTGCGCCAACTCGGAAATGCTGAATGTACGATCAGCAGTGACAACCACGGCAACCCCCTTGCTTAACGGTCCAGATAATCGGCTCTTGTCGGCCACCCGCAATTGTAATACGGCCGGCCCCTGCCGGACATCCGGCAACGCCCTGCGCCGGCAACAAAGCACGCCGCCAGCGCCACACTTCCGTGCCCTTGCTATCACTTTAGTTGACGTTAACGTAAACTGGAAATAATTTTAGAGCACCCCAACCAGGAGAACAGCTATGGAATTCAAGCAGATTGGCGTCATCGGCGCCGGCACCATGGGCAACGGCATTGCCCAGGTCTTTGCCCAGGCCGGCTTTAGCGTGGTGATGGCCGACGTCAGCGATGCCGCCGTGGCGCGCGGCCTCGCCAGCATCGGCAGCAGCCTCGCGCGACTGGTGAAAAAAGGCGTGCAGACCGAGGCCGGCGCCGGCGAAGTACTGGCGCGCATCCACGGCCGCACCGGCCTCGCCGCACTCGGCGACTGCCAGCTGGTGATCGAGGCCGCCACCGAAAACGCCGCCATCAAGGAGCAGATCTTCCGCGAGCTGGCCGGCATCGTCGGCCCCAACACCATCCTCGCCAGCAACACCTCGTCGATCTCGCTGACCACCATCGCCGCCTGGGTACCGCAGCCGCAACGGGTGATCGGCATGCACTTCATGAACCCGGTGCCGCTGATGCAGCTGGTGGAAATCATCCGCGCGCTGCAAACCGACGACGCCACCCACGCCGCCATCCACGCACTGAGCCTGCAGCTGGGCAAGACGCCGGTGACGGTGAAGGACGGCCCCGGCTTTGTCTCCAACCGCGTGCTGATGCCAATGATCAACGAGGCCGCCTTCGTGCTGTACGAAAACCTGGCCACCGCCGAGGACATCGACACCGTGATGAAGCTGGGCATGAACCACCCGATCGGCCCGCTGGCGCTGGCCGACCTGATCGGGCTGGACACCTGCCTGTCCATCATGGACATCCTGCACCGCGAGTTCCGCGACTCGAAATACCGCGCCTGCCCGCTGCTGGTACAGCTGGTCGCCGCCGGCCATCTCGGCCGCAAATCCGGCAAGGGCTTCTACGCCTACTGAGCCGATTTCCCAGCCAGATCAGACACTTCCGTCACGGCAGCGCCCGCCGCTGTGACGGAAGCACAACATGACGCAACGCAGTAAACCCGTCGTTCATAAAAACCCTTTGCATAAAACCGAGCGCTTGCTTTAGCTTAGTCACACAAAGTTGACGTTTACGTCAACGCAAAGGCCACAAGCCTTCCGCATTCCCACTGGCCACAAGCCTGTCTGATTTTACCCGGCTTCACCCCCGCCCGTTCCCGGGCCACGCACCACCCGTGGCAGCCTGCTGCCGCCCCAAAAACACAAGAGGAGACACGAGAATGGCCAAGCCTGAAACTGTCCGCCCCGTCATTGAGCATGGCCACACGGCAGACACGTTCCCCAAGCTGCTGCTGGCCCATGCCCAGCAACGTGGCGCGCGCCCGGCAATGCGTGAGAAAGACCTCGGCATCTGGCAGACCTGGAGCTGGCAGGAAGTGGCGGCCGAAGTGCGCGCCCTCGCCCTCGGCCTTGCCAGCAAAGGCTTCAAGCGCGGCGACCGTCTGGCCGTGATCGGCGACAACCGCCCGCGCCTGTACATGGCGATCATGGCGGCGCAGTGTCTGGGCGGCGTGCCGGTGCCGCTGTACCAGGATTCGGCGGCGGAAGAAATGGTGTTCGTGCTGTCCGATGCCGAAGTGGCGATGGCGGTGGTCGAGGACCAGGAACAGGTCGACAAGCTGCTGGAAATCCGCGACCGCCTGCCGACGCTGCAGGCCATCGTCTACGACGACGCGCGCGGCCTGCGCCACTACCAGCACAGCGGCCTGTACGACATCGCCGAAATCCTCGGCGCCGGCCGCGTGCAGCACGACGAGCACCCGCTGCTGTTCCAGAACATGGTTGATCTGGGCCGCGGCGGCGATCCGGCGATCATGCTGTACACCTCCGGCACCACCGGCAATCCCAAGGGCGTGCTGCACACCAACGACAGCATGATCATCACCGCGCGCAATGCGGCCAACCTTGAAGGCCTCACCGAGCACGAGGAAGTGCTGGCCTACCTGCCGATGGCGTGGGTCGGCGACAACCTGTTCTCCTACGCACAATCGATGGTCACCGGCTTCTGCGTGTCCTGCCCCGAGTCCAGCGACACGGTGATGACCGACATGCGCGAGATCGGGCCGACCTACTACTTCGCCCCGCCGCGCGTGTACGAAAACCTGCTGACCCAGGTGATGATCCGCATGGAAGACGCCGGCCGCATCAAGTACCAGATGTTCCACTACTTCATGGACCACGCCCGCCGCGTCGGCACCGCCATCCTGGAAGGCAAGCCGGTCGGCTTCTGGGACCGCGTCGGCTACAAGCTCGGCGAACTGCTGGTCTACGGCCCGGTGAAGAACGTGCTCGGCTTCACCCGCCTCAAGCTCGCCTATACCGCCGGCGAGGCCATCGGCCCCGAGCTGTTCGACTTCTACCGCGCCCTCGGCGTCAACATCAAGCAGCTGTACGGCCAGACCGAAGCCTACGTGATGGTGTGCGTGCACCCCAACGACAAGGTCAAGCCGGACACCGTCGGCGTGCCGGTACCGGGCGTGGAAGTGAAGATCGCCGACAGCGGCGAGGTGCTGTTCCGCGGCCCCGGTACCTTCCACAGCTACTGGAAGCGCGACGACGCCACCGCCGAGACGCGCAACAGCGAAGGCTGGGTGCACAGCGGCGATGCCGGCTTCTTCGACGAGGACGGCCACCTCAAGATCATCGACCGCGCCAAGGACGTTGGCCGCATGAACTGCGGCAGCCTGTTCGCACCGAAATACCTGGAAAACAAGCTGAAATTCTTCCAGCAGATCAAGGAAGTGGTCGCCTTCGGCGACGGCTGCGACTACGCCACAGCCTTCATCAACATCGACCTGATCGCCGTCGGCAACTGGGCGGAAAAGCGCGGCCTCGCCTACACCGGCTACACCGACCTCGCCGGCCAGGAGCCGGTGTACGAGCTGATCCGCGAGTGCATCGAGAAGATGAACGCCGACCTCGCTACCGACCCGCGGCTGGCCGGCAGCCAGATCAAGCGCTTCCTGATCCTGCACAAGGAGCTGGACGCCGACGACGGCGAGCTGACCCGCACCCGCAAGGTACGCCGCAAGTTCATCGCCGAGCGCTACGCGCCGTTGATCGCCGCCCTCAACAGCGACGAGCGCGACTGCACCATCGACGCACAGGTGAAGTTCGAGGACGGCCGCAGCGGCAATATCCGCGCCACGGTGAAAATCCGCGACGCCAAGACCTTCCCCGCCACCGCCAAGGAGGCCGCATGAACCCGCACCGCAAAATCGGCGACGTCATCCTGCAAGCCGAAGCCATCTCGCTGTCATTCGGCGGCGTCAAGGCGCTGACTAATATCAGCCTGGAAGTGCGCGAGCACGAAGTGCTGTCCATCATCGGCCCCAACGGCGCCGGCAAGAGCTCGATGCTGAACGTGATCAACGGCGTCTACCACCCGCAGCAGGGCCGCGTGATCTACCGCGGCGAGGCGCGCAGCAAGATGCGGCCGCACGAGGCGGCGCGTCAGGGCATCGCGCGCACCTTCCAGAACATCGCGCTGTTCAAGGGCATGAGCGTGCTGGACAACATCATGACCGGCCGTAACCTGAAGATGCGCTCCAACTTCATCCAGCAGGCGCTGTACTGGGGCCGCACCCAGCGCGAGGAAATCGCCAACCGCGAGCAGGTGGAAAAGATCATCGACTTCCTCGAAATCCAGCACATCCGCAAGACCCCGGTCGGGCGCCTGCCCTACGGCCTGCAAAAGCGCGTCGAGCTGGCGCGGGCGCTGGCCGCCGAGCCGACGCTGCTGCTCTTGGACGAGCCAATGGCCGGCATGAACGTGGAGGAAAAGCAGGACATGTGCCGCTTCATCCTCGACGTCAACGACGAGTTCGGCACCACCATCGTGCTGATCGAGCACGACATGGGGGTGGTGATGGACATCTCCGACCGCGTGGTGGTGCTCGACTACGGCAAGAAGATCGGCGACGGCACCCCGGACGAGATCCGCGGCAACGCCGACGTGATCGCCGCCTATCTCGGCACCTCCCACTAATCGCCGTTAGGGCACTTCGAAAAACCGTCGCGAGCCAGTCGAGTGCAAGGCGCAGCGCCCACAGCGACCGAGATAGTATAAGGCGTACAACGAGGGAGCGAGGACGATGCAACGCAGCAATCGGCTGGCGCAGCAGGTTTTTCGAGGTACCCGTTAACGCCGCGTGCGGCCAACGTTGGCCGCACGCGGCAAGGAGCAAGACATGGAATGGCAGTTTTTCCTTGAGGTGCTGGTGGGCGGCTTGCTCGCCGGCGTGATGTATTCGCTGGTGGCGCTGGGCTTCGTGCTGATCTACAAGGCCTCCGGCGTGTTCAACTTTGCGCAGGGCGCGATGGTGCTGTTTGCCGCGTTGTCCTTTGTCTCCATCCAGGCGATGGGCGTGCCGTTCTGGCTGGCGCTGCTGCTGACGCTGGCGCTGATGGTGCTGCTCGGCGTCGGTATCGAGCGGGTGGTGCTGCGGCCGCTGGTCAACCAGCCGCCGATCACGCTATTCATGGCCACCATCGGCCTGTCCTTCTTCCTCGAAGGGCTGGCTCAGATGGTGTGGGGCACCGACGTGCACGGCCTGGAACTGGGCATCGCCGACGAGCCGTTCGATGTCGGCGGCGTGTTCATCTCCAAGTTCGACCTGTTCGCCGCCGCGGTCGGCGGCACGCTAGTGGCGGCGCTGGCGCTGTTCTTCAGCAAGACCAAGCTGGGGCGCGCATTGCGCGCAGTGGCCGACGACCACCAGGCAGCGATGTCGGTCGGCATTCCGCTGAAGCACATCTGGGCCATCGTGTGGGGCGTCGCCGGTTTCGTGGCGCTGGTCGCCGGCCTGCTGTGGGGCTCGCGCCTCGGCGTGCAGTTCGCGCTGACGCTGGTGGTGCTGAAGGCGCTGCCGGTGCTGATCCTCGGCGGCTTCACCTCGGTGCCGGGCGCCATCATCGGCGGCCTGATCATCGGCGCCGGCGAGAAGCTGGCCGAGGTCTACCTGGGGCCGTTCGTCGGTGGCGGCATCGAGAACTGGTTCCCCTACATGCTGGCGCTGCTGTTCCTGCTGGTGCGTCCGGAAGGCCTGTTCGGCGAAAAACATATCGAGAGGGTGTAAACCATGTTCTACCGTGAATCGGGTCAGTTCAAGAGTTCCTACGCGGCGGACTCCGCCATCCTCACCATCGCCCAGGACCGGCTGTTCATCGCCGCCCTGCTCGCGCTCGCCTTCGTGGTGCTGCCGGGGCTGGGCAGCGACTACCTGCTGTCTGGCATCCTGATCCCGTTCCTGATCCTGTCGCTGGCGGCGCTGGGGCTGAACATCCTCACCGGTTACGCCGGGCAGCTGTCGCTGGGCTCGGCGGCGTTCATGGCGGTGGGCGCGTTTGCCACCTACAACTTCATGCTGCGCATGCCTGGCATGCCGCTGCTGCTCGCCATCTTCCTCGGCGGCCTGTCGGCGGCGCTGGTCGGTGTCGCCTTCGGCCTGCCGTCCCTGCGCATCAAGGGCTTCTACCTGGCGGTGGCGACGCTGGCGGCGCAGTTCTTCATCGAGTGGGTGTTCACCAAGTTCGGCTGGTTCACCAACTACAGCAGCTCCGGTGTGATCTCGGCACCGCCGATGCAGGTATTCGGCATCGCCATCGACACCCCGGCCAGCAAGTACCTGCTGACGCTGTCCATCGTGGCGCTGATGGCGCTGGCGGCGAAGAACATGGCCCGCGCCAGCATCGGCCGCGCCTGGATGGCGATTCGCGACATGGACGTCGCCGCCGAGGTGATCGGCATCCCGATGCTGCGCACCAAGCTGCTCGCCTTCGCCATCAGCTCCTTCTATTGCGGCGTGGCCGGCGCGCTGTACGCCTTCGTGCTGCTGGGCACCGTCGATGCGCAGGCCTTCGACCTGCACCGCTCCTTCCAGGTGCTGTTCATGATCATCGTCGGTGGCGTCGGCAGCATCCTCGGCTCCTTCCTCGGCGCCGCCTTCATCGTGCTGCTGCCGATCTGCCTCAACCTGCTCGGCCAGGCCTTCCACGACACCATCAGCACCCAGTTCCTCGCCAACCTGGAAATGATGCTGTTCGGCGGTCTGATCATCTTCTTCCTGATCGTCGAGCCGCACGGCCTCGCCCGGCTGTGGCAGATCGCCAAGGAAAAACTGCGCGTGTGGCCGTTCCCGCACTGACGCGCCCGGCAACGACCCAAAGGTTGGCCGCAAGGTCGCGGCCAGCCGAAGCATGACCCCAAGCAGCACCACAACAGAGAAAGACCAGGAGACATCACCATGAAGAAATCCGCTGTTGCCGTATCGCTCGCCCTGTTGACCGTTGCCAGTGTGGCCCAGGCCGCCGACCAGTTCATCCCGATCCCCAGCTACCGTGTCGGCGCCTACGCCTCCGGCGGGGCCAAGTTCTACGGCGGCATGATCGACTACCTCAACTACGTCAACCTGAAGGAAGGCGGCGTCGGCGGCGTCAAGCTCACCTACGAGGAGTGCGAGACCGAGTACAAGAACGACCGCGGCGTGGAATGCTACGAGCGTCTGAAAGCGAAGAACGGCGGCGCCTCGGCGTTCAACTTCATGTCCACCGGCATCACCTACGCCACCATGGATCGCGCCGAGAAGGACAAGATTCCGCTGATGACCATGGGCTTCGGCCGCGCCGACGCGCAGGACGGCCGCGCCTTCAAGTACGTGTTCCCGCTGATCACCAGCTACTGGAGCCAGGCCACTGCCAAGGTGCAGTTCCTCGGCCAGCGCGTCGGCGGCATGCAGAACCTGAAGGGCAAGAAGATCGTCAACCTGTACCACGGCTCCGCCTACGGCAAGGAAACCATCCCGGTGCTGGACGCGATGGCGAAGAAGTACGGCTTTGAACTGCAGCACGTGGAAGTGCCGGCGCCCGGCACCGAGCAGCAGTCGCAGTGGCTGGAAATCCGCCGCGCGCGTCCCGACTTCGTGCTGCTGCGCAGCTGGGGGGTGATGACGCCGGCGGCGCTGAAATCGGCGCAGAAGGTCGGCTTCCCGCGTGAAAACATCGTCGCCAACTGGTGGGGCGGCTCGGAAGAAGACGCCATCGCCGCCGGCGACGCCGCCAAGGGCTATATCGCCGGCAGCTTCGCGCTGGACGGCAAGCAGTTCCCGGTGATCCAGAACATCGAGAAGACCGTGTACGGCGCCGGCAAGGGCAACCTCTCCGACAAGGGCTTCATCGGTACCGTCAACTACAACCGCGGCGTGGTCAGCGGCATCCTGATGGTGGAGGCGATCCGCGCCGCGCAGAAGAAATACGGCGCCAAGACACTCAATGGCGACCAGATCCGCTGGGGCATGGAAAACCTCAACATCGACGCCAAGCGGCAGCAGGAACTGGGCGTGACCGACATGTTCCCGCAGGTGAAAACCAGCTGCCAGAACCACGAAGGCAGCGGCTACACCCGCTTCATGCAGTGGGACGGCAAGGACTGGAAACCGGTTTCCGGCTGGATCAAGGCCGACACCGGCGTCACCCTGCCGCTGATCAAGGCCTCGGTCGACAAGTACAGCCAGGAAAAGAGCATGAAGCTGCGTGACTGCGCCGCCGAGAAGTAATGCCGCCGGCACCGGCCGCGCCGCCGTGGCGCGCGCCGGCGCCTGCCGACCTCACTGCTGACCCGGCCGGGGTTCCGCCCCGGCCCTCACGGA
This sequence comes from Vogesella indigofera, assembly GCF_028548395.1. Classification (NCBI taxonomy): domain Bacteria; kingdom Pseudomonadati; phylum Pseudomonadota; class Betaproteobacteria; order Neisseriales; family Chromobacteriaceae; genus Vogesella; species Vogesella indigofera. The sequence goes on along the minus strand of NZ_JAQQLA010000003.1, from coordinate 166,615 downwards.
GCCTACGCCCATGCAAGCCACCGCAACGCCTTACCTGCTGTCGGTCAACAACATCGAAGTGATCTACAACCACGTCATTCTGGTGCTCAAGGGCGTGTCGCTGGACGTGCCGGAAGGCCAGATCGTCGCCCTGCTCGGCGCCAACGGCGCCGGCAAGAGCACCACGCTGAAGGCGATCTCCAGCCTGCTGCGCTCCGAGCGCGGCGACATCACCAAGGGCACCATCGAATACCGCGGCCAGCGCATCGACAACGGCACCCCGGACCAGCTGGTGAAACAGGGCGTGATCCAGGTGATGGAAGGCCGCCACTGCTTCGGCCACCTCACCGTCGAGGAAAACCTGCTCACCGGCGCCTACACCCGCGCCATCAGCCGCAGCGAGATCAAGCTGGCGCTGGAGCGCATCTACCACTACTTCCCGCGACTGAAGACACGGCGCCAGAGTCAGGCCGGCTACACCAGCGGCGGCGAGCAGCAGATGGTCGCCATCGGCCGCGCGATGATGGCCGACCCGAAGATGATCCTGCTCGACGAGCCGTCGATGGGGCTGGCGCCGCAGATCGTCGAGGAGATCTTCGAGATCGTTCGCGAACTGAACCAGCAGGAAAACGTCAGCTTCCTGCTGGCGGAACAAAACACCAACGTCGCGCTGCGCTACGCCCACTACGGCTACATCCTGGAAAACGGCCGCGTGGTAATGGACGGCAGCGCCGACGAGCTGCGCAGCAACGAGGACGTGAAGGAGTTCTACCTCGGTCTCGGCGGCGAAGGCCGCAAGAGCTTCCGTGAGGTGAAGCACTACCGCCGCCGCAAACGCTGGCTGGCGTGACGCGCCCGCCCTCGCCGCCCCCGACAGGAGTCACCATGCCCTACCTCGACGCACTGGAAACCCGCGCCCCCGCCGCAAGGTTGGCCGCACAGCTGGCCGCGCTGCCGGCGCAGATCGCCCACGCCAAGGCGCACAGCGCCGCCTACGCCGCGCTGCTCGCCGACATCGAACCGGCCGACATCACCTCCTTGCAGGCGCTGGCCGGCCTGCCGCTGACACGCAAGTCGGCACTGATCGCCGCGCAACAAGCGGCGCCGCCGTTCGGCGGCTTCGCCGCGCTGGCGCCGGGACAGGCGGCACGGCTGTTCGCCTCGCCCGGCCCGATCTACGAGCCGCAGGGCCACGGCGACGACTTCTGGCGCCTCAGCCGCGCGCTGTACGCCGCCGGCGTGCGCGCCGGTGACTTGGTGCACAACGCCTTTTCCTACCACTTCACCCCCGGCGGCTTCATGCTCGACGCCGGCGCCCGCGCGCTGGGCTGCGCGGTGTTCCCCGCCGGCCCCGGCCAGACCGAACTGCAGGTGGCGGCGCTGCGCGATCTCGGCGCCAGCACCTACACCGGCACGCCGTCATTCCTGAAGCTGATTCTGGAAAAGGCCGACCAGCTCGGCGTCGCGCTGCCGCATCTCAACAAGGCGCTGGTCAGCGGCGAGGCGTTGCCGGCCAGCCTGCGCGCCTGGTTCGCCGCGCGCGGCATCAGCGTACTGCAGTGCTACGCCACCGCCGACCTCGGCCTGATCGCCTACGAAACCGCACCGGATCAGGGCATGGTCATCGACGAGGGCGTGCTGCTGGAGATCGTGCGCCCCGGTAGCGGCGAGCCGGTGCCGGCCGGCGAGATCGGCGAGGTGGTGGTCACCAGCTTCAACCGCGACTATCCGCTGCTGCGCTTTGCCACCGGCGACCTGTCGGCGCTGATCGACACCCCGTCGCCGTGCGGGCGCAGCAACCAGCGCATACGTGGCTGGCTCGGTCGCGCCGACCAGAGCACCAAGATCAAGGGCATGTTCGTGCACCCGGAACAGGTACACGCGGTGACACAGCGCCACCCGGCGGTGCGGCGTGCACGGCTGGTGGTGACGCAGCATGAGCAGCTCGACGTGATGACGCTGCACGCCGAGGTCGGTGATCAGCACGACAGCAGCCTTGCGGCCAACCTTGCCGCCAGCCTGCGCGAGGTGTGCAAGCTGCGCGGCGAGGTGGTGCTGTGCGCCCCCGGCAGCCTGCCCGCCGACGGCAAGGTCATCGCCGACGAGCGCAGCCTGGCCTGAACGCCGCACCGGGCCGGGTCGGCGGCCGCACTTTCGCCGCCGGCGGCGGTCTATGCAGACAGATGACCGGCAATACCAACCGCCGCCTGTACCCGCCACGCAACAGCATAGCCACACGGTTTGCGCTGCTTGTATTGCGCCCTCAAAAAAACCAAGCGCTTGCTCTAAATTGAGATTAAATTGACGTTTACGTCAACGTGCACTAATTATCTAACACCACGGCCGCCAGCCGCACGCGCCACGCCGCCCGCAAAGGAGAAACACCATGTCGCACCTGCCTACCGTCAAGCTGCTGATCAACGGCGAATTCATCGAATCGACCACCAGCGAATGGCGTGACGTGATCAACCCGGCCACCCAGCAAGTGCTGGCACGGGTACCGATGGCCACCACCGCCGAAGTGGCCGCCGCCGTTGCCGCCGGCAAGACCGCCTTCAAGAGCTGGAAGAAAACCCCGATCGGCACCCGCGCCCGCATCTTCCTCAAGCTGCAGCAGCTGATCCGCGAACACATGAAGGAGCTGGCCGCCATCCTCACCGCCGAACAGGGCAAGACGCTGGCCGACGCCGAAGGCGACGTGTTCCGCGGCCTGGAGGTGGTCGAGCATGCGGCCAACATCGGCAGCCTGCAGCTGGGCGACTACGCCGAGAACGTCGCCGGCGGCGTCGACACCTACAGCGTGATGCAGCCGCTGGGCATCTGCGCCGGCATCACCCCGTTCAACTTCCCGGCGATGATCCCGCTGTGGATGTTCCCGATGGCGATCGCCACCGGCAATACCTTCGTGCTGAAGCCGTCGGAGCAGGACCCGATGGTAACCATGCGCCTGGTCGAGCTGGCACTGGAAGCCGGCGTGCCGCCGGGCGTGCTCAACGTGGTGCACGGCGGCGCGGAGGTGGTCAACGCGATCTGCGACCATCCCGACATCAAGGCGATCTCCTTCGTCGGCTCCAGCAAGGTCGGCACCCACGTCTACAACCGCGCCAGCCTCAACGGCAAGCGCGTGCAGTGCATGATGGGCGCCAAAAACCACGCCATCGTGCTGCCGGACGCCAACAAGGAACAGGCGCTGAACCAGCTCACCGGTGCCGCCTTCGGTGCCGCCGGCCAGCGCTGCATGGCGCTGACGGTGGCGGTGCTGGTCGGCGACGCGCAAGCATGGATTCCCGAGCTGGTGGCCAAGGCCAAGACATTGCAGGTCGGCCCCGGCCATACCAACCCCGACATCGGGCCGCTGATTTCCTGCACCGCCAAGGACCGCGTCGCCACCCTGATCGCCAAGGGCGTCGAGCAAGGCGCCACGCTGGAGCTGGACGGCCGCAGCGTCAGCGTGGCCGGCTTCGAGCACGGCAACTTCGTCGGCCCCACCATCTTCAGCGGCGTCAAGCCGGGGATGGCGATCTACGACCAGGAAATCTTCGGCCCGGTGCTGTGCCTGATGGCCGCCGACAGCCTCGACGAGGCCATAGCCATCATCAACACCAACCCCAACGGCAACGGCACCGCCATCTTCACCCAGAGCGGCGCCGCGGCGCGCCACTTCCAGGAGGAGATCGACGTCGGTCAGGTCGGCATCAACGTGCCGATCCCGGTGCCGGTGCCGCTGTTCTCGTTCACCGGCTCACGCGCGTCCAAGCTCGGCGACCTCGGCCCCTACGGCAAACAGGTGGTGCTGTTCTATACCCAGACCAAGACCGTCACCAGCCGCTGGTTCGACGACGAGGCCAGCAGCGGCAAGGTGCACACCACCATCCAGCTGAAATAAGCGCAACGTTGGCCGCAGCCGCCCCGTGCCCGTGGCGCGGCGCGGCGGCCGGCGAAGCAGAAAAGGAACCAAGCATGGACTTCGCACTCAGCGACGAACAAATCGCCTTTCGTGACAGCGCGCGCGCCTTCGCCGATAACGAGCTGGCGCCGCACGCAGCACACTGGGACGAGGCGGAAATCTTCCCGGTGGACGCCATCCGCCGCGCCGGCGAAATGGGCTTCTGCGGCCTGTACACGCCGGAGCAGTACGGCGGCCTCGGCCTGACGCGGCAGGATGCCGCCATCGTGTTCGAGGCGCTGGCCGGCGGCTGCACCTCCACCACCGCCTACCTCACCATCCACAATATGGTGAGCTGGATGGTCGGCAGCTTTGCCCGCTCGGAAGTGGCGGCGCAGTGGGTGCCGCAACTGGCCAGCGGCGAGCTGCTCGGCAGCTACTGCCTGACCGAGCCGGGCGCCGGCTCCGATGCGGCCAACCTGCGCACCCGTGCAGAGCGCGACGGCGAGCACTACATCCTCAACGGCAGCAAGGCCTTCATCTCCGGAGCCGGCAGCAGCGACGTGCTGGTGGTGATGGCGCGCACCGGCGGCGCCGGCGCGCGCGGTATCTCCGCGCTGCTGGTGCCGGCCGACCTGCCCGGCATCGTCTACGGCAAGAAGGAAAAGAAGATGGGCTGGAACAGCCAGCCCACGCGCGCCATCACTTTTGACAACGTGGTGGTACCGGCGGCCAACCTGCTGGGCGAGGAAGGCCAGGGCTTCGGCTTCGCGATGAAGGGGCTGGACGGCGGCCGCATCAACATCGCCAGCTGCTCGGTCGGCACCGCGCAGGCGGCGCTGGACGCCGCCACCCGCTACGTACAGGAACGGCAGCAGTTCGGCCAGCCGCTTGCCGAGTTCCAGAGCGTGCAGTTCCGCCTCGCCGACATGGTCACCGAACTGGTCGCCGCACGGCAGATGGTCAGGTTGGCCGCATGGAAGCTGGACAACGCCAGCGCGGACGCCAGCGCCTACTGCGCGATGGCGAAACGCTTCGCCAGCGACGTTGGTTTCAAGGTCGCCAACGAGGCACTGCAGCTGTTTGGCGGCTACGGTTATATCAAGGAATACCCGCTGGAGCGCTACGTACGCGACAACCGCGTACACCAGATTCTGGAAGGCACCAACGAAATCATGCGTGTGATCATCGCACGCAAGCTGTTGCAGGACGGCGCACTGGAAAACCTGCGCTGACCGCGATTGAAATAGAGACATTGCCAGCCCCACCCGCACCACAGCGCCAGGCCGCCGTTGCCGGCAACGCCAGACCTGAGGTGGCAAACACAGGAACCGAACATGCAAGACTACGCCAACCTGATTGTTGAAAAACGCGGCCACACCGCCCTGATCACCATCGCCAACCCACCGGCCAACACCTGGACCTACGACAGCCTGCAGGCGCTGAAGCGGCTGGTGGCCGATCTCAACGCCGACCGCGACATCTACGCGCTGGTGATCACCGGTGAAGGCGAAAAATTCTTCTCCGCCGGCGCCGACCTCAAGCTGTTCGCCGACGGCGACAAGGGCGTCGCCGCCAGCATGACCATCCTGTTCGGCGAGGCGTTCGAGACGCTGTCCACCTTCCGCGGCGTCAGCATCGCCGCCATCAACGGCTACGCGATGGGCGGCGGGCTGGAGTGCGCGCTGGCCTGCGACCTCCGCATTGCCGAGGAACAGGTGCAGATGGCGCTGCCGGAGGCCGCCGTCGGCCTGCTGCCCTGCGCCGGCGGCACGCAGAACCTGCCGCACCTGGTCGGCGAAGGCTGGGCCAAGCGCATGATCCTGTGCGGCGAGCGCGTCGATGCCGCCACCGCGCTGCGCATCGGGCTGGTGGAAGAAGTGGTATCGAAAGGCGCCGCCCGCGACGCGGCGCTGGCGCTGGCAGAAAAGGTTGGCCGCCAGTCGCCCTGCTCGGTCACCGCCTGCAAGACCCTGGTACAGGCCGCGCGCCACGCCCCGCCTGCGGCCAACCTGATCCACGAGCGCGAGCTGTTCATCAAGCTGTTCGATACGGAAGACCAGCGCGAAGGGGTGCAGGCCTTCCTGCAGAAGCGTACGCCGCAGTGGCAAAACCGCTAACCGCACCAGGCTCGGGCGCCGCGATAGCAGCGTGATAAGCACAAGTAAGGGAGCAGCATGAACGACGTCGTACTGTTTGAAGAAATCAGCACCGCCAGCGGCCACCGCCTCGGCGTGGCCACGCTGAACGCAGAAAAGGCGCTCAACGCGCTCAACGGCGACATGATCCGCCTGCTCGACGCGCGGCTGTCGATCTGGGCTCAGGATGACGGCATCGTCGCCGTGCTGCTGCGCGGCGCCGGCAACAAGGCCTTCTGCGCCGGCGGCGACGTGCGCGCGATGCGCGACGCGCTGGTCAGCGACCCCGAGCAGCAGTGGCCCAATCCGCAGGCCGAGGCGTTCTTCACCGCCGAATACACACTAGATTACCGCATCCACACCTACACCAAGCCTATCCTGCTGTGGGGCAGCGGCATCGTGATGGGCGGCGGGCTCGGCCTGATGGCCGGTGCCAGCCACCGCGTCGCTACCGCCAGCACCCGCATCGCGATGCCGGAAATCAGCATCGGCCTGTATCCCGATGTCGCCGGCAGCTGGTTCCTGCAGCGCATGCCGGCCAGGGCCGGCCTGTTTCTCGGTCTTACCGGCGCGCCGCTGAACGCGCGCGACGCGCTGCTGTGCAATCTCGCCGACCACATCCTGCCGCAGGACGGCTGGCCGCAGCTGCTGGCCACCCTGACCGCCAGCGGCTGGCACGCCGACAGCACAGCCAACCATGGCCAGCTCACCGCGCTGCTGGGCGAGCTGGAAGCCGGCAACGGCGACGCGCTGGCCGACAGCAATGTTTCGCGCTGCCTGCCGCTGATCCACCAGCTGATGAACAAGGGCTCGCTGGCAGCGGTGGACCAGGCGCTGCGCCACACCGCCTTCGAGGACGCGTGGCTGGCGGCGGCCGCCAAAAGCTACGCCGCCGGCAGCCCGAGCAGCGCCGCCGTCACCTGGGAGATTTTTCGCCGCGCCAGACACCTGTCGCTGGCCGAGGCCTTGCGCATGGAGCTGGTTCTGTCGCTGAATTTCTGCGCCGCGCCGGATTTCCGCGAAGGCGTACGCGCGCTGCTGGTCGACAAGGACCGCAACCCGCAGTGGTCGCGCCCGACGCTGGCCGCAGTTGACCAACACTGGGTGGCGCAGCACTTCCGCTCGCCGTGGCGCGAGCAGGATCACCCGCTGGCCACGCTGCACTGACACACGCAAGAGGAGCAAGACATGCAACATATTGCCTTTATCGGCCTGGGAAACATGGGCGGCCCGATGGCCATCAATCTGGTGCGAGCCGGTTTCAGCGTCAGCGGGGTCGACCTCTCCGCCGAGGCGCTGCAACACTTCAGCGAGCACGGCGGCAAGGCAGCCGCCAGCGTCGCCGAGGCGATACAGGACGCCGACGCGGTGATCTCGATGCTGCCGGCCGGGCGTCATGTCGAAGGGCTCTACCTCGGTGACGACGGCCTGATCGCACGCCTGCCCGCCGGCACGCTGGTGCTCGATTGCAGCACCATCGCCGCGCACACCGCACGCGGCGTCGGCAGCACCGCCAGCGACGCCGGCCTGCGCTTCCTCGACGCACCGGTGTCTGGCGGCACCGCCGGCGCCGCCGCCGGCACTCTCACCTTCATGGTCGGCGGCGATGCGGCCAACGTTGAAGCGGCGCGGCCACTGCTGGCGGCGATGGGCAAGAACATCTTCCACGCCGGCGACATCGGCGCCGGCCAGACCGCCAAGGTGTGCAACAACATGCTGCTCGGCATCCTGATGGCCGGCACCGCCGAGGCACTGGCACTGGGGGTGAAAAACGGCCTCGATCCGGCGGTACTGTCCGAGATCATGAGCAAAAGCTCCGGCCGCAACTGGGCGCTTGAGCTGTACAACCCGTGGCCGGGCGTGATGGAGAACAGCCCGGCCAGCCGCGGCTACAGCGGCGGCTTCATGTCGGAGCTGATGCTGAAGGATCTCGGCCTTGCCGAGGAAACCGCGCTGCAAAGCCACGCCGCCAACCCGCTGGGCGCGCTGGCGCGCAACCTGTACGAAAGCCACGTCGCCGACGGCAATGGCAAGCTGGACTTCTCCAGCATCGTGAACCACTTCCGCCACTGACGGCGCCGGGCGGGGTGTTGCAATGCAGCACCCCGCCTCACCCAAACCGCATACCTGCAATTTATTGTCAATGATTCGCTGCACAACGCCGGCAATCGGAGTACACTAGCGAATCGCGTGCCACCAATCACCGCGACCTTTTCTTCAGACCCGCACTCTCCCGCCGGGTCCTCCATTGAAAACACTATTTTTGTCCGCCCGGATTGGTATTGTCTTTGCAATGGGCAGACATCCTGATTGCACAATAAATGTCCGAACTGACTTTTGCCGCACTAGGCCTTGCCGAGCCACTGTTGCGTGCCGTAGCCGATACCGGCTACACCCAGCCTACCCCGATCCAGGCGCAGGCCATCCCTCAAGTATTGCAAGGCGGCGACCTGCTGGCCGCAGCGCAGACCGGTACCGGTAAAACCGCCGGTTTCACCCTGCCGCTGCTGCACCGCCTGATGGATCAACCGTCCAAGCAGAAAGGCCGTCCGCGCGCACTGGTGCTGACCCCAACCCGCGAACTCGCCGCCCAGGTAGAAGAATCCGTACGCGAGTACGGCAAATACCTGCCGCTGAAATCGATGGTGATGTTCGGCGGCGTCGGCATCAACCCGCAGATCGCCCAGCTGCGCAAGCCGGTCGACATCCTGGTGGCGACACCGGGTCGCCTGCTGGACCACGCCGGTCAGAAGACCGTCGACCTGTCCGGCGTCGAGATCCTGGTACTGGACGAAGCCGACCGCATGCTGGACATGGGCTTCATCCACGACATCAAGAAAGTGCTGGCGATGCTGCCGAAGGAGCGCCAGACGCTGCTGTTCTCGGCCACCTTCTCCAGCGAGATCAAGACTCTGGCCGACAAGCTGCTGAACCAGCCCAAGCTGGTGGAGGTGGCACGTCCGAACCAGACCAACGCCCAGATCACCCAGAAAGTGCATCTGGTCGACCGCGACCGCAAGACCGAGCTGCTGATCGAGATGATCAAGGGCGGTGACTGGCACCAGGTACTGGTGTTCACCCGTACCAAGCACGGCGCCAACCGCCTGGCCGAGAAACTGGAAAAAGCCGGCATCGCCTCGATGGCGATCCACGGCAACAAGAGCCAGGGCGCGCGCACCAAGGCCCTGGCTGGCTTCAAGGACGGCAGCCTGCCGGTTCTGGTTGCCACCGACATCGCCGCCCGCGGCCTGGACATCGAAGAACTGCCGCACGTGGTCAACTACGAGCTGCCGAACGTACCGGAAGACTACGTGCACCGCATCGGCCGTACCGGCCGCGCCGGCTGCGTCGGCGAGGCGATCTCGCTGGTTTGCGTGGACGAGCTGGGCTTCCTGCGTGACATCGAAAAGCTGACCAAGCAGACCGTGGACCGTTTCACCGTGCCCGGCTTCGAGGCCAACCCTAACGAAGAACCACAGGCCATCGAAATTGGCCTTGGCCGCTACATCCACGGCGCGCTGACCCCGACCGCCACGCCGCCAAAAGGCAGCAGCAAGCGCCGCGAAGGCAGCGGTGGCAGCAACCAGCGCCGCCAGCCGGCAGCGCAAACCAAACCGCGCCAGGGTGACAGCAACGGCCGTCGCAACGAGCCGCGCGATGACGCCGCTCGCCCGGCCGCTGCACGCAACAACGGCAAGCCCGCCGCCGCCAAAACGGCCAACGGCAGCGCCAAGCCGGCGGTCGGCAAACCGCGTCAGCCACAGGCCGCCGCCGAGCCGCGTCGCAACGAGTCGCGCAACAACGCGCCCAAGCGCAATCCGCAGCAGGAGCCGAACGGCAACTACTTCCATGACGACGGCCCTCGCCAGCCAACGCTGACGCTGCACGCACTGGGCATTTCGCCGACCGAGGATGCCCCGCTGCGCAAGCCAGCAGGCCAGCCGCGCAATGGCGGCAGCGGCAAACCGGCCGGTGGTGGCGGCAAGCCACGCCAAGGCGGCAGCGGCAAGCCGCGCCAGACCTCGGCGCTGTTCAGCCCGCCGAAGCGCTAAACGCCAAGGTTGGCCGCAAACAAAAAACCACCGCACTGCGGTGGTTTTTTTCGTTTCAAGATTACCGGCAGTCTCAGCGCGACCACACCGCTAGGTGTAGCGCCAGTCGCCGCAACATCGCCGCCGTGGCCCCCCAGATAAAGTAGTCGCCGTAGCTGATCGCATAGTAGTGGCCGCTGAGGCCATCACGCTGCACCGCGTGGCGCTGGTAGGCGGCGACATCCATCAGATGTGCCAGCGGCACGAAGAACACCTCGTCAACCTCGTCCGGCGCCGGCACCGGCTGGAATGGTTGCGCCAGCAGACCCAGCACCGGCGTCACCTCGTAACCGGTGATGGTGACGTAGGGCGGCATCACCCCGGCCAGCTGCACCAGCGCCGGCGGCAGGCCGACCTCCTCCTCCGCCTCGCGCAAGGCGGCACTGGCCGCGTCCGCGTCCTGCGGCTCCAGCTTGCCGCCGGGCAGGCTGATCTGGCCGCCATGACTGCGCAGGTGCGCGGTACGCCGCGTCAGCAGCACGCTGGGCTCGCCCTGCTGCCAGACGATGGCCAGCAATACCGCCGCCTGGCTGTGCGCCTGCGGCCGCGGCAACAGCCCCTCGTCGTCCGCCACCGCCGACATCTGCGCCAGTGCCGCGGCAAACCAGGCGTGGGCACGCTCGAACTCGGCAGGCCACATCAGTTATCCCGTCCTTTCCGCTGTGCCGCCAGCTTGGGCAGCGACAGCTCGCCCCAGTGCGCCAGCAGGCGCAACGCCACGCCGGCGACGAATACCAGTTGCACCGCCAGCAGATGGTCCCAGCCGAAGCGGCTGAGCAGGAACAGCAGCGCCGCCACCACGATCGACACCGTGCCGTAAAAATCCTTGTGCAGGATGAATGGCACGTCGTTGACCATCATGTCGCGCACGATGCCGCCACCGACCGCGGTCACAAAACCGAGCAGGATCACGCCGAAGGCATTGAGGTGGAACTCCACCCCCAGCTTGGCCCCGGCCAGACTGAAGGCCACCAGACCGATGGAGTCGGCGATGATGAACAGCGTGGTCAGCACCTCGTTCTCGCGCTTGTGCAGCCGCACCAGCCACGCCAGCAGCACGGTCAGCGCGATCACCACCAGGTTGGTGTTATCGAGGAACACCATCGGCATGCGGCCAACCAGCATGTCGCGGATGATACCACCGCCGATCGCCGTCAGCAGCGTGACAATCACCACCCCCAGCAGGTCGAGATGCTTGCGCACCCCCAGCAGATAGCCGGAAACCGCAAACGCCACCGTACCGATGATCGAATAGCCGTCCAGATCCAGCAGTAAATCCATCCAGTTCATTATTTCGCTTCTGCAAAGAAAAACGCCAGGGAAACCTGGCGTTTGAACAGTCATGCCTGGCGTCTCAGCGACGCATCGAATCAAAGAACGCCAGGTTGGTCTTGGTGGCCTTGATCTTGCCCAGCAAGAACTCCATCGCCTCCAGATCGTCCATCGGGTACAGTAGCTTGCGCAGCACCCAGATGCGCTGCAGCTGATCCTGCTGAATCAGCAGCTCTTCGCGGCGGGTGCCGGAGCGGTTGATGTTGATCGCCGGGAAGGTACGCTTCTCCGCCATGCGACGGTCGAGGTGCAGCTCCATGTTGCCGGTGCCCTTGAACTCCTCGAAGATCACGTCGTCCATGCGCGAACCGGTATCCACCAGTGCGGTGGCGATGATGGTCAGCGAGCCGCCTTCTTCGATATTACGCGCCGCACCAAAGAAACGTTTCGGGCGCTGCAGGGCGTTGGCGTCGACACCACCGGTCAGCACCTTGCCGGAGGACGGGATCACGGTATTGTAGGCGCGGGCCAAACGGGTAATGGAGTCCAGCAGGATCACCACGTCCTTCTTGTGCTCGACCAGACGTTTCGCCTTCTCGATCACCATTTCGGCAACCTGCACGTGACGGGTGGCCGGTTCGTCGAAGGTCGAGGAAACCACTTCGCCCTTCACCGAACGCTGCATTTCGGTCACTTCTTCCGGGCGCTCGTCGATCAGCAGCACGATCATTTCCACTTCCGGATGGTTGGTGGTGATCGCGTGCGCGATATGGGTCAGCATCACCGTCTTGCCCGACTTTGGCGGCGCCACCAGCAAGGCGCGCTGACCTTTACCGATTGGCGCGATCAGGTCGATGATGCGGCTGGTGATGTTCTCTTCGGCCTTGATGTCACGTTCCAGCACCAGGCGTTCGGTCGGAAACAGCGGCGTCAGGTTTTCGAACAGTATCTTGTGCTTGGCCGCTTCCGGCGGACCGCCGTTGACCTTGTCGACCTTGACCAGTGCAAAGTAACGCTCGCCCTCTTTCGGAGTGCGGATCTCGCCATCGATGGTGTCGCCGGTATGCAGGTTGAAGCGGCGGATCTGCGACGGGCTGACGTAGATATCGTCAGGGCCAGCCAGATAGGACGCTTCCGGGCTACGCAGAAAGCCGAACCCGTCAGGCAGCACTTCCAGGGTGCCTTCGCCGAAAATACTTTCGCCTTTTTTGGCCTGATGCTTCAGGATGGCAAAGATGAGATCCTGCTTGCGCAGGCGGTTGGCACCGTCGATCTCGTTGGCGATGGCCATTTCTACGAGTTCGCTGACGTGCTGATGCTTGAGATCGGATAAATGCATGGTATGTGTGGCGTCGACCGGTAACGGGACAAAAAACGGGATGCGCTGCTAGTGAGTACAGGGGAAATCAGATGAGAATCGAGCGACCGTGTCAGGTCGCTCGACTTTTGAAGATCTGGCTTGAAGATAGCCGATCAGTACAGGCGTGTCAATTCAATCAGGCCAGGTTATTGTTCAGGAATTCAACCAGTTGCGTTTTGGACAAAGCGCCAACCTTGGTTGCGGCCACTTCGCCGCCCTTGAACAGCATCAACGTCGGGATGCCACGGATGCCGAACTTCGGCGGGGTGGCTTCGTTCTGGTCGATGTTCAGCTTGGCAACGGTCAGACGGCCCTGATATTCCTTGGCAACATCATCCAGGATCGGTGCAATCATCTTGCAAGGACCGCACCACTCGGCCCAGTAATCCACCAGCACCGGCTGCTCGGACTTAAGTACTTCTTGTTCGAAAGAATCATCAGTCACATGCAGGATCAGGTCGCTCATCGTCTTCCTCTCGAAGTCTGTCAATTTCAGGTTTGATGGCCGATGGTAGCAATACCCGGCACGGGCAGCAAGCCTTGACAGGGGCTGTTTCAACACACTGCGCACGACAAGCGCAGAGAGAACAAACACTGTCGGACAATAGGCGGTTATAATGCGCGCTTGCTTGAAAATAACGAAGGATTCAACATGGGTTTCTTGCAGGGTAAAAAGATCCTGATTACCGGCATGATTTCTAACCGGTCGATTGCCTACGGTATCGCGCAGGCCTGTCACCGTGAGGGCGCTGAACTGGCGTTCACTTATGTCGTAGACAAACTGGAAGACCGCGTCCGCGAAATGGCCGCCGACTTCGGCAGCACACAGGTATTCCGCTGCGACGTACAGAACGATCAGGAAATCGATCAGCTGTTTGCTGACCTTGGCAAGGAATGGGACGGCCTCGACGGCCTGGTACACGCCATTGCATTCGCCCCGCGCGAGTCATTGGAAGGTGATTTCCTCGATGCACTGACCCGCGAAGCATTCCAGACCGCACACGACGTGTCGGCCTACAGCTTCCCGGCACTGGCCAAGGCCGCCCGTCCGATGATGCAGGGGCGCAACGGCGCGCTGCTGACCTTGTCCTACCTCGGCGCGGTGCGTGCGATCCCGAACTACAACGTGATGGGTCTGGCCAAGGCCAGCCTGGAAGCTTCGGTCCGCTTCATGGCAGCCAGCCTGGGCAAGGACGGCATCCGCGTGAACGCCATTTCCGCCGGTCCGATCAAGACCCTGGCCGCAGCCGGCATCTCCGGTTTCGGCAAGCTGCTGTCGATGGCGGCCAACCAGTCCTGCCTGCGCCGCAACGTGACCACCGAGGAAGTCGGCAACACCGCCGCCTTCATGCTGTCCGACCTGGCGTCGGGCATCACCGGTGAAATCACCTATGTCGATGGCGGTTTCAGCATCAACTCGCTGAACGTACCGGACGCATAAGCAGACGCCGGCAGGCGGCGCGGACAGCGCTGCTCGCCGGCAATAAAATCGCAGCCAGCGGTGTGATGCGTGTCGCAGCAGCGGCACCACCCCCTCCTACCTTGCAGAGCATCGTGCTTCTCAAGGACGCTCGCGAAAAACAGGAGGCATCAACTACCCCGGTAGTGGTGCCTCTTGTCGTATCCAGTCCACCCTCGCAACACCAGCAGCAGCACGCCTGCCGGGCATCGCTACCGGGAGTCGGTCAGCCACAGCCCGTACCCGCTTTCGCCGCAGCGCCGGTCGCCAACGCCCTTCAGCCGCCCCAACCCTGCAACAAGACAACAGCAGCAGCAACCGCCTGCAACTGAAATAACAGCCATAAAAAAACCGGCACAAAAGCCTGTGCCGGTTTTTTGTCCTGCCAGCTGAAGCTTACTGGGCAGCGGAAGCAGCAGGTGCAGCGGCAGCGCCGGCGCCACCCACGGTTTCCATTACTTTCCACTCACCGCCTTCAACCTTGTACACGGTGATGCCACCGTCTTTCAGGTCGCCGTTCTGGTCGTAGGACCAGGCCGCGGAAGTCACGCCGGAGTAGTTGATCGCGGCCAGTTTCGGCAGGTAGTCAGCCGGCTTGATCGAATCCGCCTCTTTCATCGCCGCAATGATCACGCGAGTCGCGTCGTATCCGTATGGCGAGTAGGTCGCCACGTCCGCGTTGAAGCGGGCCTTGTAGCGGGTAGCGTAGTCGGCGCCTTTAGGCATTTTTTCCAGCGGCAGGCCTGCCAGCGAGGCGATGGTGCCTTCGGCTTCCTTACCAGCCAGCTTCAGGAAGGTCGGGGTCTTGGTCATTTCACCGGATACCAGCGGTGCCTTCAGGCCCAGACGCTTCATCTGCTTGGCCATCGGGGCGGACTGCGCATCAGCACCACCGAAGAACACCACGTCAGGTGCAGAACCCTTGATCGAGGTGATGATGGCGGCAAAGTCGGTTGCCTTGTCGTTGGTGAACTCGCGCTTCACGACTTCGCCACCGGCGGCCTTGACCGACTTCTCGAATTCGTCAGCCAGACCTTGGCCGTAAGCGGTGCGGTCGTCAACGATGACGATCTTCTTGGCTGCCAGCTTCTCAACCACGAACTTGCCCATTACCGAACCTTGCTGGGTATCGGAAGTCATGGAGCGGAAAGTGGTCTTGTAACCTTGCTGGGTGAAAGCCGGGGCAGTCGCCATTGCCACTTGTGGCAGGCCTGCGTCGGAGTAGATCTTCGAAGCCGGGATCGAGGTGCCGGAGTTGAAGTGACCAACAATGCCGCTTACCTGGTTGTCGACGAACTTCTGCGCCAGCTGGGTCGCAGTTTTCGGGTCAGCCTGGTCGTCTTCTGCCACCAGCTCGAAGGTCACCGGCTTGCCGCCGATGGTTGGCTTCTCGGCGTTGGCATCTTCGATCGCCAGGGTCACGCCGTTTTTGTACTCTTCACCGTAGTGCGACTGTGGGCCGGTCAGTGGCGCGGCAAAGCCGAGCTTCACGACTTCACCAGCAGCGGCGCCGGATTGAGCGGCAGACGCGTCGGCCGGGGCTTCTTCTTTATTGCCGCACGCAGCCAAAGTCAGCGCAGCAGCAACAGCGAGGGAAAGGCGGGTCATTTTGGTCAGTTGCATGTTTCTCTTCTCTAGTTATGTCAGGGAAAGACATCGGAACGATTGTGCCGCTCCAAGGCAAAATGCCAAGGTTGGCCGCATTATTCCAATGCGGCCAACCTCAGGCAAGTCTGATTTAGTCACCAATGCTCATCAGGCTGGCATTACCGCCTGCAGCTGTGGTGTTTACGCTCACTGCGCGCTCTACAACCAGGCGATGCAGGTTGTAGCCGTCCTCATCCGCGGTCAGCAGCGGAATCAGCGCACCGTCACGCTGTGACAGGGTCTGGCGCAGGCGGTCGGCAGCATCGCCCTCGTACAGCACGGCAGTCACGTCGGCGTTGGCGACATCGCCACCCTTGACCACGAAGAAGCCGGCCAGCGTCGCAGGCAAGGCGGCGGTCAGCGCGCCGTCAAGCAGCACTGCGCTGTTGCCGGTGGCAAATACTGCCACCAGTTGCTGCAGCAGGCCTTCCAGCGTCAGCGCCAGGCAACCGACACGGCCCCGGGCGGCGAAGTGCAGGCTGTTGCGCTCGCCGGTCGGGCCGGGCAGCGTCACCATGTTCGCCAGCGGCGTGTGGCGACGGGCGTAGGCGATGGCTTCGCGCAGACGAGTCTGGGCGGTGGCATCCGGCAGCAACTGCGACAGCACACCCTGCAGGCGGTCCAGCTCGGACAGCGCTGGCACCACCGGGTTGGCCGCCAGTTCCGGATTCCAGCTGGCGCCGCTGAGGCGGTAGACGTAGAACGGGCCGCCAGCCTTCGGACCGGTACCGGACTTGCCTTCGCCACCGAACGGCTGCACGCCGACCACGGCGCCAACGATGTTGCGGTTGACGTAGACGTTGCCGACCTTGATGCGAGCGACGATGTTGTCGATGGACTCGTCGATGCGGCTGTGGATGCCGTGGGTCAGGCCGTAGCCGGTGGCATTGATTTCATCCACCACGTGGTCGATATCCTGCGCCGAGAAGCGGATCACGTGCAGCACCGGGCCGAACACCTCGCGCTGCAGCAGGCTGACGCTGTCGATCTCGAACAGGGTCGGCGCCACGAAGGTGCCGTCGGCACACTCCGGCGTCAGCCGCGCCTGGTAGCAGTCGCGCGCCTTGCCTTTCATGCTGTCGATGTGACGCAGCAGGCCCTGCTGCGCCTCGGCGTCGATCACCGGGCCGATGTCGGTTTCCAGCAGTGCAGGGTTGCCGACACGCAGCTCGTCCATCGCGCCCTTGATCATGGTGATGACCTTGTCGGCAATGTCCTGCTGCAGGTACAGCACGCGCAGCGCCGAGCAGCGCTGGCCGGCGGAGTCGAAGGCGGACGACATCACGTCAGCCACCACCTGCTCCGGCAGCGCCGAGCTGTCGACGATCATCGCATTCTGGCCACCGGTTTCGGCTACCAGCGGCACTTCGCCGCTGCGCTTGGCCAGGGTACGGTTGATCAGCTGCGCCACCTCGGTGGAACCGGTGAAGATCACGCCCTTGACGCGCTCGTCGCGGGTCAGTGCGGCACCGACCACTTCGCCACGGCCCGGCAGGAACTGCAGCGCACCGGCAGGCACGCCGGCCTGGTGCAGCAGCTGCACGGCAAAACCGGCGATCAGCGCGGTCTGCTCGGCCGGCTTGGCCAGCACCACGTTGCCGGCGGCCAGCGAGGCCACCACTTCGCCGATGAAGATCGCCAGCGGGAAGTTCCACGGGCTGATGCACACCACCGGGCCCAGCGCCGGGTGGGTCTGGTTATCGAATTCGCGACGTACTTGTGTCGCGTAGTAACGGCAGAAATCGACCGCCTCGCGCACTTCGGCGATGGCGTTGGCAAAGGTCTTGCCTGCCTCACGCACGGCCAGCCCCATCAGGGTGGCCATGTGCTGTTCCATCAGGTCGGCCATGCGTTCCAGGCAGGCGGCACGCTCGGCCGGCGCGGTGGCAGCCCATTGCGGCGCAGCCAGCACTGCCTGCTGCAAGGCCAACTCGACATCGGCGGCACTGGCTTCCTGGATGGTGCCGACCACGTCCTGCAGGTTGGCCGGGTTCAGCACGTTCTGCGCCACGCCTTCGCTCAGCGGGCCTGCGGCCAACATCGGCTTCAGGTGCAGGCTCTGCGCGGCGCCGGCATTCAGCGCGTCGTTCAGTTGCTGCAGCACATGCTCGTTGGACAGGTCCATGCCCAGCGAATTGAGACGTTCGGCACCGTACAGGGTGCGCGGCAGGGTGATCTTGCGATGCGGCTCACCCCCCTGACGCAGCGCTTCGGCGACTGGGTCTTCCACCAGCTCGTCGATGGACACGCTCTCGTCAACGATGCGGTTCACGAACGAGGAGTTGGCACCATTCTCCAGCAGGCGGCGCACCAGATAGGCGAGCAGGGTTTCGTGGGAACCGACCGGCGCGTAGATGCGGCACGGCTTGTCGAGGTTGTCGGCACCGACCACCTGGTCGTACAGGCTTTCGCCCATGCCGTGCAGGCACTGGAATTCGTAGTCCTTGCCGGCGGCAAGGTGGTACACCGCGGACAGGGTGTAGGCGTTGTGCGAGGCGAACTGTGGATAGATCGCATCCTGTGCCGCCAGAAGGCGCTTGGCGCAGGCAAGGTAGGACACGTCGGTGTAGACCTTGCGGGTGTACACCGGATAGCCGTCGAGGCCGTCGACCTGGGCACGCTTGATCTCGGCATCCCAGTAGGCGCCCTTCACCAGCCGCACCATGAAGCGGTGCTTGCTGCGGCGGGCGAGGTCGATCAGGTAGTCGATCACGTACGGACAGCGCTTCTGGTAGGCCTGCACCACGATGCCGATACCTTCGAAACCGTCCAGATCCGGGTCATTGGCCAGCGCTTCGATCAGGTCGAGCGAGATCTCCAGACGATCGGCTTCTTCGGCGTCGATGTTGAGGCCGATGTCGTACTGCTTGGCCAGCAGGAACAGCTGTTTCAGACGTGGCAGCAACTCCGCCATCATCCGCTCGTGCTTCATGCGCGCGTAGCGCGGGTGGATCGCCGACAGCTTCACCGAGATGCCGGGGCCCTGGTAAATACCGCGGCCGTTGGATTCCTTGCCGATGGCGTGGATGGCGACTTCGTAGTCACGCAGGTAGCGCTGTGCGTCGGCCTCGGTCATCGCCGCTTCGCCAAGCATGTCGTAGCTGAAACGGTAGCCCTTGGTTTCGCGCTCGCGGCCGTTGACCAGTGCTTCGTCGATGGTCTCGCCGGTCACGAACTGCTTACCCAGCATGCGCATCGCCAGATCGACACCCTTGCGGATCAGCGGCTCGCCACCCTTGGCGATCAGGCGGGTCAAGGCCGAAGACAGGCCGTGCGCACTGTGCGACGACACCAGCTTGCCGGTGACCAGCAGGCCCCAGGCAGCAGCGTTGACGAACAGCGAGGAACTGTTACCCAAGTGAGACTTCCAGTCGCCGCCGGAAATCTTGTCGCGGATCAGGCGATCGGCGGTGACGCGGTCCGGGATGCGCAGCAGCGCTTCGGCCAGGCACATCAGCGCCACGCCTTCCTGGCTGGAGAGAGAGAACTCATGCATCAGCGCGTCAACACCGCTGGATTTGGTGCGCTCGCTGCGCACTTTCGAAACCAGTTTGGCGGCCAGGATCTTGACCGAGCTCACCTGCTCGGACGACATCTGCGCCTCGGCGGTCAGTGTCTTGACGCAAGCCTGCTCGTCACGGCGATAGGCTGCCGTAATGGCGTCACGGAGTGCGGTTTGTTTGCGCGCGAATGCCTGAAACTGCATGAGAACTCACCTCTATCAATTTTATTTGCCAACTTGCCTATTGTATACAATCTAAAATCAACTTGTTGGACAATATAAAATATAACGCAAGAACGTTTTCGCCTGCGATCGAAACGCAACAAAAATATAGCCCACCCTTCGGCGACCGCAACAGCAACGCAACACCACCCCTCCCCGCCCTGACGCATTCATGGCAAGATCATCACCCCGCCACCCGCCCGGAAAGCCCCGCCATGAGCAACTCCCTGCTGCTATTCAGCCTCGCCGCCGCCGTCCTCACCATCACCCCCGGCCTCGATACCGCACTGGTATTGCGCACCGCGATCAACGAAGGGCGGCGCACCGCCTGGCTGGCTGGCATCGGCATCTGCGGCGGCGTACTGTTGTGGGGGCTGCTGGTGGCCGCTGGCCTCGGTGCGCTGCTGGCGGCATCGGAAACCGCCTATACCGCGCTGCGCATTGGCGGTGCGCTATGGCTGCTATGGCTGGGCTGGCAGCTGCTTCGCAGTCGTGCCACTTCGCTGGGCGAGCCGGACGCGCAGCGCACGGCGACCAGCGGCTGGCAATGGCTGTGGCGCGGCGTGCTGACCAACCTGCTCAATCCCAAGGTCGGCCTGTTCTACGTCACCTTTCTGCCGCAGTTCATCGCCCCCGGCGAGGACGTGTTTACCTTGAGCGTGCTGATGGCACTGATCCACGCGCTAATGGGGGTGCTGTGGTTCGGCGTGCTGGCGCTGGTGGCGGCACGTGCCGGCGCCTGGCTGCGCTCGCCACGACTGCAGCGCCTGCTCGACCGCGTGCTCGGCGTCGCCTTTGTCGGCTTTGGCCTGCGTCTGGCGCTGAACCGCTAGTCGCCCTCGTCCACTGTCGGCAAAACTGCGACAATCGTGGCCGCGCCCGCCGGCCAGGCGCACCGACCCTGGTGTGATGCGCGTGGCGCAGCACACAGACCGTCCGCCGGCGATCTCGCTGCTGATGCCTGCATCGTTGCTACTACTATCTATATGTAGCAGCCGTGCAAACGGGACTGCATCCGGGCTGCTGACGCACGGCCGGCGCGCTCTAGTTCATGCTCCGCGGCTGAAACACTGCCATCATTTGCGGCCAACCTTGTCGCCATCGCGCCAAGGCTGGCCGCAACCGTCTGAATTCTTACCTGCCGAACCAGCATGCCCTTCACCCTGCAACACGCGGTCCATAGCGAGATCGAGATCAAGAAAAGCCGCTTCCTCGGCTGCGTCGAGCCCATGGCGGATCGCGAAGCCGCACTGGCACGCATCGCGGCGCTGAAAGCAGCGCACCCGGCGGCGGCACACGTCTGCTGGGCGCTGATGGCCGGCGGCCACTCCGCGGCCAACGACGACGGCGAACCGTCCGGCACCGCCGGCCGGCCGATGCTGGAAGTGCTGCGTCACCAGCAGCTGGAGGGCGTACTGGCCAGCGTGGTGCGCTACTACGGCGGTGTGAAGCTCGGCGCCGGCGGCCTGGTGCGCGCCTACACCGACAGCGTCGCCAGCGCGCTGGAACAGGCGGTGCGACTGCCGCTGATCCGCCAGCAACAGTTGCAGTGCCTCGCGCCCTACCCGCTGGAAGGCAGGCTGCGCCGCCTGCTGCAGGCGGCCGACGCGCAACTGCTGGCGGTGGAGCATGGCACGGCGGTACTGCTCAGCTTCAGCATTGCCGAATCGCAGTGCGCGGCGCTGGTCGCCAGCCTCAACGAGGCCTGTCACGGCCAGCTGCAGTGGCCGGACTGCGACCGATAAAGAAAAGGCCCGCGGTAGCGGGCCAAATTGCGACAGGATTGCAGGGACTATCAGCGAAACAGGATGCAACCAGGCAAGCTTAGTCCGGCAAGGTTAATGTTCCGTGACAGCCGGCGGCGGCGCATTGCGCGCGACGGCACGCTGACCGCGGGCGTAGATCATTTCCAGCAACTTGCTGCGTGAGGCGATGTGGTGATCCAGATGCCACTCGCGGATCAGCTGCAGCGCGGTATCGAAATACGGCTCGTCCAGGTCATGCAGCGGCTGCAACTGAAATGGCTTGCCGGTCTGCAGGCTGAACGCCAGCTGCAGCAGGATTTCGACCTGGGCCGCATCCTGCCCGGACTGCAGGTACAAACGGATTTTCTTTGCTGCGTTCATCTTGCTCCTCGCCACTGCCATGACCGCCCGCGCCAGCCGCACCCGCACGACATGAAGCGTCATATATCCTGAACGAATAGCACATCAATATGAAACAAAGCGTCACCACATGCAACCGTGGCGCAACAGATATCGATAAAACACCAACGCACGGTCACAGGCTGACAAGTACACTGAGTATTGTCCACCACGCCGCCAATGGAGGCACCGATGCTGAAATACCTGACCCCGCTGCTGCTGGCGGCACTACTCAGCGGCTGCGCCAGCCTGTCGCGGCCGCAGCCGGAAGTGCAACTGGCCGACATCCAGCCCACCGGCAAGGCCACGCTGTTCGAGCAGGAGTTCGAGGTCACACTGCGCATCAGCAACCCAAACCAGCAGCCGCTCAGCGCAAAGGGGTTGCGCTTCAATGTCAGCCTCGACGGCAACAACTTTGCCCGCGGCGCCAGCAGCCAGCCATTCAGCATCCCGGCGCTGGGCAACGACACCGTCAAGGTGCTGCTGCACACCTCGCTCTCCGGCTGGCTGACGCAGCTAGGCAAACTGGCGGGCAACAACACGGCGCTGCGCTACGAGATTGACGGCACCGTGTTCGGTGTCGGCACGCTGGGGGACATCCCGTTCCGCAGCAAGGGCGACTGGCAGCTGCCGGGGCCGTAGCGCAAACGCAAAAAAGCCAGCTGCAAGCAGCTGGCTTTTTCAATACTGGCGGAGAGAGGGGGATTCGAACCCCCGTCAGGGTATTACCCTGAACACGCTTTCCAGGCGTGCGACTTCAACCACTCATCCACCTCTCCGTGAGGTGCACTGCAATATCGCACCGCCACAGTGGCACGATGGAAATCTGGCGGAGAGAGGGGGATTCGAACCCCCGTCAGGGTATTACCCTGAACACGCTTTCCAGGCGTGCGACTTCAACCACTCATCCACCTCTCCTAGATGGCCTATCACCGGCGTTCCCGCTCAAGCAACAGAGGAGGCGCATTGTATAAGCGAGTCGGCCGTTGCGCAAGTTTTTTATGCGGTACGGGCGAGACAACGCTAAAATTAGCCGATCGATTCTCTACTGGTGGTTCTCCCGATGCGCATTGCACTTGCCCAGTTCAACCCGGTTGTCGGCGACATCGCCGGCAACACCCGCAAAATCCTCGAGCTGGCCAAGACGGCCATGGCGCAGGGTGCCGACGTGCTGGTCACGCCGGAGCTGGCGCTGACCGGCTACAGCCCGGAAGACCTGCTGCTGCGCGAACACTTCTACCGCGCCATCTACGCCGGCCTCGACGAACTGGAAATGCTGGACGGCATCACGCTGGTGATCGGCCACCCTGCCCGCCTCGGCCACGAGCGCTTCAACGCCGCCACCGTGCTGCGCGATGGCAACCGTCTCGGCCAGTACCACAAGATGCTGCTGCCCAATAACGAAGTGTTCGACGAGTGCCGCTACTTCACCCCCGGCGCCGCACCCCTGGTGTTCGAGCAGAACGGCGTCAAGGTCGGCATCATCATCTGCGAGGACGGCTGGTCGGTGGAACCGGCCGCCGAAGCCGCCGATGCCGGCGCCGAGGTCATCGTGTCGCTGAACGCGTCGCCGTTCCATCGCAACAAGATCGCCACCCGCCACGAGGTGATGCGCTACCGGGTGCAGGAAACCGGCCTGCCGATGGCCTACGTCAACCTCACCGGCGGCCAGGACGAACTGGTGTTCGACGGCGCCTCGTTCGCGCTGAACAAGGCCGGCGAAGTGGTAGCGCAGGCCGCCGCCTACGACGACGAACTGCTGCTGCTCGACATCGTCGACGGCGACATCGTTGCGGCCAACCTTGCCGTGCTGCCGGACGAGCTGGAGAGCGCGTACCGCGCGCTGGTGGTGGGCGTGCGCGACTACATCGGCAAGAACGGCTTCCCCGGCGTGCTGCTGGGCCTGTCCGGCGGCATCGACTCCGCGCTGACGCTGGCCATCGCGGTCGACGCGCTGGGCGCCGACAAGGTGCACGCGGTGATGATGCCGTCACGCTACACCGCCGACATCAGCGTCGACGACAGCCGCGACATGGTGCAGCGCGTCGGCGTGAAGTACGACGAAATCGAAATCTGGCCGATGTACGAAAGCTTCATGAACGCGCTGGCGCCATCGTTCGCCGGGCTGGAGGCCGACACCACCGAGGAAAACCTGCAGGCGCGCATCCGCGGCACGCTGCTGATGGCGCTGTCCAACAAATCCGGCAAGCTGGTGCTGACCACCGGCAACAAGTCGGAGATGACCACCGGCTACTGCACGCTGTACGGCGACATGGCTGGCGGTTTCGCAGTACTGAAGGACGTGGCCAAGACGCTGGTGTTTGCGCTGTGCCGCTGGCGCAACACCCAGGGCGAGATCATTCCGGAACGCATCATCACCCGGCCGCCATCGGCGGAACTTCGCCCGGACCAGAAAGACCAAGACAGTCTGCCTCCGTACGACGTGCTGGACGCGATCATGGCGCGCTACGTCGAGCAAAACCAGTCCGCCGCCGACATCGTCAAGGCCGGTTATGCCGAGGCCGATGTCAACCGCGTGGTGCGCCTGCTGAAGATCAACGAATACAAGCGCCGCCAGGCGCCGGTCGGCCCGCGCATCACCCATCGCGGCTTCGGCAAGGACTGGCGCTACCCGATTACCAACCGCTTCAGCTGAACGCGGCCCCGGCGGGCGGGTCATAGCAACAGGGACAACCGCCCGCGCCAGTTAAGGATACGCATGAAACAAGCCCTACTCGGCCTGCTGCTGGCCGCCACGCTGCCGGTACACGCCGCCGCGCTGCCGCAGTTCAAGGCCTTTATCGCCGGTACCAAGACCCTGGCCGCCGATTTCACCCAGACGGTGAGCGGCAAGCAGCGCCAGGAAACCGCACACGGCACCATGCAGATCCAGCGCCCCGGCAAGCTGCGCTGGACCTACGCCCAGCCATTCGAGCAGCTGATCGTCGGCGACGGCAAGACACTGTGGCTGTACGACAAGGAGCTGGCACAGGTCACCCGCCGCGACCAGGCCGGCGCGCTGGGCAATTCGCCGGCGGCGCTGCTGGCCGGCAGCAACGCCATCGAGCGCGACTACCAGCTGCGCGAAGTCGGCAAGACCGGCAAGGTGGAATGGCTGGCCGCCAGCCCGAAAAAGGCCGATAACACGTTTGAATCGATCAAGATGGGCTTCACCGCCAACCAGCTGGTGGAAATGGAGCTGGCCGACAGCTTCGGCAATATCACCCGCATCCAGTTCAAGAACCTGCAGCGCAACGCCAAGGTCAACCCGGCACAGTTCCGCTTCACCCCGCCCGCCGGTGTCGACGTGGTCGGCGAGTAAGACAGCAAACGCAAAAAGCCAGCCCCACGAGGCTGGCTTTTTTGCGTCTGCGGCCAACGTTGGCCGCAATGACTTACAACAGCGGCGTCGCCGACAGCAGCAGCCCGTCCTCATCGACATACAGCCAGTGGCCGGGCACGAACTCGACCGCGCCGAAAGCCAGCACCAGATCGCGCTGCCCTTCGTTACGCTTCACCGTTTTCTTCGGGTTGGTATCCAGCGCGCGCACGCCGATGTCCAGTGCGTTGACGGCCACCGAATCGCGGATGCAGCCATAAATCACCACGCCTTCCCAGCCGTTCTTCACCGCCAGCTCGGCAATCTGGTCGCCCAGCAATGCGCAGCGTTTGGAGCCGCCACCATCGACCACCAGGATCTTGCCCTGCCCCGGCTCGGCCAACACTTCGCGCACGCGGGTATTGTCCTCGTACACCTTCAACGTCACCACCTGGCCGGCAAAGCGGGCGCGGCCGCCGTAGGCGCGGAACATCGGCTCCACCACCGCCACGCGGCCCTCGTTGGCATCGTAGAGGTCGGTTGTCAGAAAACTCATCATTTCTCCTTTTCTCGGTTGTGTTCAGACAATAAAAAGCCGCCTCTGTGGGCGGCTTGTTTCGAACGGGTCACGATGGCAATCAGGCCGGTTGTACCGGCGTCAGCGACGCCAGCTCGGTCATCTGGTTGCGCTCGTCGACGAATACCAGCTTCGGCGTGTGGCTGGCCAGTTCGCTGTCCTCGTAAGCGGCAAACGAGGCGATGATCAGCAGGTCGCCGGGCGCGGCGCGGCGCGCAGCGGAACCGTTGACCGAGATCACACCGGAGCCGCGCTCGGCACGGATGGCGTAGGTGGCAAAACGCTCGCCGTTGGTCACGTTCCAGATCTGCACTTCTTCGTATTCCTTGATGTCGGCCGCTTCCAGCAGGTTTTCATCGATGGCGCAGGAGCCGATGTAGTGCAGTTCGGCGTGGGTGGTGGTGACGCGGTGAAGCTTGGATTTCAGCATGGAACGCTGCATGGTTCGGTCTTCCTGTTGTTGCTTGCGGCGCGGCGGGTCAGCGCGCCACTTCGATATTGTCAATCAGCCGGGTACGGCCCAGACGCGCCGCCGCCAGCACCACCAGCCGCGCCTCGCCGACGTGGGCGATCTCCAGCGTGTCGGCCTGGCGGATCTCGACATAGTCCACGCGCCAGCCGTGGTCGTTCAGCTCGTCGCAGGCGGCCTTTTCCAGCGCCGCATAATTGCTGTCGCCGGCCAGCAGCGCCGCGCGGATGGCGGACAGCTGGCGGTACAGCCGCGGCGCCTCGGCGCGCTCATCGGCGCTGAGGTAGCCGTTGCGCGACGACAGCGCCAGGCCGTCGTCGGCGCGGCCGGTGTCGACCGGCACGATCTCGATCGGCATGTTGAGGTCGTCGACCATGGCACGGATCACGTGCAGCTGCTGGAAGTCCTTCTTGCCGAAGCAGGCGACGTCCGGCTGCACGATGTTGAACAGCTTGGCGACCACGGTAGCCACGCCGCGGAAGTGACCGGGGCGGAAGGCGCCGCACAGCTCGTTCTGGATATGCGGCGGCTCGACGTTGAAGTCCTGCTTGATGCGTGGATACAGCTCGCGCTCGTCGGGGAAGAACAGCACCGCGACGCCGGCGGCACGCAGCTTGTCGCCATCGGCCTCGAAGGTGCGCGGGTAGGCGTCGAAATCCTCGCCCTGACCAAACTGCAGGCGGTTGACGAAGATGCTGACCACCACCTGTTCGGCGTGCTGCCGCGCGGCGGCGACCAGCGCCAGATGGCCTTCGTGCAGGTTGCCCATGGTCGGGACAAAGGCGACGCTGCCGGCGGTTTTGCGCCAGGCGCGCAGCTCGGCAATGCTACGGATGATTTGCATGGGACGGACTCAGAAACAGTGTTCGGGCGCCGGGAAAGTCTGTGCTTTCACCGCTGCGACGTAGGCGCTGACCGCGCCCTGGATGCTTTGCGCCTCGGCCATGAAGTCCTTGACGAAACGCGCCTTCTTGCCTGGATACACGCCGAGCACGTCGTACAGCACCAGCACTTGGCCGGAGACGTCGAGACCGGCGCCGATGCCGATGGTCGGCACGCTGATCGCTTCGGTGATCTTCTTCGCCAGCACCGCCGGTACGCACTCCATCAGCACCATGCTGGCACCGGCGTCGGCCAGCGCGCGGGCGTCGGCCATGATGCGCTCGGCATCGGATTCGCTCTTGCCCTGCACCTTGTAGCCGCCAAAGGTGTTGACGAACTGCGGGGTGAGACCGATATGGGCGCACACCGGCACGCCGCGCTGCACCAGGAAGCGCACGGTTTCCGCCATGAAGGCGCCACCCTCGATCTTGACCATGTGTGCGCCGGCCTGCATCAGGCGTGCGGCATTGGCAAACGCCTGTGCCGGGCTTTCCTGGTAGCTGCCGAACGGCATGTCGCCGAGCACCATCGCGTTCTTGCTACCCTGCGCGACACAGCGGGTGTGGTATTCCATCTGTTCCATGGTCACCGGCAGCGTCGAATCCCGCCCCTGCATCACCATGCCCAGCGAATCGCCGATCAGCAGGATGTCGACACCGGCGCCATCCAGCAGGCTGGCGAAGCTGGCGTCGTAGCAGGTCAGCATGCTGATCTTGCGGCCTTCGGCGGCCATGGTCTGCAAAGTATTAACGGTTATTTTCATGTTCTGTATTTCCTCGTTGCGTGCAGCTGCGACCGGGGTGCGGGTGACCACCCGGATACGCAGGGGCGGCCGCGGTGCGGAACTGATGGTTCCGCCTTCCGGCCGGGCAGGGTTCAGATACCCTTGTTGAAGTAACTGCGTTGGCCTCGCATCTCGCTGATGCAGCGCAACAATAGCCCGAAATCATCATCACCTTCAACCAAATCAAGATGATCGGTGTTGACGATCAGCAGCGGCGCGCCCTCGTAGGCGTGGAAAAAGGTGCTGTAGGCGGCGTGTACGCGCTGGACATAGCCTGCCGGCAGCGGCGACAACGCGCCGCTGGCCACCGCCCGCTCCAGCCGCTGCTGCACCGTTTCCGGCGACGCCTGCAGGTAGATCACCAGGTCTGGCACCGGATGGGCGCGCAGCACCGCCGGTGCGATACGGCGGTACAGCGCCAGCTCGTCGTCTTCCAGCGTCAGCTCGGCAAACAGCGCGTCCTTCTCGAACAGGAAGTCGGCCACCAGCGGTGCAGCCAGCAAGTCGCCGTTGAGCATGTCATGGGCGGCATCGGCACGCTGCAGCAGGAAGGACAGCTGGGTAGCGAGGCCGTGATGCGGGGGATTGCGGTAGAAACGCTCGAGAAACGGGTTTTGTGCCGCACTCTCCGCCAGCAGGCGCACCGCCCAATGATCCGCCAGCCGGCGCGCCAGGGCGGCCTTGCCGGAAGCAATGGGGCCTTCCACCACGACATAGCGCAGTTGCGTCATCACATACTCCTTGGAGGGGCAGCCGCTGCTGCCGGGGGTTATTTACTGCGCGGCAGGCGGCTGACACCACTGCCATCGAGCGCGGCGGCGATGTCGCTCACCCGGCCCTGCGGCAGCTGCCGCTCGGGCGCCATTTCCGCCAGCGGCAGCATCACGAAGGCACGCTCGTGCATGCGCGGGTGCGGCAGCGTCAAAAACTCGCTGTCGCGCGTGACGCCGTCCATCAGCAGCAGGTCGAGGTCCAGCACCCGCGGTGCGTTGCGGAAGCTGCGCACGCGGCCGAAGTCCTGCTCCAGTTGCAGCAACTGCGCCAGCAGCGCTTCGGCGTCCAGCGCGGTGTCCACTTCGCACACCGCGTTGATGAAATCGGGTTGCTCGGCGTAGCCGACCGGAGCGGTGCGGTAGCAGGCGGAACGGCGCACCAGCCGCGTGGCCGGCAATGCGGCCAACCTTTGCAGCGCCGCTTCCACCTGTTGCACCGGATTTTCCAGATTGCTGCCCAGCGCAATCACCGCCAGGGTCACGCCGGCTCCCCGCCACCCGCGGCGGCAGACGGCTTGCGCCGTCGCCGGCGCTTCTTGCGCTCCGGATTGGCGGCCTCGCCGCCGCTGTTGCGCGCATCGTCAACCAGCTGCTGGCGCTCGGCGGTATCGCCGTTCTGGAAGTCATCCCACCACTGTTGCAGCTCGCGCGGCACCTCGCCGGCATCGGCGCGCAGGCAGAAGAAGTCATAGGCGGCGCGGAAGCGCGGCTGCTCGACAAAGCGGAACGGGCGCTGCCCGGCACGGCTCTCGAAGCGCGGCTGCAGGAACCAGATCTCGCGCATGGTGGCGGAGAAGCGCTTCGGAATAGCAAAGTCGTTGTCCTGCAGCGTTTCCACTTCCGCCATTGCCTCGACCAGTGCCGCGATATCGCGCTCGCCCTGCTGCAGGCGCTGCTGCCAGCGGTTGCGCACCTGCGCCCACAGCATCGCCGCCAGCATGAAGCCAACCGACACCGGCTTGTCAGCACGCACGCGCTCGTCGGTGTTGGCCAGCGCGTTCTTGAGGAAGGTCTCGCCGCCCGGCTCGTCCATCACTGCGTCCAGCAACGGGAACGTCCCCTGCGACAGGCCTTCGTCGCGCAGCATCTTCAGGCAGGCGTAGGCGTGGCCGGAGTGCAGCAGCTTCAGCAGCTCGTCGAACAGCCGCGCCGGCGGCTCGTTACGCAGCAGCGCTGCGTTGGCCGCAATCGGCTTGCGGGTATGCTCGTCGATGGTGAAATCCAGCTTGGCAGCCAGCCTGACCGCGCGCAGCATGCGCACCGGGTCTTCCTGATAGCGGCGCGCCGGCGGGCCGATCATCACCAGCTTCCTGGCGCGCAGGTCTTTCACGCCGTGATGATAGTCGATGATGGTTTCATCGGTCGGGTTGTAGAACAGCGCATTGACGGTGAAGTCGCGACGCAGCGCGTCCTCGACCTGGTTGCCGTAGGTGTTGTCCGCCATCACGCGACCGGTTTCGTTCTTGTTGGCGACTTCGCCGCCACGGAAGGTGGTCACCTCGATGGTCTCCGGCCCCATCATCACGTGCACGATGCGGAAGCGGCGACCGATGATGCGCGAGCGGCGGAACAGGTGGTGCACCTGCTCCGGCGTGGCGCTGGTGGCCACGTCGAAATCCTTGGGCGTGACTCCCAGCAGCAGGTCCCGCACCGCGCCACCGACGACATAGGCGGAAAAACCGGCGTCCTGCAGCCGCGATACCACACGCAGGGCGGCATGGCTGAGTGCGTCACGGCGCACGCCGTGCTGGGCCAGGGCAAGCACACGCGGCTTGCTCTTGTTGCCGGCCAGGCTGGCAGGCAAGTCGAAGATTCGACTGATGAGTTTACGGATCATCGGGGCTACACTGAGAAAGAAAAAAAGGACACAAAGTCCGCGTTCAGGCGGCGGATTATAGCGCGATTCGCAAAACTGGCTCCACCTGCCTGCCAATACTGCTGCCGGCAGCCGCGCGCCGCAGCGGCTTGACAAGCGGCGGCAGCCTGTCGTAACGTTGTCACTGCGCCGATTTGATATCAGCTTGCGGGCGCATTATAAATGCCAGCTAAAGCGTCAGATCAAGCGATCCGCTGCAGCCACTGGCCAGCGGGTTTTTTGTTTTCTGCTGCCGCAAAGCCGTACCCCGCGTGAAAACGCATGGCGCCGAGTTAATCGACAACTTGCAGGGCGCCGTTAAACCAACTCTGCTAAAGCGTCGTTCGGATAGTCCGGGCGACCGACAAGGAAGACCGAGACCATGTACGACTGCGAACAAGACCGTTACACCGAGTTTGCCACCACCCCTGCCCGTTCCACTCCGATTCTGCGCGGCGAACTGCGCGCCATCCATCTCGGCGACAATGCCGGCGCCCGCCAGCTGACCACGCTGCTGGCCTGGGCCAGCGAACGCGGCCTGGCCGCCAGCCTGCAACAGGGCAAGCTGCTGCTGCAGGATGTCGATGTCGACCAGGCGCTGCAGATCAACCGCCTGTTCGGCAACGCGCTGATCATCAGCTGCCACCTGCGCCGCCCGGGTATCGCCTGAGCCCGCTGCGCGGCTCGGACGCCGCACGGCCGATCCGGCTATAATCGGCGGTTTGCTCCCGAGCTGGATTGACATGCTGTTTCACCTTGATAAGGCTGGTTGGCCGCGCATCCGCGAAGAAACCCGCGCCCTGAGCCATCTGGCGCTGCCGATGATGGTGGCGCAGATCGCCCAGGTCGCGACCGGTTTTGTCGACACGGTGATGGCCGGCCGCGTCAGCACCGACGATCTGGCGGCGGTGTCGCTGGGGGCCAGCATCTTCATCACCGTCTATGTCACGCTGATGGGCATCGTCAGCGCACTGAACCCGATCCTGTCGCATCAGTTCGGCGCCGGCGAAACCCGTCGCATCGGCGAAACCGCACGCCAGGGCCTGTGGTTCGGGCTGTTGCTCGGCTGCCTCGGCGTGCTGCTGATGCTGGCGATCCAGCCGCTGCTGCGCCAGTGGCTGAGCCTGCCGGAGGCGGTGGAAGACAAGGTGATGCTGTACATCGACGGTGCCGCCTTCGGTATGCCGGCGGCGATGATGCACCGTGCGCTGCACGCCTTTGCCTCCAGCCTCAACCGCCCGCGCCCGATCATGGTGGTGAGCCTGATCGCGCTGCTGCTGAATATTCCGCTCAACTACATGCTGATCCACGGCCTGTTCGGCCTGCCGCAGCTGGGCGGCGCCGGCTGCGGCTGGGCCACCGGCGTGGTGATGTGGTTCAACGCCATCACGCTGTTCGTCTACCTCGCCCGCAACCGGGCACTGGCCGGCTACGGCCTGACGCAGCAATTCAGCTGGCCACAATGGTCGCGCTTTCCGGCGATGCTGAAGCTGGGGCTACCGATCGGGCTATCTTTTTTCGTCGAGGTCAGCCTGTTTTCCTTCATCGCGCTGCTGATCGCGCAGCTGGGCACCCTGGTGGTGGCCAGCCACCAGGCGGTGCTGAATTTCTCCAGCCTGATCTACATGATCCCGCAGAGCATCGCCACCGCGCTGACCATCCGCGTCGGCCAGAGCATCGGCAGCGGCGACTACCTGCAGGCGCGACTGATCAGCGGCCTCGGCATCGCACTCAGTATCGCGGCCGCAGTGCTGACCATGCTGCTGGTGCTGCTGTTCCGCCACCAGATCATCGCCATGTACAGCCCGGACCCGGCGGTGGTGGCGCTGGGCAGCACGCTGATGCTGTTCGCCGCCTTTTACCAGCTGACCGACGCGATGCAGACGGTGGCCTCCGGCGCGCTGCGCGGCTACAAGATCACCACCCTGCCGATGGCGATCCATATCGTGTCGTTCTGGGGTCTCGGCCTCGGGCTGGGCATGGTGCTGGGGCTGACCGACTGGCTGCTGCCGCGACTGGGCGTGCACGGCTTCTGGGCGGCACTGGTGGTCAGCCTCAGCGTGGCGGGGCTGACCCTGGTCGGCTACCTTTCCCATATCAGCAGGCAGCGCCTGCATCGTCAAACCCTGTGAGGCCCGCTTCGTGACCATCACCTTCCAGCAACACGTTTCGCTGCAACCGTTCAACACCTTCGGCATTGCCGCCAGCGCACGCCGCTACACCGAACTGCACCAGCTGAGCCAGCTGCCGGCCCTGCTGGCCGAGCTGGACGGCCCGGTGCTGTGGCTGGGCGGCGGCAGCAACCTGCTGTTGTGCGACGACTATCCCGGCACCGTGGTGCGCATCCTGCTCAAGGGCATCCGTCTGCTGGCCGACGAAGGCGACAGCGTGATCATCGAGGCCGCCGCCGGCGAAAACTGGCACGACTTTGTCTGCCACACCCTGCAGCAGGGTTGGTGCGGGCTGGAAAACCTCAGTCTGATCCCCGGCACCGTCGGCGCCAGCCCGATCCAGAACATCGGCGCCTACGGCGTGGAGGTGAAGGATTGCATCACGGAAGTGGTGTGCGCCGACCTGCACCACGGCGGCGCGCCGGTGACGCTGGCCAATGCCGACTGCCGCTTTGCCTACCGCGACAGCGTGTTCAAGCAGCACGCCGGCCGTTATCTGGTGACCTCGGTGCGCTTCCGCCTGTCGCGTCACGCGCTCAGCAAGACCGGCTACGGTGACATCGCCCAGCAACTGCAGGCGATGGGCATCAGCGGCACGCCGAGTGCGCAGGACGTCAGCCGCGCGGTGATCGCCATCCGCCAGAGCAAGCTGCCGGACCCGGCGCAGCTGGGCAATGCCGGCAGCTTCTTCAAGAACCCGATCGTCGACAGTGAGCAGGCCGCCGCGCTGCTGGCGCGCTTCCCGGCGCTGCCGCACTACCCGGCCGGCGAGGGCAAGGTGAAGCTGGCCGCCGGCTGGCTGATCGACCAGGCCGGCCTGAAGGGCTACCGCGACGGCGACGCCGGCGTGCACGCCAAACAGGCGCTGGTGCTGGTCAACTACGGCCACGCCAGCGGCCGGCAAATCGCCGCGCTGGCGGCCAAGGTCCAGGCCACGGTGCTGGCGCGCTACGGCGTGGCACTGGAAGCCGAACCGATCATGCTGTAACCGGAAACAAACAAGCAGCAACGCAATGCGGCCAACCTTGGACAAGGTTGGCCGCATTGTTTTCCCCCACTGGCATCACAGCAAATGCGCCGCAGTCAGGAACAGGTACACCACCGCGCCAAAGCCCGCCGTCCAGCACAGCGAGCGCAGCGTGGCCCAGTCGACGAGATAGCACACGCCATAACCGAGCCGCGCCACGATGAAGACCGCGGCCGCCGCATCCAGCTGCTGCGGGGTCACCATCATCAGGTAGGCGACGATGACGGCGGCGGCAAACGGCGCGAACGCCTCCCAGGAATTCTGCTGCGCCCACTGTGCGCGCTGGCGCCAGCCCTGCAGCCCCGCGAGATACAGCCGCGGCTGGTGATTGTCGAAACCCGGCCCGCTTTTGGCCAGCACCGCCCACAGCAGCGGCATCGCCGCGGCCAGCAGGATGGCCCAGAATGCAAACTGCATCACACTCCCCTTTCAGTCATCGCGCCAGATAGCGCGCGTCATCAAAACTGCGCACCCACTGCGGCCGGTACACCACCATGATCGACAGCACCAGCCCGCTGGTAAACGCCTCCGACCACGACAGCAGGAAATAGAACGGCAGCGCGTTATCCAGCAGGTAGGGCCAGTCGTACACCCCCAGCAGCCACAGCAGCGCCATGCCGCTGGCGGCGGCGGCAATGAGGCTCAGGCCGCCGGCGAGAAAGGCGTTGACGAAGACATAGACGAACAGGTGCGCCGGCAGATAACGCTGCGCCAGGCGCAGCGCCAGCGCGGTCACCGCCACCGCCGGCAACAGCGTCACGCAGAAATTCAGCCCCAGCGCCAGCCAGTCCAGCTGCCCTGCCGCCACCTGCAACAGCAGCACCAGCGCCAGTGCCAGCAGCGCCAGCGCCGGCCCCATCAGCAAGGTGAAGATCGCCGCCCCCAGCAGGTGAAACGACAACCCCGGCTGCAGGCCGGCCTTGACCAGCCACATCGCGGCCAGCAGCACACAGGCTGCCGTCCAGGCACTGACCGCGCCGTGCGGCAGCGTGCGCCACGGCACCCGCCACGCAGCCAGCGACAGCAGCAGCAACATCAGTCCGGTGGCGGCCCACAACAGTGGCAGGGAAAACAGCGTATCGGGAAAATTCATTGGCGGATCGGGACGGGCGACAGAACTTCATCATAGCAGAGCACCCCACCGCCACGCCAAAGCGGGGTAAAATCGCGCTTTTTGCCCCGGACTCCGACCATCATGCCGACCTTGCCCGCCCAGCACCTGATCGCCCACTCCGTCAGCCTTGCCCTTGCCGAAGACATCGGCGACAAGGACTGGACTGCCGCCCTGTGCCCGAACCAGCCGGGCGAAGCGCGCATCGTGGCACGCGAAGCGGCGGTGCTGTGTGGCCAGGCGTGGCTGGAAGAGTGCTATCGCCAGATCGACGCGCGCTGCCAGGTGCAGTGGCACGTCGCCGAAGGCGCCCGCATCGGCAACGGTGACGTGGTGTGCACCATCAGCGGCCCGGCACAGGCGCTGCTCACCGCCGAACGCAGCGGCCTGAACTTCCTGCAGACGCTGTCCGGCGTCGCCACCGAAACGCGCCGCTACGTCGATGCCGTTGCCGGCACCCGCGCCGTGATCCACGACACCCGAAAGACGGTGCCCGGCCTGCGCCTGGCGCAAAAGTACGCCGTCACCGTCGGCGGCGGCGCCAACCAGCGCGTCGGCCTCTACGACGGCATCCTGATCAAGGAAAACCACATCATCGCCAACGGCAGCATCACCGCGGCGCTCAAAGCCGCTCGCGCCATCGCGCCGCCGCACGTGACGCTGCAGGTGGAAGTGGAAAACCTGACCGAACTGGACGAGGCGCTGGCCGCCGCCTGCCCGCTGATCCTGCTCGACAACATGTCGCCGGACGAGATGCGCGAGGCCGTGCGCCGCAGCGCCGGCCGTGCGCAGCTGGAGGCCTCCGGCGGCGTCGACCTGGACAGCGTGCGCGCCATCGCCGAGACCGGGGTCGACCGCATTTCCATCGGCAAGCTGACCAAGGACGTGCGCGCCATCGACTTCTCGATGCGCTTCGTCAACTAAGCCGCTGGCGCCTGCCAGCGCCGTACGCCACAACGACAAAAGGTTGGCCGCAAGCAGTGATGCTTGCGGCCAACCTTTTGTCTTGTCGCGGCGCCTGAGTACGGGAAAATACCTCCCGCGGCATCCGTCCCGGCAGCCCCGGCTGTTAGCCTGCTGTCACGGCAGTAGCTAGCTCGCCGGCTTGTCGCGCACCTCGTAGCCCTTGGCCAGCAGCGCCTTGCGCCACTCGCCCAGCGCGATCGCCACCAGCGCAGGCTGGCCGCTGAAGCCGAACTCGATGTGCATCTGCGGGATGGCGTCGGTGCCGAAATTGGGCAGGCTGGAGAAACGCAGCGTCGGGTAACGCGCCACGAATTCCTGCATCAGCGTGATCAGGTCGCCCTCGCGCGCATCGATGGCAATGCAGCCCTGTTCCACGTCCGGATGCTCGGAAAACAGGGCGCGGTACTGCGTGTCTAGCACCCACGCCACCATCGGCCACGCCATATTGGGAAAGCCGGGCACGAAGTGTACGTCGCGACAGGAAAAGCCCGGCATCTGGTTGACCGGATTGGGGATCAGCCGTGCGCTGGCCGGCAGCCGGCCCATGTTGATGCGGTGCGGATAGGCGTCGGCACCAAAGCGGCCTTCGATCAGCTGCTTCGCCTCGGGGTGGATCTCCAGCGCCTCGTCCAGCGCCTGCGCGGCACAGGCACGAGTGTAGTCGTCCGGCGTGGCGCCGATGCCGCCAAAGCTGAATACCAGATCGCCACTGGCAAAGGCGCGCCGCAGTGCCGCCTCGATGCGCGCCGGATCGTCGCCAAGGTACTCGACCCAGGCCAGCTTCATGCCACGTTCCGCCAGCAGGCGGATCAGTGCCGGCATGTGTTTGTCCTGGCGTTTGCCAGACAATAATTCGTCTCCGATGATCAGCGCGCCGGTGTTCATGTGCTTAATCCTGTAATGAGGGAACGCAAGCGATAATACAGCAGCCCCAGCCATTCGCGCTCCGCCTGATACACCTCCTGCATCGCGCGCCCGCTCGGCAGCCAGTGCTGCAGCCAGATGCCGTCATAACGACTATAGCCGGTCGGCGCTGCCACCACCTGCAGGCCGGCGGCACGGAACGGCGGCAGCGCGCGCGGCATGTGCCAGGCCTGCGTCACCAGCGTGATGCGGCCAACCTTGGCCTCGCGCAGCAGCGCGGCAGACAGGCGGGCATTGTCGGCGGTGGTTTCCGCGGCGGCCTCCACCCAGCGCGGGGTGATGCCGTAATCCTGCTGCAGCACGCGCGCCATCACCACCGCCTCGGCCTCGCCGCCGCTGGGGGCACCGCCGGTCAGCAGCAGCGGCAAGCCGCTGGCCCGTGCCAGATAGGCACCATAGCGCAGCCGCGCCAGGCTGTCGCCGGACGGCACGTTGGCCGCATACTCCGGCGCCGGACGCTGGCCGCCACCGAGCACCACGATGGCGCCGGTGCTACGCACCTGCACCAGCGTGGCCGGCGCAAACGATTCCAGCGCGCCATTGAGACGCATCGCCAGCCACGGCGTTGCCTGCAGATAGCTCAGCAGCAGCGCCAGCAGCAACAGCAAGCGACCAGCCGCCGGTGCCCGCCGCCGCCAGTAGCTGCCGGCCAGCAGCAGCAACAGTCCGTTCAGCGGCGGAAAAAACAAAGCCCCGAGTGCCTGGCGGAGCAGGACATCGGGGCTGAGGGTGTCAAACATGGTTATTGTTCTCGCGACACGGCGGCAATACCCGCCTCGGGCAAGCACACACGGGGCGGCCGGTTGGCCGCGCCCGTGGCCGGACGGGGTTAACCGCCGAGGTAGGCGTTACGCACGCGCTCGTCGTCCAGCAATTCCTTCGCCGGGCCGCTCATGCTGATCTTGCCGCTTTCCATCACGTAGCCGCGCTGCGATACCTGCAGCGCCAGCTTGGCGTTCTGTTCCACCAGCAGCATGGTCACGCCTTCGGCCGCCACCATCTGGATGATCTCGAAGATCTTTTCCACGATCAGCGGTGCCAGACCCATCGACGGCTCGTCCAGCAGCAGCAACTTCGGTTGCGAGATGATCGCGCGCGCCATTGCCACCATCTGCTGTTCGCCACCGGACAGGGTGCCGGCCAGCTGCTTCTGGCGCTCCTTCAAGCGCGGGAACAGCTCGTAGCCGCGCTCGATGTCGCGCTGGATGCCATCTTTGTCGTTGCGATGGAAACCACCCATTTGCAGGTTTTCTTCCACCGTCAGCTTGCCGAAGATGCCACGGCCTTCCGGCACCATCACCAGACCGTTACGCACGAAGTCGTGGGTGGCGATGCTGGTGGTGTCCTTGCCATCAAAGCTGATGCTGCCGCCGGCGATCTTGACCATGCCGACCAGGGTTTTCAGCGTGGTGGTCTTGCCGGCGCCGTTGGCACCGATCAGGGTCACCAGTTCGCCCTTGTTGATGTGGAAGTCGATGCCCTTGACGGCCTGAATGCCACCGTAGGAAACCTGCAGGTTCTTGACGTCTAGAATGCTCATTCGTGTGCCACTCCCAGATAAGCCTCGATCACTTTCGGATCTTTACGTACCACTTCGGGCACACCTTCTGCAATTTTCTTGCCATAGTCGAGCACGGCGATACGATCGCACAGGCCCATCATCAGCTTCACGTCGTGTTCGATCAGCAGCACGGTGACACCACCGTCGCGGATCTTTTCCATCAACGCCTTCAGCGACTCGGTCTCGCTCGGGTTCATGCCGGCGGCCGGTTCATCCAGCGCCAGCAGCTTCGGCTCGGTGGCCAGCGCACGGGCGATTTCCAGACGACGCTGGTGACCGTAGGACAGGTTCTTGGCACGCTCGTAGGCGACATCCTCGATGCCGACATAGCGCAGCAGTTCCCAAGCCTTGGCCTCGATCGAGGCTTCCTCGTCGCGGGTGGCCTTGTTGCGCAGTACCGCACCCAGCGCATTGGCTTTGGAGCGGATGTGACGGCCAACCATCACGTTTTCCAGCGCCGTCATCTCGTGGAACAGACGGATATTCTGGAAGGTACGGGCGATACCGGTATTCACCACCACGTGCGGTGGCGCACGGAACAGATCGTTGCCGTCAAAGGTGAAGCTACCTTCGTCCGGGGTGTACAGGCCGGTCAGCACGTTGAACATCGTGGTCTTGCCGGCGCCGTTAGGACCGATCAGGCCATAAATCTCGCCCTTGTTGATGTGCAGGCTGACATTACTCAGTGCGTGAAGGCCGCCAAAACGCTTGTTGATGCCTTCGATTTTCAGCAAAACTTCAGACATGGCTTAACCTTTCTTCGCATCTTTGAATTCAGCAGCACGACGCTTGGACGGCCACATCCCTTCCGGACGAACCAGCATCATGATCACCATCGCTGCACCGAACAGCAGCATGCGTGCGTTTTCCGGGTCGACAATCATTTTGCCGAAGGTATGCATCTGCAGCGGACCGATCACGTCACGCAGGATTTCCGGCGCAATGGTCAGCACCACGGCCCCCAGGATCACGCCTGGGATGTGCCCCATGCCACCCAGTACCACCATCGCCAGGATCATGATCGATTCCAGCAGGCCGAACGACTCCGGCGAGATGAAGCCCTGGAAAGTCGAGAACAGGCCACCGGCAACACCACCGGACAGCGCGCCCAGCGCAAAGGCCAGCAGCTTGATGTTGCGGATGTTGAGGCCCATTGCCGCCGCGGCGATCGAGTCTTCACGCATCGCCACCCAGGCACGGCCGATACGGGAGTGCTGCAGGCGGTAAACCATGATCACCACCAGCACGGTCAGGAACAGGAACACGTAGTAGTACATGTGCACCGGGTTCAGGCTGAAACCGAATACCTCGATGGCCTTGCCCAGCGACACGCCACCGATCTGGATCGGATCGATCAGGTTAATACCCTGCGGCCCGTTGGTGATGTTCACCGGCGCGTTCAGGTTATTCATGAAGATCCGGACGATTTCACCGAAGCCCAGCGTCACGATCGCCAGATAGTCACCCTTCAGCTTCAGCACTGGGGTACCCAGCAGCAAGCCGAACATCGCGGCCAGACCGGCACCGATCGGGATCGAGATGTAGAACGGCAGGTGAATGTCGAAGTGTGGCGAGCCCAACAGCGCGAAGGTGTAGGCACCGACGGCGTAGAAGGCGATGAAGCCCAGGTCCAGCAGACCGGCAAAGCCGACCACAATGTTCAGACCCAGCGCCAGCATCACGTACAGCAGCGCGAAGTCGATGGTGCGCACCCAGGAGTTACCCAGGGTATTGCCGACCACGAACGGCAGCACGGCCAGCACGATGGCGGAGGCAATAAAGACCGCCAGTTTTTTGTTGGTATCCATAGTCATGCTCACTTGTCTCTCCCTATTAGGCGCGATCGGCCATTTTCTCGCCCAGCAGGCCAGAAGGACGGAAGATCAGAACGACGATCAGCACAGCGAAGGCAAAGATGTCCTGATAGTGCGAACCCAGGAAACCACCGGTCAGGTCACCAATATAGCCAGCACCCAGACTTTCGATAATGCCCAGCAGGATGCCACCGGCAACTGCACCACCCAGGTTGCCGATACCGCCCAGCACCGCGGCGGTAAACGCCTTCAGACCGATCATGAAGCCCATATAGTAGTGAGCCTGGTCATAGTTGGTGGCAACCATCACACCGGCGATGGCACCCAGCGCCGAACCCATCACAAAGGTCGCGGAGATGATGGTATTGACGTTGACGCCCATCAGGCTGGCAACCGCCGGGTTCTGGCTGGTGGCGCGCATCGCACGGCCCAGCTTGGTCTTCTCGACCACGACCAGCAGACCGACCATCAGCAGCAGGCACAGGCCAACGATACCCAGTTGCAGTTTGGTGATGGTAGCGCCGAAGATCTCGATGGTTTCGTGATCCAGGATGGCCGGGAACGGGATGTAGTTACGACCCCAGATCAGGATGGCAACCTGCTGCAGCACGATGGACAGGCCGATCGCGGTGATCAGCGGTGCCAGCTTGGGTGCGTTACGCAGCGGGCGGTAAGCCACGCGTTCGATGGTGTAGCCCAGCAGCATGCAGGCAGGAATGGCGACCAGCAGGCCGATCAGCACCAGCATCGGACCCGGCAGAGCGACACCGGCATTCATCAGGGAAGTAACAACGGTGATGGTAACCATGGCGCCAAACATCACGACTTCGCCGTGCGCGAAGTTGATGAGGCCCATGATCCCGTACACCATGGTGTAACCAAGTGCGATCAGGGCATAAATGCTGCCCAGCACGAGGCCGTTCAGGATCTGTTGCAGAAAAATGTCCACGGTGGGATCTCCTAAGGATGATTGTCCCGACGATTTATACGGGGTTTACCCTCTTTTACCGTCTTCTGTGCAAAGGTCGGCAGTTGGGTTTCTGTCCGACAAGCCGAGCGGATTATGCTAGCGTATCCAATCGACTGTCAATCTTAAAAACTTGAGAAATTCAGGTTTTTTTACGATTTTTTTAACACAACACAAGTCATTGATTTAATTAAAAAAAACAGCAAAAAAACCTGACCGCAATTCAATGTTGCGTTGCAACCAAAGGCTTTTTTTGATGTTCTTTTTCGCGCGTATTATTTTTAAAAATTTTCCTTTCTTTTCGCAAACGAACCACATTTGTTTCAATTCGAATCATAAATTCGCCACCGATGCACCAAATCCGCGCAAAAGGAAAAAACCGTTTATGGATACAATCGATTTTATTTGCTTTTGCACTCACACAACAAAAAAGCCACCTGCGACATGATCGCAGATGGCCTGTATGCAAATGCATTTTCCGTATGGGTTTAATTACACCATCTGGAAAGGATACACCGAGCCCAGTGCCAGGATGCCGCTCAGTTCGTCCAGTGCGGTACGGCACTCGACAAGCAGTTGCGGGTCGGCCAGATCGTCCGGTGACAGGCGGTCGCGATAATGACGGTCTACCCAAGCATTAAGCGTGCCAAATAATGCATCGCTCATCATTACGTTCGGATTGACCGCCGCAATCTCCGCCGCCGACAGCGCCACGCGCAGGCGCAGACAAGCCGGGCCGCCGCCATTCTGCATGCTCTGCTTCAGGTCGAACACGCGCACCTCGTCGATCGGGCCGCCCGAGCTGCTCATCTTCTGCAGGTAAGTCCACACCCGCTCGATGTTGCGGCACTCTTCCGGCACCACGATGATCATCTTGCCGTCCGGCTTGGACAGCAGCTGGCTGTTGAACAGGTAGCTCTTCACCGCCTCTTCGACGCTGACTTCCGCCAGCGGCACTTCGATGGCAATGAAGTTGCCACCGGCTGCGGCCAGCTTGCGATCCAGCTCGGCCAGCACCTCGGCCTGATGCAGGAACGACTTCTCGTGATGGAACAGCACGTTGCGGTTACCGACCGAGATCACGTCATTGTGGAACACGCCGGCGTCGATGGTATCCGGATCCTGCTGCGCGTAGACCACGCCAGCTTCCTTCAGGCCATGCAGGCGGGCGACCGCCTGGCAAGCTTCCAGCGTCTGCCGTGCCGGGAAGCGTGCCGGCTTCGGATAACGGCTGTCAAAGGCGGCAGCACCGAATACGAAGAACTCGACACCGGCACCGTCGTATTCATGGCAGAAGCGGGTATGGTTGGCCGCACCCTCGTCGCCGAAGTGCATCTGCGCCGGCAGTGCCGGGTGCACCGCAAAGCGGGACTCGTCGGCAAACATCGCCTGCAGGATGCGACGGGTGGTTGGATGCTCGATGGAGCGGTGGAACTTGTTGTTCAGATTGGCCGGCGTGAAGTGCACGCGACCGTCGGCGGTGTCGCCGGACGGGCTGACGGTGGCCGCGTTGGCGGTCCACATGCACGACGCCGAGGTGGCGGCCGCCAGGATGGCCGGCGCTTCCTTCGCGGCGCGGGCGATCACCTGTGCGTCGGTCCCGCCAAAGCCCAGCAGGCGCAGCGAGGCCACGTCCGGGCGCTCGTGCGGCGCCAGCACGCCCTGCTTGAAGCCGAGATCGTGCAGCGCCTTCATCTTGGCCAGGCCCTGCTTGGCG
Organism: Vogesella indigofera; assembly: GCF_028548395.1. Taxonomy (NCBI): domain Bacteria; kingdom Pseudomonadati; phylum Pseudomonadota; class Betaproteobacteria; order Neisseriales; family Chromobacteriaceae; genus Vogesella; species Vogesella indigofera. Next base: position 123,998 of record NZ_JAQQLA010000003.1, on the reverse strand, counting down.
GCCAGACGCGGATTGGAGGCGGCATTCTGGTTGCCGGTGGAAGCGACGTTGCCGTAGGACAGGCCGCTGTAGTTGTGCGTCGGGCCCACCAGGCCGTCGAAGTTCACTTCAAAAGCGTTGCTCACAGTACGATCCCCGGAGAAAGTTGAGACGGAACGGTCAGGCTGTCGCATTCCAGCGACGCTACCGGCCACGCGCAGTAGTCGGCGGCGTAATAGGCACTAGGACGGTGATTGCCGGAGGCGCCGATGCCACCAAATGGTGCAGCACTGGAGGCACCGGTCAGCGGCTTGTTCCAGTTCACCACCCCGGCGCGGCTTTCCAGCAGGTACTGCTCGTACTGGCCGCGATCGTCGGACAGCACACCGCCGGCCAGGCCGAAGCGGGTGTCGTTGGCCAGCTCAATGGCCTGGTCAAAATCGTGGTAGCGGATGATCTGCAGCAACGGACCGAAGAATTCGTCGTCCGGACGCTGCGCGTGGGTCGTGTCGATGATGCCCGGCGACAGGATGGCGCCGACCTCGGACAAGCGCTTCATCTCCAGCAGCACCTTGCCGCCGCTTGCGCTCAACGTTGCCTGTGCTGCCAGCAGCGCGTCGGCGGCCGCATTGGAAATCACCGAACCCATGAACGGCTGCGGCTCGTCGTTGTAGAGACCAACCTTGAGGTTGGCCGCAACCTGTACCAGCCGCGCGATGAAGGCATCGCCGGCGGCGCCTTCCGCCACCAGCAGGCGGCGCGCGCAGGTGCAGCGCTGACCAGCGGAAACGAAGGCGGACTGGATCACGTGATGCACCGCGGCATCGACATCGGCAACATTGCCGACGATCAGCGGATTGTTGCCACCCATTTCCAGCGCCAGGATTTTCTCCGGCTGGCCGCCGAAGGCCTTGTGCAGCAGGTTGCCGGTGCCGGAGCTGCCGGTAAAGAACAGGCCGTCGATACCGTCGTGATTGGCCAGCGCGATGCCGGTTTCCTTGGCGCCCTGGGTCAGGTTGATCACCCCTGCCGGCAGGCCGGCCTCGTGCCACAGGCGCACGGTTTCCTGCGCCGTCCACGGCGTCAGCTCCGACGGCTTGAAGATCACGGTGTTACCGGCGATCAGCGCCGGCACGATGTGGCCGTTTGGCAGGTGGCCGGGGAAGTTGTACGGGCCGAACACCGCCACCACGCCGTGCGGCTTGTGGCGCAATACCGCCTGCGCGTCGCCCATCGGCGCGGCGCGTTCGCCGGTGCGCTCGTTATAGGCTTTGATCGAGATCTCGACCTTGTTCACCATGGTGGTGACTTCGGTCTGCGCTTCCCACATCGGCTTGCCGGTTTCCTTGGCGATGATCTCCGCCAGTGCGGCCTTGTTGCTGTTCAGCAGTTCGCCAAAGCGGCGGATGACGGCCAGACGCTCGTCCAGCGCGGTGCGTGCCCAGCCCTTGAACGCGGCACGCGCGGCGCGCACGGCGGCGTCGACCTGCTGCGCATCGGCGGCCTGGCCTTGCCAGATCAGGATGCCGGTGGCCGGATTGTTCTTGTTCAGCTGTTCGCCGCTACCGGACAACCAGCTGCCGTTGATGAATTGCGTTGCCATTTATGCAGTCTCCTTCGGCGACAGTGCCACCACACGCACCACATCGCCCTGCTTGATATTCAGTGTTGCCGCCTGTTCCGCGCTCAGCTTGACGCTGTCCGCGCCCGGCGCCAGTTCGGCCAGCAGCACGCGGAAGCCGTCAAAGCCGGTGTTGGACACCAGATAGAAGCCGGTGGCCGCGCTTTCCGCGCTGTCGTCAACGTTGGCCGCCAGCAGGCGGCTGTCGCGCACCGCGCGGATGTCGCGGGTGTAGGCCTGCACCGTCGGGCCGGCGTCGAAGATGTCGACGTAGCCTTCGTAGCGGAAGCCTTCGCTGTGCAGCATCGCCACCGCCGGGCGGGTGTTGTCGTGGGTCTGGCCGATCACCGCCTGCGCGTCCTGCGGCAGGAAGTCGATGTAGACCGGGAATTTCGGCATCAGCTCGGCGACGAAAGCCTTCTGGCCGACGCCGGTCAGGTAATCGGCCTGCGCGAATTCCATCGAGAAGAAGTGGCGGCCGAGCGCTTCCCAGAACGGCGAGTTGCCGGCGGCGTCGGACACGCCGCGCATCTCCGCCACCACCACCTTGCCGAACATTTCCGGGAACTGCGCCAGGAACAGGAAGCGGCTCTTGGACAGCAGGCCGCCGTTCTTGTTGACGCGGAAATCCGGGTGCAGGAACAGCGTGCACAGCTCGGAGTAGCCGGTGTGGTCGTTGGACAGGAACAGCGTTTCGTGACGGGTGTAAACATCCAGCTCTTCCGAGGCATGGACGATGGTACCGACACGGTAGTTGTACCACGGCTCTTTCAGGCCGACTGCCGCCTCCAGCGCGCAGATGCCGCCGACACGGCCACTGGCGGTGTCTTCCAGCACGAACACGTAGCCGCGTTCGGCCAGATCGGCCTCGCCGCTGAAGCTTTTCTCGGAGCGGGCGATACGGGCGCTGAGGCGCTCTTCGTTCACCGGCAACGAGGTCAGACCTACGCCGGCGCTGCGCGCCAGCTCCATCAGGCCGTCCAGATCGGACGCCTTGACCGGGCGAATCACCATCATGCTGCAACCCTCCCTTGTTCTGCTTGCAATAGCGGCGCGACACAGGCGATCTGGCCGCTGGCGAGCGACAGCGCGCGCGCGGTATCCGGTGTGATGAACAACACGTCGTCCACCAGGCTGGCGTGTGCCTGCGCCAGGGCGAACTGGTCGCTGCGATGATTGGAAATCACCATCTCTTCAGCGCCTTCCGGCAGCACCGGCGCCACTTCAACCTGCGCCCGCAGCTGCTGGCGCATGCTGAACAGCTGGTCGACCTCGGCGGTCAGCACCGCGCCGCCGTCAAAGATGTCGATGTAGTTGTCGGCCTCGAAGCCTTCGCGGCTGAGGATGTTGAACGGACGCTCGAAATCGGGGTGGATCTGGCCGATGGCGTTTTGCGCCTGATCCGGCAGCAGCGGCACGTAGATCGGGTAGGTCGGCATCAGCTCGGCAATAAAGGTCTTGCTGCGCTGGGCGAAGGCCTGCTCCACCTGCGGGAAGTCCATATTGAAGAAGCGGCGACCGATGGCGTCCCAGAACGGCGACTGCGCGTTGGCGTCGAGAATGCCCTGCATCTCGACCAGGATGCGACGGCCGAAACGCTCGCGTGCGGCCGCCATATAGAGGAGTCGGGCGCGCGACAGCAATTCCAGCGCGCGCAGCGACAGGTTGGGCCGGCAGTAGAAGCCGAGCAGCTGCACCATGCCGGTCAGGTCGTGGCACATGTTCAGCACGTGGATGCGGTTGTTCACCTTCAGCGCGCGCGAGGCGTGCACCATGGTTTCGCTGCGGTAGCTGTAGAACGGCTCTTCAAAGCCGGCGGAGGCGCTGATCGACGCGGTGCCGACCACCTGGCCGTCGTCTTCCAGCACGAACATATAGTATTCACGGCCGGTACCGGCCACCGCCTCGTGCTCGAAGGCGCCGAGCGAGGTCTGGATTTTTTCGTAGAGCTTTTCCCGATTGTTCGGCAAGCTGGTGACGCCAATCCCGCTGTCCACCGCCATTGTTTCAATGACTGGCAGATCGGAAATGCGTACTGGACGCACGATCAACATGGTTATTTCTCCCTCGTGGTGTTCCGGAACCGGGCGCAGCAAGCCCCGCTCCGCTACCGTAGCGGCAGCGGAGTTCCCCAGAATGCGGATTTGATTAGGTTCCGGAAACGGAAATCAGGCGCGGTTGGCAGCAACCAGTTCGGCGATGGCGGCATCGAAACGTGCCAGACCTTCGTCGATGTCTTTGTCTTCGATCACCAGCGACGGCGCAAAACGCACAACCGACAGGCCGGCAACCAGCACCATCAGCTGTTTGGCTTCGGCGGCTTTCAGGAATTCACGGGCGCGGCCGGCAAACTCGTCGGACACCACGGCGCCGATCAGCAGACCCATGCCGCGGATTTCCTTGAACACGTTGTACTTGGCGTTGATCGCGTTCAGGCCATCGACGAAACGCTGGTGCTTGGCACGCACGCCGGCCAGCACTTCCGGACGGCTGACGATCTCGATCACTTTCTTGGCCACCGCCGATGCCAGCGGGTTGCCGCCGTAGGTGGTGCCGTGGGTGCCGACGCCAAGGCTCTTGGCAATCTCGCTGGTGGTCAGGATCGCGCCCACCGGGAAGCCGCCGCCCAGGCCTTTGGCCGAGGACAGGATATCCGGGGTCACGTTGTATTCCTGGTAAGCGTACAGCGAGCCGGTACGGCCGACGCCGGTCTGCACTTCGTCGAACACCAAGAGCGCATTGTGCTGGTTGCACAGTTCGCGTGCCGCATCCAGGTAGGCCTGGGTAGCCGGCAGCACGCCGCCTTCGCCCTGTACCGGCTCGATCACCACCGCGCAGGTCTTGTCAGAAATGGCGGCCTTCAGCGCGTCGATGTCGTTGAACGGCACGTGGGTGATGCCGGCAGGGTTCGGGCCGAAACCTTCGGTGTACTTCGGCTGGCCACCGACGTTGACGGTGAACACCGTACGGCCGTGGAAGGAGTTGGTGCAGGAAATGATCTCGTGCTTGTCGGCGCTGTAGTGGTCAGCGGCGTATTTGCGCGCCAGCTTGAACGCGGCCTCGTTGGCCTCGGCGCCGGAGTTGCACAGGAACACGCGCTCGGCAAAGGTGGTTTCGGTCAGCAGCGAGGCCAGTTCCAGCGCCGGCTCGTTGGTGAACACGTTGGACAGGTGCCAGACCTTGTTGGCTTGCTCGGTCAGCGCGGCAACCAGCTCCGGATGGCAGTGCCCCAGAGAATTAACCGCAATACCGCCAGCAAAATCGATGAATTCACGACCTTGCTGATCCCACACGCGGGAGCCGGCCGCCTTGACCGGGATGAAACCTGCCGGTGCGTAGTTCGGGACCATGACCTGATCAAAGGTATCGCGGGTAACGTTGGTGCTCATTGATAGTTCCTTATTGCAATCTGTACTGGATTTATTGTGTGAACAGTGTCTGTTACCGATTCTAATCCAATCATGGAAACAGGCCATATCCTCTTTGCGACATCGGCTTACACATTTCCCTGAAATGTCCAACAATGTGCAAACACAATAAAATCCTCTAAAATCAGATGGTTAGAAATATTTTTATAGATAGGCGCCGGATTTGTCTGGAATTTCGCCGCTTCCCGCCACCGGTGCCGATCTGCCGGCGCGGCCTGTGCGCTTGATTCGCGTCATTGGCAGGGGCGTCAAGATTACCGACACTTCGGTTTTGCACCAAGCCAGGATATCCCGCATGTCGCCCCTCCCCGTATTACAAAGGTTGGCCGCCACCCCCCATCGCGCGGCATTCTTGCCCGGCCTGCTCGCCGCCCTGCTACTGCTGGCGGTCTGGAGCAGCGAATTGCTGCTGCGCCAGCAAGGCGCCAGCCTGCACCGCGAGCTCAGCCCGCTGCAGGCGCACGCGGCGCTGATGCTGTACGGCCTGTTTCCGTTTTTCATGACCGGCTTCATCCTGACCGCCGCGCCGCGCTGGCTGAACGCCGCCTCGCCGGCACGCTGGCGCTGCGTGCTGATCCCGCTGCTGCTGTTCACCGCCCTGCTCTGCGCACTGGCGGCACTGCCCGGCTCGCACTACTGGCTGGCTGCCGCCGCACTGCTGTGGCTGGCGGCGCTGGCGCTGCTGGCGCAGACCATGCAGCAACTGCTTCGCCAGAGCAGCGTCAGCGACCGCCTGCACGCGCAGGCGGTACTGGCCGCGCTGCTGGCCGGCTGCGGTGGCCTGCTGGCGATGCTGTACTGGCTGCTGGCCGACGTGGCGGCGGCGTGGTGGTGGATGCGCAACCTGGCGCTGTGGGGTTTCCTGTTGCCGGTCTTCCTCGCCGTCAGCCACCGCATGCTGCCGTTCTTCACCCAGAGCGTGATTGCGCCCTACCAGGTGTGGCGGCCGCGCTGGCTGCTGCTGGCACTACTGGGCGGCAGCTGGCTGTACGGCGTGCTTGCCATTGCCCAGTTGCCGCTGTGGCCGGCAAGCCTGCTGTTGTGCGGCCTCAGCGCCACCTGCCTCTATCGCTGGCAGTCGTGGCGCAGTCGCAGCGTGCCCCTGCTGGCCATGTTGCACCTCGCCTTTGCCTGGCTGCCGCTGGCCTTCCTGCTGCTGACGCTGGCCGATTTCGGTCTGGTGTCGTCGCTGGCCGGACTACACGCGGTGACGGTCGGCTTCTTCATCACCATGCTGGTCGGCTTCGCCTCGCGAGTGATGCTGGGCCATGCCGGTCATCCGCTGCAGGCCAGCCGCGGCCTGTGGTGGCTGTACCTGCTGCTGCACGGCGTGGCGCTACTGCGCGTCAGCGCCGACCTGCTGCCGGCGTTCGCCCTGCGCGGCTATGTGCTGGCGGCGCTGAGCCTGCTCGTGGGCCTGCTCGGCTGGGCCTGGTTCGGCCTGCCGCTGCTGGCGAAAAAGCGGGCCGACGGCAAGCCGGGCTAGACCGGTAGCACCTTCGCACCATAAAAAAGGTTGGCCGCAATACTGCGGCCAACCTTTCCTGTCACCAACTGCGCCTTACGCCGACAGCAAGTTACCATTGCGCCAGACACCGGCGCCGGCAAGAAACACCAGTTCCGCCCCCGTCGTCGCCAGCCGGTTGGCGACACGGGCATAGAAATAGCCGCCACGTTGGCTGAGCAAAGGCGTCTGGCTACCATCCAGCGGATTGAGCAGATAACCAATACGCGAGCCGGCAACCAAGACCTGCCCCGGTGTCGCCTGGTACACCACCACGCCACCATGCGGCGCCACGATGGTCTCGACCCCGGCCAATGGCGTTGCGGCTTGCGGCGCCTGCGGTGGCGCCACTTTCTCGCCCTCCAGCACGCCGACCCAGCGCAGCCATGCCAGCAGGCCGCCTTCGTCACGCGCCGCCAGCCTGTCCTCGACATCCGCCACCCCGCGCAGCTCGACCGTCAGCGCCAGCGGAATCGCCAGCGTCACGCCCAGCCGCTGCTCCAGCCGGCGCCAGTTCTGCACCACCGCATCATCGAACGACATGCCACCGGCCTCGTCGCACAGCAAGGTGGCCCCGGCCTGCAGAAAACCGGCCAGCTCACCCGCCGCCGCCTGATGCCGGTTATTGCCATAAAGGTGCAGCACGGCTTCGCTGTCGCAATGCACATCCAGCACCATATCTGCCTGCAAGGCCATATCGAACAGGGTGTGACGCAAGGCATCGATTGTGCTGACCGCCGGCTGCGCAACCAATGCCTGCCGCAGCGCCTGGCGCACCTTGGCACTATCCGCTGTCGCATCCAGCCGTGCCGCGGCGGCGTCACTCAGGTCCGGGTAATGGCGATTGAAGTTTTCGGCACTGACTCCGTCAAAACGGCCGGAGTGCTGTCCCTGCAGGTGCTGGGTCATGCCTTGCGGATTGGCCATCGGCACCACCGTCAGCCGGCCGCGAATGCGGCCTTCTCCCTCCAGTAACTCCAGCCGGCGGCACAGGCGATGCAGCAGTACGACTCCTGGCAATTCATCTGCATGCAGTCCCGCCTGCAGGTAGACATGCGGGCCGCTCCCCTCTTTGCCAAAGTGGTAGCTGTTCAGTACATGCTGCGTGCCAGGCATGACGCCCGGCAGGGTATGGTTCTGGATATGCATGATCGTTGCCAAAAAAACACCCGGCAGCGGCCGGGTCAAAGTGAGAGTGGAAGCTCGCCGCCGGACTCAGTCGTACTGGTTGTAGTCGAAATACTGGTCGTTGATCTTCTTGTAGCTGCCGTTTGCCAGAATGGTCTTCAGCGCGGCGTTGATCCTGCCCAGCAGGGCTTTGTCTGCCTTGCGCACGGCAATACCGGAGCCGGTGCCGAAATATTTCACATCGTTCATTTTCGGACCGAACATCTCGACCAGCTTGCCTTTCGGGCTTTTCTTCAATTCATAGGCACCACCCACATCGATCATCAAGGCATCGATGCGGCCGCTAACCACATCGAGGAACGCATTCTCGACCGTGCTGTAAGTGCTGAGCCTGACACCTGCCGGCTGATATTTCGCCCGGGCATAGTTCGCCTGAATGGTGCCCTGCTGGATGCCGATGGTCTTGCCCTTCATGCCTGCTGGCGTGCCATCCAGCTTCTGGCCGGTCTTGCCGATCAGGGTGCTGTAGCCACCCTGATATTTGTCGCTGAACGCCACGGCTTTCTTGCGCTCCTCGGTAATCGCCATCGAGGCCACGGCCACATCGAATTTCTTCGCGATCAGCCCGGGGATCATGCCTTCAAAATCATTCGCCTTGATCTCGCACTTCATCTTCATTTCACTGCACAGTGCCTTGGCAATATCGACATCAAAGCCGGTCAGGCTGCCGTCGGCCCGGGTCATGCTGTACGGCGGAAAAGTCCCTTCCGTCACGATGCGCAGCGGCTCTTCGGCCAATACGCTCTGGCTGCTGGCAGCAAGCAGTGCCAGTACTGCTATTGATCGCTTGTTCATGTCGTGTCCCTGTTCTCCGAGTGAGTGCCGCTACTGTATGGCGGACACAAACCCGCTACCATGTACGACCGTCCTGTTGTCGACCAAGGCTGTACAGGCCGGATCACCAATACAGTGGAGACCTCATGTCCTTGCAACTGGATGCCTTCAGCGGCTCGCTCATCGAACGCATCGCTGCAGCAGTACAGGATGCCGTGCACCGCCGGCAATGGCGCGCCGGCGAACAGGTGCCGTCCATTCGCCAGTTTGCCGCCAGCCACGGCGTCAGCACCTTCACCGTGGTGGAAGCCTACGACCGGCTGGTTGCCGACGGCGTATTGATTGCACGGCGCGGCGACGGCTTTTACGTACGGCCGCGAGCCGGAAGTGGCCAGGTTGCCGCTCCGCGCCAACCGCAAAAAACCGCCGATGCCTACTGGCTGATCGACAACCACTTCAACCCCGCCGATAGCGATCGCCAGCCGGGCAGCGGCTGGTTACCCGCAGACTGGTACGACCAGAACGGGCTGGCCCGCAGTCTGCGCGCCCTCGGCCGCGACCCGCAGCCGCCGGCCCACTATGGCGACCCGATGGGGCTGTTGCGCCTGCGACAAACCCTGGCCGCCAACCTTGGCGCCCAGGGCCTGCCGGCGACACCCGACAATATCCTGCTGACGCAGGGCGCCAGCCAGGCGCTGCAACTGGTTATCAAGATGCTGGTAAATAGTGGCGACGTGGTACTGGTAGACGATCCCGGTTACTGCAACCTGATCACCCTGCTGAAGATGGCCGGCGCCCGCGTCATCGGCGTACCGTGGACCGCGCACGGCCCCGACTCCGCGCAACTGGCGCAGCTGATGCAGGCACACCAGCCGCGCGCCTTTTTCACCAACCCACGCCTGCACAACCCGACCGGTGCCAGCTACGATCACGCCACCGCCCATCGCGTGCTGCAACTGGCCGAGCAGCACGCCTGCTGGGTGGTGGAGGACGATGTGTCCGCCGCGCTGGCCGAGCCGGGCAGCACACCGCTGCAGGCACTGGCCGGCACCCAGCGCGTCATCCATATCGGCAGCGTCTCGAAAACACTGGCACCGTCCTTGCGAGTCGGCTATGTGGTGGCCAACGACGAGGTGATCGACGCCCTCGTCAACCACAAGATGCTGACCGGACTGACTTCGTCACTGATCAACGAGCAGCTGGCACAGTCCATGCTGACCGATGGCAGCTGCCGCCGGCGCTTGCAGAAACTGCGCGATCGCCTGCTGGCGGCCAACCTTGCCGCCAGAAGCGGCTTCGAGGCACTGGGCTGGCCGGTATTTGCCGAACCGGCTCCCAGCCTGTTTGCCTGGGTACAGCTCCCGCCGGCACTGGATGCGGTCCGCTGCACCGAAGCGGCATTGCAGCAAGACATCCTGCTGGCACCGGGCGTGCTGTTCCGGGTACAGCCGGAGGCCACGCCGTGGCTGCGCTGCAATGTCGCCCATCTGGTACCGGAGGTGTTTGCCTTCTTCGCGAGCTGCGATGGCACACAATAAAAAAGGTTGGCCGCAAGCGTGAGGCTTGCGGCCAACCTTTTGTACGGGCGGAGTGCCGCGTCAAGCGACGCGGCTCATGCCCGCGCTCAGACGTTCAGATACGACGACTGCTTCAGACCGCGGCAGAATTCGGCGAAGTAGCTGGAGCGCTCTTCCGCACTCAGGCCGGCGGTACGCGCCTTGGCTTCGTAGCAGTTGAGGATTTCCTCCGGCGACAGGTGCACGTAGCGCAGCATGTCCTCGATGGTGTCGTGCTCCTCCACCCCCTCGTACGACAGGCGGCCACCTTCGCGCACGTAGACGTTGACCGAGTCGGTATCGCCGAACAGGTTGTGCATGTCGCCCAGGATTTCCTGGTAGGCGCCGACCAGGAACACCGCGATCAGGTACTCCTCGCCCGGCTTCACCTCGTGCACCGGCATGCTGGACTCGATGCTCTGCTCGTCGACGTACTGCTTGACCTTGCCGTCGGAATCGCAGGTCAGGTCCTGCAGCACCGCACGTCGTGTCGGCTGTTCGTTGAGGCGGTGGATAGGCATGATCGGCAGCACCTGGTCGATGGCCCAGGTATCCGGCAGGCTCTGGAACACCGAGAAGTTGCAGAAGTACTTGTCGGCCAGACGGTCGGTCAGGTCGTCGAACACCTGGCGCTGCGAACGCTGGCTGGCGGTCAGCTGCGACAGCAGGCGGCGGCACAGCGCGGCGTGCAGCTGTTCGGCGACGGCCTTTTCCTTCAGCGTCAGACGGCCTTCGGCGTACATGTCCGACACTTCCGACGCCAGGTGGCTGGCGCGGTAGTAGGTCTCGGTCACCATTTCGGCGTCGGTGAGGCTCATCAGTTCGAACAGCTTAGCCACCGGCTTGGCCAGCAGGCTGACGTCGTCGATCTGCGGCATGGTGTCCGGCAAGCGCTCGACGTCGGTGACGTTCATCATCAGCACCGCGTGGTGCGCGGTCATCGCGCGGCCGGATTCGGACAGGATGCGCGGATGCGGGATGTCGTTCTCGGCGCAGAATTCGTGCAGCATCGACACGATCACCTGCGCGTACTCGTCCATGTCGTAGTTGATGGAGCTGGCATTGCGCGAGTGGGTGCCGTCGTAGTCGACGCCCAGACCACCGCCGACATCGACGTGATCGACCGGCAGGCCCAGCGCGCGCAGCTCGGAGAAGTAGCGGATCGCCTCGCGGAAGCCGGCACGGTAGTCGGCGATGTTGGCGATCTGCGAGCCCATGTGGAAGTGCATCAGGCGCACGGTGTCACCGTGGCCGGCGGCCACCAGCTTGTCCACCGCCGAAATCAGCTGGCCGGCGGACAGGCCAAACTTGCCCTTGTCACCACCGGTGTCTGCCCACTTGCTGGACGCCAGCGACGACAGCCGCACGCGCAGGCCGATATTGGCCTTCACGCCCAGCTTCAGGCTTTCCTCGATCAGCAGATCGACCTCGGACTCCTTCTCGATCACCAGGAACACCTGGTGGCCCAGACGCTGGCCGATCAGTGCCAGACGGATGTAGTCGCGGTCCTTGTAGCCGTTGCAGATGATGGTGCAGCCCTTGGGCGCCAGCGCCAGTACCGCCATCAGTTCCGGCTTGGAGCCGGCTTCGAGGCCGATGGACACATCAGGGGTGGCGATGATGCTTTTGACCACCGCCTCCTGCTGGTTGACCTTGATCGGGTAGATCGCGGTGTACTGGTTGTCGTAGCCGATGCCGGCGATGGCGTTGTCAAACGCGCGGCACAGGCGGGTGACGCGGTCTTGCAGGATGTCCGGGAAACGCACCAGCAGCGGCATGTCCAGACCCTTGTCCGACAGCGTGTGAGCCAGTTCGTACAGATTGATTTCGCGCTGATGGTTGGCGTTAGGACGCACCTTGACGCAACCGCTCTCGCCGACGTTGAAATAGCCAGCCCCCCAATGCCGGATGCCGTAGAGGCTCCGGCTATCTGCCACAGTCCAAGCCATGAAAGGATTTCCTGCTAAAAATTTGGAAAAACTGCTCCTTAGTGCGCGGCTTTCGGGCTAAGAAAGCTTCATGTGGGCCTGGGATGTCGGAGCGCGCAATAAACGGCTGATCGCCGCAAAATGAGCGCGGATTTTAGCAATATCACGCGCTGTGACAAGCACAATTTTGGGCCGTCCATTTTAATCAACACGACACCGGCCACCCCTGCTGCCGACAGCCCAGTGTAGCGGCGTCATGTGAATGTTTTTTAACCGTTCCGCGACCATCCGGCGGCAACGTTCGGCGCGTGACGCGTCCATGATATTCAACACCGCGGCCACAAGCTGATGCCGCACTGCAACATGACGAACAATGCCAGCACCGGCGCACCGTTGCGGGGCACGTCACGCCGGGACAAGACGCCGTTGCCTCAATATAGTCGGGGCGCCCCGCGAATACCGGCGGATGACGGCTGGCCAGTGCGGGGTACGCCCCGGTCAGCGCGCTGGCGACCGGCTCAGAAGTGATCCTGCAGCCGGTACCAGGCCATGCCCAGCACCAGCGCCGGGGTGCGCAGCAGCTCGCCACCGGGGAAGCGGCGATGGCGCAGCCGCTCGAACAGCTTCAGGCGCTGGTCGTCGCCGGTGATCGCCTCGGCCAGCACCTTGCCGGCCAGCCCGGTGATGGCCACGCCGTGGCCGGAGAAGCCCTGCGCGTAGTAAACGTTGGCCGCAATGCGGCCGAAGTCCGGCGCCCGGTTCATGGTGATGTCGCAGAAGCCGCCCCAGGCATAGTCGATCTGCACGTCAGCCAGCTGCGGGAACACGCGCAGCATGTCGGCGCGCATGCTGCCGGCCAGATCGCGCGGCTCGCGTCCGGAGTAGCTGACCTTGCCGCCGAATAGCAGGCGCTGGTCGGCGGACAGGCGGTAGTAGTCGAGGACGAAGTTGGTGTCGCACACCGCCATATTGTTGGCGATCAGGCCGCGCGCGCGCGCCTCGCCCAGCGGCTGGGTGGCAATGACATAGGTACCGACCGGCATGATGCGGCGGTTGAGCTCCGGCACCAACTGACCGACGAAGGCATTGCAGGCCAGCACCAGCTGCTGGCAGTGCACCTCGCCCTGCGCGGTCCGCACCAGCGGCCGGCCGCCAGTGCCGATACCGGTATCGATGCTGGTGACCGGCGAGTTTTCGTGCAACGTCACCCCGGCGTTGCGCGCGGCGGTGGCCAGCCCCAGCAGGTAGTTCAGCGGATGGATATGCCCGGCCAGCGGATCGAACAGGCCACCCTGGTAGCGCTCGGAGGCGAGATTGGCGGCCAACGTCTCCTTGTCCCACAGCGTGTAGTGGCGATAGCCGTAGAAGCTTTCCGCCTCGTGCTGCCAGGCCAGCAGGTCGTCGAGGTGCGCCGGTTTCACCGCCGCGGTGCAGTAGCCGCGCGTCCAGTCGCAGGCAATGCCGTGTCGCTGCACCCGCTGCTCGATGATGTCGATCGCCTCCAGCGACATCTGCCAGAACGCCTTGGCCAGCTCGTCGCCCAGCTGCTGGCGGATGGTGTCCATTTCGCAGGCGTAGCCGGCGATCACTTGGCCGCCGTTGCGGCCGGAGGCGCCAAAGCCGATCTGCGAGCCTTCCAGCAGCACCACGCGCAGGCCACGTTCGGCCAGATTCAGTGCGGTGGACACCCCGGTCAGGCCGCCGCCAATCACGCACACGTCGCAGTCCACCCGCCCTTGCAGGGCGGCCCCGGGCTCCCACGGCACGGCAGTGGCGGCGTAATAGGATGGGGCATGCGGCTGGTGGGCGTAATTGAGCATAAAGTCCTCGTTTGTGGTCAGGAAAACGGCAGGGCAAACGGCAAGATCCATCCCTTTTTGGCAAAAAATCACCCGTGACAGACAAGAAAAACGGCGGAGTCGGGCAACTCCGCCGTCCGGGGGCGCCGGGCGGCGCCCATCAGCGTCAGCCGGCGCTGCTTTCGCGCATCGCCGCCGCCAGCGCACGTTCGCGCTTGCGTTGCGAATTCAGCATCAGGTAGTTGGCAACGATCACCAGCACGCCGACCACCAGCACGGTAATCGACGCCAGCGCGTTGATTTCCGGATTGAGGCCGAGACGCACCTTGGAGAAGATCACCTGCGGCAGCGTGGTGGAGCCGGGCCCGGACAGGAAGGCGGTCATCACCAGGTCGTCCAGCGACAGTGTCACCGACAGCAGGAAGCCGGAGGCAATCGCCTGCGCCACCAGCGGCAGCGTGATCACGAAGAAGATCTTCAGCGGGCGCGCGCCCAGATCCATCGCCGCGTCTTCCAGCGACTGGTCGATTTCCAGCAGCCGCGAACGCACCACCACCGACACGTAGGCCATGCACAGCGTGGTATGGCCGACCCAGATGGTGAAGAAGCCGCGCTCGGCCGGCACGCCGATCAGCTGCTGCATCGAGATGAACAGCAGCAGCATCGACAGGCCGGTAATCACCTCCGGCATCACCATCGGCGCCGTCATCATGCCGGCGAACAGCGAGCTGCCCGGGAAGCGCTTGAAGCGCGCCAGCACGAAGCCGGCGATGGTGCCCAGCGTCACCGCCGCGGTGGCGCTGGCCAGCGCGATCTGCACCGACAATTCCACCGCCGAGATGATCTGCTCATTCTGGAACAGCGACGCGTACCACTTGGTGGAGAAGCCGCCCCACACCGTCACCAACTTGGAGTCGTTGAACGAGTACACGATCAGGCTGACGATGGGGATGTACAGGAACAGCAGCCCCAGCAGCAGCATGCCCTTGAGGAAGGGAGACAGTTTTTGCTGATTAGTCATTGCCTTTTCCTTCCAGCTGGCGGGTTTCGAAGCGGTGCAGGAACGCGATCGGCACGATCAGCAACAGCACCATCACCGTCGCCACCGCGGCGGCCATCGGCCAGTTGTTGTTGTCGAAGAACTCGTTCCACAGCACCTTGCCGATCATCAGCGTATCCGGGCCACCGACCAGCTCCGGAATCACGAACTCACCGACCGCCGGGATGAACACCATCATCGAACCGGCGATGATGCCGTTCTTGGACAGCGGCAACGTGATGGTGAGGAAGGCCTTGATCGGGCCGGCACCAAGATCGCTGGCCGCTTCCAGCAGGCGGCCGTCCATTTTCACCAGGTGCGAGAACAGCGGCAGGATCATGAATGGCAGGTAGGCGTACACCATCACCAGATACAGCGAGAAGTCGTTGTGGAACAGCATCAACGGCTCGTTGATGAGGCCGATCGCCAGCAGAAAGCTGTTGATGAGGCCGTTTTCGTTGAGCAGGCCCATCCAGGCGTAGACGCGCAGCAGGAACGAGGTCCAGAACGGCAGCATCACCAGCATCAGCAGCACGTTGCGCCGCGCCGGATCGGTACGCGCAATGGCGTAGGCGATCGGGTAGCCCAGCAGCAAGCACATCAGTGTGGTGAACAGCGCGGTTTGCAACGAGGACAAATAGGTTTTGGCGTAGAAGTCATCGCTGAGGATGAAGTCGAAGTTGCCGAGATTGAGCGTAAGGTGCAGCAGCCCGCCCTCCTCCAGGTTCATCAGACTGGTGAACGGGGGAATGGCAAGATCCTGCTCGGCGAAGCTGATCTTCAGCACGATGAAGAACGGCACCAGGAAAAACAGCAGCAGCCAGAAGTACGGGATCGAGATCACCGTGCCGCGACCGGGCTTGAGGCGCTTGAAGAGGCGCTGGATATTCATGTCACAGCTCCTTAACGGGTGAGCACAACCGGCATGTCGGCACGCCAGCTGACGTAGACCTGATCACCCCAGGTCGGCGGCTCCAGGTTGGCCTCGTGCCAGCGGTTGACCGGCACCATCGCCTTGAGGACCTTGCCGCTGCCGAGCTTGACGTGATAGACGGAATAGCTGCCGAAGTAGGCGATCTCCGCTACCGAGCCCTTGGCGGCGTTGGGGCCGGCGGCCACCGGATCACGGTCGACGCGCACGTCTTCCGGCCGGATGCTGGCCCACACCTGCATGCCTTTCGGGCCGGTGATGCCGTGGTCGATCCAGATGCGGCCACCCAGCTCGGCGGCCTCGATCTCGACACGGTCCGGCTCGTCGACCACCACCGGGCCGGTGAACAGGTTGGTGTCGCCGATGAATTCGGCGGTGAAGCGGCAGTTGGGGTAGTCGTAGATTTCCGCCGGGGTGCCCACCTGCAGCAGCTGGCCCTCGCTCATGATGCCGATACGGGTGGCCATGGTCATCGCCTCTTCCTGGTCATGGGTCACCATGATGCAGGTCACGCCCACACTCTCCAAGGTGTTGACCAGCTCCAGCTGCGTCTGCTGGCGCAGCTTCTTGTCCAGCGCGCCCAGCGGCTCGTCCAGCAGTAGTAGCTTCGGGCGCTTGGCCAGGCTGCGCGCCAGCGCGACACGCTGCTGCTGGCCACCGGACAGCTGGTACGGCTTGCGGTTGGCGTACTTGCGCATCTGCACCAGATCCAGCATCTCCGCCACGCGGGCGTCGATCTCGCCCTTGGGCATCTTGTCCTGCTTCAGGCCGAAGGCGATGTTGTCCGCCACCGACATGTGCGGGAACAGCGCGTAGCTCTGGAACATCATGTTGATCGGGCGGTCGTACGGCGCCAGCTTGGTGATATCCTGGCCATCGAGAATGATCTGGCCGGAAGTGGGCCGCTCCATGCCCGCCAGCATGCGCAGCAGGGTGGACTTGCCGCAGCCGGAGCTGCCGAGCAGGGCAAAGATTTCCTTGCGCTGGATATCCAGTGTCACGCCGTCGACGGCGGTGGTGTCCCCGAATTTCTTGACGATATTGGCAATCGACAAATAAGGCTTTTCGCTAGCAGACTGCTTTGCAGCATCAACCATGATTGTTTCCCCTGAAGGACGTGGTTCGTCCCTGTGATATTTTCGTACGTCTTCGTCATCATGACGCGGTGGACGTAGCGCCGTTCAACATAAAGCGACACCCTAACTTGCGGCCAACCTTGCAGGCAATATCCGCAGCCACTGGCATTTACCGGCAAGCACCGCCAAAACGGGAGTTTTGCGCCCGCTGCGGCGCCGTTTACGGCATGGCAGGCGCCGCCAGGTATGCGGCAAGTACCCTACCCGCCGTCGCACGGCGCGCCGCAGACGACCATCGCCCGCCACGCTGTACGCACAAATACCGCCACCCGTCGAAAAAAGAGTAGCGCACGTTTAATAAAATTGACAAGGAGAAACGGGAAACCAGCAAGAAAAGCAGTGAAATAAAAAACGGACGTGAATCATGGACTTAGCTATCACGTTCATGCTGCCCTGCAGCATGAACGTCGATGCCGACAGCAATAATGGCAAAAACTGTTTAATTACTCAAACGGCCAGCGCCGTTGGCCGCACCAAAACGGGGAATTCGCGCGCTTCGACAAACAGGCTGCTACCCTCCTGTTTTTTCGCCATTTTTTTGGCCTGCGTCGCCGCCGCTGCCACTTCGTAGTGCGACCGGAAGCGCCCCGGCAACACCGGCAGCACCCCGATGGACACGCTGGTCAGCGGGAAGAACTGCATCTGGCCGCCGCGATCAGCGATGTGATAGCCACCGGCATGGCGCGCTGCGGCACAAAAGAACGCCTGCACCCGCTGATCGAACAACTGAATGATGGCCTGCAGCTGGCGCCGCCAGTTGCAACTCTGCAACAACAGCACGAAGTCATCGCCGCCGATGTGACCGGCAAAATCCAGCGTCATGTCCAGCTGCGACAGCAGAATCCGCCCCAGTTCGCGGATCAGGTCGTCGCCGGCGCCGTAGCCGTAGTGGTCATTGAACGGCTTGAAGTGATCGAGATCGACATAGGCCACCACGAACGGGCGCTCGCCCTCCAGCAGCCGCTGCACCTCCTCGCCGATCGGCACATTGCCCGGCAGCCCGGTCAGCGGGTTGGCATACCGCGCCGCCGACAGCTGCATCTCGCTGATCAGGCGCATCAGGTCGTAACCGGTGCCCATGCCGAGATAGGCACCGTCCTCGACGATGATGAACCCGTCAACCAGGTAGCGCTGCTCCGCCTCCACCACCCGCCCGGACAGCGACTGGATGTCCATCTCCGCCGACACCAGCAGCGGCCTGGCATCGGCCAGCGCCATGCACGGCTTTTTGGCAAACAGCTCGCGGTTGAACGGCTTGGCGAAGGTTTCCAGCACATGGTGCCGGGTCAGCAAGCCCACCGGACGCCGCTCGTGCAACACCGGAATGGCAAACCGCTGCAGCGAGGCGGCAAACATCTGGTAGGCCTGCTCGCAGCTGTGCGCGGTCGTTAGGTATGGCACCTCCTGCAGCAGGTCGTGCGCCACCGGCCGGCGTCGGTCGCCGGCGTGCTGCGGCGCGCGCGGCAACGGGTAGTGGCGCGCGCGCGCCGGCTCGGCCTGCGGCCGTGCGATCAGGTAGCCCTGCCCCATCGCCACCCCCAGCTCGCGCAGCACGCGCAACTCTTCCGCCTGCTCCACGCCTTCCGCCACCAGCAGCGCACCGGAGGCGCGCGCCATGTCCACCAGCGAGCGCACGAACTGCGCCTTCAGCGGATCGGCGTGGATGTTCTGCACGAAATACTTGTCCAGCTTGACCACATCCGGACGCAGCTCCGACCACAGCCGCAGATTGGAAAAGCCCTCGCCCAGATCGTCCAGCGCCAGCCGCAGGCCGGTGCGGCGCAACTCGTCCACCACCTGGCGCAGCACCGGGTAGCCGGCATTGGGGCGGGTTTCGGTCAGTTCCAGCACCACCTGTTGCGGCGACAGCCCGTTCAGCTGCAGCAGGCCGAGTAGCGTCTCGACCGAGACATCGGCGCTGAGCAGGGTATCGGGAATGACATTGATGAACAGGATGCCCGGCAGCTGGCGCAGCGCGAACTGGCGCAGGATCGCGGCGATGCAGACCTGGTCCAGCACCCCGGACAGGCCGGCACGCGCCGCCTGCTCGAACAGCATCACCGGCGAATGCAGAATGGAATTGGACGGCCCGCGCACCAACGCCTCGTAGCCGTACAGCTCGCCGTCTGCCAGCTGCACGATGGGCTGGAACACCACCTGCACCTGCCCCTGACGAATGATCTGTTCCAGCAGCGCCTGATGCGCCAAGCCCGGCGCGACGCTGATCGTGACGGTTTCCAGCATGGTTTCCATTGCACAAGTCCGTTTCCAAGAGCGGCAAGGCTAGCGCAACAATATGACAAATCGGCGATGACGGCGGCGGCCGCTATTGCGAGCCGGCGCTACCTGCACCACACTGACATTAACCGTACCCGACAAGGAAGACGCCATGCCCATGCTGCAGCACGACGGACGCCAGCTGTATTACGAAGTCAGTGGCCACGGCGAACAGCCACTGCTGCTGTTCAACGGGCTGACCATGAGCACAGCCGCCTGGACGCTGATGGCGCCGTTACTGGAGCCGCGCTTCAAGCTGATCCGTCTCGACTTCCAGGGCCAGGGCCAGAGCGAGCGGCGGGTGCAGGACAGCTACCCGCTGACGCAGCAGGCCGATGACGCCGCCGCGCTGCTCGACCACCTCGGCATCGAGCAGTGCTACCTCGCCGGCCTGTCCTACGGCGGCATGGTGGCGCTGCACTTCGCCCGCCGCCATCCGGCGCGGCTGTCGCGACTGCTGCTGGCCTCGACGCTGGCGTGGTCGGATGCGGCCAACGTTTACATCGCACAGAGCTGGAGCGCGGCGCAACAGGCCGGCGGCCCCGGCCTGCGCTTCGACATCAGCCTACCGTGGCTGTTTTCCAGCCGCTTCTTCGTCAGCAGTGCGCAGATGCTGCCGGACCTGCGCACCATCGCCGCCACGGTGGACTGGCCGGGGGTGGAGCGCATCCTGGCCGGCATCCGCGAGCACGACGCGCGCAGCTGGCTGGACGAGATCAGGGTGCCGACCCACATCATCGTCGGCAGCGAAGACCGCCTCACCCCGCTGTACCAGTCGGAACTGCTGCACCAGGGCATCGCCGGCTCGACACTGACGGTACTGCCCGGCGCCGGCCACGCCATCCACCTCGAGGCGCCGGCCGCCTTCGCGCAGCAGATCAGCCGCTTTGCCGACGCCTGAGAACGTGTTCATGGTCGCGCGCGCTTAAGCGAGACAAGATGAAAATGGCGGCGCCAGCGACGTTGACCCGGATACCAACCAGCAGGCCGTGGCCGTTTTCAACGCGGCATCGCTCCATCGAGATCAGTCGCCGCAGATCATGAACCAGTTCTGCGGCGGCGAATGTCCGGTTTGCGCCACATTCGGACACGGCGGTGACAGTCACGTTGGCGCCGGCGGGCATTTGTTTAGAATGGGGCAATACCACAAGCACAGGACACCCCATGACGCCGTTTGCTCCCGCCCGTGATTTTCTGCACGCCACGCTGGACGGCCGCTTTGCCGCCCCCCGCCAGTGGCAGACCGCGACCCTGAGCCTGCAGTGGCTGGCCGAAGGCGTGCTGGCGCTGGCACCGCTGGACGCCGCCGACACGCTGGACCACGTGCTGCTGTCCACCGGCATCCACGGCAACGAGACCGCCCCGATCGAAGTAGTCAACAGCATCGTCAACGACCTGCTCGCCGGCGCCATGCCGCTGCGCTGCCGGCTGCTGGTCATGCTGGGCAACCCGGTGGCGATGCGTAGCGGCGCGCGCTTTACCGATTACGACATGAACCGGCTGTTCAACGGCGCCCACATCAGCCAGCCGCAGGCACAGGAAGCGCGTCGCGCCGCCGAGCTGGAACAGCTGGCCGCCGGCTTCTTCCGCGCCGCGCCGGCCGGCGTGCAGCGCCTGCACTACGACCTGCACACCGCCATCCGCGGCTCGGTGTTCGAGAAGTTCGCCATCTACCCCTACACCGACGGCCGGCCGCACAAGCGTGAACAGCTGCTGTGGCTGGAAAGCGCCGACGTCAGCACCCTGCTGCTGCACAGCAAGCCGGCGGCCACCTTCAGCTACTACACCAGCCACCATTTCCACGCCGACGCGCTGACGCTGGAGCTGGGCAAGGCGCGGCCGTTCGGCGACAACGACCTCGCCCGCTTCGCCGGCATCGACCGCGCGCTGCGGCGGCTGGTCTCCGGCAGCACCCCGCCGCTGCCAGCCTACGACGCCAGCCGCTTCGCGGTGTTCCACGCCAAGTACGATCTGGTGAAGCACAGCGAGCAGTTCAAGCTGCACCTGGCCGACAGCGTGGAGAACTTCACCGCTCTTCCGCATGGCATGACAATTGCCGAAGATGGCGATATCCGTTATGTCGCCGACGGCGGCGAGGAACGCATCCTGTTCCCCAACCCCAAGGTCGGCATCGGCCTGCGCGCCGGCATCGTGATCAGCCCCTGCCAACTGGATTAGACGCTTATCCACAGCAAAACAGGGAAAAAGCTGTGGATAAGCTGTTGAAAGCCAAAAAAAACAGCGCGGCGTCAGCAGTTTGCTGACGCCGCGCATTTTTCGGGCATCGTCTGCCGCTTACACCAGCTTGCCCGGGTTCATAATGCCATCCGGATCAAAAAGCGATTTCATCGCTTTCATCAATCTGATTTCGGCATGACTGCGGCTTACGTCAAGATAGTCATGCTTGAGCAGGCCGACGCCGTGTTCCGCCGACATGCTGCCGTTGAAGTCACGCACCAGCTCGAACACGTACTTGTTGACCTGCTCGCAGGCGCGGCGGAAGTCGTCGATGGCCAGTGCTTCCGGCTTCAGCACGTTGATGTGCAGGTTGCCATCGCCGATGTGGCCGAACCACACCACCTCGAACTGCGGATACTCGCGCGCCAGCATCTCGTCCAGCTGCGCGACAAAGGCCGGCACCTTGCTGACCACCACCGCGATGTCGTTCTTGTACGGCTTGTACGGGGTGATGGACTCGCTGATGTCCTCGCGCAGGCGCCACAGTTCCACCGCCTGCTGCTGCGACTGCGACAGCACACCGTCGACCAGCCAGCCCTGCTCGGCGCAGTATTCGAACAGCGCCAGCGCCTGCGTTTCGGTGTCCGGCGCGATCTTCTCGAACTCCAGCAGCACGTAGTACTCGGCGGCCTCGTCGAATGGCCGCTGCACCGTGCCGCGCGCCAGCACGTGGCGCAGCGCCTGCTCGGAGAAGAACTCGAACGCGGTCAGGTCCAGCTTGTCGCGGTAGGCGTTGAAAATATTCATGATGTCAGCAAGATTCGGCACCGCCAGCACCATCACCGCCAGTTCCGCCGGCGGCCGCGCCAGCCGCAGCGTGGCCTCGACGATGAAGCCCAGCGTGCCCTCCGAGCCGATGAACAGGTGGCGGAAGTCGTAGCCGGTATTGTTCTTGGCCAGACCATGATTCAGCTCCAGCACCTCTCCCTCGCCGGTGACCACCTTCAGCCCGACCACCCATTCGCGGGTCATGCCGTAGCGCACGACCTTGATGCCGCCAGCGTTGGTGGCGATATTGCCGCCGATCTGGCTGCTGCCGCTGGAGGCAAAATCCACCGGGTAGTACAGGCCGTTGGCCAACGCGAACTCCTGCAGCGTCTTGGTGATCACCCCCGCCTGGCAGCGCACGGTGCGGCCAACCTTGTCCAGCTCCAGGATCGCGTTCATGCGCTCGAACGACACCACCAGCTCGCCGTTGCGCGCCACCGCGCCGCCGGACAGGCCGGTACGGCCGCCGGACGGTACCAGCGCGAACTGCTCGCGCTGCGCCCAGCGCACCAGCGCCACCACCTCGTCCACCGTTTTCGGAAACAGCACCGCGGCGGCATCGGGCGTGAAATAGCGCGTCCAGTCCAGGCCGTAGCGCGTCAGGGTATCGGTATCGGTGGCCACGCGGTCGGCGGCCAGCAGGCGGCTCAGTTCGGCCAGCTGTTGCGGTGCAAGCATGTGCGCTCTCTCTAGTCAAAAAACGGCAATCGGGGTCATAATACCCGAGAAATTTAGTCAACAAAGGGCCATTCGCATCATGCAAACCGTATCGCTCGCCAAGGACAAGATCAAGGTATTGCTGCTGGAAGGTGTGCACCAGAGTGCACTCGACACCTTCCGTGACAATGGTTACCACACTATCGAGTATCACAAGAAGGCGCTGCCCGATAGCGAACTGAAGGAGCGCATCGCCGATGCCCACATCGTCGGCATCCGCTCGCGCAGCCAGCTCAGCGACGAAGTGCTGGAGGCGGCGAAAAAGCTGATCACCGTCGGCTGCTTCTGCATCGGCACCAACCAGGTTGACCTCGCCGCCGCCACCCGCCGTGGCATCCCGGTCTTCAACGCGCCGTTCTCCAACACCCGCTCGGTGGCCGAGCTGGTGATCGCCGAAAGCATCATGCTGCTGCGCGGCATCCCGGAGAAAAACGCCCTTGCCCATCGCGGCGGCTGGCTGAAGTCGGCAGAAGGCAGCTTCGAGGTGCGCGGCAAGACGCTGGGCATCGTCGGCTACGGCCACATCGGCACCCAGGTCGGGGTGCTGGCGGAAAGCCTGGGCCTGAAGGTGGTGTTCTACGACATCGAGAACAAGCTTCCGCTGGGCAACGCGCGCCAGATCGGCAAGCTGCACGACCTGCTGGCCGAGTCCGACGTGGTCACCCTGCACGTACCGGAAACGGCACAGACCAAGGACATGTTCGGCGCCGCCGAGCTGGCGGCGATGAAGGCCGGCAGCCACCTGATCAACGCCTCGCGCGGCACGGTGGTGGTGATCGAGGCGCTGGCCGCCGCACTAGCCAGCAAGCACCTGGCCGGCGCCGCCATCGACGTGTTCCCGGTGGAGCCGGAAGGCAACGGCGAGGAGTTCCTGTCGCCGCTGCGCGAATTCGACAACGTGATCCTGACACCGCACATCGGCGGCAGCACGCTGGAGGCACAGGCCAATATCGGCAGCGAAGTGGCCGCCAAGCTGGTGAAATACAGCGATAACGGCTCGACGCTGACTGCGGTCAACTTCCCCGAGGCCTCGCTGCCGGCGCACCACGGCAAGTGTCGCCTGCTGCACATCCACAAGAACCAGCCCGGGGTGCTGGCGCGCATCAACGACGCCTTCTCCAAGCTCGGCATCAACATCGCCGCGCAGTACCTGCAGACCAGCGACGAGATCGGCTACGTGGTGATCGAAACCGACAGCGCCGCCAGCCAGCCGGCACTGGAGGCACTGCAGCAGATCCCCGGCACCCTGCGCTGCCGCGTGCTGTACTAGGCCAGCCGCTTGCGGCCAACGTTGGCCGCAAACGCAAAAACGCCACGGCAAGCCGTGGCGTTTTTTTGGCTGCAGCGAGGGTCAGGCGCTGACCGGCTGTGCTTCCTTCATCAGCAGCGCTACCAGCGTCGCCACGCGCAGCTTCAGCTCGCGGCGGTCGACGATCATGTCCAGCGCGCCTTTCTCGATCAGGAACTCCGAGCGTTGGAAGCCTTCCGGCAGCGTCTCGCGCACTGTCTGCTCAATCACGCGCGGGCCGGCAAAGCCGATCAGCGCACCCGGCTCGCCTATCACCACGTCACCGAGGAAGGCGAACGAGGCGGACACACCGCCCATGGTCGGGTCGGTGAGGATGGAGATGAACGGCAGCTGGTAGTCGGACAGCAGCTGCAGCGCGGCGGAGGTCTTCGCCATCTGCATCAGCGAGTTGAGGCCTTCCTGCATCCGCGCACCACCGGAGGCGGCGACGCAGATGAACGGCGCGCGCGCCTCGACCGCAGCCTGCACGCCACGCACGAAGCGCTCGCCGACCACCGAACCCATCGAGCCGCCGATGAAGCGGAACTCGAAGGCGGCGACCACCGCCGGCATGTTGTGGATACTGCCCTGCATCACCACCAGCGCGTCGTCCTCGCCGGTGCTTTCCGCCGCGGCAACCAGACGGTCAGGGTACTTCTTGCTGTCCTTGAACTTCAGGATGTCGATCGGCTTGACCTCGGCGCCGATCTCGCGACGGCCTTCCGCATCCAGCAGCATGTCCAGCCGCTCGCGGGCATTCAGCGAGTGGTGATGGTCACACTTGGGACATACCTGCAAATTGGCCTGCAGGTCGGTGTGGTACAGCACCGCCTCACACGCGGGGCACTTGCTCCACAAACCTTCCGGTACCGCCGACGCCTTGCTCGTGCGCGGATCGCGCTTGATCTTCGGCGGCAGGAGTTTATTCAACCAGCTCATTGCTGACTCCTTGAATCAATACGTTGCGGCCAACGGTAACGTTGGCCGCAGGGTGCTGGCACGGGTGACCAGCATTGTTCTAACGGATGGCATCCTTTAGTGATGCCACCAGACGGGTAAGCTGCTCTTTGGCAGTTTCGGGGGTCGCCGCTTCGATTTCCTGCACCAGACGGCTACCGACCACCACCGCATCCGCGGCGGTAGAGATGGCGCGCGCCGTTTCGGCATCGCGGATTCCGAAGCCGACACCGATCGGCACATCAATAAATTCTCTAAGGGCGGCAATTTTACGCGCTACGTCGTCAATGTCCAGATTTCCGGCACCGGTCACGCCTTTAAGTGACACATAGTAGACATAACCGCGCGCCAGAGCGGCGATTTGCTTGACCCGCGCCATCGGCGTGGTCGGCGCAATCAGGAATACCGGATCGAGTTTGGCGGCGATCAGCGCCGCCGACAGCTCGCCCGCCTCTTCCGGCGGGCAGTCCACGGTCAGCACGCCGTCGACGCCGGCGGCAGCGGCTTCCTGCGCAAACACCTCGTAGCCCAGCACGTGCACCGGGTTGAGGTAGCCCATCAGCACCACCGGGGTCTGCTGGTTGCTGCGGCGAAATTCGCGCACCATGTCCAGCACGTTGCGCAGGCCGACCTTGTGCAGCAGTGCACGTTCGCTGGCGCGCTGGATCACCGGGCCGTCGGCCATCGGGTCGGAGAACGGCACACCCAGTTCGATCACGTCGGCACCGCCTTCCACCAGACCGTGCATCAGGCTAACGGTCAGGCCGGGATCGGGATCGCCGGCGGTGATGAACGGGATCAGGGCTTTTTCGCCGGCGGCTTGCAGGCGGGTAAAGGTTTCAGCAATACGGCTCATCACGCGTTTCCTTGCAGCCGGCCTGACAATCAGTCAGGCCGGTATCATCGGGGAGCAGCAAAGGTTGGCCGCAGCGTGCGGCCAACCCTAGCCACATTACAGGGTCAGACCCATCAGACCGGCGACGGTATTGATATCCTTGTCGCCACGGCCGGACAGGTTGACCAGAATGATCTGATCCTTGCCCATGGTCGGCGCCACCTTGGCGGCGTGCGCCAGCGCGTGGCTGGACTCCAGCGCCGGGATGATGCCTTCCAGATGGCAGCAGTCCTCGAACGCCTTCAGTGCCTCGTCGTCGTTGATGGCCACGTATTCGGCACGTCCGATGTCCTTCAGCAGGCTGTGCTCGGGACCGACACCCGGGTAATCCAGACCGGCGGACACCGAATGGGTCTCGATGATCTGGCCGTTCTCGTCCTGCATCAGGTAACTGCGGAAGCCGTGCAGCACGCCCGGCTTGCCGGCCGTCAGCGGCGCCGCGTGGCGGCCGGTCGCCACCCCGTCACCGCCAGCCTCGACGCCGACCAGACGCACGCCGTCCACCTCGACATAGGGATGGAAAATGCCAATGGCGTTGGAGCCGCCGCCAACGCAGGCCACCACCATGTCCGGCTGGCGGCCGACCATTTCCTGCATCTGCTCCTTGGCCTCGATGCCGATGATGCGCTGGAAGTCGCGCACCAGCATCGGGTACGGGTGCGGACCGGCGGCGGTGCCGAGGATGTAGAAGGTGCTGTCGATATTGGTAACCCAGTCGCGCATCGCCTCGTTGAGCGCGTCCTTCAGCGTCTTGGAGCCGGACTCCACCGGCACCACAGTGGCGCCGAGCAGCTTCATGCGGAACACGTTCGGCGCCTGGCGCTTGACGTCTTCCGAGCCCATGTACACCACGCACTCCATGCCGTAGCGGGCGGCAACGGTAGCCGAGGCCACGCCGTGCTGGCCGGCACCGGTCTCGGCGATCACGCGTTTCTTGCCCATGCGCCGCGCCAGCAGCGCCTGGCCGATGGTGTTGTTGACCTTGTGCGCGCCGGTGTGGTTGAGATCTTCGCGCTTGAAGTAGATCTGCGCACCGCCGAGCTGTTCCGACCAGCGCTTGGCGTGGTAAATCGGGCTCGGACGGCCGACAAAGTGTTTCAGTTCGTAGTGATATTCCTGCCAGAAAGCCGGATCAGCCTTGGCACGGGCATACTCGGCATTCAGCTCGTCCAGTGCTGCCATCAATGTTTCCGCTACATAGACACCGCCGTACGGGCCGAAGTGACCGCGTGCATCGGGGAAGTCATAACTGCTCATGGAATGCTCCTGATGGTTTGATGATGGTGACGGCACGCTGTGGCGCACCGTGTTAATTCTGTGCCGCCCGCACCGCGGCGACGAAATCCGCCACCCGCTGCGGGCTCTTGATGCCCTTGCCGGCCTCGACACCGCTGGAGACATCGACCGCCGCCGGGCGCACGCGACGCACGGCGTCGGCGACATTGTGCTCGTCCAGGCCGCCGGACAGGATCAGCGGCAACGGCAGTTGCGGCGGGATCAGCGTCCAGTCGAAGGTCTTGCCGGTACCGCCGTGTGCGCCCTCGACAAAGGCATCGGTGAGCAGGCCGCGGGCGTCGTGATACTGTGCGGCCAACGTTTGCAGATCGGTACCGGGCTGCACCCGCACCGCCTTCAGGTACGGGCGCCGGAAGCTGCGGCAGAACTCGGGCGACTCTTCGCCGTGAAACTGCAGCACGTCGATGGCGCACTGCGCCAGCACGGCCTCGATTTCCTCGCGCGTCGCGTTGACGAACAGCGCCACCACGGTCACGAACGGCGGCAGCGCGGCGATGATGGCCTGTGCCTGCGCGATGCCGACGTGGCGCAGACTCTTGTCGTAGAACACCAGGCCGATGGCGTCGATGCCAAGGTTGGCCGCAGCCACCACATCCTCGACGCGGGTAAAGCCACAGACTTTGATGCGAACGCTCATCTTATCTCCACAAGGTCAGGCGCGCGGCCTGGGCCTGCGACGGCAGTTCGAACTGCGCCGGATAGCCGACCCCGGTCAGGTACAGCCCGTCGGGCATGAAGGTCGGCGGCGCCTTGGTGCGATCCGCCGCCGCCAGCAACGTCGCCATGCCGGCAGTATCGAGCTTGCCTCTGCCGACATACAGCAGCGCGCCGACGATATTGCGCACCATGTGGTGCAGGAAGGCGTCGGCGGTGAGGTCGAAGCGCAGCAGGCCGTCGACTTCGCTGATGTCCAGCTGCTGCAGGTCTTTCAGCGGCGACTTGGCCTGGCACTCGGCGGCGCGAAAGCTGGAAAAATCGTGCCGCCCCAGCAGCACCTCCGCCGCCGCGCGCATCGCGGCCACATCCAGCGGCTGGTGGTACCAGCCGACGCGACCGGCGGTCAGCCCGGGGCGCACCGGGTGCGTCAGCAGGAAATAGCGGTAAGAGCGGGAAAACGCGGAAAAACGCGCATGAAATTCGTCACTGACTTCCCGCGCCCACATCACGGCGATCTCGGGCGGCAGATGGGCATTGACGCCGCGCACCCAGGCGTTGAGCGGGCGGACGGCATCACTGTCGAAGTGCACCACCTGCATCAGCGCATGCACGCCGGCATCGGTACGGCCGGCGGCGAGGGTGGTCACCGGATGACCGGCAATGCGCGACAGCGCCTGGTTCAGTTTGTCCTGCACGGTGTTACCACCGGGTTGCGTCTGCCAGCCGGAAAACGCACGGCCGTCATACTCCACACCCAACGCAACTCTCATTGTCCCACTTTCACGAGTAAGCCGGACAACAGCAACAGCAGCAACAAGGCCAACGTGTCACGCATGGTCCACGGCGAAAAGCCTAACTTTACCTCATCCGCCGGGGCTTGTGTCAGTTGCGCCGCCAGCGCCGCGCGCCACGCCGCCAGGCTCAGCGCCGGTGGATGCTGCAACCATTGCTCGGCGTAAAACAGCGTCAGCCCCAGCCGCAGCAGCACGCGCTCCAGCGGCAGACCAAACCACACCAGCGGTTGCAGCAGCCACGCCAGCGCCTGCAGCATGCCCTGCTGCCCCAGTTGCAGCCAGACGCAGCGCAGGCTCGCCATCAGCAACAGCAGCCGCAACTGCTGCTGCAGTGCCAGCGTCAGCCCCTGCCGCGACGGCGACCACGCGGCGGCAAACAGCGCATCACCCGGCACCGACCAGGCGGTCACCAGCAGCAGGGTCAGCAGCAACCAGCGCATGCGCCGCAGCGCCAGGGATAGCTGCTGCCATAACAGGGGAAGACAACACAGGAACAACAGGGAAAGCGCCGGCCAGGACCAGGCTTGCAGCACCAGTACCAGCAGCAACCATGCCACCAGCGCCAGCGCGGGATGGCCGCGCACGATCAGGAACCGTCCACCGCTTCTTTGGGCGCTTCCAGCAGCCCGGCATCGCGCAGCAGGGTATCGGCCATCTCGCTGTCACCCATCTCGCGATACAGCTGTGCCAGTTCGGCAATCGCCGCCTGCTCCGACAGCTCGCCCGCCACCGACACCGGCTGCCGGTCATTGGCGGCAAAGTCAGCCACGCGGCGCGGCGCCACCGGCTCTGGCACCACGAACTCAGGCAGCTCAGGCTCCGGCACCACAGGCGACGGCTCCGGTAACGGCTCCGAGACCACCGCAGCGGCTGCCGACAACGGCACCTCGGGCGCCTCGGCCGTGGCCGACGCAGACGCCAGCACCA
Organism: Vogesella indigofera; assembly: GCF_028548395.1. Taxonomy (NCBI): domain Bacteria; kingdom Pseudomonadati; phylum Pseudomonadota; class Betaproteobacteria; order Neisseriales; family Chromobacteriaceae; genus Vogesella; species Vogesella indigofera. The sequence continues at coordinate 94,301 of NZ_JAQQLA010000003.1, read as the reverse complement.
CGGCCTCGCTCATCGGCCGCTCGATGGCGCGATACAGCGGGTTGTCCGCGTCCAGCGTGGCACCCAGCTGCTGCACCCGCGTCCACAGGCTGCTCAGCGGGCCGAATACCGCCAGCACATCCAGTGCCACCGCCTCGAACTCGCCGCGATTGCCCTGCGCAGCGATCAGGTCCAGCAACTTGATGCGCAGATCCTCACGTTCCGGCTCGGCGCGAAGGGCATTGCGCAGCAGGCTCTCGGCCGCCTCGCTACGGCCATAAGCCAGCAACACTTCCACCTCGGCCAGTACGTCGACCGTATCGAGCCGGATCTCGTCGGCCGGCGCGGGCGGCGGCACCAGCGTAGCCGCTGCCGTCACCACGGGCGGCGGCGCGGCCGGCATCTGGCCTGCGTCCACTGCGCTGTCCGCCGGTTTCTGCTTGCGGCGCCGCAGCAGCATCCACGCCAGCAGGCTGGCCACGGAAATGCCGCCGATCCCGGTCAGCACCCACTCCGTCAAGCGGCCATCAAGAAACGCCGCTTCGCTGTCCGACAACGGCGGCATCGCCGGTGCGGCACTGGCCGCTGCGGGCGCCGGGCTGGCCTCCAGCCGGCTGATTTCCGCTTCCAGCCATTTCATGCGTTGCTGCGCCGCCTTCAATTGCTGGCCGATCTGCTCGGACGGCTGCGGCGCTGCGACTGACGGCGCAGAGGCGACCGGGGCCGGTGGCGTCGCGGCAGCCTTGGCCGGGGCGGTCGCCGACAAGCCGTGCTGAATGGCAGTGGGCGCCGGCTTGCCATCCGGAAATACCAGCCAGGCACCGGCAAACAGCAGGTCACGATCACCACCGGCAAAGGCCTGCGGATTACGCGCCAGAACCGCCGCCATCCAGGCCTGTCGCGCCGCCGGGGCGTAGCGTTGCGCCAGCCGATTAAGACTATCCCCCGCCTTGACGCGGTAGCCGTCCACCGGTAGCGCCTGCGCCGACGGGGCCACGTGCTTGCGATAGCGCTGGCCGGCCCTGGGCACGGCGACACTGAAACGGCGCACCACCTCGGTCTCGCCCAGCCGGGCCTGCAATTCAAAACCGATGTGGCGGCTGGTCACCGGCTGCGGATGGTGCAGCCGCAAGAACTGGCGCCCGCCACGGCTGCGCAGCGCAAAGCGCACCGCTTGCGCATCGCCCAGCCCGTGCAGTGCCGCCAGCTGAAACTGGCTGGCGTGCTCGGCCGCCGGCCAGTCGCCCAGCAGCTCGACTTCCATGCGCAGCGGTAGCCCGCGTACCGACAGTAAACGCCCGGTACCGAAGGCGGGTGCGGCGGCACCGGTGATAAAACTCGGTTTGTCCGCCGGTAAGACACTGTGCGGCGAAGGCTTCTTGTCCGGTGTCACCGGCCACTGCCCGGATGCCGGCAGGTGATATTCGCGGATGGCGCGACCGGAAGGCCATGACAGCTCAAGGGCAAAATGCAGGCCCTGATCACGGGGCAGCACCGGACCGGACAAGGTAATCAGGTAGCGGCCGGGCGACACCTCGCTGGTACGGATCGCCAGCTGGCGTACCGCTTCGGCGTAAGGCCCCAGCATCGGATAACGCTCCAGCGACGCCAGCGACGCCGTCGGCGCGCTGAGTCCAGCCTCCGGCTCGACCGCCACCTCGGCGTAAAACGTCTCGTCGGCCGCCGACAGCACCCGCAGCGCACCGAGGCCGGCCCAGGCCGGCAGCACCGCGCAGGCGGTCAGCAGGCCGGCCAGCACCGGGCGCAGGGCAAAGCTCGGGGAACTAGCGTTGGTTTTCATCGACGGTCGCCAGCTGTGGCATTAAAGCGAGGACAGCAGGTTGGCGGCTTCCTGCTTCAGCGAACCGCCGGCCTCGGCCACCAGCTCTTCCAGCACTTCGCGCGCGCCGTCCTTGTCCCCCATGTCCAGATAGACACGGGCCAGATCCAGCTTGGTCGACAGCGGATCGTCCGACACCGACATGCCTTCGGTGCTGACTGCCGGCGTTTCCGCGCCCAGGCTGTCCAGACCGAAGTCGAAATCGACGCTGTTGGCATCCGGCTCGGCTGCGGCCAACGTTTCCAGCGGACTGGCGGCACTCACCGGTTCGTCAAGCTGGAAATCGAAGTCCAGCATGTGTTTGTTCTCTTCCGGCTCCGGTTCGACCGGCGCCGGCTCTGCCACCACCTGCTCGGCGCTGGCCAGCAGGCTCTCGATATCCAGCTCCGGCGCCAGCGCCTTGGGGGGCGCATCCACTGCGAACGGATCATCGCCGAGCAGGGCCGCACGCAGCGGATCATCGTCCACGGCCGGCGCGACCGGCTCAGCCACTGCTGCAGCGACGGCCGGCACACTGCCCATCAGTTCGTTGTCGAGGTCGATGTCCATCGGCGAGGCCACGAAGGCACTGTCAGCCACCGCTTCGCCGGCGACGGCAACACCGCCATACAGGGCATTGGCGGGATCGATGCCGCGCCCCAGCTTGGCGATCTTGTCCCATAGCGTGCCCTGCCCGCCCAGCGCGTCATGGAGCGATCTGGCGTGCGGTTCGAAGGCGGCCCGATCCTGGCGTGACGCGTAGATTTCCAGCAGCTTGGCGCGCACCTCGTGCAGGGTTGGGTCTTTCGCCAGCGCTTCTTTCAGGATTTCCTCGGCCTGCTGGTCGCGACCGTAGGCGAGGTAGACCTCGGCTTCGGCGATCGGGTCGACATCGCCGGCCTCGGCACCGCCGGTGCCGCTACGGGTGAAGTCGGTGAGGAAAGTATTGCCGGCGGTCATCGGCTCGGTATTGGGCTGATGCAGCGACGACTTGCGCAGGGTGCTGGCCGCGCCAGTGTGGCCCGTACCCGCGGCACGACGGCGGCGCAGCATGATGATGGCCGCCAGCCCCAGCAATACTGCGGCCAGTGCGCCGCCAATCAGCGGCAAGTAGGCCATCACCTGATCCAGCAACGGCTCGCCGCGCTCCTCGGCGGCCGGGGCCGGCTGCGACGTTGCCGCCGCCTGCAGTGCATTGAGGCGTTTTTCCAGTTCGGTGATTTTTTGCTGCGCCTGCTGTAGTTGCAGCGCCTGCTCGGAGACCACGGCAGAGGCGTCAACCGCTGGCGCCGAGGCGGGCGCGGTGACCGGCTCCAGCTTCACCAGCTGTTCCGCAGCGACGGCCGGTTTGGCGGATGCCACTGCCGGCGCCACAGCCGCTGCGGCGGCAACGGGTGCGGCCGCGGTGGCCTGCGGTGCACGATCGGCGGCGAGAAGGCTGTTGCTGCGTTCGCGCCCCAGGGCACGGATTTGCGACAGTGGCGGCACCTTCAGGCGTGCGCCGGCACGCAACTGGTCGGGATTGCCGGCGACGAAGGCCTGCGGATTGGCCTCCAGCAGCGCAGCCATTACCTGGCGCAGCGAAACATTGGGTAGCGCCAACGACGCCGCCAGCTGGTGCAGGGTCTGCCCCGAGCGCACGCTGATACGGTCCGGCGGTGCACGATTGACGGCTTCGCGCTCAACACGCGGCGGAGACGGCCGCCTAGGCGCCGGCGCCAGCCGCTCGCTCGCCGGCCGGGCCGCAACCGATGTAGGTGCCGGTGACGGATTGGCCGGCAGCGCGTAGTCGACCGGATCCAGCAGCACGGTATATTCGCGCACCGAGCGGCTGCTCGGCATTTTCGCTTCCACCACAAAGCGCAGATAGGGCTCGCTGATCGGCGCCAGCGACGTGACCCGGATATACGGCCGGCCGTTGGCACGCTGGGCCAGCGTGAAACGCAGGCTGCTCAGCAGCGGCGCGTAATCGACTTTCAACTCGCGAAAGGTATCCAGGGTGGCCAGGCCAACCCGCTGCACTTCGCCATCCGAGCCGCTCAGCTCGATTTCGGCACGCAACGGTTCGCCAAGATTGGACTTGACGACGACCCCCCCCAAACCCGCCCAGGCTGCAGAAGAAAATGCCACTGACAGCATTAATACGCTCAGTTTTTTCTTGGCCAGCATTCTTTTTTGCTACCTTTCGGTGTGTTGTTTTGCTCTAGCGCCGTTGCTGCTCATTTATCCACCATTTGCATAAGCATGGTACCGGCCGATTTTTAAGCCGGCCTGATAAATCTTGCAAGCGGATAGCCAAATCAGTATAGCGACATAGTACCTTGAGATTCCGGCTCAGGCAAAATAGCCACGCTTCATCAAGGCTGCGGCCAGCGCCACGCAAGGCTCTGCGGCACCGGCGCGGACATTGTCGGCCGCCAGCCAGAACGACACGGTACCACCGGCGGTCTGCCGCACGCGGCTGACCCAGACCGCCTCGTTGCCGGACGCTTCCAGTGGCGTGACATAAGGCAGCTCGCCACGCGGATCGTCAACGATTTGCAGACCGCCGGCGGCCAGCAGCTCGCGTGCCTTCTCCGCATTCAACGGATCGCGGGTCTGCAGTGTCACCGCCCAGCCGTGACCGAAGAAGACTGGCACCCGCACGCAACTGGCCTCGACCCGCAGTTGCGGATTGGCCAGCACCTTGTGCAGCTCGTCGACCAGCGACTGTTCTTCTTCGCTGATGCCCTGCTCGTCGACGTCACCGATCAGCGGCAGCACGTTGAAGGAGATGCGCTTCTGGTAGACCTCCAGCTCAATGTCACGGGCGCCAAACAGCGCGGTGGTCTGGTTGGCCAGCTCTTCCAGCGCGGCGCGGCCGGTACCGGATACCGACTGGTAACTGGCAATGGTCACCCGCTCCAGACCGCAGGCCTGCAGTGCGGCCAACGCCTTGGCGACCGGTGTCACCGTGCAGTTCGGTACCGCCAGCAGCAGGCCTTCGCCGAGATCATCCAGTGCGGCGTCGTTGATGCCGGGTACCACCAGCGGCACGTCCTCGGACAGCCGGTACACCGAACTGAAGTCGATCACGGCGCAACCGGCATTGCGTGCTTCCGGCACGAAGCGGCGCGACAGCTCGCTGCCGCCGACAAAGATCGCCAGCGAGGCATTGGCAAAGTCAAAATCATCCACCGTGGCCACATCCAGCTCGAGATTGCCCAGCGACACGGTTTCGCCGTCCTTTTCCGCCACATCCAGCGCAAACACGCGGCCGATCGGCAGCGCACGTTCGGCCAGCAATTCAAGCACGGCCTCGCCAACCAGCGAGGTGACACCAACAACAGCAATACGCAGGGTTTCAGACATTCATTTATCCAGTTCTAGAAAACAAAAAGGGCGCCGTTGGCGCCCTTGGCTAACAGTATCGCACTATTTTAGCGTTCAATCAGGATCCGCAACATACGGCGCAGCGGTTCGGCCGCGCCCCACAGCAGCTGATCGCCGATCACGAAGGCCGACAGGTACTCGCCGCCCATGTTCAGCTTGCGCACGCGGCCGACGCCGATCTGCAAACTGCCGGTGATGGCGGCCGGTGTCAATTCCTTGACGGTGATGTCGCGGTCGTTCGGCACCCACTTCACCCAGTCGTTGCCGGACTTGATGATGGCCTCGATCTCGGCCAGCGGCAGGTCTTTTTTCAGTTTCACGGTCAGCGCCAGGCTGTGGCAGCGCATGGCGCCGATGCGCACGCACAGGCCGTCGACCGGAATGGTTGCATCGGTGCCCAGAATCTTGTTCACCTCGGCCTGGCCTTTCCACTCTTCCTTGGACTGACCGTTGTCGAGCTGCTTGTCGATCCACGGGATCAGGCCGCCGGCAAGTGGCGCGCCGAAGAATTCGGTCGGTACGTCTTCGCGGATGGTGGCGGCAACCTTGCGGTCGATATCGAGGATGGCGGACGATGGCGTGGCCAGTTCGTCGGCCACCGCGGCGTGCACCACGCCCATGCCCTTCAGCAGTTCGCGCATGTGGTTGGCGCCGCCGCCGGAGGCCGCCTGGTAGGTCATCGAGGACACCCACTCCACCAAGCCCTCGCGGAACAGGCCGCCCATGCCCATCAGCATGATGGAGTTGGTGCAGTTGCCGCCGATGAAGTCCTTGACGCCGTTGGCGAGACCGGCTTCGATCACGTTGCTGTTGACCGGGTCGAGCACGATGATGGCGTTGTCTTCCATGCGCAGCGTGGAGGCGGCGTCGATCCAGTAGCCGTTCCAGCCGGCGGCACGCAGCTTGGCGTACACCTCGGTGGTGTAGTCACCGCCCTGGCAGGTGACGATGGCGTCCATCGCCTTCAGCTCGTCGATGTTGCGCGCGTCTTTCAGCGGCGGTACGTCGCGGCCAACGTTGGGGGCGGCACCACCGACATTGGAGGTCGTGAAAAACACCGGTTCGTCGATAACGGCAAAATCATTCTCTTCCAGCATGCGCTGCATCAGCACGGAACCGACCATGCCGCGCCAGCCAACAAAACCTACTCGCACGATAATTCTCCTGAATGTCTTGGGTGTTTGAAACTGTCTCGCCAGTCATCTCTTGACAGACCGGCTTTATGTAGTGATCAGCCCCATTGTGCAGGGCAACAGCGGCTCGCACAATGGGGCTGACGTTTTTTATTCAAACAACATTAAAGATGCAAATTACAAGACTGCTACCACCGCATCGCCCATGCCGGAGCAGCTGACTTTCTCGCATCCGGCCTCGAAGATATCGGCGGTGCGATAGCCCTGCGCCAGCACCGTTTTCACCGCGTTTTCCACGCGCTGGGCGGCGGCTTCCTGGTTGAAGGTGTAGCGCAGCATCATCGCCGCCGACAGGATGGTGGCCAGCGGATTGGCCAGGTCCTTGCCGGCGATGTCCGGTGCCGAGCCGTGGCTAGGCTCGTACAGGCCCTTGTTGTTCTGGTCCAGCGATGCCGACGGCAGCATGCCGATGGAACCGGTGAGCATCGAGGCTTCGTCGGACAGGATGTCGCCGAAGATGTTACCGGTCACCATCACGTCGAACTGCTTCGGGTTGCGCACCAGCTGCATGGCGGCGTTGTCGACGTACATGTGGCTGAGTTCCACCTGCGGGTACTCGCGCGCCACATCGATCATGATTTCCTTCCAGAACTCGGTGGTCTCCAGCACGTTAGCCTTGTCCACCGAGCACAGCTTCTTGCCGCGCTTCATCGCGATGCCGAAAGCGACGTGGGCGATGCGGCGGATTTCGCCCTCGCTGTAGCGCATGGTGTTGTACGCCTCGCGCTCGCCCAGCTCGTTGACGGCGATGCCGCGCGGCTGGCCGAAGTAGATGTCACCGGTCAGCTCGCGCACGATCATGATGTCGAGGCCGGACACCACTTCCGGCTTCAGCGTGGACGCGTTGGCCAGCTCCGGATACAGGATAGCCGGACGCAGGTTGGCGAACAGGTTGAGATCCTTGCGGATCGCCAGCAGGCCGCGCTCCGGGCGCAGCGCGCGCTCCAGATTGTCGTACTGCGGGCCGCCGACGGCGCCGAGCAGCACCGCGTCGGCATCGCGACACAGGTTCTGCGTGAACGACGGGTAGGGATGGCCGAACTCGTCGTAGGCGGCGCCACCCAGCGGCGCCTGCTCCATCTCGATCGGCAGGCCGTCGCTGCGCAACACTTCCAGCACGCGCTGCGCCTGGGCAATGATTTCCGGACCGATGCCGTCACCTGGCAAGACTGCAATTTTCATGATCTTTATCCCGTAGCGTGGAGGACAAGGTTGGCCGCATTGTGGCCAACCTTTGGTGGTGGGTTCAGGCAAACAGCCACGGCTGCGCCGCGCGATGCTTGCTCTCGAAGGCCTTGATCTCGGCTTCGTGCTTCAGCGTGAGGCCAATCTCGTCCAGGCCGCCGAGCAGGCAGTGCTTGCGGTGCTCGGTGATGTCGAAGGAAAACACCTTGCCGGACGGCGTGGTGATGGTCTGCGTCGGCAGGTCCACCTGCAGCTGGTAGCCTTCGGTCGCTTCGCATTCGCGGAACAGCTGGTCGACCACTTCCGCCGGCTGCACGATCGGCAGCAGGCCGTTCTTGTAGCAGTTGTTGAAGAAGATGTCGGCGAACGACGGCGCGATCACCACGCGGAAGCCCTGGTCTTCCAGTGCCCACGGCGCATGTTCGCGGCTAGAGCCGCAGCCGAAGTTCTCGCGCGCCAGCAGTACCTGCGCGCCGGCGTAGCGCGGGAAGTTGAGCACGAAGTCCGGATTCAGCGGGCGCTGGCTGTTGTCCATACCCGGCTCGCCGTGATCGAGGTAACGCCATTCGTCGAACAGGTTGGGGCCGAAGCCGGAACGCTTGATCGACTTCAGGAATTGCTTGGGGATGATGGCGTCGGTATCGACGTTGGCGCGATCCAGCGGGCACACGAGGCCGTCAAGGGTGGTAAATGCCTTCATTGTGCTGCCCTTTCAATGGCGGAACCTGCGTTTCTGAGATCCTGGCCGACACCGGCCACGGTATTGCATCCGGTGACTGCCGCCAGCAAGGCCAGCGCAGTCAGAAGTCGCATTGTCATGTCTGTTCTCCTAGCTGTGGCCCGCTTACAGCGCGCGAATGTCGACAAAGTGGCCGGCCACCGCGGCGGCGGCGGCCATCGCCGGGCTCACCAGGTGGGTACGGCCGCCCTGGCCCTGACGGCCTTCGAAGTTGCGGTTCGAGGTGGACGCGCAACGCTCGCCCGGTTGCAGGCGGTCGGCGTTCATCGCCAGGCACATGGAGCAACCCGGTTCGCGCCATTCGAAACCGGCGGCGACGAACACCTTGTCCAGCCCCTCGGCCTCGGCCTGCGCCTTGACCAGACCGGAGCCCGGCACCACCAGCACCTGCTTGACGTTGGCCGCCTTGCTGCGACCCTTGGCCACCGCGGCGGCTTCACGCAGGTCTTCGATGCGGCTGTTGGTACAGGAGCCGATGAACACGATGTCCACCGGGATCTCGTTGATCGGGGTGTTGGCCTGCAGACCCATATAGGCCAGCGCGCGCTCGATGCTGCCCTTCTTCACCGGGTCGCTTTCCTGCTCCGGGTCCGGCACGCGGCCGTTGATGTCGGTCACCATTTCCGGCGAGGTGCCCCAGGTCACCTGCGGCTGGATGGCGGTGGCGTCGAGCACCACTACCTCGTCAAACTGTGCGCCGTCGTCGCTGTGCAGCGTGTTCCAGTACGCCACGGCGGCATCCCACTGTTCGGCCTTCGGCGCGAACGGGCGGCCCTTCACGTAGTCGATGGTCTTCTGGTCCACCGCCACCAGGCCGGAACGGGCGCCGGCTTCGATGGCCATATTGCACAGGCTCATACGGCCTTCCATCGACAGCTCGCGGATCGCTTCGCCGCCGAACTCGATGGCGTAGCCGGTACCGCCGGCGGTGCCGATCTTGCCGATGATCGCCAGCGCCACGTCCTTGCCGGTAATGCCGGTCGGCAGCTTGCCGTCGACGCGCACCAGCATGTTCTTGGATTTCTTCGCCACCAGCGTCTGGGTGGCCATCACGTGCTCGACCTCGGAGGTGCCGATGCCGTGCGCCAGCGCGCCGAAAGCGCCGTGGGTGGAGGTGTGGCTGTCACCGCACACCACGGTCATGCCCGGCAGGGTGGCGCCCTGCTCCGGCCCCATCACGTGCACGATGCCCTGACCCTTGTCCTTGAACGGGAAGTAGGCCAGCGCACCGAAGGCCTTGATGTTGGCGTCCAGCGTTTCCACCTGCTGGCGCGAGATCGGGTCCTTGATGCCCTCGTCCCAGTGGTCGGTCGGGGTGTTGTGGTCGGCGGTCGACACCACCGAGTCCACGCGCCACAGCGGACGATTGGCCAGCTTCAGGCCTTCGAAGGCTTGCGGGCTGGTCACTTCGTGGACCAGATGACGGTCAATATAGAGCAATACGGTGCCGTCTGCTTCTTCGTGCACCACGTGGCTGCTCCACAGCTTGTCGTAGAGGGTCTGTGCGGTCATGGTTCTGCTTTCTCGATGAGTTTGCCGACAACATTCCGGCAGTGGATCCGGTCATTCTGTCACGTCCGCCCCAGGCGGAACAGGCCGTTGCGGCCAAGCTTGGGCCGGCCGCGGGCCGTGCGTAGTAGTCCTATCATTGATCAAGCCGGTTCCTAGTACAAGATAAGCATTTATACTAGTAGTGATACTACCAAGCTAAGCCGCGAACACCATGAACGACGAACGCCACACCAGCCCGCTGGGCGACTTTATCCGCAGCCACCGCGAGCGTGTGTCGCCGCAGCAGGCCGGCCTGCCCGCCGGCAGCCGCCGCCGCGCCAAGGGACTACGCCGCGAGGAAGTCGCCGCACTGTGCGGCATCAGCCCGACCTGGCTGACCTGGATCGAGCAGGGCCGCACGCAGTCGGTATCGGCCGCCACGCTGGCACGGCTGGCCGACGCACTGCTGCTGAGCCGCGCCGAACGCGACTACCTGTTCAACCTCGCCGGGCAGAAGAACCCGGACGACGCCCACCTCGCCAGTGATCCGGAGGCGCAGCAGGCGCTGGCGCTGGCGGTCGGCAAGATCGATGGCCCGGCCTATGTGCTGGACGGGCTGTGGTTCGTGCCGGCGTGGAACGCGCAGGCCGCCACCCTGTTTTGCGGCTGGCTGGACCAGCCTGAGCCGCGCCACAACCTGCTGCACTTCATGTTCCTGCACCCGCTGGCGCCGCAGCTGGTCGACGACTGGCCGACGCGGGCGCGGCGCATGGTGGCGGAATTCCGCGCCGAGATCAGCGCCCGTCGCGATGACGGCGAAGTCGCCGCCCTGCTAGACGGCCTGCGCCGGCAGAGCGGCGACTTCGACAGCCTGTGGCGGCAGCAGGACGTTCAGAGCCGCGAAGGCGGCGAGCGCGCCTTCAACCACGCGCAACTGGGACGGGTCAGTTACCAGCAGCTGACGCTGCGACTGGCCAACGCACCGGGACTGAAACTGGTGATGCTGCTGTCGGCGTAAGCTCGCCGCAAGGCGGTGTAAGGGCTGCGGCCAACCTTGTGTCAGCCCTGCGCCGCTGCCGGCGGCGAGCGCAGCCAGCGCCAGCACACCAGCACGCCAAGGAAGGTCACCACCGCGGACACGGCAAAGGTCAGCGTCACCCCGCCATACGGCCACAGAACGCCGCCGAGCAGGCCGCCGGCGCTGCCGCCGACGCCAAAGGAGGCGATCACGTACAGCCCCTGGCCGCGCGCCTGGTGCTGCTCGGCAAAGTAGCGGTGGATCAGCCCCACCGCCGCCGCGTGGTGCACACCGAAGGTGAAGGCGTGCAGCGTCTGCGCGAACACCGCTACCGCCGGCTGTGCCAGCAGCAGCGCAATCAGCACGAAGCGCAGCGCGGTCACCAGCAAGGATGCCAGCATCAGCTGCTCCAGCGTGAAGCGTGCCATCAGCCGCGGCATCAGCAGGAAGATGCCGATCTCGCACAGCACCCCCACCGACCACAGCCAGCCGATGGCACTCTTGCCATAGCCGGCCTGCTGCAGGCCGATCGAATAGAAGGTGTAGTACGGCCCCATGCCGAAGGCGAGCAGGAAGCAGCAGGCGAACAGCGCCAGCACCTGCGGCCGGCGCAGGGTGCCGGCAATCGACTGTCGCGATGTACTGCGCGGCGCGCCGTGCACCTCCGGCACGAACCAGGCGGCCAGCGCGATCAGCAGCAGCAGCGCCAGCACCGCCCACGGCAGGTTACGAAGCCCGAGCAGCTCCAGCAAGGCGCCGCCGACCAGCGACAGCGTGACAAAACCGATCGAGCCCCACACCCGCACCCGGCTGTAGCGCCCCGGCGTAGCGCGCGTCAGGTGCGCGGTACTGGCCTCGACCAGCGGCAGCGCCGCCGCCCAGAAGAAGTGCGACACCGCCAGGCTGACGAACACCCACCAGAAGCCGTTATCCAGCCCGACAAAGGCAAACGCCAGCGCCGACAGCAGCGAGGTCGACAGGATGATGCTGCGCCGCCGGCCACGCTTATCGGCCAGCCAGCCCCACAGCCCCGGCGCCACGATGCGCGCCAGCGTCGACAGCGCCATCAGCACCGAGATCTGCACCGTACTGAACGACAGCGATTCGAGGTACAGCCCCCAGAACGGGCCGAACAGCCCCTGGAAGGCGAAATAGCTGAAGTAGAACGCGGCGAACGGACGCAGGTCGGCAACGGCGGGCATGGCGGATTTTTCTTTCAGGCAAGGGCGAAAACAGGTGCGGGGCGGCATGATAGCGCCATTGCCGGCCCTCGCCTATGGCTCACCAGCTGTCCTTGAAACGGGAAATGTCGCGACGCGCCTTTTTCGTTGGCCGGCCGTCGCCGTGCGGATAGCTGGCGTGTTCGGCCTTTTGCAGCGCGATCTGGTGTTCGCGCGCGCTCACCGACGCCTCGCTCTCGCTATACAGCAGCTGCGCTTCCCTGGCCGGCCGCCGCTGCGTCGCCAGCGCCAGGATGGAGACCTTGTACTCCAGCCGCTCGATGCGGATCAGCAGCTGGTCACCTTCCTTCGCCACCCGTGAGCCCTTGACCCGCTCGCCACCGACCAGTACCCGCCCCAGCTCCAGCGCCTCGTGCGCCAGCTGCCGCGTCTTGTAAAAGCGCGCCGCCCACAGCCACTTGTCCAGCCGTACCTTGTCGTCATCCGCGCTTGCGGCCAACCTTGCCTTGCTCATGGCGCGACCTGCCACGCTGCCTGCAGCAGCCCAGGCAGTTCCAGCTGCAGACGATCACCGCCTTGCAACCGCCCCACCCCTTCCGGCGTGCCGGTAAATACCAGGTCGCCAGCGCGCAGGCCGTAGATGCGCGACAGGTAGCTGACGATGGTCGCCACAGGGAACTGCATCAGCGCGGTATCGCCGTGCTGGCGCGGCTCGCCGTTGACGTGCAGATCGAACTGCAGCCGCGCCGGATCGGCGACGAGGTTGGCCGCCACGAAATCCGACACGCAGGCGGCGCCGCGAAAACCCTTGGCCTTGGTCCACGGCAGCCCCTTGGCCTTCACCACCGACTGCACGTCGCGCGCGGTCAGGTCCAGGCCGATGCCGTAGCCGGCAATGCAGGACAGCGCGGCGGCTTCGTCGACGTGGTCGGCGTCCTTGCCGATCAGCAACACCAGCTCACACTCGTAGTGCACCTCCTGCGAGTAGTCCGGCAGCACGATGGGACTGCCCTCGCGCAGCAGCGCCGCGTTCGGTTTCAGGAACACCACCGGTTCGCTTTCCACCGCGTTGCCAAGCTCGGCGGCATGGGCGGCGTAATTGCGCCCGATGCAGAACACCGTATTCACCCGCTGCGCGGTCCCCGACAGCTGCACGTGCATTTAATGTTTCCTTTTCTGAAATGGTATGGGCCGGGCTGGAGGCAGGCAAAGCGCAGCCACGGTTGCAGTATGATTTTCCTGTCGCCACAGGGCAACCTTGCCGCCATTGCGGCCAGCCTTTCCAGCCCACCTCGGCCAGCGATTGGCGCATCGCAACATACCAAAGGCATGAGACGGGTTATACTGCCGCCATCATCCGCACCACCCGTCCGGACGGCTGCCCTTGCCGCGGCTGGCATGGCGTTTGCGAGCCCGCAACGATATTCCTGCGCTGCAACAATAAGGCGCTGTGTTTTGTCATAAAGCGGTGGTACAGTCGTAACCATCTACCGACAGTGCCAGCAAGAAAACAGCCTGCATGCAGGGCGGGATGGTGCTTGATCGTCTTTCCACTTTCGAAGGAGAACCAATGAGCCAGGAAACCCCCAACCCGCTGGACAGCTTTTTTGCCAATCTGTCCGAGGCCAATCAAAAGTGGATGCAGCAGTTCGTCAACTCCATGAGCAGCGGCCTGACGCCGCAAGATGCGGCCAACCCGATGACTGGCGCCTGGAACCAGATGGTCAACAACGCCACCCAGTTCATCGCGATGCAGAACAGCCTGTACCAGCAGCAGATGAACCTGTGGATGCAGTTCCTGGGCCAGAATGGTGCCACCGCTGCCCCGGCGGCGAGCACTGACCGCCGTTTCTCGGCACCGGAATGGAACGAGCATCCGTTCTACAGCTTCATCAAGCAAAGCTACCTGCTGACCTCGAAATGGATGACCGACCTCGCCGACCAGACCCATCTGGAAGGCGAAGACAAGGAACGACTGGCCTTCATCACCCGCCAGTACATCGACGCCATGGCGCCGACCAACTTCATGCTGACCAATCCGGAAGTGATCAAGCAGGCCATCGAGACCAAGGGCGAGAGCCTGGTCGAAGGCATGAAGAACATGATGGAAGACATCCAGAAGGGTCACATCTCGATGTCGGACGAGACCAAGTTCGAGATCGGCAAGAACATTGCCTGCACCCCGGGCGAAGTGGTGTTCCGCAACGATCTGATGGAGCTGATCCAGTACACGCCGACCACTGGCGAAGTGTACGAAAAGCCGTTGCTGATCGTGCCGCCGTGCGTCAACAAGTACTACCTGATGGACCTGCAGCCGGACAACTCCATGGTGCGCCATTTCGTGGCCCAGGGTTACCGCGTGTTCCTGGTGAGCTGGAAATCGGCGACCCCGGAGATGAAGCAGTACCAGTGGGACAACTACATCGAGGAAGGCGTGATCGCCGCCGCCGAAGCTGTGCGCAAGATCACCAAGCAGAGCAGCATGAACGCGCTGGGCTTCTGCATCGGCGGCGTGATCCTCACCACCGCGCTGTGCGTGATGGAAGCGCGCGGCCTGAACTACATCGATTCCGCCACCTTCATGACCTCGCTGATCGACCACACCGATCCGGGCGAGATCAAGGTGTTCCTCGATGACAACTTCTTCAAGGGCCGCGAGGCCAAGCTGGCCGCCGGCAACGGCGGCATCGTCAGCGGCAAGGAGCTGGGCCGTACCTTTGCCAGCCTGCGCGCCAACGACCTGGTGTGGAACTACGTGGTCAACAACTACCTGCTGGGCAAGACGCCGCCACCGTTCGACCTGCTGTACTGGAACAACGACGCGGTGGACCTGCCGATGCCGATGCACACTTTCTTCCTGCGCGAGTTCTACGACCGCAACGCGCTGACCAAGCCAGACAGCATCACGCTGTGCGGCGTGAAGATCGACGTGCGCAAGATCAAGGTGCCGGTGTACATCTTTGCCGCGCGTGAAGACCACATCGTGCCGTGGAAGTCGGCCTTCGACGGCGTCAAGTTCCTGGAAGGCGCCGCCTCGCGCCGCTTCATCCTCGGCGCCTCCGGCCACATCGCCGGTTCCATCAACCCGGTAACCAAGGACAAGCGCAACTACTGGGTCAACGACACCCTGACCGCCGACGCCGATACCTGGCTGGAAACCGCGCAGAGCATGCCCGGCAGCTGGTGGAAAGACTGGGACGGCTGGCTGGCGCCGCAGTCCGGCAAGAAAGTGGCCGCACCGAAGGCAATGGGCAGCAAGGACTTGCCGCCGCTGTGCCCGGCACCGGGTCTGTACGTGCAGGCCAAAGCCATGCCGCAACTGGCGGCCATGCAGTAATCAACCCGGTTCATGATTGTGCTACAGTGTTTCTTGTGCATCGCACAACAGCACTGTAGCCAATAATAAGCAAACACACTCGTGGAGAAACTCTCATGCAAGATATCGTGATCGTTGCCGCCCTGCGTACCGCTGTCGGCAGCTTTGGTGGTTCGCTGTCCAAAATCCCGGCGCCGGAGCTGGGTGCAACCGTTATCAAGGGTTTGCTGGAGAAGACCGGCGTGCAGCCGGAAGCAGTGAGCGAAGTGATCCTCGGTCAGGTGCTGACCGCCGGCGCCGGCCAGAACCCGGCGCGCCAGGCGCTGATCAAGGCCGGCCTGCCGGTGTCGACCCCGGCCTCCACCCTCAACGTGGTATGCGGCTCCGGCCTGCGTGCCGTGCACCTGGGTGCCCAGGCCATCGCCAACGGCGATGCCGAGATCGTGATCGCCGGCGGCCAGGAAAGCATGTCGCTGTCGCCGCACATCCTGCCGGGCTCGCGTGACGGTTTCCGCATGGGCAACGCCCAGCTGGTGGACACCATGGTCGCCGACGGCCTGACCGACGTCTACAACCAGTACCACATGGGCATCACCGCCGAAAACGTGGCCGCCAAGTACGAGATCAGCCGCGACGAGCAGGATGCGCTGGCACTGGCATCGCAGAACCGCGCCGAAGCCGCACAAAAAGCCGGCAAGTTCGCCGACGAAATCGTGCCGGTGATGGTACCGCAGCGCAAGGGCGACCCGGTTGCCTTCGCCAGCGACGAATACATCAAGGTTGGCACCACCGCCGAATCGCTGGCCAAGCTGCGCCCGGCGTTCAAGAAAGACGGTTCCGTGACCGCCGGTAACGCCTCCGGTATCAACGACGGCGCTGCCGCGGTGATGCTGATGACCGCCGCCAAGGCCGCCGAACTGGGCCTGACGCCGCTGGCCACCATCAAGTCCTACGCACTGACCGGCTGCGCGCCGGAAATCATGGGCATCGGCCCGGTAGCCGCCACCCGCAAGGTGCTGGACAAGGCCGGCTGGAAAGTGGAAGACCTCGACCTGGTGGAAGCCAACGAAGCCTTCGCCGCCCAGGCACTGGGCGTGGCGAAAGAGCTGGGCTGGGGTGCCGACAAGGTCAACGTCAACGGCGGCGCCATTGCACTGGGTCACCCGATCGGCGCCTCCGGCTGCCGCGTGCTGGTCACCCTGCTGCACGAAATGCAGCGTCGCGACGCCAAGAAAGGCCTGGCGACACTGTGCATCGGTGGCGGCATGGGCGTGGCGCTGGCGGTAGAACGCAAGTAAGCCTGCCACACGCAAAACCAAGCCGGAGCCTGCTCCGGCTTTTTTCATGCCCTATTCATTTACAAAAAGACAGACTATTGCGCCAATTAGCAAAATAATTTGCACAAAACACCCCGCCATCGCAGAATGCATACAATCTCCCACCGAGAAGCACGATGACGCACACCATCCCTACCCGCCTGGCCGCACTGCGCCGCCACATGCAGCAGCAAGGCATCGCCGCCTGCCTGATTCCGTCCTCCGATCCGCACCTGTCCGAGTACCTGCCGTCGTACTGGCAGGGCCGGCGCTGGCTGTCCGGCTTTCACGGCTCGGTCGGCACCCTGATCGTCACCGCCGATTTTGCCGGCCTGTGGGCCGACAGCCGCTACTGGGTACAGGCGGAGCAGGAGCTGGCCGGCAGTGGCATCCAACTGATGAAGATCCAGACCGTGGCGCAGCCGCTGCATCTGGACTGGCTTGCGGCCAACCTTGGCGCCGGCGACGTGCTGGCGGTGGACGGCGACGTGCTCGGCCTGGCCAGCGCCCGTGCGCTGCAGGACAAGCTCCTCGCCGCCGGCATCACGCTGCGCAGCGATCTCGACCCGCTGCAAGCGGTGTGGCCGGATCGCCCGCCGCTGCCGAGCCAGCCGGTGTACGAACACCTGCCGCCCTACGCCGCCACCCGCCGCGCCGACAAGCTGGCCGCGGTGCGCGACGCGATGCGGCAGCACGGCGCCAGCCATCACTTCATCTCCACGCTGGACGACATCGCCTGGCTGCTGAACCTGCGCGGCGGCGACGTCAACTACAACCCGGTGTTCGTCAGCCACCTGCTGCTGAACGACCGTGGCGGCACCCTGTTCGTCGGTGACGGCAAGGTCGACGCTGGGCTGATGGAAAGACTGGCCGCAGACGGCATCGCCGTCGCCGGCTACGAGCAGGCCAAGGCCGCGCTGGCGGCCTTGGCGGCAGACAGCCGCCTGCTGCTGGACCCGCGCCGCGTGACCCTCGGCCTGCGCGCCGCGGTCGCGGCCAATGTTGCCGTGATCGAGACCATCAACCCTTCCACCCTGCTCAAGTCGCGCAAGAGCGAGGCCGAGGCGCAGCACGTGCGCGACGCCATGGTGCAGGACGGCGTGGCGCTGGCCGAGTTCTTTGCCTGGTTCGAGGGCGCGGTCAACCGCGAAGCCATCACCGAGCTGACCATCGACGAGCAGATCACCGCCGCACGCGCGCGCCGCCCCGGCTTCGTGTCGCCCAGCTTCGCCACCATCGCCGGCTTCAACGCGGGCGGCGCACTGCCGCACTACCGCGCCACCGCGGCCCACCACGCGGCGATCGAAGGCGACGGCCTGCTGCTGATCGACTCCGGCGGCCAGTATCTGGGCGGCACCACCGACATCACCCGCGTGGTGGCGGTGGGTCAGCCCAGCGCCGAGCAGAAGCGCGACTTCACGCTGGTGCTGAAAGGCATGATCGCCCTGTCGCGCGCACAGTTTCCGCAGGGCACGCTGTCGCCGATGCTGGACGCGCTGGCGCGGGCGCCGATCTGGCAGCACGGCATCGACTTCGGCCACGGCGTCGGCCACGGCGTCGGCTATTTCCTCAACGTGCACGAAGGCCCGCAGAGCATCTCGCGCTCGCAGCCGGAAGCGAGCATGGCGATGCTACCGGGCATGATCACCTCCAACGAGCCGGGCATCTACCGCCCCGGGCAGTGGGGGGTGCGCATCGAGAACCTGCTGCTGAACGTGGCCGCCGCCAGCAACGAATTCGGCGACTTCCTCCGCTTCGAGACGCTGACGCTGTGCCCGATCGACCTGCGCTGCATCGAACGCACGCTGCTGAATCAGGAAGAAATCGACTGGCTCAACGACTACCACCACTGCGTGCACGAACAGCTGGCACCGCAGCTGAACGGCGCGGCACTAGCCTGGCTGCAGCAGCACACCCGCGCGCTGTAACACCCGCAGCGCCTGCCGTACAAGGTTGGCCGCAACACTGCGGCCAACCTGTTTTTTTGCCGGCGGCCACCGCGCCGTACCGTTCGTCCCCGCCTATAGTAAACTGGCGCCCCAGCCCGTCAGGATATTCATATGCGATACCCCCTCCTTGTGCTGTTCCTGCTGCTGGCCGGCTGCAGCCAGCTGAGCCGCGCGCTGGCAATCTACACCGAAGACTGGCCACCGCTCAGCTTCCGCAACAGCCAGGACGGTGCCGCCGGCATGGCGGTGGAAGTGGTACAAGAGCTGCAAAAGCGCACCGGCAACCGCAATGTCATCCAGGTGCAGCCGTGGGCGCGCGCTTATCATCACCTGCTAAACGAACCGGACGTGCTGCTGTTCACCGTGGGCCGCAATGCCGAGCGCGAAGGCAGGATGACGCTGCTGGGGCCGGTGGCGATCTCCAGCACCGACGTGTTTGCGCTGCGCGAGCAGGCACAGCAGCTGCGTGACATGGGCGACGTGCGACGGCGGCTGCCGACCGCGGCTTATCGCGGCAGCATTTTCGAGAGCAGCGCGCGGGCGCACGGCTACAACGTCACCGCCACCACCGACCCGCAGCATTCGGCCAAGATGCTGCTGGCCGGCCGCGTGCGGCTGTGGGCGGAGGGCAATATCGTGGTGCCGCAGGTGCTGCAGCGGCTGGGGGTGGCCGACAACGCGGTGGAGCGCATCGCGACGCTGGAATCGCTGGCGCTGTACCTCGCCTTCTCCAAGGGCACATCGCGGCAGCAGGTGCTGGCCTGGGAGCAGGCGTTGCGCGACATGAAGCGTGACGGCAGCTTCCAGGCCATCCACAAGCGCTGGTTCCCGCTCAGCGCGCCGCCGCTGGAGGTGTTCCGCGTCGGGCTGGAACCGTAAGCCCGGCCGCGCAACAGCCATGAAAAAACCCCGCTGTCCGACAGCGGGGTTTTTTTGTGGCGATGCCGGCCGGAACGATCAGGCCTTGACCACCTTGGCAATCGCTTCGGCGACATAGCCGATGTTCTTGCTGTTCAGTGCCGCCAGGCAGATACGGCCGGTGGAGACGGCGTAGATGCCGAACTCTTCCTTCAGGCGCTCGACTTGGGCCACGGTCAGGCCGGTGTAGGAGAACATGCCGCGCTGCTTGATCACGAAGCTGAAGTCCTGTGCCACGCCCTGGGCCTGGATCGCTTCCACCAGTGCCACGCGCATGGCGCGGATACGCTCGCGCATGCCGGCCAGTTCGTCTTCCCACTGCTGGCGCAGTTCCGGGCTGGACAGTACCGCCGCCACCACCGCACCGCCGTGGATAGGCGGGTTGGAGTAGTTGGTGCGGATCACGCGCTTCAGCTGCGACAGCACGCGGGCGGACTCTTCCTTGCTCTCGGTCACGATCGACAATGCGCCGACGCGTTCGCCGTACAGCGAGAAGCTCTTGGAGAAGGAGCTGGACACGAAGAACTGCAGGCCGGAGGCGGAGAACAGGCGCACCGCGACCGCATCAGGCTCGATACCGTCGGCAAAGCCCTGGTAGGCCATGTCGAGGAACGGCACCAGACCGCGGCTGCGGCAGGCTTCCACCACTTCCGCCCATTGTGCGTCGGACATGTCGGCGCCGGTCGGGTTGTGGCAGCAGGCGTGCAGCACGATCACGGAGCCGGCGTCCAGGCCTAGCAGGAAGGCCTTCATCGCCTCGAAGTTCACGCCACGGGTGGCGGCATCGTAGTACGGATAGTTTTCCACGATGAAGCCGGCGGACTCGAACAGCGCGCGGTGGTTTTCCCACGACGGGTTGCTGATGTAGACCTTGGCATCGGCATTGAGGCGCTTCAGGAAGTCGGCACCGATCTTCAGGGCGCCGGTACCACCCAGCGCTTCAGCGGTCACCACGCGGCCGGCGGCGGTCAGCGCGCTGTCGGCACCGAACAGCAGGTTCTGCACCGCGGAGGTATACGTGGCCGGGCCTTCGATCGGCTGGTAGCCGCGCGGCGGCATCGCTTCCAGACGTACCTTTTCGGCGGCCTTCACGGCGGCCAGCAGCGGGATCTTGCCGTTGTCGTCGTAATAAACGCCGACACCCAGGTTGACTTTCGTCGGACGGGGATCGGCGTTGAAGGCTTCGTTCAGGCCAAGAATCGGGTCGCGCGGCGCCATTTCCACGGCGGCGAAGATCGAAGAGGACATGCGGGGCTCCAAAGTGTTGAATTGCTTGCTGCCGGCGGTGTACGGGTAGCCACCGGCCGGCAGACAGGGTGACAAAATCCGGATGCAGAAGTCTATCACGAGGCATCGCGCCGCGCTGCGGCAAGCAGCTTGACGTTTGCGCCGCAGGCTTGCGCCGATACGCGTCATGGCGGCACATCCTGCCATGCCGGCGGCCCTGACTACCGGCCGCGCGCCCCCGGCGACGGCAGTGGCGGCAGCATTGTGTCAATTCCGCCCGGCGGCGATCGCGGCCAGGCTTGCGCGCCGGCGCCCTGCCCGCTGCGACCGGCGGCGGACGCGTGCTACCATCGCGCCTTTCCCTGTCCGGCACCGACCCTCATGCACATCGTACGCTTTGCCGCCTGCCCGCCCAGCCCGTGGAAAAACGGCGGCGGCATCACCCGCCAGCTGCTGATCCGCCCTGCTGCGGCCAACCTTGACGACTTTGCGCTGCGCGTCAGCGTCGCCGATGTCGACAGCGACGGCCCGTTCTCGCGCTTTGACGGCATCGACCGTACCCTGACGCTGCTGGAAGGCAGCGGCCTGCAACTGCAGCGCGACGGTGCGCCACTGGCCACGCTGCAAGCGGACAGCCCGCTGCTGCATTTTGCCGGCGAATGGCCGATCAGCAGCCAGCGCCTGGCCGGCAAGGTGCGAGATTTCAACATCATGACCCGTCGCAGCCAGTGCCGGCACCGTGCCGAACGGCTGTCGCTCGCCGGCAGCCTGACGCTGGCACACGACGGCCCGCTGCTGCTGTTCGTGGCACAGGGTGGCGCGGTGACGGTGAACAGTGACGGGGCCAGCGACACGCTGCAGCCGTTCGACCTGCTGTGGCTGGAGCATGCCGGTACGCTGCAGCTGCACAGCGACCGTGCCTGCCAGCTGTTGCTGGCGCATGTCGTCTTTGATTGCAAGAAGGCCGACGGCGATGCCTGACGACATCGCCTCGCCCTGCGTCAAGCAATGCCAGCTCGATGTCAGCGGCCGCTACTGCACCGGCTGCCTGCGCACGCTGGCGGAGATCAGCGGCTGGGCCGCGGCCAGCAACACGCAGAAACAGGCCGCGTTGCAGCGCATCGCCAGCCTGCGCCAGCCCTTGCCGCTGCGCGAGCTGAACTGCCGCCGTTGCGGCCAGGCGTTCCAGTGCGGCACCGGTGGCGACAACGGCGGCTGCTGGTGCATGGCCCTGCCGCCACTCGCCAGCGCCGATGGCGGCGGCGACTGCCTGTGCCCGGCCTGCCTGCAACAGTTGGCCGCAACACGCTAGCCGCTTACTTCAGCATGTCGTAGGCCAGCTTCAGGATCAGCACGCTGACCAGCAGCAGGAACAGGATGCGCACGAAGCCGGCGCCCTTGCGCATCGCGATGTGCGAGCCGACCATGGCGCCGGCGACATTGCACACCGCCATCGGCAGCGCATAGCCGAACAGCACGTTGCCGGTCGGGATGAAGAAGCTCAACGCCGCGATATTGGTCGACAGGTTGACCACCTTGGCCGAGGCCGAGGCGTGCAGGAAGTCGAAGGCGAAAAAGCGCACGAACAGGAACATCAGGAAGCTGCCGGTACCCGGCCCGAACAGGCCGTCGTAAAAGCCGATGGCACCGCCGATCAGCAAGCCGACCACCAGCTCGCGGCGGCCGATCGCCACCGGCGCGTGCACCGCGCCGAGGGTCTTCTTGCGGAAGGTGTACACCGCCATCACGATCAGCAGCACCAGCACCAGCGGCCGCATCACCGCCGGCGGGATCAGGCTCACCGCCGCAGCACCGGCGAACGACATCACGAACGCCGCCGCCGCCGCCGGCAGCACCAGTCGCCACGGGATGGTGACCTGGCGCAGGTAGGAACGGGCCGCCGACAGCGTACCCATCGCCGAGGCCATCTTGTTGGTACCGAACAGCGCCGGAACCGAGGCATTCGGCAGCGCATTGAACAGCGCCGGGATCTGGATCAGGCCACCGCCACCGACGGCGGCATCGATCAGGCCGGCAAGAAACGCAAACGCGCACAGAAACGACAAAGTCAACATCAATAGCATTCCGGACGAGGCAAGCCGGCCATTGTACCCCTCGCTGCCAGCGCCGCAACAGAACAGCCTGTTCCGCGGCTGCCGCGGCGATGTAGTGCTTCGCTTACAAGCACCGCTGCCGCAGAATGAACGGCAAGCCCTTCTCTCACCGCCAGACCTTTCCCGGTAGCACGCTATGGATACCACTCAACTGGGCTACCTCGCCGCCCTGCTCACCACCGGCAGCTTTTTGCCACAGGTGCTGCACACCCTGCGCACCCGCGACACGCGCAGCATTTCGCTATCGATGTACCTGATGTTCGTGTGCGGCACCGGCACTTGGCTGCTGTACGGCCTCTCCATCGCGGCGCTGCCGGTGGTGCTGGCCAACGCGCTGACGCTGCTGCTGTCGTCGGTGATCCTGGTCATGAAACTGCGCGAGGTCGTGCGCACGCGGGCAGCAAAAAGCGCGCCGTAGCGCGCCCTGTCATCTCCTTGCGGCCAACCTTTAGCGCCGTACCGCCAGCAGCGGCTCCAGCAGCCCGCTCAGTCCCAGCCAGATGATCTGCACCCCCAGACACAGCAGGATGAAGGCGGTCAGGCGCAGGAACACCACCGAGCCGGTCTGCCCCAGATAGCGGAACAGCTTGTCGGCATTGCGCAGACACACCCAGATCGCCAGGCAGATGGTGGCCACCGCCGCCAGGCTGGCCACCGGCGCGATGGTGTAGCGCGCCAGCGCGGAGCCGGTACCGGTCAGCGAGGCGCCGATGGTGATCGCCACCGAAATCGAGCCCGGCCCCACCGTCAGCGGGAAGGTCAGCGGATAGAACGCACGCTGCTTCAGCGCCTCGCGGTGCTCGCCCTGCGCCAGCTGCGGCGATGCCTCCGCCGGCGCGTCGTTGAGCATGCGCCAGGCGGCAATGGTGATCAGCAGGCCGCCGGAGACCTGCACCACCGGCAGCGACACGCCGAAGAACTCCAGCACCACACCGCCGATATACATGCTGCCCAGCAGCAGCAGGAAGCAGTAGATCGCGATCCGCCGCGCCAGGAACGCGCGCTGCGCATTGCTGTTGTGCGAGGTCAGCGAGATGAAAAACGGCACCAGTCCGGGCGGGTTGATGATGGGTAGCAGCGCCGCCAGCACGAACAGGTATTTGCTCACAAACAGGGACAGCATCGGGGTCATGGCCGGAAAACTCGCAGGGTGGGGTACAGTCGCCGGATTCTAGCATTGCTTGCCCGCAGCCATGCCAGCGGCGTGCATGGCCACACGATCAGCGCGGCAGAAATACCGGTTTGCACGTAAAATCAGCGCATGAACGACCTGTTTGCCAAAGAACCCCACAAGCCGCTGGCCGAAGCACTGCGGCCAACCTCGCTCGACGACGTCATCGGCCAGCAACACCTGATCGGCAGCGGCAAGCCGCTGCGCATGGCGATCGAGGCGCAAGTGCCGCACTCGATGATCCTGTGGGGGCCGCCCGGCGTCGGCAAGACCACGCTGGCGCGCATCCTCGCCAGCGCCTTCGACGCCGACTTCATCCCGCTGTCGGCGGTGCTGTCCGGCGTCAAGGACATCCGCGAGGCGGTGGAGCGCGCCCACGCCACGTTGCAACGCAGCGGCCGCCGCACCATCCTGTTTGTCGACGAGGTGCACCGCTTCAACAAGAGCCAGCAGGATGCCTTCCTGCCGTTCGTCGAGTCCGGGCTGCTGACCTTCATCGGCGCCACCACCGAAAACCCGTCGTTCGAGGTCAACGCCGCGCTGCTGTCACGAGCACAGGTGTACGTGCTGCAATCGTTGAGCCAGGACGAGCTGCTGGCGCTGTTCCGCCGCGCCGCGGCGCAGGGCGCGCTGGACGGACTGCAGTTTGACGACGACGCCCGCGACGCGCTGGCCGGCTACGCCGACGGCGACGCGCGCCGTTTCCTCAACCTGCTGGAACAGACCCGCACCGCGGCGTTGGCACGCAAGGTTGGCCGCATCGACAACGCCTTCCTCGGCGAAGTGCTCAGCGTCAACGCGCGTCGCTTCGACAAGGGCGGCGACGCCTTCTACGACCAGATCTCCGCGCTGCACAAATCGGTGCGCGGCTCCAACCCCGACGCCGCGCTGTACTGGCTCTCCCGGATGCTGGACGGCGGCGCCGACCCGCGCTACCTGTCGCGGCGCATCGTGCGCATGGCGTGGGAAGACATCGGCCTCGCCGATCCGCGCGCGATGCAGATCGCCAACGACGCCGCCCTCACCTACGAGCGGCTGGGCAGCCCGGAAGGCGAGCTGGCGCTGGGGCAAGCGGTGATCTACCTCGCCATCGCCGCCAAGAGCAACGCCGGCTACAAGGCCTACAACGCGGCGCGCGCCTTCGTGGCGCAGGACCAGTCGCGGCCGGTACCGGTACACCTGCGCAACGCACCGACCAAGCTGATGAAAGAGCTGGGCTACGGCCACGACTACCGCTACGCCCACGACGAGCCGCACGCCTACGCGGCGGGCGAAACCTATATGCCGGAAGGCCTGGAAGATGTGCACTGGTACGAGCCGGTGCCACGCGGCCTGGAAAGCAAGATCGCCGACAAGCTGGCCTTCCTACGCCAGCTCGACGAAGACGCCAAATAGCCCGGCAAAAATGACGCCGCCGCCGACAGCCTGCCGGGCAAGCCGTAACTAGCCAGCAGCAATCGGCAGACCGTCAGCACCTGTGCAAAGCGCCGCGTTTCAACACTGAAACGCGGCGCTTTGCTGTTTGGCTGGCCAGCCATCGGGTGATGGCCCCGCTGACGGTTTACGGCAGGCGCAGCTGCCAGCCGCCGTCACCGTTCTTCGACAGCAGCACCCGCTCGCTGCTGCCGCCAACACGGATGCGGCAGCTGAAGGTTTCCGGCTGCTGCGCCAGCGCGGTGCAGTCCTGCTTGGCGTAGCCCTGCTGCTGGCCGGCCAGCAACGGCGAATAGTCCAGCAACGCCTGCCAGATGTCGTCCGCCGACGGCTCCGCCGGGCCGAACAGGCGGCCCAGCCACGCCTTCAGGCCGGTGCTAGCCTGCTCGCCAGCACGCTCGATGCCTTCCTTGGCCAGTGCCTGCATGAATACCGCCGCCTCCAGCGCCTGGCGCTCGCCATCGTCGGCCACCTGCCAGCGACCATCCTTGCGCAGCAGCATGATGCGCGCCTCGCCCTTGCCCGCCTCGCCAAACAGCTCGCGGCGGATGGCCGGCGTCAGCCACGCCACCGGCTGTCGCGGCTGGAAGTCATAGTGCACCTGCGACACCAGCAACTCGCCCATCGTCTGCGGCGGCGACCACTGCGTCACCGTCACCGCCTCGATGCCGCTACCGACACACAGGCGACCGTCCACCACCGCCGTCCGCGCCAGATCGGTCTGCTGGTATTCCAGCTGCTCGCCAAAGAAGCCGTTGCTGATCTTTTGCGGCGCGGCATACAGGCCGGCCTTGACCAGCTCGCCGAGCCAGGCGTTGCTTGCCTGATCGAACGGGCTGGTCACCAGCGACTGCTTGCCATATGGCAGATTGCGCAGACACACCTTGCGCCGGTAATCGGCGTCGTGCTGAGACAGATGCTGGTTGATCGCCGCCATGAACACGTCCTTGGACGGTTCTTGCGGCTGCAGCCAGTACCAGGCCGCCGCGGCCAGCAGCAGCAACAGCGCGATGCCGCCACCCAGCCATGGCCACGGCAGGCGGCGGGCCGGCAACGCCAGCGTTAGCGGCGTGTCAAGTTCCATCGCCGCGCTAGCGGATGGTGTCGCCGCCGGCACTGGCGTTCTTGGCTTCAGCGGCTTGCCGCAGGCGTCGCAAAAACGGGCATCGGTTTCGTTGACCGTGCCGCACTGGGTGCAGAAGCGGCTCATCAGTCGTCCTTTACCGGTTTGCCGCACTCGCCGCAGAAGCGGTCGTCGGCGTCTTCTAGCAGCGCCTTGCAGTGCGGGCAATGCAGCAGAGCCATGGCGGTATTGGTGGCGGCAGCCGGTGCCGGTGTCGCGGTCGCCAGTTGCTGTTTTTGCTCCTCGATCTTCTGCTTGATCTGCTGCGTCTTCTGCTCCAGCTGTTGCTGGCGACGCGCCAGTTCCTGCTCGGTAGCGCTGACATCCAGTCCGTCAATCGACGACAGGTAGATCTGGCAGCAGCCCTGCAACGCGATCAGCCCCGGAACGATCATCGCCGCCGCCAGCAGCAGCGAGGAACCCAGCCCGCCGGCGATCACATAGCCACCGCCCTCACCCATGCCGCCCATCGCCATCATCGCCATCGACTGCATGCCCAGGCCATCGATGCCGCCCAGAATGCCGGCCGACATGCTCATCACCATGCCCAGCCCGGAAAACACGATGCCGCCGATAATGCCGGCCGACACCAGCACCACCAGTGCCAGCACCAGCTCCTTCACCACCACCGACACCAGACGCTGGCGTGCGATTGCCAGCAGATTGACCAGCGTTTCACGCACCGAGGCGCCGCTCCACACCGCCGACGCCGCCAGTGGGTAGAACACGTAGGCCAGCGCGAAAAAGGCAAAACCCAGCAGCAAGGCGGTCAGCGGCAGCGCAAAGGTGAACAGCAGCGGCCCCAGCAGCGGAATCTTGCACAGTAGCAGCACGATGGCGACCAGCAGCAACAGCAGCAGCATGCCAGCCAGCGCCACCAGCCCGACCAGCAGCAGGCGATGGCTACTGAACAACGACGCCATCACCGCCGCCGCCATCTTGCGCGACTGCCCGTTGCGACTGGCATCCATCAGCATGATGCCGACCGCGTTGACGCCGTAAAACGCCACCAGCCACGACAGCAGCGCCCCCAGGAACAGACCGAAAGCGCTTTGGGTCATGGCCAACACGCCGAACACCAGCGCCGCCCCCAGCAGGCTGGCCGCAAACAGCGTCAGTGCCCGCCAGTTGCCCAACGCCTCGGTAGCATCCAGCAGCGAGCCGGTATTTTTAAGTTGCTGCGACATTTTCATCAGGATCATTCTCCAGTTATGGCAGTGAGCGGCTTATTGCAGGCCCAGTTGTCGTTTCAGTTCTTCTTTCTTGCGCCGGATTTCATCGTGCTGGCTGCTGGCTTTCGCCTCGCTCTTCGGCGGTGTCTTGGCGGCCGGCGCTACTGCGGCAGGCTTGGTCGCCGGCTTGATCTCCGGCATCGGCTGGGGCACCACCAGTTCATCGTTCGCCGGAGCGGGTGCGGGAGTCGGCTCCGATGCCGCATTCACCACCGGCGGAGCCGCGACCGTCGGCGTCACTACCGGCGCCACCGCCGCCGCCGCACTGCTGCCGGCCGGCACCGTGGTCTGCTCCTGCAACGGGCCGGTGCCCGGTTGCAAGGCAATTGCAGCCGGCTCCGACGCGGTCGCGGTCGCCGCCGCCGGCTGAGCGCCGCTGCTGAACACGCCGCTCAGCATCACCGCGGCCGCCGTCATGCCCAGCAGCAGGGCGCCAAGCGCCCAGTGCCACCACGGCCGCACCGTCGGCACCACGGTCGTCGCAACGTTGGCCGCAACGACGCTATTAGGATTGGCCGCCGCCTCCGATACAGC
Source organism: Vogesella indigofera (assembly GCF_028548395.1). Taxonomy (NCBI): domain Bacteria; kingdom Pseudomonadati; phylum Pseudomonadota; class Betaproteobacteria; order Neisseriales; family Chromobacteriaceae; genus Vogesella; species Vogesella indigofera. The sequence goes on along the minus strand of NZ_JAQQLA010000003.1, from coordinate 65,990 downwards.
GCTTAGAGGTATCGGCAATGTGTCGTTTCGGCTATCGGTGACGACCGGCGCAAACGTGGCTGCGGTCAGCGCTGGCACGACACGAGGCTGCACTTCGGGCGCCTCCGCCGGTGTTGGCGCCGGTTGTGCCACAGGCCGTGCCGTGGCGGGTGCCTCGGCCGGTATCGCCGTTGTGACCGCGCCTGCCGCCAAAGTTATCACTGCGGAATCGATAGCCGCGGACACCTGCGACGTCCCTGCCGCCGCCGGCTCGGCAAACAGCGCAACAGCGCTGACAGCAGCCGGGGATGGCGTACGGGCAGGCGACGCCACGCTCTCGCTAACCGTGGAGGCCAATGCCACAGAGTCAGGTGCGGCTACGGGTGCCTGCCACTGGCTGGTGCTCACCGCGACCGAGGCCACGCCAACAGTACTTTCCGCAGCCATCACCACAGACGGCGGCATGGCCAGTGCTTCGGGCACAGCCGCGGTCACACACACCGGCTCCGGTGCACGCTGCACAATGGCCTCGGTAACGACCACTGCTGTTTCCAGCAAAGACTGCTCGTTGCCGGCGACCGGCACGGCAAGCACCACTGGCGCGGCGTCACTGTCCAGCTCTGCTTCAGCGGCAACGACTGGTGCCAGCGGCTCGCTGCCGGCGATGGTCGCGACGGCCACACACTCCGCGTCCGATGCGAGCGCCACCGTAACAAGTGGCGCCGATTCGGTGCTGGCCAGCACTGCCTGGGGTCCCTCCTCTTCCATCCGTGCCCCGTCCTCGTCGCGGACCACCGCGACAGCAGACTCAAGCGGCAAGATGGCCGCGGCCTCTTCGGCGGCGGCACTGGCTGGCGCATCGGCAGCCGCCACCACAATGGCCGAGACAACTGGCGCAGCTGGCGGTGCAGCAAGCACCGGGGCGGCATCCGTTGCGGCCAACATGGCACTGCCGCAGTGTTTGCAGAACTTGCGACCGATACGGTTTTCCTCGCCGCAGGCCGGGCAGGCACAACTGTCGCTGACCGGCGGCGCCGCTGGCGGCGTGGCCGGTACAGCCTGCAGCGCGTGACCGCAATTCAGACAAAAACGCGCACTGTCGCGATTGACGGCGTGGCAGGCGGGGCAATCAGCCATGAACATTCCTTACTTTGCAAAATGAAAACGGCACTCGCCGGCGAGTGCCGTTGCGTTGAATTACTTGAACAGGCCCTTGCCGAAGCTGACCACGCTGTCGATCATGCCCTTGAACGGATCCTGCCCCAGGTTCTCCTGCCGCTCACCGAGAATGATGATGTCGGTGCGGCGGTTTATCTGGCGGCCGGCTTCGGTCGCGTTGTCCGCCAGCGGCCGGCTCATGCCGTAGCCCAGCGCCTTGATGCGTGTCTTGGGCACGCCACGATCGACCAGCGCCTTCATCACCGACAAGGCGCGCAGCTCGGACAGATCCTGGTTGAAGTCGCGGCCACCGACGCTGTCGGTATGACCCTCGATCAGTACATTGCTCTTGGTTCGCGAGGTCAGCAGGCCGGCCACCTGGTTGAGGAACGGTCGCGCCGAGGTCTTCACTTCATACTGGCCGGAGTCAAACAGGATGGAATCGGAAGAGCGGATTTCGACACCCCGCGTGGTCTGGCTGACAGACACCCCCTGATTCGCTTTCGGTAGCGCGCAACCGGTCGCCACCACCGCTGCCGCAAGGCACAGCGCCATAACATGAGTTCTGGACACGTATTTCCCCCTGACATTCAAAATCAATAATTAATATCCGTTACAAGTATTACATAACGTTTGCATGTTACTTTAATCTTTACGGCATATGCAGCAAACAATAGCAAGGCAATCCATGCAGTTAGCTGCTGTGCGGCCGCTTTTTCGACCACCAGCTACGCGGCGACGGCACGGCAAAACGGGACAACTGCCCCCTGCAGCCGGTAAACTTGCGGGGAAACTTTGTGCCGGCGGGCGCAACCGCGGCCGCGAGCGAGGCCCGCCCGTGCCGTGTTGCCGGCCACACCCTACCCGAGACAGAAATACAGGACTGAAAACAATGCTGGATATTCAACTGCTGCGCAGCAATATCGATGAAGTGGCGGCCCGTCTGGCCAGCCGTGGCTACACCCTGGAAACCGATGCCTTCAATAAACTGGAGGCAGAGCGCAAGTCCCTGCAAACCCGCATGCAGGAACTGCAATCGCAGCGCAACAGCAGCTCGAAACAGATCGGCATCGCCAAAAAGAACGGCGAGGACGTGTCTGCCATCATGGCGCAGGTCGCGTCGCTGGGTGACGAGCTGAAAGCCGCCGAAGAAGCCTTCGCCGCCGTGCAGAACCACATCGACAACTGGCTGCTGACCATCCCCAACCTGCCGCACGAATCGGTGCCGGCCGGCAGTGACGAGAGCGGCAACGTGGAAGCCCGCCGCTGGGGCACGCCGCGCGAGTTCGACTTTGAAGTCAAGGATCACGTCGATGTCGGCAGCCCGCTGGGCCTCGATTTCGAGACCGGCGCCAAGCTGTCCGGCGCCCGCTTTACCGTGCTGCGCGGCCAGATCGCGCAGCTGCACCGTGCACTGGCGCAGTTCATGCTGAACACCCACACCGACAAGCACGGCTACAGCGAGACCTACACCCCGTACATCGTCAACAGCGACGTGCTGTACGGCACCGGCCAGCTGCCGAAATTCGCCGAGGACATGTTCCGCGTCGAGCGTGGCGGCGAAGCGGCGGCCCAGGCGCAGTACCTGATTTCCACCTCGGAAATCACCATGACCAATATGGTGCGCGAGTCGGTGCTGAAGCACGACGAGCTGCCACTGAAGTTCACCGCCCACTCGCCGTGCTTCCGCTCCGAAGCCGGCGCCTACGGCCGCGACACCCGCGGCCTGATCCGCCAGCACCAGTTCGACAAGGTGGAAATGGTGCAGATCGCGCATCCGGATCATTCCTTCGCCGCGCTGGAAGAGATGGTCGGCCACGCCGAGGTGATCCTGCAGGCGCTGGAGCTGCCGTACCGCGTGGTGACGCTGTGCAGCGGCGACATGGGCTTCGGCTCGCACAAGACCTACGACCTGGAAGTGTGGCTGCCGGCGCAGAACACCTACCGCGAGATCAGCTCCTGCTCCAATATGGGCGACTTCCAGGCGCGGCGCATGATGGCGCGCTTCAAGGACGCCGACGGCAAGAACCGCTACGTGCACACCCTGAACGGCTCCGGCCTGGCGGTGGGCCGCACGCTGGTGGCGGTGCTGGAGAACTACCAGAACGCCGACGGTTCGGTCACTATCCCGGCGGTACTGCGCCCGTACATGGGCGGCAAGGACAAGATCGGCGGCTGACGCCGAGCACAAGGTTGGCCGCAACGCCTGCGGCCAACCTTGCAGCAAAAAGCCGACGCATCGCGTCGGCTTTTTGGCGTCCGGCCCTAGCTGGGAACGGCTAGCACAGCAGGTGCTGGAAATCGGCGGCGGTTTGCGGCTTGCCGAACAGGTAGCCCTGCGCCTGATGACAACCCTGGCCGATCAGGAACGCGCGGTGGGCCGGCGTTTCCACGCCCTCGGCCACAATGGACAAGCCCAGGCTGCGGCCCAGCGAAATCACCGCCGAGGCGATGGCGGCATCGTCCTTGTCACGATCCAGGTCCTTGATGAAGGAGCGGTCGATCTTCAGCACCTGCACCGGCAGGCGCTTGAGGTAGGCCAGCGAGGAATAGCCGGTACCAAAATCGTCGATCGCCAGCGTGATGCCCATCGCGCGCAGCCCTTCCAGTGCCTTCATCACCTCGCCGTCGCTGTCCATCGCCGTGCTCTCGGTGATCTCCAGCTCCAGCTGCGAGGGCGGCAGGCCGGTCTGCTGCAGCACCTGCGCCACCGTTTCCACGATGTTACCGAACTTGATCTGGCGCCCGGACAGGTTGACCGCCACCCGGCCGCCAAAGCCGCAACGGTCGGCCCACAGCTTGGTCTGACGACAGGCTTCCTGCAGCACCCAGGCGCCGATCGGCACGATCAGCGCGCACTCCTCCGCCACCGGAATGAACTCCACCGGCGGCACAAAGCCCATTTCCGGATGCTGCCAGCGGATCAGCGCCTCCATGCCTACCAGCGCGCCACTGGCAAGATCGACCTTGGGCTGGTACCAGACCTGGAACTCGTCCTTGATCAGCGCGCGGTGCAGGCTGTACTCCAGCTTCAGCCGCGCCATGGCGCTGGCATTCATGTCGGCAGTGTAGAACTGGAAGGTATTCTTGCCGCGGTTCTTGGCGCGGTACATCGCGGCATCGGCATTAACCAGCAGGCTGTCGGCGGTGCGGCCGTCATCGGGAAACACCGCGATGCCGAGGCTGGCGGAAACAAACACCTTGCTGTTGCCGCCCAGCACCAGCTCGCCGGTAATGCTGTCCAGCATGTCCTGCGCCATGCTGGCCAGCGTGGTCAGGCTGCCGGTATTGGGCAGCAGGATGGTGAACTCGTCACCGGCCAGGCGCGCCACAGTGCTGCTGCCCGGCGCCTCTTCCTGCAGCCGCTGCGAGATTTTGACCAGCAATTCGTCACCGGCCTGGTGCCCCAGCGTGTCGTTGATCAGCTTGAAACGATCCAGATCGATGAACATCAGCGCAAAGCGCTGCTGCTGCTCACGCGCCTGCTCCACCGCCGCCTGCAGCTTTTCCGCAAATAGGGTGCGGTTGGGCAGCCCGGTCAGCGCATCGTGGTTGGCGAGGAAATGCAGCCGCTCCTCCGCCTGCTTGCGCTGGGTGATGTCGGCAAACACCGCGACGTAGTGCTGGGTCACGCCCTGATCGTCGCCGATGGCGGTGATGGTCAGATGTTCGGTATAGAGCAGGCCGTTCTTGCGGCGGTTGATCACCTCGCCCTGCCAGAAACCGTCGCTTTTCAGCTGCCGCCACATGTGCTCGTAGAAGTCCGCCGACTGGCGCCCGGACTTGAGCAAGGCCGGGGTATGGCCGATCGCCTCGTCGCGCGAGTAGCCGGTGATACGGGAAAACGCCGGGTTGACCGACTGGATCAGCCCCTTGCTGTCGGTGATGACGATGCCCTCCATCGTCGACTCGAACACCTTGTCCGCCATCAGCAGGCTCTGCCGCGAGCGCAGCAGCGCCTCGTCTCGCTCGCGCAGTGCGTGATGCAGCTCGGCGAGGAATTCCTGCTCGATGGTGGCGAGGATGTCGGACATGCCGATGATGGTCAGCAACTGCCCGCTGCCGTCGGTGACGCCGAGATGGCGCAGCTGGTGCTCCAGCAGCACCTTGCGCGCGGCCAGCAGCGTCATGTGCACCGGCACCGTGCGCAGCGGATGGCTGGCAAGATCGGCCACCGTCAGGCCGCCGCGCGGTTGCGCCAGGTGCTGCAACATGTCGCGCTGGGTGAGGATGCCCCAGCTGCCGTCGGCGTAGGTCACGCCCAGCGCCTCGGCCTTGTGCTCGCGCATCAGCTGGGTGGCGGCCCCGATATCGGCGGTGGCGGCGATGGTGGCCAGCGGCACATGCACCATCGCATCCAGCCGCTTCAGGCGTAGGAAGAACTCGGCTTCCTGATTGATGACGATGTCGGTGGTCGACACCACACCCATCACGCGGTCGCCGCCCGGCTCGGTCACCACCAGATGGCGCATGCGCTGCTTGTGCAGCAGCGCGGTGACTTCCTGGATGGTGGCATTGGCGGGAATGGTGCGCACCGGTGATGACATCACCGCTGCCACCGGCGTTGCGGCCACGCCCGGCTGCTGCAGGTCCAGCCGTACCGCGTCACTCTCGGTCCACACCCCGACCGGCTGCCCGCCTTCGTCCATCACGATGATGGCGCCACAGCGTTCGCGGCACATGGCAAAAGCCGCCTCGCTCACCGTGGCGGTGGGCAGGCAGCTCAGTACCTGGCGTGACAGGATAGACTCGACGGACCGGGAAAACGACACGCAATCAGCTCCAGACATTCGTTAGACAATGCAGTAACTATTTATACTGAACACCGTCATTTGATAATGATTAATAGGAAATAATCTTACCACAAGCAGGGTTATTCCTTCACGCAAAAACCCGCCCAGTCATGACAAAGGCCTGATCCGCCGTCCCGCCCCGCCACTCACGCCGGCAGCGGGATGAACTCGCTCTCGCCGGGTACCATGGCAAAGCGGCCGGCCTGCCAATCGTCCCGCGCCGCCGCCAGCAGAGACTTGTCACTGGCCACGAAGTTCCAGTCCAGATAGCGCGGCCCGTCCAGCGCTGCGCCGCCAAAGATCACGCCCTGCACGCAGGCGCTGGCGCGCAACTCGCGCGCGCTGTCGGACAATATCACCAATTCGCCAGCGCGGATGACTTCACCGTCAACCTGCACCTCGCCCTCGATCAGGTACAGCGCACGCTCGGCCACGTCCTGCGGCAGCGACAGCACGCCGCCGCCCTGCAACTGCCAGGCGGCATACAGCGTCGGGGCAAAGGTTTTCACCGGCGACACCATGCCGAAGGCGGTGCCGATCAGCAGCTGCACGCTGCCGCGTTCGAAGTCATGCTGCGGCAACACCTCTGCCGGGTAGTGATAGAACGCCGGTGCACAGCGCTCCTGCGCCAGCGGCAGCGCCAGCCACATCTGCAACCCCTCCACCGCCACGTTGGCGGCACGGATGTCGGCCGGAATGCGCTCGGAATGGACGATGCCGCGCCCGGCCACCATCAGGTTGATGGCACCCGGCTCGATGCGCTGCACCGTGCCCAGGCTGTCGCGATGCATCATCGCGCCCTGGCTGAGGTAGGTCACGGTGGCAAGACCAATGTGCGGATGCGGGCGCACGTCGCCAGCGGTGCCGGCGGCGACGAAATACGCCGGCCCCATGTGATCGAGGAATACGAACGGTCCGACACTGCGCATACCGCGCACCGGCAACAGGCGCCGCACGACAAAGCCGATGTCCTGCTGGCGCGGTTCAATACGCTGGCTGATGGCACTCATGGGGAAATCTCCGCGTCAATCGAATGGAAAAAAGCTTGCGAATGAAAAAGGTTGGCCGCATCGCCTGCGGCCAACCTTGTGCGGCATCAGGCCAAACGGCCCTGCTGGTAGTCGGCAAATGCCTGCTCCAGCTCGGCGCGCGTGTTCATCACGAACGGGCCGTACTGGGCGATCGGCTCACGCAGCGGCTGCCCGGACAATACCAGCACGCTGGCCCCATCGTCGCTGTGCAGGCGCACACCGTCGCCACTGTTGCCGAGTATCGCCATGCGCTGCTGCGGCACGCTGACGCCCCCGATGCTGACGCTGCCGTGGTAGACGTAGACAAAGGCGTTGTGGCCGGCGGCGATGTCGATGTCGCGCGTGCCGCCCGCCGGCAGTTGCAGGTCGAGATACAGCGGCTCGGTATCCGGCTGCCGGATCGCCCCCGCCTGCGCGCGGTATTGGCCCGCGATCACCTTCACCGCCACGCCGTCCGCCTCCTGCAGTAGCGGAATCTCCGCCGCCGGAATGTCGCGATAGGCGGCCGGGATCATCTTGCGCGCCGCCGGCAGGTTGATCCACAGCTGGAAACCGTGCATCAGCCCATCCTCCTGTTCCGGCATCTCGGAGTGGATCACCCCGCGGCCGGCGGTCATCCACTGCACGCCACCCGGCCCGAGCAGGCCTTCGTTGTTGCCGCTATCGCGGTGGCGCATGCGCCCGGCCAGCATGTAGGTCACCGTCTCGAAGCCACGGTGAGGATGCGACGGAAAGCCGGCGATGTAGTCGCCCGGATTGTCGGAGCGGAATTCATCCAGCATCAGAAACGGATCCAGCCGCCGCTGCAGGTTCTGCGTCAGTACGCGCGTCAGCTTGACGCCGGCACCGTCCGAAGTCGGCATGCCGCTGACTTGCTGTTCGACGGTTCGTGATTGCCATTGCGGGTCGGTCATGGGGTGGCTCCTGGTCAGGGGTTGATGGGAACACTATACAAACCGGCCATTCGATAAAAAAGCACAAAAATCTGCAGGCCATGTTCAAAAAAACTGAGCAGGAATGAAAAAGCGGCGCAAGGTCTGCACCTTGCGCCGCGTTGTCCATCATCGGGTGGCGTTTACACGCGTTCGCCCCACAGGTCGTGCTCGCTGGCATCGACGATCTCGACCTCGACGAAATCACCGACCGCAAGGCCGGCAGCGTCCTCGACGAACACCAGGCCGTCGATCTCCGGCGCATCGGCGTAGCTGCGGCACACCGCGGTGCCCTCCTCGTCGATCTCGTCGACCAGCACCTGCAGGCGCTGGCCGATGCGTGCGGCCAACCTTGCGGCACTGATCTCGGCCTGTACCGCCATGAAGCGCTCCTTGCGCTCCTCCTTCACATCGTCCGGCACCGGGTCCGGCAGCTCGTTGGCGGCCGCGCCCTCCACCGGCGAGTAGGTGAAACAGCCGACGCGGTCCAGCTGTGCCTCGCGGATGAAGGCCAGCAGTTCTTCGAAGTCCTCCTCGGTCTCGCCGGGGAAGCCGACGATGAAGGTGGAGCGGATCACCAGCTGCGGGCAGATCTCGCGCCACTTCTTGATGCGGCCGAGCACATTGTCGCTATTGGCCGGACGCTTCATCAGCTTCAGGATTTTCTGGCTGGCGTGCTGGAACGGGATGTCCAAGTACGGCAGGATCTTGCCGTCGCGCATCAGCGGGATCACTTCGTCGACGTGCGGATATGGGTAGACATAGTGCAGACGCACCCAGATGCCGTGCTTGCCCAGTTCCTCGCACAGCTCGGTCATGCGCATCTTCACCGGACGGCCATTGTGGAAGCCCAGCTTGTACTTGACGTCGACGCCGTAGGCGGAGGTGTCCTGCGAGATGATCAGCAGTTCCTTGACGCCGGCCTTCGCCAGGTTCTCGGCTTCCGCCAGCACGTTCTGGATCGGGCGGCTGTCGAGGTCGCCACGCATCGACGGGATGATGCAGAAGGTGCAGCGATGGTTGCAGCCTTCGGAAATCTTCAGGTAGGCGTAGTGCTTCGGCGTCAGGCGCACGCCGATGTCCGGCACCAGGTCGACGAACGGGTCGTGCGGCTTCGGCAGGTGGTTGTGCACGTGCCCCATCACCTCGTCGGTGGCGTGCGGGCCGGTGACGGCCAGTACCGACGGATGGTTGTCGCGGATCACGTCGCCCTTGGCGCCGAGACAGCCGGTGACGATCACCTTGCCGTTCTCGGTCAGCGCCTCGCCGATGGCATCCAGCGACTCCTGCACTGCAGCATCGATGAAGCCACAGGTGTTGACCACCACCAGATCGGCACCATCGTAAGTACCGGAAATTTCATAGCCCTCCGCACGCAGGCGGGTGAGGATCTGCTCGGAATCGCTGGCCGCCTTCGGACAGCCCAGACTGATAAACCCTACTTTTGGTGCAACGTGCGACATGGGACACAACCTTGAAGAAATTCAATACAGAAAGCCGGACGTTGCATCAACGTCCGGCTGTGAACTGCACATTATAGAAAAAACCGCGCGGGAAAAAAACTACTTCGGCGGGTTCTTGTCGTCGTCGCGGCTAGGCGGGTAGGCCGGGAAGCCGAAGCCGCTGAACATGGTGCGCGCCTGTTCCTGCATGCGGTTCTGCATGTCGAGGAACATATTGGTGCTCTGGTCCAGGTAGCTAGTCATCATGTTCTGCATCGCCGGGCCCTGGAAGTTGAGGAAGTCTCCCCACATCTTGGCGTTCACCATCGGATTGTCGCCGTAGATGGTCTTGGCCTGCTCCTGCATGCGCGACTGCAGCTGGGTGAACAGCTGCAGATTCTTCTCCAGGAACGGTCCCATCATGCCCTGCATCGCCTGGCCGTAAAAACGGATGAACTGGGTCAGCACTTCATAGCTGAACATCGGCGAGCCGCCGTTCTCCTCTTCCAGGATGATCTGCAGCAGCACGCCACGCGTGATGTCGTCGTGGGTTTTCGCGTCCACAACCTGGATATCCACATTATCCAGCACCAGCTGCTTCACATCGCCCAGTGTGATGTAGGAACTAGTGGCGGTATCGTACAAACGGCGATTGGGGTACTTCTTGATGACCCGCTTTTCAACACTCATGTAACACTCCCATGCCTATTTTTCTGTTGTGTGGCGCCACATTATCATAAATGCAACACGGTAGAGCAAAACTTCTAGGCGCCGATTTCGAAGTTACGCTACCATCAAGTTGTCATTGTGCAGCGCAACAGACCGGTATGATGCGACAAAAAAAGTACAACAACAATGACGACACACCGGACCAGACCGAGTTACATCAACAGCGAGTGAGGGAATCCCAAATGATCAATCCAACCGAACAACTGAGCAAACTGTCCCTGAATGGTTTTGAGGCACTGTTCCGCGCCGCACAAATCTCCCTGGACAGCACTGAACGCCTGGTCAAGCTCAATTTCGAGCTGTCCAAGCAGTCGCTGGAAGAAAACGTCAAGCTGACCCGCGAACTGAGCAGCCTGAAAACACCACAGGATGCCCTGACCCGCCTGAACAAGCTGGCCACCCAGAATCTGGAACAGGCTGTCGCCAATTCGCGCAGCGTGTACGACATCGTGTCCGAAACCCAGGCCGAACTGGGCAAGATCGCGGAAAGCAACTTCAACGAGCTGAACAAGTCGGTGATCAGCAATATCGACCTGCTGAGCAAGAATGCACCGGTCGGTTCCGAAACCGCCGTCAACGCACTGAAATCCGGCATCGCCGCCGGCGCCGCCGCGATCAACTCGATGACCAAGGCCGCGCAGCAAGTTGCCGAGTTTGCCGACTCCAGCGTCAAGGCCGCCAACAGCGCCACCGTGGACGCCGTGAAAACTGCCGCCAAGCGCTCGTCCGCAGCCTGATATACGCCATTGCGACGCAATGGCCAGCACAACCTGCCACCGCTAGCCCGTGGCAGGTTTTTTCATGGCGCCGCGCGCGGCCACGGCAAGCGTGCCGCCGGCAGCGCAACGCGTTACAATAACCGGCTACCAGTAACAGACGGACATACCGCAGCATGAAAATCAGCAGCAATTTCGACGCCGGCAGTATCGAGGTTATCGCGCTCAATAACTTTGAAGACATTCAGCTTCGCATCCGCAAAGATAATGCCTCCGATTTTGCCCAATGGTTTTACTTCCGGCTGCAGGGTGCCGCCTACGAGCTGTGCAAGCTGCGTTTCCTTAACATCAAGGAAACCGCCTATCCCAAGGGCTGGGAAGACTACCAGGCGGTGGCGTCCTACGATCGCGTCAACTGGTTCCGCGTACCGACCTATCTGGACGGCGACGAGCTGGTGATCGAGCACGTCCCGCTGGCCGGCAGCGTTTACTACGCCTACTTCGAGCCGTACTCGCACGAGCAGCACCTGAACCTGATCGGCATGGCGCAAAGCTCCGGTCTGTGCCAGGTGTCCGACCTCGGCTCGACGGTGCAGCAGCGCGATATCAACCTGCTGACCATCGGCCACGAGGTCGAGTCCGACCTCAAGATCTGGGTCATCGCCCGCCAGCACCCGGGTGAAACGATGGCGGAATGGTTTGTCGAAGGCCTGCTCACCCGCCTGCTCGACACACAGGATCCGACTTCGCGCGCACTGCTGGACCGGGCCACCTTCTACGTGGTACCGAACATGAATCCGGACGGCGCCATTCTGGGCAACCTGCGCACCAACGCCGCCGGCGCCAACCTGAACCGCGAGTGGCTGAATCCGAGTCTGGAAACCAGCCCGGAAGTGTTTCATGTCCGCAACAAGATGCTGGAAACCGGCGTCGACCTGTTCCTCGACATCCACGGTGACGAAGCGATTCCGTACGTGTTTGTCGCCGGTACCGAAGGTGTGCCTAGCTACAACGAGCGCATCGCGGCACTGGAAAGCGCATTCAAGCAGCAGCTGCGCGTGGCATCGCCCGACTTCCAGGACGAGCACGGCTACGACAAGGATGCCCCCGGTGCGGCCAACCTTGCGATGGCGACCGCCTGGGTCGGCAACCAGTTCAACTGCCTGGCCTACACCCTGGAAATGCCGTTCAAGGACAACGACAACCTGCCGGATGACGACTTCGGCTGGAATGGCCAGCGCAGCCTGCGTCTCGGCGAAGCCAGTCTGAGCGCCATTTACGGTGTACTGAAAGACCTGCGCTGAAGCAGCACCGCACACAATAAAAAAGCCACGATCCTTATCGTGGCTTTTTATTTGGCGGCAGCGACTACAACTGCCGGATCAGCTCGATCTCCACCTGGCACCAGTCGGCACCCTTCTCCAGCACCCGCCCCAGCGCCACCAGAAAGCCCTTGTTCTTGGCGAACATCTGCAGCTTCTTGCCGTGCGCGTAGCTGAACAGCGGAATCAGCAGGGTGTTGCACTTCACGCCGCCCTTCATCGCCGAGGCAAACAAGGCGATCTCGCCCTGATTCCACACCATGCCGACTGGCAGGGTCAGATCGGCATTGCGGCCGTTCTCCGCCTTGGTGTACGCCGCCACCGGGCGCGAACTCAGCAGCTGCAAACCGAGGTACATGCGCTCCTTGTCGTCGCGCTTGATGCGGCGCACGATGCTCAGACTCCACGCCTGCTGCCCGGCCTCCCGCGTCGCCAGCAACGCCCCCAGCGACAGCCACTCCGCACCCGCCGCCGGCAAGGACACCCCCAGGCCGCTGTCGCTCTGGTTCTCGATATCCCACAGCTGCAACTCGGTGCCGGTGGCAACCTTGACCACCTCGTCCTGGGCCACGCTTTTTTCACGACGGCGACCGGTCAGGAAGCCGTAGATGCGGATTTCGGCAACCTCTTCGACACTGACCGACGGGCTTTCCTGGCGATCGCCCTGCGCCAGGAATTCCTCATACTCGCGTACCAGCCGGTGTACCCCGCTCAGCGTGCGGCCAACCTCCAGCTGCTTGCTGGCCACCGGCACTCGCTCCGCCCGCTCGAAGCGGAACGGCTTGACCGCCCACTCGCGCACCAGAAAGCGCAGCAGGCCCGGATCAACGCCCCGGCTGAAACGCTCGCGCAATGCCTGCGGCGTACTACCGCCGTCATACACCGCCAGCCAGGCATTGATCTGGTCGACCAGCTCCGTGGTGGACCAGACACGAATGCCCTGCAGCTGCGGCACATTGTGCGCACGGCTCGGTGGCGTCGCATGCTGGATATTGACGATGAAACTGCTCTCCCCGGACAGGTCGCGGGACAGCGTCATGCGGTTGGATAGCATCAGCGCCAGTTGATAGGCGAGGTGAATCTGGCGGGAAGTCAGGTTGCCGCTGTTCAGCAGCGAGGTCATCAGGAACGCCAGATACAGGTCATGAATAGTCGTGGTCGCCTCACCGGGAAACAGCTGCAACGGCACCGCGTCGATGGCCTGCTCTTCGGCATAGCGGAACAGCTGGTTGACGTTGCTCCACATCACCTCATCCAGCGAGGCATGACGGTAGTAATGCCAGAGCGCATTCTCGGTGAGATAAAACAGCATCTTGCCGATCACCAGCGGCAACAGCAGCCGGATCTGCGGCGCTTCCTCGCCCTCGGGGTCGAAACTCATGAAGCGCTGGAAGGCGGCCACCAGCTGGCGGCCATAGGACAGGATTTGCGCCCGCTGCTGCAGCTCAATGGCCGGCAACAGCTTGGAACTCAGATACTGGGCGCACAACTGCTGGTGCGGGACATGCCCCAGCCGGTCCAGTTCGATGATGGCTTCCAGCGTGGCGACGCCAGGGCTGTCGATGTCCTGATTGAACTGCGACAGCAGCTTGGTGATCTGGTCATGGCTACCGGCGGCAAATTCCCGCTGGATTGCGGCGTACCACTCGGTTACCGACTTGACGTCATCAAGGGGATGGGATTTGCGTTTGTCGCCGAACGAAAAAAAATCCAGTTTTGCCATGACCTAAACCGAAGTTAAGCACTCACACAATCAAGCAGGCTCTCATTACCAGCGCATTCTATAATGAATCGTGAATGTTCCGCTGCAAAAGAAAACGCCGTGTTTGCACACGGCGTTTTGCTATCCACAACCCGTCAGCTCATTTACACGCGCAAGCTATCCAGATCAATACCGGAATCCAGCAACGCGACAACCCACAGCGGCTTGCGACCACGACCGGTCCAGGTCAGCGATTCATCATTCGGATGGCGGTATTTGACTTCTACCGGTTTACGGCCACTGGCCGTTGGTGCCACCTTGCCACCAAGTACATCTTCAACACTGAAGCCATAAGCCTTGGCAATTTCAAGAATCTGTTTCTTGGCTTTGGCTTTTTCTTCCACTTCGCGACGGCGAACCTCAACATCAACGTCATTTTTCAGCTGCAGCAATTCGGCAAAATCGAATGTACTCAAATCCATTTAAAACCCCCTTCAATAAACAAAGCCAGCCAGAATATACCGAAAATTAGATTACCAGCCGCCCTGCGTCAAGCATTATATTAGAATCCGAAATTAACCCTCTTGCAAATCAGGGATTAAATACGGTGCTTCCAAGCGCAACAATTGCGAGTGCGGCACACCGGCAAGATAAGGCTGCCCCGCCCAGGCCGAAATTTGCATCACCACCAGTGCCAGATATTTTTTCGCTGCCAATGGCACGCTTAACATCACTTTGCCGATAGCCTGTTCACCGGTTGCTTCAACCTGCACATCCATGCCGGCAGCGCACTCGTCGGCATTGACTTCCACCACAAACATGCGGCGTTTCACCTTGCCCAGATACTGGGTACGCGCCACAATTTCCTGACCCGGATAACATCCCTTGCGGAAACTGATACCGCCGATCAGATCCAGATTCGCCATTTGAGGCACGAATGCCTCATAGGTTGCCTGCGACACCCAGGGAATGCCGGCACGGATAAAGAAGACATCAAACAGGCGGCTGGTCAGCAACTTGCCGGCAAACGGCGGCAGCGCGGCGGCTTCATCTGCCCCCAGGCAGGTAATACGGATCTGCTCGCCAATCGACACCACCGCGCACTCGGCAGTACCCGCCAAGGTCGGTTCAAAAGTAGGGCGACCCGTTTCCGTTGCAGCCAGATATTCGCCAACAATCACGCTGTCGACCGCCTCGACTTTCACCTTGGCACGTAGGACAAACATGGAAAGGCGGCGGCGGAAAGCCTCAGCGATATCTTTTCGCAGCAGCAGGAAAAAGGCCTGTTCAATGCGCCACAACAGGAAACTGGCCTGCATCCGGCCCTTGGCATTGGAATAACTGCTCCATTGCGCCGCACTGCCATCCAGTAATTTTACGTCGGAAGAAAATTGCCCCTGCAGGAATGATTCCGCATCGTCGCCGTGTATTTTCAACAAAACAAACTGGGTGAGTACGGCATGTCCATCCTGCTCAAATGACAACACCTGCTGGCTCCCGCCATTGGCCAACACCACATCACCATCGGCACCAAGCATGGCACCATGCTGACTCAAATAATCCAATACCTGCGACTGGTTCATTACGGTTCCTTTCTGAATTACGGGCCACATCACGCCCCGTAAAAGTCCGTCGGCCGGCTATTCATTCCACGCCGGCCAAGTTATGATTTACGGATGAAAAAATTTACTTTACTGCCAGCATTACTCGCTATTTTACTGTGGTCTTCCCTGGCCGCGCTGGGTGCATTTACCCAGCGCCTGCCGCCATTTCTGGTCACCGCTGTGGCGCTTTTCATCGGCAGCCTGCTCGCCATTCACCGCATCCGCGACTGGAGAGTGGCACCGTGCACTCTGCTGATTGGCGTCGCCGGCATCTTCGGTTATCACTGCCTGCTGTTTACCGCTTTTCGTACCGCACCAGCACTGGAAGCCAATCTGCTAAATTATCTGTGGCCACTGCTGATTGTCGTGCTTAGCCCGCTGTTCGGGCTGGGCAAACTGACCGGTCGCCACATCCTGGCGGCAACTGTCGGTTTTTGTGGCGCGGTCTTGATTGTCAGCAAGGGCCAATTCGACTTTGCCGACAGCCTGCCGATCGGCTATCTGTTCGCAATCGCCGCAGCCTTCACCTGGTCCAGCTACAGCCTGGCGACACGCAAGCTGCCACCATTCCCTAACGCAGCGGTCGGCGGCTTCTGCCTGCTATCCAGCCTGCTTGCCGCACTCTGCCACTGGTTGTTCGAACCGGCAATCGTTCCCAACAATGAGGAATGGCTGGCACTGCTGCTGATGGGGGTCGGACCACTGGGTGCATCGTTCTTCCTGTGGGACAAGGCGATGAAGGAAGGCGACCCGAAACAGATCGGTGCGCTATCCTATCTCACCCCCTTGCTCTCCACTCTGATCCTGGCTGTCAGCGGACTGGGCGAACTGAACACCGTTACCTGGATCGCCGGCGCCTTGATCCTGCTCGGCGCCACCATCGGCTCGCTCAGCCGCGGGCGCTAAGCCGCTCACCCGCCGCGTCAGACCGGCGCGGCACACAGTAGCATCCGCGTCGGACTCGCTTGGCACATCACGCCCAAGCCTGCAATACGGCACAGGTCAACGCTAGCAAACGGAAGCGACAAAAGTAACGCACGCTGCTGTTGCCAATCAGCGTCGCACCAGGCACGGCATGCGGATACGACGACAGGCAGGACACCAGCGGCGAGACGCTGCTGGCGTCCTGCCTGCATATAGCTCGGCAACGCCACGGCAGGCAACGATGTACGGGCAGGAAAATCCGCAGCAGAACAACCTAACGACGGTCTAGCAAAGCAAGGCTCAGGCACGACCCCGCCATTCTAGACGGCCGGGCGCGGATTAAACACCGAAGGGGCAACAGGGTTATTACGACACTTGCGATAAGCGTGATGGGCACCACGCACCGCGGACAGCGTGGCATAGGAAAAGCGGGTGGAAGCAAAATGCTGGATCTGGCGGCTGGCACGCGATGCGATCAGGTAGCCGGAAAAGCCGAGATCCAGTGGCAGCGTACAGGGTGCAGTAGTGAGCAGCGGCGACTGCCGCAGCCAGGTTTTCTGCTGTTCGCCAAACCAGCGTTCCAGCACCAGCAGCAGGTCATGCTGCGCGTCGGCTGATGCCTGTAGCACCGAGGCACTCGACATCATCGGCGCATCCAGCTGCCCGATCAGCCCCGGCGCACCGGCGGTCGGCAACGATAGCCGGCACCAGCTACGCCAACAATCGGCCTGTGCGACCAACATGCGTTGCTGATTGGCCTGTACCGCGTCGAGATACTGCTGAAAAACCGTTGCCATAGTATGCCCCCGGATTAGGTAAGACGACATCAGACAGCAAGGTTGCTGTTCAGGCCCCACACCGGCTGCAGGCCGGCAACCAGCGTCTGCAGAATCGGGTCGTCGGCCCGGTCGGCCGGATAGACAAACTGCAGCTCCGCCATCTTCACGATCTCCGGCACCAGATCGACCACGCCGCGCTCGGCGGCACGAAGCGCATCTTCCTCACGCAACAAGGCGAGACCGACACCGGCTTGCACCAGCTCGGAAGCGGTAAACAGGTTGTCGCACTCCGATACCTTTTTCGGGGCGATGTTCAGCTCCCGCCACAGCTCGGACACGATCTTCGACAGACTGGAAAACTGGGAAATACCGACCCACGGCAGGCGCCCCAGCTCCTTGGGGTTGGCCGCATTGATCCGTGCAAGCCAACCCTTGGGCATCACGATGCGCAAGCGCAACTGGGTCAACAACAGGGTGTGCACGTTGACGTAGGGGTTCTTGCCGAGATAGAAACCGGCGTCCAGCTCTTTCTTGCGCACCGCATTGAGCACGTCGCCGGTAACACCCTGGTGCAGGCACACCTCCAGCAACGGAAAGCGCTCGGCCAACCCGGCCACCCAGGGGCCGACCCGCAACACGTCCGGGGTCAGCGCAATGCCGATCTGCACCTTGCCGCTCAGCGGCCCCTTCAGGCTACGGGCATGGTCAAGCAGCTGCCGCGCCGATACCAGAATGTCCTGCGCACGCGGCAACAGCTCCTGCCCAGCCAGCGTCAACACCACCCCACCCGCCGTGCGCTCGAACAAGGACATGCCGACTTCTTCTTCAATGGCCTTAATCTGCGCCGTTACCGCCGGCTGCGACAAGTGAAGCAGCTCGGCGGCCTGAGTCAGATGGCCTTGCTGAGCCACCGTAACAAAGGTGCGCAGTTGGTAGATTTCCATGCTGGACGACTCTCCTGATCGGCTGGGGGCGCGCTACTTTTGCATTGCAAAGGCGGGTTTTTGGCCATTTTGTACAAGTTCCCCACCAACCCACAAGGCATGCACACAAAAAGCTGGATAACGATTGCTGATATCCTCCATCAATAAAGTAAATACTCGAATGCAAGTGCCTAATAAAAAAGAAAAATTCCCAAAAAAAACGGTGAAGTTAATTCCTGCTATCAGAAAAAACGATTAGCCACATCGGCGAGTCGACTTTTAGATTGCAGGCACACGCTAACCGCACTTGCGGCCGGCGAGAAATGGGAGGAGACAACGATGAATGAAGATATCCTTACACGGGTACAAAGCAACCCCAAATTCAAAGAGCTTGTTCACAAGCGGACCCGCCTTGGCTGGCAGCTGAGTATCCTGATGCTGGCTATCTACTACGGCTTTATCCTGGTGCTGGCCTTCGCACCCAATGTACTTGGTGCATCGCTGTCGGGCGGAACCACTACGGTCGGCATTCCGGTTGGCATTTTCATCATCATCTCGGCATTCGTCCTGACCGGCATCTATGTCCGCAAGGCCAATACCGAGTTTGACCAACTGAACCAACAAATCGTCGAGGATGCCAAACAATGAAAAGCTGGACGAAAACCCTCTGCGCCACCGCGTTGACCGGCCTGCCGGCTCTGGCCCTGGCTGCCGGCGCCTTTGAAGGCGAAGTCACCAAGCAGGCGACCAACTGGCACGCCATCATCATGTTCTTCCTGTTTGTCGCCTTCACCATGGGTATTACCTACTGGGCATCGCGACGCACCCGCTCCGCCAGTGACTTCTATACCGCCGGTGGCGGCATTACCGGTTTCCAGAACGGTCTGGCGATTGCCGGTGACTACATGTCCGCCGCTTCCTTCCTCGGTATCTCGGCGATGGTGTTCGACAAGGGTTACGATGGCCTGATCTACTCCATCGGCTTCCTGGTCGGCTGGCCGGTCATCCTGTTCCTGGTGGCAGAACGCCTGCGCAACCTCGGCAAGTTCACCTTTGCCGACGTTGCCTCCTACCGTCTGCAACAGACGCCGGTACGGACCTTTGCCGCAACCGGCACCCTGGTGGTGGTGGCGCTGTACCTGATCGCGCAGATGGTTGGTGCCGGCAAGCTGATCCAGCTGCTGTTCGGCATGAGCTACTCCTCCGCGGTGGTTCTGGTTGGCATCCTGATGGTGATGTACGTCACCTTCGGCGGCATGCTGGCCACTACCTGGGTACAGATCATCAAGGCCGTCATCCTGCTTGGCGGTGCCAGCTTCATGGCCTTCATGGTACTGGCCACCGTTGGCTTCAGTCCTGAGATGATGTTCCAGAAAGCGGTCGCCATCCACGCCAAGGGCGCCGAAATCATGGCACCGGGCAAGGCTGATCCGATCGACTCCATCTCGCTGGGCCTGGCACTGATGTTCGGTACCGCCGGTCTGCCACACATCCTGATGCGCTTCTTCACCGTGTCCGACGCCAAGGAAGCCCGTAAATCGGTGTTCTACGCGACCGGCTTCATCGGCTACTTCTACATCCTGACCTTCATCATCGGCTTCGGCGCGATCATGCTGCTGCTGGAACAGCCATCGATGATGGAAACCGTGGTCAAGAACGGCAAGGAAGTGACCCAGCTGATCGGTGGCAGCAACATGGCGGCGATCCATCTGGCTAATGCGGTTGGTGGTGACCTGTTCCTCGGCTTCATCTCGGCGGTTGCCTTCGCCACCATCCTGGCAGTGGTTGCCGGTCTGGCCCTGTCCGGTGCCTCGGCGGTATCGCACGACCTGTACGCTTCCGTGATCAAGAAGGGTAAAGCCAACGAAGCCGACGAGATCCGTGTATCGAAGATCACCACCGTGGTACTGGGCGTGATCGCGATTCTGCTCGGCCTGCTGTTTGAAAAGCAGAACATCGCCTTCATGGTTGGTCTGGCCTTCTCGATCGCTGCTTCCGCCAACTTCCCGGTACTGTTCCTGTCCATGTTCTGGAAAGGCCTGACCACTCGCGGTGCGGTAGTCGGCGGCTTCATCGGCCTGATCTCCGCAGTTGGCCTGATCGTGATGGGCCCGGCGGTATGGGTAGACGTGCTGAAGCATGAAACCGCACTGTTCCCGTACAAGAACCCGGCGATCTTCTCGATCACCCTGGCCTTCGTGTTCACCTGGCTGATCTCGGTACTCGACAAGTCCAAGTCGGCGGTTGAAGAAAAAGCCAAGTTCGAAGCACAGTTCGTACGCTCGATGACCGGTATTGGTGCCGCAGGTGCATCCAAACACTAAGCGAGTCGTGTAAAAATGGCCGCACCCGTACGGGTGCGGCCAGTTGCTGTCCGCGAATCATGTTTGCAAGGAACGCTTTATGTCTACTCTTGACTCCATCCTGCGCGAAACCCGCAGCTTTGACCCGGCAGAAGACTTCCGCCGCAAGGCCACGGTTTCCGGGCCGGACGCCTACTACGCCCTGTGCGAACAGGCTGACGATCACTACCTGTCCTTCTGGGGGGATCTGGCGCGAGAGCTGATCAGCTGGAAAAAGCCGTTCTCGCGCGTACTGGACGACAGCAATGCACCGTTCTTCAAATGGTTCGACGATGGCGTGCTCAACGTTTCCTACAACTGTCTGGATCGCCATCTGGCAGTCAATGCCAACAAGATTGCCCTCATTTTCGAAGCGGATGACGGCGAGGTCACCCGTGTCACCTATTCCGAACTGCACCGCCGCGTCTGCCAGTTCGCCAACGGCCTGAAATCGCTGGGCGTCAGCAAAGGCGACCGCGTGGTGATCTACATGCCGATGGTGATCGAAGCCATCGTCGCGATGCAGGCCTGCGCCCGCATCGGCGCCATCCACTCGGTGGTATTTGGCGGCTTCTCCGCCGGCGCGGTACACGACCGCATCCAGGATGCCGGCGCCAAAGTGGTGGTCACCGCC
The DNA here is from genome assembly GCF_028548395.1 of Vogesella indigofera. NCBI lineage: Bacteria > Pseudomonadati > Pseudomonadota > Betaproteobacteria > Neisseriales > Chromobacteriaceae > Vogesella > Vogesella indigofera. Next base: position 44,980 of record NZ_JAQQLA010000003.1, on the reverse strand, counting down.
AACGAAGGCCTGCGCGGTGGCAAGATCGTGCCGCTGAAAGCGATGGTCGACGAGGCGCTGGCGATGCCGGGCAGCGAAACGGTGATCGCCACCGTGGTCTACCAACGCACCAATAGCGGTGCCAGCACCTGGCACGACGGCCGCGACATCTGGTGGCACAAGCTGATCGACGGCCAGCCGGAATCCTGCGAGCCAGAATGGATGCAGGCCGACGATCCGTTGTTTATTCTGTACACCTCCGGCTCCACCGGCCGTCCGAAAGGCATCCAGCACAGCAGCGCCGGCTACCTGCTCGGTGCCCTCAACAGTTTCCGTTGGGTGTTCGACTACAAGCCCAGCGACGTGTTTTGGTGCACCGCCGATGTCGGCTGGATCACCGGCCACTCCTACGTGTGCTACGGTCCACTGGGCATGGGAGCCACCCAGGTCATTTTCGAAGGCGTGCCGACCTATCCCGACGCCGGCCGCTTCTGGCGCATGATCGAGCAACACAAGGTCACCACCTTCTACACTGCACCAACCGCGATCCGCACCCTGATCAAGCTCGGTGCCGAACTGCCGAAACAGTACGACCTGTCCAGCCTGCGCCTGCTCGGCACAGTCGGCGAGCCGATCAATCCCGAGGCATGGATGTGGTACTACGAGATGGTCGGCAGCGAGCGCTGCCCGATCGTCGACACCTGGTGGCAGACCGAAACCGGCTCCGCGATGATCGCGCCGCTGCCCGGCGCCATCGCCACCAAACCCGGTTCCTGCACCCTGCCGCTGCCCGGCATCATGGCCGACATCGTCGATGAGTCCGGTGCCCCGGTAGAGCCGGGCAAGGGCGGCTTCCTGGTCATCAAGCGGCCGTTCCCGTCGCTGGTGCGCACCATCTGGAACGACCCGGAGCGCTTCAAGAGCACCTACTTCCCGGAAGAATTCAACGGCCAGTACTACCTTGCCGGCGACTCCGCCAACCGCGATGAAAGCGGCTACTTCTGGATCATGGGCCGCATCGACGATGTGCTGAACGTGTCCGGCCACCGTCTCGGCACCATGGAAATCGAATCGGCGCTGGTAGCCAACCCGCTGGTGGCGGAAGCCGCGGTGGTCGGCAAGCCGCACGAGGTCAAGGGCGAGGCGGTGGTCGCCTTTGTGGTGCTGAAAGGCCCGCGCCCGACCGGCGAGGAGGCCAAGCGCCTGACCGCGGAACTGAAAAACTGGGTGGCGCACGAGATCGGCAAGCTGGCGCAACCGGACGACATCCGTTTCGGCGACAACCTGCCGAAAACCCGTTCCGGCAAGATCATGCGCCGCCTGTTGCGTTCCATCGCCCGCGGCGAGGAAATCGCCCAGGACGTGTCGACGCTGGAAAACCCGCAGATCCTGAGCCAATTGCAGGAGAGTGCCAGCTGAGCGGCCTCTCCCCCCGAGCTGTCCTTGTAAACCGCACGCGTGCTGCTATCACCGTGCGGTTCTTTTTATTTGCGGCAACACAAGGTTGGCCGCAATCCGCCTGCGGCCAACCTTGCGGCGTCCGCCCTGCTGCCGGACAATAGCGCCCAGCCATTTACAGACCCCTGGCCGGTTGCGCACCGGCCATTCGCAAAGTCAGCACCCCATCATGAGCCAAGCTTTTCCGCCCGCCCGTCTTGACTGGAGCTCCGGTCAACCCGTTTCCGCCGATTACGGCGACGTCTACTTTTCCCGGGAAAGCGGCCTTGATGAAACGCGTCACGTGTTTATCGAGCACAACCAGCTGCCGCAGCGCTTCGCGGCGCTGGCGCCGGAACAACTGTTCAGCATCGGTGAAACCGGCTTTGGCACCGGCCTGAACTTCCTGGTCGCCTGGCAGTGCTTCCTGCAGCACGCGCCGGCCAGTGCCCGACTGTCTTTTGTCAGCACCGAGAAACACCCGCTCACCGCCGCCGACCTTGTACAGGCGCAGGCGATGTGGCCGGAGCTGGCCGCCCAGGCCACGGCGCTGCAGCAGCAATACGACGCCATGGCGCCGGGCTGGCACCGCTTCGTGCTGGAAAACGGCCGCGTGATCCTGACGCTGTTGATCGGCGACGTGCTGGAAACCCTCCCGCTACTGGAGGCGCGCATCGACGCCTGGTTCCTCGACGGCTTCGCCCCGGCCAAGAATCCGGAGATGTGGCAGCCGGCGCTGTTCCAGCACATGGCACGGCTGTCGCACCGCGGCACCACGCTAGCCACCTTCACCAGCGCCGGCATCGTGCGCCGCGGGCTGGAAGACGCCGGCTTCAGCATCGAGAAAGTCGCCGGTCACGGCAAAAAGCGGGACATGACGCGCGGCCAACTGCAGCACCCGCCGCTCGCCGAATGGCGCGCGCCATGGTACGCGCTCCCGCAGCAAACCATCAGCGAACGCAGCGCGGTGGTGATCGGCGCCGGCATCGCCGGGGCCAGCGTCGCGCGCAGCCTGGCCAACCGCGGCTGGCAGGTCACCGTGCTCGACCGCCACCCGCTGGCGGCGCAGGAAGCCTCCGGCAACCCGCAGGGCGTGCTGTACACCAAGCTGTCGCCACACTTCACCCCGCTGACCCAGCTGGTGCTGTCCGGCTACGGCTACACCCTGCGCACGCTAAGCCAGCTGCTGCCGGAAGATGGCGTGCAGTGGCGGCGCTGCGGCGTACTGCAGCTGGCAGGTGACACGGCCGAAGAGAAACGCCAGCAAGGGCTGGCCGCCGCCGGGCTGTCGCCGCACATCCTGCGCCGCGTCGATGCCGCCGAAGCCTCCGCCATCGCCGGCATCGAGGTACCGCAAGGTGGCCTCTACTTCGAGCAGGGCGGCTGGCTGAACCCGCCCAGCCTGGTCAACACGCTACTGGATCACCCCAACATCACCCTGCGCCTGGGGGAAGCGGTGACCGAGCTGGCGCAAAACCCGGCAGACGGCGGCTGGGTGGCAATGGGCAGCAGCGACCCGCTGGCGATCGGCAGCATTGCCGTGGTCGCCACCGCCAACGACACCATGCAGTTCGACCCGACCTACTACCTGCCGGTGAAGCGCATCCGCGGCCAGGTCACAGAGCTGGCCGCCACCGCCGCCAGCGGCCGGCTGCAAACCGTGCTGTGCGGCGAGGGCTATATCGCTCCCGCACGCCAGGACCGGCACTGCCTCGGCGCCACCTTCAAGTTCGAGTACGAGGATCTGGCGGCCAACGACGCCGAGCACACAGAAAACCTGGCGATGCTGGCCGGCATGGCGCCACGGCTGTACCAGGCGCTGGGTGGTGACGGCATCACCCCGGCACAGTGCCAAGGCCGCGCTGCGCTGCGCTGTACCAGCCCGGACTACCTGCCGATGGTCGGTGCCGTCGTCGATCGCGACGCCTTCCTCGACCGCTACCAGCCGCTGGCACGCGATGCCTCGCTGAAGCTGGCCGCCGAAGCGCCGCTGATCAGGGGGCTGTATGTCAGCACCGCCCACGGCTCGCGCGGCATGGTCACCGCGCCGCTGGCCGGCGAAATCATCGCCAGCCTGCTGAACGACGAGCCGGCGCCGCTGCCGAGCAGCATCATGGATGCCGTCAACCCCAGCCGCTTCCTGGTGCGCGACCTGATCCGCCAGAAACACCGCGATTGAGTCAGCCGGCCAGTTGCGCCATGATCAGTTCGGCCGTGGCCTGCGGCTGCTCCAGCGGAAACAGGTGTGAACCTTTTTGCACGATGATGTTCACAGCGAAGTGCTTGCGAATATAGGCCAGATCGGCCGGCGTCAGCACGTCGCTGCTCTCGCCGGCGACAAACACCGTCGGCACCCGCAGCTGTCCCTTGTAGCGCGGCACCGAATGCGGCAGCGTGTTGTAGATCGCGTTTTCGATCGCCGGCCGGAATTTCAGCTGGCGGCCACCATCGGCGGTCGCCACCGTGCCCAGCGCAGCATAGTCGTGCAGGCAGTCGGGGTCGAAGCGGGCAAACATCGGCTTGCGTGCGAAATAGTCGTACACCGATTCGATGCTGGCCCAGTTGTCTCGCCGCTTCAGGGTATTGCCACCCGGCGTCACGCGGTCGATGAAGCCCAGCTTTTTCGCCAGCCAGATGCCTCGCGAGCGCAGCGGCCCCATCAACGGCGAATCGAGGATGATCAGCTTGCTGAACAGCTCCGGATGGCGAATGGCGGCAAAAAACAGGATGAAACCGCCCAGCGAATGTCCGACGCCGACCACCGGCCGGTCATAATGCTGACGCAGGTAGGCAACGGTCTCCTCAACCAGATGCGGCCAACAGTCGGTCACTGGATAGCGTGGATCGTGGCCGATGCAGTCAAGGTAGCCGACGTGGCAGCCCTGTTCGCGCAGTGACTGGTGCAACTTGCGGTACACCGACGCCGGAAAGCTGTTGGCGTGGGCAAAATGAATGATGGTGGTCATGGCAGGCGCTCCTCGTTGCCCCATATTATATCAAGCGTTTGCTTGGCAAAATAAGGGCAGTGCGTTTAGCCACGGCAGCACCGTCGCAACAACTTATCAAGGCACCGTCGTTTTGGCGGTCACAAGGTCATGAACAAGCGTATTTTCTCTTTCCTCACCCGCTGCCTGCTGTGGCTGAGCCTGCTGCTGCCCCACCTTGCCCACGCGCTGGATCAGGACGACCTGCTGCCGCCGGAGCAGGCCTTTGCCGTCACCGCCGAACGCCAGGGAACGCGGCTGCGGCTGACGGTGACCGTAGCCGACGGCTACTACCTGTACCGCGACCGCAGCCGCTTCGAGACGATACCGGCCGCGCTAATCACGCAGCAGGCGCTGCCCGCCGGCAAGCCCAAGGATGACCCCTACTTCGGCAAGCAGGCCACCTATCCACCGGGGGCGACCGTGATGCTGCTGACGCTGCGTCCGGACGCGCCGCAGCAGTTCACCCTCAAGGCCACGGTACAGGGCTGTGCCGATGCCGGCCTGTGCTACCCGCCCTACACCCACACCCTCGCCATCGGCGGTGGCAGTAAGACGCTGTCGCCCTGGCTGCAGCCGCCCGCACCGCAGGTCGACAACCGCTCGCCGTCGCCGCGCGAAGGCCTGGTCGCCACGCTGGCGGCCTTCTTTGCCGCCGGTCTGGGCATGGCGTTCACCGCCTGCATGTACCCGCTGCTGCCTATCGTGTCCTCGCTGATTGCCGGCCAGGGCCAGCACCTCACCCGTCGTCGCGGCTTCTTGCTGGCGCTGACCTATGTGCAGGGTCTGGCGGTCAGCTACACCGCCATCGGCATCGTGGCCGGCCTGACCGGCAGCCTGCTCAGCGTGTGGCTGCAGCAGCCGGCGGTGATCCTCGGCGCCAGCCTGCTGATGGTGGTGTTTGCGCTGGGCATGTTCGATATCGTGTCCATCCAGCTGCCGTCCAGCTGGCAGACCCGCCTCGCCGCCTCCAGCAACCGCCTGTCCGGCGGCCATATCGTGACCGTGTTCGGCATGGGCGTGCTGTCGGCGCTGCTGATCGGCCCCTGCGTCGGCCCGCCGCTGGCGCTGGCGCTGGGCTACATCGGCCAGACCGGCGATGCCTGGCTGGGCGGTGTCGCCCTCTACGCCATGGCGATGGGGCTAGGCCTGCCGCTGGTCATCGTCGGCACCTTTGGCGGCCACGTGCTACCCAAGGCCGGCATGTGGATGAAGACGGTCAAGGCGGTGTTCGGCGTGGTGATGCTGGCGGTGGCCATCTGGCTGGCGACGCCTTTCCTGCCCGCCATCGTGGTGATGCTGCTGTGGGCGGCACTGGCGCTGGCCAGTTCGGTGTTCCTGAAAGCGTTTGATCCGCTGCCGCCGAATGCGTCGTCCGTGCTCAAGCTGGGCAAGGCACTGGGCCTGCTACTGGCGCTGGTTGCCACCCTGCAGCTGATCGGCGTGTTCAGCGGCGCCAAATCGGCCCGCTACCCGCTGGCAGCACTCGGCGCCACCGCCGGCAACAGCAGCAAGCCGCAGTTCCGCACGATCGGCAGCGTGGCCGAGCTGGATGCCGCCCTTAATGCCGCCCGCGGCCAGCCGGTACTACTGGATTTCTATGCCGACTGGTGCGTGTCCTGCATCGAGATGGAAGACACCACCTTCCGCGACCCGGCGGTACAACAGGCCATGGCCAAGGTGGTGCTACTGAAGGCCGACGTCACCGCCAACCTGCCGGAACACCAGGTGCTGCTGCAACGCTTCAGCCTGTACGGCCCGCCGGGCATGATCTTCTTCGACCGCCACGGCAAGGAGCAGCAACGCCTCATCGGTTACAGCCCGGCCGACGAGTTCCTGCCGTTGCTGCAACGCCAGCAAAGCGGCGGCTAAGGCCGTTGCGGCCAACGTTGGCCGCAACCGGCGACCGCGGCACGGCAGACCGCCGTGTTCTGAATACCGTCAGCACGCGCAAAAAAAAACAGGCCGCCGGTTCGCACCGGCGGCCTGTCTTGTCACTGCTGTGCGCAGTGACGCGTGTTACTGCGCCGGCTTGTCGGCGACACTGGCCAGATAGGCGGCACGACGGGCCTCTTTCGCGGCGACCTTCTCCGCCACTTCGACCGCCTTCTCGGCGGCAGCCAAAGCTTCGCGCTCCTGGCGGGCCGCCATCGACGCGGCACGGGCCGCCTCGCGCACCGCTTCTTCCGCCGCCTCCATCGCCGCAACTTCGGCATTGGTCTTGCACGGACCGGTTTTCTCGAGCCAGGCCACCGACTCGACGTGGCCGGTGTGCGGGAACATGTTGATGATGCCCGCCGTTTTCAGGGTGTAGCCCTTGGTATTGACCAGCACCCCGGCATCGCGCGCCAGCGTGGACGGATTGCACGACACGTAGACGATGCGCTGTGGCGCGGTGTCTTCGGTGATTGCCTTCAGCAGCTGCATCGCGCCGTCGCGTGGCGGGTCAACCAGCATCTTGTCGAACTTGCCCAGTGCCGCAAACGACGCCTCGGTCACCTCGAACAGGTTGGCCATCTCGTAGCTGACCTTGTGCTGCAAGCCGTTGTGGGTGGCGTTTTCCACCGCCCGCTTCACCAGCGCCTCGCTGCCTTCCATGCCGTGCACGATGGCACCGCTGCGCGCGATCGGCAGCGTGAAGTTGCCGATACCGCAGAACATGTCGGCAATGCGCTCGCCAGCCTGCGGGTCCAGCAGCCGCAGGGCGCGGCTGACCATCACGTTGTTGATTTCCGGGTTGACCTGGGTGAATTCGGTCGGGTAGTACGGCATCTCGACGTCGAAATCGCGCAGGCGGTAGGTCAGCTTCGGCGCATCCAGCGGGTAGATCGGGTAACAGGTCTCCGGCCCCTTCGGCTGCAGCCAGATCTGCACCGTGCGCTGCGGCGTGGAGTGGCGGTCGGAGAATGCCTGCAGCAAGGCGAAGTCGGCCTCGGTGATGTCGTCCATATTGCGGAACACCAGCACGTCCAGCTCGGCACCGACCGCAATTTCCACCTGCGGCATGCGGTTGTAGATTGACAGCCTGGCGATCAGCTCGCGCAGCGGCACGATCAGCGCCGAGATGTGCGGCGGCAGGATGCGGCACTCGCTCATGTCGGCAATGAAGCTGGAACGCTTCTCGTGGAAGCCGACCAGCACGCCGTCCTTTTTCGCGACATAGCGCGCCGACAGGCGGGCACGGTGGCGGTAGCCCCAGGCGGCGCCGGCAATCGGCGGCATCACCACCTCGGCCTTGACCCGGCCGATATGCTGCAGGTCGTCTTCCAACACGCGCTGCTTGATGGCGACCTGCGCCGAAAACTCGACGTGCTGCATCGAGCAGCCGCCACACACGCCAAAATGCGGACAGGACGGGTCGGTGCGCAGGAAGCTTTGCTTCAGCACATCCACCACGTCCGCATTCTCGTAACTCTTCTTGACGCGATAACTTTGATAAGTCACTGTTTCGTATGGCAACGCGCCATCGATGAAGATGGCCTTGCCATCGACACGAGCAATGCCGCGACCTTCGTGGTCCAGCGACTCGATATGGGCAACTACAGACGCTTGAGTCATTGTTTCAGCAAGTAAAAAGGCAAAAGACAAAGTCTGGAATTGTCGCAGAAAGCGTCACAAAAAGCACGGTGCACCGCCACATTTGGCGGATGTTGCCGTCCGGCGTATCTGCTAACATCGGAGTATCCGTTTATCCTGAATCGCCAGAGAATGAAATTTTCGTCCCTGCTTGCGGCCTGCACCGTGGCCGCCACCGTCTCCAGCTATGCCATGACGCCGGAGCCGGACGTCTTGGTCAGCAGCGCTGGCCAGCACCTGGTCGTCAACCTGCCGCAAACCCGTGTTTTCCTGTACCAGGACGGCACGCTGGTGAACAGTTACCCGGTGGCGGTCGGCAAGATGGTCACCAACACCCCGACCGGCAACTACGCCGTCACCGGTATCTACCGCAACCCGGTATGGCACGTCCCGAAATCGATCCAGGACGAAATGGTACGCGCCGGCAAGCCGGTGCAGACCACCGTCGCCGCCGGGCCGGACAATCCGCTGGGGCCGGTGTTCATCCGCTTTGGCGAAACCAAGCTTGGCCTCGGCTTTCACGGCACTAACCAGCCCGCCAGCGTTCCCGGCTTTCGCAGCCACGGCTGCGTGCGCCTGCGCAGCGAGAACGCGCTGGCACTGGCCGACTGGGTGGATATCGGCGCCGCGGTCACCATCAGCTACCAGACCACGCTGCTGAGCGAGGACAGCGCCGGCGAACTGTGGCTGCACGCCTATCGCGACAGCTACAAGAAGGACGACATCGTGCCGCAGCTACTGGCGGAAACCCTGCTCAACTGGCAGCAGGAGAACCAGCGCCCGATCCACGGCAAGCGCGTCGACCAGGCCTTCCGCGAGCGCAACGGCAAGCCGGTGTGCCTCAGCTGTAGCAGCACGCAAAACAACCGCATCACCGGCACGCTCAACACCGTGCGCTGGCTGAGCCCGCCACCGGAAATCACCGACGAGCAGCCAACCGAACTGCCGCAACTGGACAGCAACAGCGCCCGTGCGCCGCGTAACGCGCAGTTCAAGCAGAAAAGCGCTTGACGCTGCGAAAGCTTCACGTTAAAGTGCGCACCTCGCTGACGAATCAACCGGTTCTTCAGCGTCCCGTGGGGGTATAGCTCAGCTGGGAGAGCGCTTGCATGGCATGCAAGAGGTCAGCGGTTCGATCCCGCTTATCTCCACCACAATTTAGTCCCTATCGTCTAGAGGCCTAGGACGTCGCCCTTTCACGGCGATAACCGGGGTTCGAATCCCCGTGGGGACGCCAGCATTTTGGGGGTATAGCTCAGCTGGGAGAGCGCTTGCATGGCATGCAAGAGGTCAGCGGTTCGATCCCGCTTATCTCCACCAAAAAAAAAACAAAAAACCGGCTCACGAGCCGGTTTTTTGTTTTCCAGTATTCACTTTCAGATCAAACACTCCCTAGCGCAAAGCCTGCTCGCTCTGCTGTAACGTCTGCTGCAGGTGCTGCACTTCGCTGCGCTCGCCGGCCCGCGTGACCGCCCGCGACACGAAGTGGCAGATATTGAATATCCCAGCCAGTCGCGGCGCCACCGCGGCCCGCCACGCCGGCCGCGCACACTGCGGCCATAGCGGCACCAGCCGCTGCAACACCTGGCTCACCTGCTGCAACTCCTGCAGCAAACCGTAGGAAGGATGACCGCCACCAAGCAGAGCACGCTCGCGCATGCTGTACAGCCGCTCTTCCAGCAGCTGCAGCAAGTGCGCCAGCTCCGCCTCCAGTTGCGGCAGATCCAGCGCCGCCGCCGGGTGTTCGTCCGGATCCAGCTGTTGCGCATGCTGTGCCAACAGACTGAGCTGGAAGGCATCCTGCGGCACCGCCGGCCCGGCGCCTGCCGCATGGCGCAGCTCCGGGGTGCGCGGCAACTGTTCGCCCACCGGCAACGCCGGCCCCACTGCCGTTACCTTGACCATGGCACACGCCCTTTCCTGTCACGTCGACACTGACCTTATCGGCCAGCCTGCCGGATCATGAAGTCAAAGACCGAACAAATGACCCAGCTTGGCTTTCTTGGTGTCGAGATAGTGATCGTTGTAGGCATTGCGGCCAACCTGCAGCGCCACACGCTCGGCCACCTCGATGCCGGCCTGTTGCAGGGTGTCGATCTTGCGCGGATTGTTGGTCATGATGCGCACCGCCGTCACCCCCAGATGCGCCAGCATCTCGCGCGCGATGCGGAAATCGCGCATGTCGGCGGGGAAGCCCAGCCGTTCGTTGGCCTCGACGGTATCGGCACCACCATCCTGCAGCTTGTAGGCGCGGATCTTGTTGATCAGGCCGATGCCGCGCCCTTCCTGGCGCAGATACACCAGCACGCCACGGCCTTCGGCGGCAATCGCCTCCAGCGCGGCTTCCAGCTGGAAGCCGCAGTCGCAACGCAGCGAAAACAGCGCGTCGCCGGTCAGGCACTCGGAGTGGATGCGGGTCAGCGGCGCGCCGTCAGTCACCTCGCCCAGCGTCAGCACCACGTGCTCGCGCCCTCCGACTTCTTCAAAGCCGTGCATGTCGAAAACACCCCACTGCGTGGGTAACTGGCAGGTTGCGACATAATCGACGCGCACCGGAGAATCAGGCTGAGTCACGTTGGCTTCCACTTGTTGTGCATTCATCTGAAGAATAGTGGGGGCAAAAGCTTACAGTTTAAAGAGCTGGCGCCGCCGATTTGGCCAGCGCTCGCAGGCTGACGAAGTGCGCCGACAGCGCGCAGGCCAGTGCGGCCAGCGTGGCCTGGTGCCCGGTGTGAAAAAACCCCGGCTGCGCCGACTCGGCATCGAGAATGCCGATCACCTTGCCGGCGGCGTCAAACACAGGCAGGCACACCTCGCTGCGCACCTTGGGATCGCACTCGTAGTAGGCACCGCCCTCGCTCTGCCATTGCCGCACATCGTCGATCACCACGCCGCGACCGCTGCGGCCAACCTTGCTGTTGTTGCTGGCGGCGGCAAACGCCTCGGTCAGCGGGAATTCGGCGCGGCTGGGCAGGCCGCGGTAGGCCAGTTTCAGCAGCACGTCGGCCTCCGCTCCCGGCACCCGGCAGTACACTCCCAGCCAGTCGGCCGGCACCTGCGCCAGCACCGCGTCCAGCAAGGCCTGCAACGCCAGCAGCTGGTGCGCCAGCGGCGGCGACGCACCGCCAAACTGTGGCGCGATGTCCCACGGCTCGGCCTCCAGCTCGTCGACCAGCGAACAACTGCCACCCTCGCCCAGCTTGGGCACCGGGTAACGATACAAGTCAGGATAGTCCGCTGCCGCGGGCACCGTCAGCGCCGTCGCCAGCGCCTGCTGCGCGGCGGCCAGTTGCGCCGTGGACAGTTCTAACCCGGCCTGCTGCAGATAATCAGTCATCACCCCTCCTCGCCGGCCCTGCCGGCTGCGTACGCCATCATCGAAAGGCGCTAGAATCCAGTTATTCCGCACCCTGCGGCCATCGCCGCATTATGCCCAATCACCGCACAAAGCCGAAATCATGACTGCTGCTATCGATATCACCCACGCACCCGCCGCAGGCCCGGCGCGCGACAACAGGTTGGCCGCATGAGCAAGTACCCGGTTTCGCCGCTGGAAGTCGACATCAGCGCCGTGCGCGCGCAGGGTGCCGGTGGCCAGAACGTCAACAAGGTGTCCTCCGCCATCCACCTGCGCTTCGTGATCCGCTATTCGACACTGCCGGAACACATCAAGGAACGCTTGCTGGCATTGCAGGACCAGCGCCTGAGCAAGGACGGCGTGCTGATCATCAAGGCGCAGCAATACCGCACCCAGGAGCAGAACCGGCAGGATGCGCTGCAACGGCTGCAGCAGCTGGTCGACAGCGTCAGCCACGAGCAGAAAGCCCGCCGCGCCAGCAAGCCGAGCTACGGCGCGCGCCAGCGGCGCATGGACAGCAAGAGCCTGCGCGGCAAGGTCAAGTCGCTGCGCGGCCCGGTGCGCGACTGAGCCGCCACACGCCGCAGCCAGCCACCGTTGCGGCCAACCTTGACACACCTGAACGATCTGCCGCGCATGCTGCAACGCGCATTGACAAGCCCGTACGCGGCGCCCTCTAATACCGCCCCCTCTGCAAGGAATCGACGATGCAAGACCTGCACCACTGGCAAGCCTTCTGCCTCGCGCTGGCACGCGAACAGGCCGGCGACGACGGCGCCCACGACCTGAATCACCTCGGCCGCGTCTGGCATGCGGCGCGGCAGCTGCTGGCCAGCTACCCGCAGGCCGACGCGCTGGTGGTGATGGTGGCCTGCTACCTGCACGACCTGGTCAACCTGCCGAAGAACCACCCCGAGCGCCACCTCGCCTCGCGCCAGGCGGCGGTGCTGGCCAGCACCCGCCTGGCCGCCGCCGGCTTCGACGCGGCACGGCTGCCGGCGGTGGCGCACGCCATCGAGGCGCACAGCTTCTCCGCCAATATCGCGCCACAGACGCTGGAAGCGCAGATCGTGCAGGACGCCGACCGCCTGGACGCGCTCGGCGCCGTCGGCCTGGCGCGGCTGTTCTACACCGCCGGCCGCATGAACAGCGCGCTGGCCGCCAGCGATGACGTGCTCGGTGCGCAGCGGCCGCTGGATGACCGTGCCTACGCGCTGGACCACATCGCGGTGAAGCTGGCGACGCTGCCCGCCACCATGCAGACCGCCGCCGGCCGCGCACTGGGCGAACAGCGCCTGCAATGGCTGTACCAGTTCCGTGACGTGTTTGTCGCGGAATGGGCACCCGAGACGCTGCCGTCCTGAACGGCCCCCGATCCTGCCGGCAGCCCACGGCTGCCGGCGGAAGCAACTGGCCAGTACGAGGCGGCACAGACCGCCCGGCCGGCCAGGGCAGTACCGACAACAACACCTGAGCGACAGCGAACCATGAACATCCAGCAACTGATCGACGACATCGCCGCCGATGTCCAGCCCTATCTCGCGCAGGCCGCGCCCGCCGACTACATCCCGGCACTGGCCGGCGAAGACCCGCAACAATTCGCGATGGCGGTGGCGACACTGGACGGCCAGCTGTACGCCACCGGCCATCGCGACAAGCGCTTCTCCATCCAGAGCATCTCCAAGGCGTTCATGCTGGCGCGGGTGCTGGCGGTATACGGCGACGCACTGTGGCAGCGCGTCGGCAAGGAGCCGTCCGGCAACCCGTTCAACTCGCTGGTGCAGCTGGAGTACGAACAGGGCGTGCCGCGCAACCCGTTCATCAACGCCGGCGCGCTGGTGGTCACCGACATCGCGCTGAGCCAGCTCGGCGATTCCAGCAGCGCGCTGCGCGACTTCCTGCGCGAGGAAAGCGCACAGCCGGCGCTGGATTTCGACTACGTGATCGCAGCGTCGGAATCGGAACACGGTCATCGCAATGCGGCGCTGGCGCACTTCATGAAGAGCTGCGGCAACCTGTTCAACAACGTCGATCAGGTGCTGGCGCACTACTTCCGCGCCTGCAGCCTGCGCATGAACGTGGCCGAGCTGGCACGTGCAGGGCTGTTCCTCGCCAACCACGGCGCCTCGCCGGTCAGCGGTGCGCAGCGGCTGACGCGCAGCCAGGCCAAGCAGGTCAACGCCATCATGCTGACCTGCGGCACCTATGACGCCGCCGGCGAATTCGCCTACCGCGTCGGCCTGCCGTGCAAGAGCGGCGTCGGCGGCGGCATCCTGGCGGTACTGCCCGGCAAGATGAGCATCGCGGTGTGGAGCCCGGGGCTGGATGCGCGCGGCAATTCGCTGGCCGGACTGGAGGCGCTGGACCGCTTCACCACCCGCAGCGGCGAATCGGTGTTCTGAACCCGCCGCACGGCAGCGCAGCGGCACACACAAGGTTGGCCGCAAGCCTTGCGGCCAACCTTGTCACGGGCGGCAAGCATAAAAAAAGACCTGCCACGCGGCAGGTCTTTTTTTATGAAGCACGGGATTACTCGTCCATCACCGCGGAGGTGTAGACATCCTGCACGTCGTCGAGGTCTTCCAGCGCGTCGAGCAGCTTCTGCATGCGCAGCGCGTCGTCGCCGCTCAGTTCGGTCTCGTTCTGCGGACGCATGGTCACTTCGCCCATTTCCGACTTGTAGCCGGCCTTCTCCAGCGCCGCCTTGATGGCGCTGAATTCGTAGGGGCCGGTGATCACTTCCAGCGAGCCGTCGTCGTTGGTGATCACGTCGTCGGCGCCGGCTTCCAGCGCCGCTTCCATCAGGCCGTCCTCATCCACGCCCGGTGCAAACACCAGGTAGCCGCAGTGACTGAACTGGAACGCCACGCAGCCATCGGTGCCCATATTGCCGCCGTACTTGGAGAAGGCGTGGCGCACGTCGGCCACGGTGCGGGTCTTGTTGTCGGTCAGGCAGTCCACCATCACCGCCGCGCCGCCGATGCCGTAGCCCTCGTAGCGGCACTCGATGTAATCGACGCCTTCCAGGGTACCGGCGCCACGGTCAATCGCGCGCTGCACGTTGTCCTTCGGCATGTTGGCATCCCAGGCCTTGTCCACCGCCAGGCGCAGGCGCGGGTTGGAATCCAGGTCCGGGCCACCCATTCTGGCCGCCACCGTGATCTCCTTGATCAGGCGGGTAAAAATTTTGCCGCGCTTGGCGTCAGCGCGTTCTTTCTTGTGCTTGATGTTCGCCCATTTGCTGTGACCAGCCATAGCAGCCTCAATCGAGTAAAAAGTCGGCGGCGTACCGTGTGCACGCCGCAAAAATGAATTGGGTAACGCAGGATGCCGATTTTAGCAAAAAGCTAGGGGGCTATCAGCAGCTTGCTGATAAAGCCGAAACCGTCACGGTAAATTTGCGCGATCGCCGGCTCCAGCAAGGGCAGCACCAGGTACAGCGCGATGAAGCCGATCATCAGCGTCAGCGGAAAACCAAAGGAAAACACGTTGAACTGCGGCGCCGCCCGCGTCATCACGCCGATGGCCAGGTTGGTCACCAGCAGGCTGCCGACCACCGGCAACGACAGCCACAGCCCCCACAGGAACAGATGACCACCCCACTCCGCCAGCAGCCGCAGCGACAGTACCGGCACGCTGACGCCGATCGGCATCTTGTCGAAACTATCCATCAGCGCAGTAAGCAGGATGTGGTGGCCATCGAAGGCCAGAAACAGCAGCGTGGTGAGGATGGTCAGCACCCGCGACACCGCCGGCACCTGTGCCGCGTGCTGCGGATCGAAGAACATCGCGAAGCCGAGGCCCATCTGCGTCGCCATGATGAAGCCGGCCAGCTCCACCGCAGTGATCACGATGCGCATCACGAAGCCGATGATGATGCCGATCATCAGCTGCTGCAGCACGATCAGCAAACCGGCGGCCGACACCAGCGGCACGGTCGGCAACGGCGGCAGCAGCGGCGCCACCAGCAGCGTCAGCAGCAGCGCAAAACCGGCCTTGAAGCGACGCGGGATGCTGCGCGAAGCGAATAGCGGATCGGCCAGCAGCACGCCGAGAATGCGCGAGAACGGCCACACGAAGTAGGCAACCAACAGGTTGATCTGGGCATCGCTGATGGCAAACATGTCAGCCGATGGCCAGCGGAATGCTCTGGAACAGCCGCGTGGTGTAGTCCATCAGCGTGGTCAGCATCCACGGTCCGGCCAGTACCAGCACCAGAAACATGGCGATCAGCTTGGGGATGAAGGTCAGCGTCATCTCGTTGATCTGGGTCGCCGCCTGCAGGATGCTGACCAGCAGGCCGACCAGCAGCGACACCGCCAGCGGCGGTGCGGCGACGATGATCAGAATGAACAGCGCATTCTGGACCATGGTGATGACCGATTCTGGCGTCATGACCTACCTCCCGCCGAAGCTCTGCACCAGCGAGCCGAGCAAAAGCGTCCAGCCGTCGACCAGCACGAACAGCATGATCTTGAACGGCAGGGAAATGATCACCGGCGACACCATCATCATCCCCATCGCCATCAGGATGCTGGCCACCACGAGGTCGATGATCAGGAACGGGATGAAGATCATGAAGCCGATCTGGAATGCGGTTTTCAGTTCACTGATCACGAAGGCCGGAATCAGCGTCTTCAGCGACACCTCGGCCGGGGTCGCCGGTGCCGGCGAGTGCGAGATCTCGATAAAGAAGGCCAGGTCCTTTTCCCGCGTCTGCGTCAGCATGAATGCCTTCATCGGTTTGGCCGCCTCGCCGGCGGCCTGCTCGAACGACATCTTGTTCTCCGACAGCGGCAGCCAGGCATTGGCGTACACCTGGTCCAGCGTCGGCGACATGATGAAAATGGAGAGGAACAGGCTGAGTCCGATCAGCACCTGGTTCGGCGGCGACTGCATGGTGCCCATCGCCTGGCGCAGCAGCGACAGCACGATGATGATGCGCGTGAACGAGGTCATCATCAGCAGCATCGCCGGGATGAAGCTCAGCGAGGTCATGAACAGCAGCATCTGCAGGCTTAGCGAATAGCTTTGCCCGCCGGCCGCATCCGGCGCACTGGTCATCATCGGCAGGCCGGCGGCATGGCCGCCCAGCGGCAGCATCAGCAGCGCCAGCACGCCCAATCGTTGAAGTTTGCTCATGGCGTATCGTTGGAGGAGGGTCGGCGGTGTTTGGCCAGCGCTGCGGCCAACCATTCGGCAAAGGGTGGCGTGGCCGCCGGCGCGCTAGCGGCATTGGCGGCGCCTTCCGGCCTGGTCATGCTGGTCAGCAGGTTGACCTGCTTCGCCGTCACGCCCAGCACCAGCCACTGCCCTTCCAGCTCGACGATCACCACCCGCTCGTGTGGGCCGACCATCACGCCACTGACCACCTTGGCCGGCTGCCAGCGCCCGAGCATGCCGCCCATGCTGACGCGGCGGAACAGCCACGCAGCACCGACGATCAGCGCCAGCACCAGCCCCAGCGCCAGCATTACCTGTACCAGCCCCCACAACGGCGAAGTGCCCGCATCGGCGGCGGGCACGGCGGCGCTGACCGACAGCGGCAGCAACAACATCACAATCAGCAATCGGTTCATTTCTGTAGTCGGCGAATACGCTCTACGGGCGTAATGATGTCAGTCAGGCGAATACCGAAACGGTCGTTGACCACCACCACCTCGCCCTGCGCGATCAGGCAGCCGTTGACCAGCACGTCCATCGGCTCGCCGGCCAGGCCGTCCAGTTCCACCACCGAGCCCTGCGCCAGCTGCAGCAGGTTGCGGATCGCGATCTTGGTACGCCCCAGCTCGACGGTCAGCTGTACCGGGATATCCAGAATCATGTCCAGATTCTGCGGCACCGCCTGGCTCTGGCTGCTGCCGGACAGGTCCTGGAACAGGTTGGTCGCCGGTTTTACCTCGGCGGCGGCGGTGTCGGCCACTTCCTGCTCGGCCATGGCCGCTGCCCAGTCGTCCATGGACACTTCTTCGTCAACTGCTCCGGCAACCGAATCCGGATCAAAACCCTGCTCGTCACTCATCTTCTTGCTCTCCACTCGGCGGCGGCTCAAACAGCTCCTGCGCCCCAGACAGTATCGTTTCCACTTTCAGTGCGTAATTGCCGGAGACCGTGCCGTAGCCGCACTCCAGCACCGGGATGCCCGACACGTCGGCCACCACCTTCTCCGCCAAATCCACCATCACCACATCGCCGACCTTGAGATTGAGGATGTCGCCCAGCGACACCTTGGTCTGCGCCAGGGTGGCGACCAGTTCCACCTCGGCGGCCTGTACCTGGTGCTGCATCAGGTTGACCCAGCGGTTGTCGACCTCGGTGCGGTCGGCCTGCATGCTGCTGGCCAGCAGATCGCGCAGCGGCTCGATCATCGAGTACGGCAGACAGACGTGGAAGTCACCGCCGCCGGCCCCCAGCTCGATATGGAAGGTCGCCGCCACCACCACCTCGGTCGGGGTGGCAATGTTAGCAAACTGGGTATTCATCTCCGAGCGCAAATAGACAAACTCGATCGGGTACACTGGCTCCCACGCCTTCTGGTACTCGGCAAACACCACTTCCAGCATCTTGCGGATGATGCGCTGTTCGGTCGGAGTAAAGTCGCGACCTTCCACCCGCACGTGAAAGCGGCCATCGCTGCCAAACAGGTTGTCGACCACCAGGAATACCAGGTCCGGGTCGAAAATCAGCAGCCCGGTGCCGCGCAAGGGTTTGACGTGTACCAGGTTGAGGTTGGTCGGCACCACCAGGTTACGGATGAACTCGCTGTACTTCAGCACCCGCACCGGCCCGACCGAGATCTCGGCATTGCGGCGCAGGAAGTTGAAAAAACCGATACGCAGATTGCGCGCGAAACGCTCGTTGATAATCTCAAGCGTCGGCATCCGGCCGCGGACGATGCGTTCCTGGCGGCCGATGTCATAGGCCCGTACGCCACCGTTGTCGCTGTCCGCGCCGTCGTTGTCCTCTTCCCCGGTCACGCCGCGTAATAGCGCGTCGACCTCTTCCTGGGACAGGATTTCATCAGCCATGATTACTGCAACTGAATGATGAAGGATGTGAAGAGCACGTTTTCAACCGGCTCTTCTTCCCCGGCATCCATCGACTCATTGATGATTTTCTTGATCTGCGCCTTCAGCTTGATCTTGCCGTCCGCCGACTGCAGTTCCTCTTCGGTCTTGGCCGACAGCAACAGGATCAGAGCACTGCGGATTTTCGGCAGATAGGCTTTCATATTGTTTTTGGCGGCTTCGTCATACAGTTCGGCCTGCAGCTCGATTTGCAGCATCGACGAGCCACCGCTCAGGTTGACGACAAACGGTTCCAGCTTCTCGAACACCGGCGGGCCTTCTTTTTTCTCTTTCTTTTCCGGCGCATGCTCGGCGGTGGCGTGGCTGGCATCGGCACCGGCCGACTTGTTGCTCAGGAACACATAGGCGGCCAGACCGCCCACCGCGGCCAGTACCAGCACCAGTAACACGATGACAACCAAGAGTAGTTTGTTATTGCCTCCTGCCGCGGGCTTGGCTTCTTTAACGTCTTCTTTTTTATCTTTTTCGGCCATGACAATACCTGCTCTCGTTTAAAAGAAATGCTTAACCCCTATTTTCTCCATTTCTTGTCGAGTTGAACAGCCATTTAGTAGATTTCCAGGGAAACAGCAAGCCGCTTTCCGCTTGCGGCCAACCTTGTTTTAGCCCGCGGCACGACAGGCCAATCAGGCGGTCACGCTCAGGCCGGAGGAGATGGCCGCCGCCGGTGCAGCGGACTCCAGCTCAGTCAGCGGCAACATCGCCTCGGATTGGGCGCGGCCGCGCTGCTGCTGCGCCTGCTGGCCGTGCTGTTGCTGGCCCTGCTGCTGCGAGGAGACCTGGGCATCGGCCAGCTGCAGGCCGGCCTGCTCCATCATCCGCGACAGCGTCGGCAGGTGACTCTCGACGATCTCCTTGGCCATCAGGTTGGAGGTGGTCACCACGATCTGCGCCTGCTCCTTGTTCATGGAGATCTGGACTTCGATCGGCCCCAGCTTTTCCGGAGTGACATGGAAGCGCGCGGAGTCCAGCTGCCGTTCGACCGCCTTCACCACTTGCTGGCCAAAGGCTTCGCCCCACTGCTTGCTGCGATCCATGGTGCCGCCCAGCAGCACCTCCTTCAGCTCCTTGCCGGCGCCGGCGCCAGTGGCAGACAAGTCGGTCGGCAATTCCTGCCGCCCGGCGGCAAGCGCCGGCGGCAAGGTTTTCACTTCGGAACCGGCCTCGGCCGCTTCCGCCTCGCGCATGGCCAGCCGCACCGCCACCGCGGCGGACAGGCCATCATCCTTCAAAGCCCGTTGCACCCGCTTGTCGCTGCTGGCAGCGGCCAGCAGTCCCGGCAGCGCCGGCGCTTCGTCAGCGGCGGCATCACCGGTCAGCGCGGCCAGTTCCGACAATGCGCCGGCCGTCTCGCCGCCTTTGGTGGCCTTGGTTTTGGCACCGGCCAGTGCGGCCAACTCTTCCGCCGCCAGCGCTTCGCCGAGCGCCGCGGGGTCAGACAGGGAGGAAAGCGCTGCGGCCTCCTTGCCGGCAGCGCTGGTCAGCGGGTTGGTCGCGGCATTGCCGGGCATGAACAAACCGCCCAACAGCAAGGACGCGTCTTGCGCCGCGGCAGTGGCAGCGCGCGGTTGCTGACCGATACCGTCCAGCAGCGCGCTGTCGCCGGCCGCCACCACGCCCGGCTGGCCGAGGGTGAATGCCTGCAACTGGTTGGCAAAGAACATGGCAAAAGGGGAGTCCGGAGTGCTGACATAGCCCTGGCTCGGGGTAGCCGAGCTGTCGCTCAGGTTTAAAACGGACTGGACGGTAATGGCCATTTAGACATGCTCCTTATTGTCATCACTCCGACAAAAGCATGAATTGTGCCAATCAGCAGAGTGCGTTACTCAGCCTTGTCCTGGGAGCTGATGCGGGCAGCAAATTCGTCCATCTGTTTCTGTTCGGCCTTGCGCTGGCGCACGCTCAGGCGCTCCGCTTCGCGCTCCTGCAGCACCTGATAAGACTTCACCTGCTTGCGCAGGCCAAGCCAGGCCTGCTTCTCCAACAGGAAACGCTGCACGCAACGATCCAGCTCGTGCTGCTGCTGTTGCCGCGCCTCCTCCAGCTTGACCAGAAACAGGCGCGCATCCCGCCACTGCCCGACCGCCAGGCCACGCTGCGCCATGTGCAGCACCCGCTGCTGGTAGTCGGCCAGAAAGGTATCCACTTGCCGCAGCGTCGCCTCCGCCTGCGTTTGCGCCTGCTGCGCCTGCTTCATGCGCTTGGCAGCCTCGTCCAGCTTGTCTTGTGCCAGCCGGATCAGCAGGTCGAATTTGCTCATGGCCTAGCCTTAGGCAGTCAGCACTTGCTCAAGCTGCGTCAGGCAGGAGGCAAAGTCGTGGTATTCGTTCATCGGCTGGGTCAGGAAGCCGACCAGTTGCAGATGACGGCGCATCGCCTCGTCCAGTAGCGGATCGGAACCGGGCACATAGGCGCCGACATTGATCAGGTCGCGACTGCGCTGGTAACGCGAGAACAGCTGCTTGAAGCGGCGCGCCAGATTGACGTGATGCGGAGTGGTGACGTCGACCATCACCCGTGAAATGGACTGTTCGATGTCGATGGCCGGGTAGTGGCCAGACTCGGCCAGCTCGCGGGTCAGCACGAAGTGGCCATCGAGAATGGCACGCGCCGAATCGGCCACCGGATCCTGCTGGTCATCACCCTCGGACAGCACGGTATAGAACGCGGTAATGGAGCCGGCGCCAGCTTCGGCATTGCCTGCGCGCTCGATCAGCTGCGGCAGCTTGGCGAACACCGACGGCGGATAGCCCTTGCTGACCGGCGGCTCGCCGATGGCGAGGGCGATTTCGCGCTGCGCCATCGCGTAGCGGGTCACCGAGTCCATCAGCAGCAACACGTCCAGACCCTGGTCACGGTAGTACTCGGCCAGCGCGGTCGCATAGGCGGCACCGTGCAAGCGCATCAGCGGCGGCGAATCCGCCGGTGCCGCCACCACCACCGAGCGCGCAAGGCCTTCCGCACCGAGGATATGCTCGATGAAATCCTTGACCTCGCGCCCCCGTTCGCCGATCAGGCCGACCACCACCACATCGGCACGGGTAAAGCGCGCCATCATGCCCAGCAGCACCGATTTGCCGACACCGGAGCCGGCAAACAGGCCCAAACGTTGGCCGCGCCCCACCGTCAGCAGACCGTTGATCGCGCGCACGCCGACATCCAGTACATCGCGCACCGGTGAGCGCCGCAGCGGATTCAGCGGCTGGCTGTACAGCGGATACAGCGCCTCGGCCATCGGCTCGGCACCGCCGTCCAGCGGCCGACCCAGCGAATCCACTACCCGCCCCAGCAGCGACATACCCACCGGCACCTTGCGGCCCAGCATACGCCCCGTACCGCCACTATCGGCCGGTTCGTCGTACAACGGCGGTCTAATCTCGGGCACCGCACAGACGGCAAGCCCCGGCTGCAGACCGTGCACATTGCTGAGCGGCATCAGGTACAGACGGTCGCCGGCAAAGCCGACCACTTCGGCCTCGGCCTGATAATCGGCCGACACCATGATCTGGCAGGCGCTACCGACCGGCAAGCGCAGGCCGACCGCCTCCATCACCAGCCCGGTCACTCGCGTCAGGCGCCCTTCCGCCTGCCAAGTCGGCAGTGGCCGCAGCGCCTGTTCGCAACGGCGCAAGAAGTCGCGCTGCCGCTCAATCAGCATGCTCATCCGTCAGTCCCAGCCCCTTGCGCAGCAGCTGCAGGCGGCTTTCCAGCGTCAGGTCGATGGACGCCGACGGTGTCTCGATGCGGCAGCCGCCGCGCGTGAGACTGGCATTGGCCAGCCACTGCATGCGCCACTGCGGATACTGCTCGCCCAGGAAGGCCTGCAAGGTCGCCAGTTCGTCCGGGTGTGCCTGCACCTTCACCTGCGCCACGCTGTCGGCCAGCGTATCCAGAGCCTCGGTCAGCAGCGAGCGCAGCACCGCCGGGTCGTGCCGCACCACTTCGCCTATCACCTTCTCGGCAAAGCTGACCGCCAGCGCCAGCACCTCCTGCGACAGCTGCGCACCCAGCAGCGACAATTCCTGCTCAAACGACTGCTGCAACGCGGACAGCGGCTGCCAGTACTGCTGGAACTGCTGCTGCGCCTCGAGCAGCGCCCGCTCGGCGCCTTCGGCACGGCCGCGCTCTTCCCCGGCCTTCACGCCGGCCTGCAAACCGGCATCGTAGCCGGCCTGCCACGCCTCCTGATGAATCGCCTCCAGCTCGGCCGCGGTCGGATAGGCGGCAGCGGCCACGGCATCGAGCGGCTCGGCCTCCTGCGACGCCTCCGCCATAATGAGCGAAGCCCCCTCGACAGGGGGCTCCTCCGGCTGCGGCGCTGGCACCGCCAACTCGGGCGGCGCCGTCTCTGGCTCCGCGGCAGCGCTACCCAGCTCGCCCATGGTCCAGCTGCGCCACTGTCCCAGCGACTCGGCAGGAATGACATTGTTATTCGACAAGACCTTCATCTCCACCTTTGCTTGCAATCACGATCTGGCCTTCGTCGGCCAGCTTGCGCACGATCTTGAGGATTTCCTTCTGTTCGGCCTCGACCTCGGACAGCTTGACCGGGCCTTTCGACTCCAGGTCATCCCGCAGCATTTCAGCCGCGCGCGACGACATATTGCGGAAAATCTTGTCTTTCAGTTCCTGGCTGGTGCCCTTCAGTGCCACCACCAGCGAGTTGGACTGCACTTCGCGCAGGATGGTCTGGATTGAGCGGTCGTCGATTTCCAGGATGTTCTCGAACACGAACATCTTGTCCTGGATGCGCTGCGCCAGCTCCGGATCGTACTCACGGATATAGGACAGCGCCGAGGCTTCGACGTTGGAGCCGAGGAAGTTGAGGATTTCGGCCGTCATGCCGACACCGCCGGCCGCGCTCTTCTTGACGCGATCGGCACCGGACAGCAACTGTGTCAGCACGTCGTTCAGCTCGCGCAATGCTTGCGGCTGCACGCCTTCCAGCGTCGCGGTACGGATCAGCACTTCGTTGCGCACCCGCTCCGGGAAGTAGGCCAGGATGGCACTGGACAGGTCCGGATCCAGATGCACCATGATGGTGGCGATGATCTGCGGGTGTTCGTTGCGGATCAGATCGGCGGCGGAAGACGGATCCATCCATTTCAGGCTTTCGATGCCGCTGTGGTCGTTGCCCTGCAGGATCTTGTCGAGCAGGTTGGCCGCCTTGTCCGGACCCAGCGCCTCCACCAGTACGTTGCGCAGGTACTCGTCAGTCGCACCGAAGTTGGCGCGGGCCGCGCACTCCTCCTGGAATTGCGACACCACCTTCTCCACTTCCTCGTGGCTCAGGTTGTTGAGTCCGGCCATGGCCAGACTGAGCTTCTGCACTTCCTTGGGCCCAAGGTATTTGAAGACCTCGATCGCTTCCGACTGACCAAGACTGAACAACAGTACGGAACTGCGGCGAACACCGACGTCACTCATCAGAGCTGATCCATTCCTTGATAATCTGCGCGGCCATGCGAGGGTCGGACTTCACCAGCTCGCGAACATTTTGCATATTAGCCTCGAACACACGGCGCTGGAGCTCTTTCGGAGACGGATTGTCGCTGTCCTCTTCCGACTCGCCCTCCTCGCTCTCTTCACCGGCGACCGCCAGCAGGCGGCCGCTGCTGGCAGCGCTCTCAAGGTCATCCGCCGGCGGCGGCGGTGGCGGATTCACCACGTCGCGCATGATCGGCCGCACCACCCCGAACAGCAGATAGAGGATGGCCAGCAGCAACAGGCCGTACTTCAGCAAATCGGAGGCATTGTTGCTGGCAAAATCCAGCACCTTGTCCTGCACCGTCAGCACCGGCACCGCATCGGCAAAGCTGGCGTTGACCACGTTTACCGAGTCGCCGCGTTCGGCGTTGAAACCGACCGCCTCCTTAACCAGATTATTGATCTGACCGAACTCCTTTTCCGTTAGCGGCGTCGCCTTCAACACCCCCTGATTGTCGGGCACCATCTTGTAGTTCACCACTACCGCCGCGGTCAGGCGCTTGATGGCGCCCTTCTGCGACTTGGTGTGCTGGATGGTCTTGTCGACTTCGTAGTTGGTGGTAATTTCGCGGCTCAGCGAACCGGAGGCGGTGCCCATCGGCAAGCCCGACAGGGTGGCGGTACCGGGCGCGGCGCCCGGCGGCAGCGTCAACGGCGCCGACGCCGGCGACGGTGGCTGGTTGGTCAGTGCCCCGGGCACGCCGGACGGCAGGTTGGCGTCGCGCCCCAGTGTTTCGCTGATCTGCTGGCTGCGGGTAGCGGAAGGATTGGGTGTCGAATTGGGGCGGAAGCTCTCCGAGGTCTGCTCCGACTCGGAAAAATCCACGTTGGCCGTCACCTGGGCGCGGGCATTACCCTTGCCGAAAATTGGCTCGAGAATGGTTTCGACGCGCTTGGTGTAGTCGGCCTCGATCTGGCGCACATAGTCCAGCTGGCGGCGATCAAGCGAGCCATTGTTCTGGTCCGGCACCGTGGACAGCAGATTGCCGTCCTGATCGACGATCGACACATTGCGCAGCGGCAGGTTGGGCACCGAGCTGGATACCAGGTGCATGATGCCGGCAATCTGCCCGCCATCCAGCATCCGCCCCGGACGCAGGGTCAGCATCACCGATGCCGTCGGCTGCTGCTGGTCACGCACGAATACCGTCTGCTTCGGCATCGCCAGATGCACGCGCGCACTGTCGACCACGGCAACCGCCTCGATGGTGCGTGCCAGTTCACCTTCGATCGAGCGCTGGTAGTTGACCTGCTCGGCAAACTGGCTGATGCCGAATTTCTGCTTGTCCATCAACTCGAAACCGACACCGCCGGCCTTGGGCAGGCCTTGCGTCGCCAGCTTCAACCTGGTGTCGTAGACGCGCTCGCTCGGCACCGAAATCACGCCACCGTCGCCAATCTGGTACGGCACGTTCATCTGCTGTAGCGCGGCGGTCACCTGGCCGCCGTCGCTATCGGCCAGACCGGTAAACAGTACTTTGTAGGGAGGTTCGCGATTGAATACCAGCAAGGCAAGCGCGATGGACAACACTGCGGCAATGGCAGTGAAGAACAGGATTTTCTTGTTATTGGGAAGGGCATTGAAACGTGTCAACACTTCGTTGGCACGCCCCTTCCAGGCAGGCGCAGTATTATCGACCAATTCAGCCATACAGTGGTTATTTCATTATTGATCTTACCGCCGCAGGCCCGAAGCTCGAAACAGACGGCGCTACACTTGCGTATTCATGATTTCCTGATAGGCCGAAACCAGCTTGTTGCGGGCCTGAACCATGGTCTGGAAGCTCAGACTTGCTTTTTGCATCGACACCATGACGTCCTGGATGTTAACGCCTTCCTCACCCAGTTCAAACTGCTTTTGCAGCTCAAGCGAGGTGTTCTGCACCTGGTTGACCTGCTCCAGCGTGCTCTTGAGTACATCAGAAAAATCGACTTCGGGAGCGGTCTTGTCTACCGCAGGCGCCTGGCCCGCGGCCAGCGATGACATGGCGCGCAGCTCACCCAATAGCTGATTGATACCCTGCGTGGACATAGTAACCTCTTGCAGTGAGGCCGGCGGCATCAAACCGGACCGGCGTCTTCTTCACGATAACGCTGCAACTTGTAGCGCAACGTCCTTTCGCTAATGCCAAGGCGCTCTGCAGCCAGTTTCTTGACGCCCCCGCACGCCTGCAGCGCATCAAGAATGTGACGTTTCTCCACCGCCTTCATACCCAGGTCGGATTCGTCAACGGCGCTGTCCGTTGCCACCGGCAGCACCATCGCCGATGGCGACAGCATCAGATCGACGGCAGAAACTTCCGGCCCGGCGGCAAGAATTGCCGCCCGCTGCATCACATTATCCAGCTCGCGGATGTTACCTTCCCAACTATAGGCCGTCAATTCACGCTCCGCGTCCTTGCCCAGGGTCAGACGCGGCTTGGAAACGGCATTAGCGTGCTTATCGAGCAATTTTCGCGCCAGCGGCAAAATATCTTCGGTGCGCTCTCCCAGCGCCGGCACCGCCAGCGGGAATACATTGAGGCGGAAAAACAGGTCTTCGCGGAAGCGGCCGGCCGCGACTTCTTCTTGCACCTCACGGTTGCTGGTGGCCAGCACGCGGATGTCCAGCTTGATGGTGCGCGTGCCGCCGACGCGCTCCACTTCGCGCTCCTGCAGCACGCGCAACAGCTTGGCCTGCAAGGGCAGCGGCATTTCAGTGATTTCATCGAGCAGGATGGTACCGCCCTGCGCCTGTTCGAACTTGCCGGGCAGCACGTTGGCCGCACCGGTGAAGGCGCCCTTCTCGTGACCGAACAGGGTCGATTCCAGCAGGTTGTCGGGGATCGCCGCGCAGTTGACGGCGACGAACGGCGCCGCGCTGCGCCGCGAGTGGCGGTGGATGAAGCGGGCCAGCACCTCCTTGCCGGCACCACTGGGGCCGCTGATCAGCACGCTGGCGTCGCTGGGCGCCACCTGCCGCGCGATGGCCAGCAAGCGTTTCATCGGCGCGGAATAGGCCAGCAGTTCCGCGTCGCCTTCCGGCTCCGGCAGCAGGTATTTTTCCACCTCGGCAATCAGCTGCTGCGGCTCGAACGGTTTCAGCAGGTAGTGGCTGGCGCCGGCACGCAGCAGGTCAATCGCACGCTCGATCACGCCATAGGCGGTCATCAGCACGAAGGGCAAAGCCGGATAGGTGGCCTTGACCTGCTGGAACAGGGTGTAGCCGTCCATCGGCTGCATCTGCGCATCCGACACCACCAGTCCGACCGCGTTGTCGCGCAACACCTGCAAGGCCGACTGGCCATCCGCCGCCTCCAGCACCGCGTAACCGGACAGCACCAGGGTATCGACCAGCGCTTCGCGCAGGTCGGCATCATCTTCCACAACCAGGACAGGCAAATATTTCATGGGTAACCGATGTAATTCATGACAGGACAGGGCCAGCCGCCGGACAACAGCTTAGTCCTGATGCTGGCGCTGGCTGCACAGCGCGATCAGGCGCGCGGCAATATTGTTGAGTGGCAGCACTTCATGGGCGCCGCCGAGGGCGATGGCCTCCTTCGGCATGCCGAACACCACGCAGGACGCCTCATCCTGCGCGATATTGTGGGCGCCCGCTTCTTTCAGCTCCCCCATGCCGGAGGCGCCATCGCGCCCCATACCGGTCAGGATCACGCCGATGGCATTGCGGCCGATAACGTTGGCCGCAGCGCGGAACATCACGTCCACCGACGGCTTGTGGCGGTTGACCGGCGGCCCCTGGTGCAGGCTGATGGCGTAGCCGATAGTGCTGGCCGGCTTGATCAGCAGGTGGGAATGGCCCGGCGCAATATAGACCACGCCCGGCTGCAAGCGCTCGCCGTCTTCCGCTTCCTTGACCCGCAGCTTGCACAGCGAATCCAGCCGCGCGGCAAAGGACTTGGTGAACATTTCCGGCATGTGCTGGGTGATGATGATCGGCGGCATCTGCTCCGGCAGCGCGGTCAGCAACACCCGCAACGCTTCAGTGCCACCGGTGGACGACCCGATGGCGATGACCGCCTGGCGCCCCAGTGCCAGCCGGCCAGGCTGGCGCGGCAGGATGGCGTCGGCAGTGTGACTGGGCGCGACTTCCAGCGGCTTGAAATCCAGCCCTTCTTTACGCGGCATGACCATGTTTTCCCCTTTTGGCGGCGCCCGGGCGCAGCGTCAGGTTTTGTTATATCGCAGGCAACTTCGCCCTGGCCTTGTCCAGCCAGTTGCGCGACGCCTGCTCCAGCAAGGCAAACACCGCTTCAAAACCGGCCTCCTCGCCATAGTAGGGATCCGGCACCTCGGCATCCGCCAGCATCAGTGCCAGCTCTCCCGGCCAGTCAGCCGGCATCTGCCGCCGCAATTGTGCCAAATGATCGTAACCGGCAACTAGGATCAGATCAAACTGCTGCCAGTCTTGCGGCCGGAAAGGCCGTGCCCGCAACGCGCTCATGTCGACACCGTGGCGCAGCGCCGCCGCTACCGTGCGCGGATCCGCCGCTTCGCCGGCATGCCAGGCCGAAGTCCCGGCGGAGTCGACCGCGATCTGCGCCGCCAGACCGGCGCGGCCAACGTCACGTGCGAGGATGGCGTGCGCGGTCGGCGAGCGACAGATGTTGCCGGTGCACACGAACAGCACCCGGAAACGGGCAGACGGCAGGGTTTTGTTTTTCATGATTACAGCGGATTGATCCAGGCTTGTTCTTTTAACACTTTCAACTGGTCACGCAGGTTGGCCGCTTTTTCGAATTCGAGATTGCGCGCCGCTTCCAGCATTTCCTTTTCGATGCGCTTGATTTCCTTGGCCAGAGCTTTTTCATCGAGTACCACCGTCGACAGCGCGCTCTTGCGCTTTCCGATACCGGCATTATCGCCGTAAACGCCGTCGATCAGATCACGCACTTTCTTGTTGATGCCCTGCGGCACAATACCGTTGGCTTCATTAAATGCCAATTGTTTATTTCGGCGACGCTCGGTTTCATCAATGGCCCGCTTCATGCTATTGGTAATTTTATCAGCATAAAGAATGGCACGACCCTGCAAATTACGTGCGGCACGGCCGATGGTTTGAATCAGGCTGCGCTCGCTGCGCAAAAAGCCTTCCTTGTCGGCGTCCAGAATCGCCACCAGCGACACCTCCGGAATATCCAGCCCCTCGCGCAGCAGGTTGATGCCGATCAGCACGTCGAACATACCCAGCCGCAGGTCGCGGATGATCTCCACCCGCTCCACGGTGTCGATATCGGAGTGCAGATAGCGCACCTTCAGCCCGTGCTCGGTGTAGTAGTCGGCCAGCTGCTCCGCCATGCGCTTGGTCAGCGTGGTCACCAGCACCCGCTCGTTGCGGTCCATGCGCAGGCGAATTTCCGACAAGAGATCATCGACCTGTGTCGCCACCGGCCGGATCTCAATCTCCGGGTCCACCAGGCCGGTTGGCCGCACCACCTGCTCCACCACCTGGCCGGCATGCGTGGTCTCGTAGTCCGCCGGGGTGGCGGACACGAAGATGGTCTGCGGCAGCAGGCGCTCGAACTCGTGGAATTTCAGCGGCCGGTTGTCCGCCGCCGACGGCAGGCGGAAGCCGTACTCGACCAGGTTCTGCTTACGCGCGGCATCGCCCTTGTACATCGCGCCGACCTGCGACACGGTGACGTGGCTCTCGTCGATGAACATCAGCGCGTTCTTCGGCAAGTAATCGATCAGCGTCGGCGGCGCATCGCCCGGCGCACGACCGGAAAAGTGGCGCGAGTAGTTCTCGATGCCCTTGCAGAAGCCCATCTCGTACAGCATTTCCAGGTCGAAGCGGGTGCGCTGTTCGATGCGTTGCGCCTCCACCAGCTTGCCTTCCTTCTGGTACCACTCGATGCGCTGGCGCAGCTCCAGCTTGATCTGCTCGCAGGCACGCAGCACGGTGTCGCGCGGCGTCACGTAGTGGCTGCCGGGATAGACGGTAAAGCGGCCGACTCGCTGCTTGGTGGCGCCGGTCAGCGGGTCGAACAAGATCAGCGTTTCGATCTCGTCGTCGAACATGCTGACGCGCACCGCCAGCTCGGCACTTTCCGCCGGGAAGATGTCGATCACGTCGCCGCGCACGCGGAAGCCGCCGCGCGAGAAATCGACATCGGCACGGTCGTACTGCATGGTCACCAGCCGCGCGATGATGTCACGCTGCGCGATGGTCTCGCCCTCCTTCAGGTGCAGGATCATCTGGTGGTATTCGGCCGGATCGCCGATACCGTAGATCGCCGACACGGTGGCCACGATGATGCAGTCCGGCCGCTCGAGGATGGACTTGGTCGCCGACAGCCGCATCTGCTCGATGTGCTCGTTGATGCTGGAATCCTTTTCGATGAACAGGTCCCGGCTCGGCACATAGGCCTCCGGCTGGTAGTAATCGTAGTAGGACACGAAATACTCGACCGCATTCTCCGGAAAGAACTCGCGCATTTCAGCGTACAGCTGTGCGGCCAACGTTTTGTTGTGCGCCATGATGATGGCCGGGCGGCCGGTGCGGGCGATGACATTGGCCATGGTGAAGGTCTTGCCGGAACCCGTCACCCCCAGCAAGGTCTGGAATGACAGGCCGTCATCCAGCCCCTCCACCAGCGATGCAATCGCCGTCGGCTGGTCACCGGCCGGCGGAAACGGCTGGTGCAAATGGAACGGACTCTCCGGAAAAACAATATTCATCGACATTCACCCATTCGTCACGCCAGGGATAGCTGGTCCAATTGTTTTTCATGGCATAAATAGAAAATCAATCCGGACAAATCCATTCTGGCGATTTAAAATAAAATCTGTTTTATCACGTAACTCACCACGCATCGGAGCCACAAAAAGATGCTAAAGAATTTATTTGTTGCTTGCGTGCTGGCGCTTAGCAGCGGCGCCATTATGGCCGCCCAGCCGACAAGCTATCATCCGTCGGAAGCCGCCCAGCCGCAATTAAGCTCGCACTCGGTCGCCATCGTCGACGGCCGCACCGGGCAGATGGTATTCGAAAAGAATGCCCGGCAAAAGCTGCCGATCGCCTCCATCACCAAGCTGATGACCGCGATGGTGGTCTTGGACGCCGGCTTGCCACTGGACAGCCCGATGACCATCAGCGACGAGGAAATCGACCGCCTGAAGAACACCGGCTCGCGCCTGTCCGTCGGCTCCACGCTGACCCGCCGCGAGATGCTGCTACTGGCGCTGATGTCGTCGGAGAACCGTGCCGCGGCGGTACTGTCGCGCTACTACCCCGGCGGCCGCCCGGCGTTCATCGAGCGCATGAACCAGAAGGCGCGCGCCATCGGCATGCAGAACGCCAGCTTCTACGACTCGACCGGACTGGACGTGCGCAACAGCGCCACGGCGATGGATCTGGTGCGCATGGTCAAGGCGGCCAACCAGTATCCGCTGATCCGCCAGTTCACCACCATGACCGAGTACACGGCACAGCCGACCGCTACCCGCACGCTGCACTACAAGAACAGCAATGCGCTGGTGCGTGAAGGCCAGTGGGCGATCGAGCTGTCCAAGACCGGCTTCATCAACGAAGCCGGCGGCTGTCTGGTGATGGAAGCCGAAGTCGGCAGCCAGAAGCTGGTCTTCGTGCTGCTGGCCGCCAACAGTTCGGCAGCGCGGGTGCGGGACGCCCGCTCGATCAAGACTTGGCTGGAATCCATTCCTCACACCTGGTTGGCGGGCTGAACCGCGCCAAGGTTGGCCGCAAGAAAAAACCCGGTGCCTGGCACCGGGTTTTTTCATGGCCGCTCAGCGCGCAAAGGCAATCAGGTGGTCCAGCTCCAAACGGATGCCGATCGCCTCGCCGATGGCGTGGTTGTGATGGCTGGGAACCTGCGCCAGCACTTGCTGCCCGGACGGTAGCTGCAGCGTGTACATGAACTCGGACCCCATGAACACCTTGCCCTTGACGGTAGCGGTCAGCTCGCTGTGGTCGTCGTGCACCACGTCGTCCGGACGCAGCAGTACGTCCACCTGCGCGCCGACCTGGTAGGCCAGCGGCGTCATGCTGCAATACTCGCCCACTTCCAGCGTCACGCACTGCGGCCCGCTGATCACCGCCGGCACGAACGCGCCCTGCCCGATGAAATCGGCGACATAGCGGCTGGCCGGCTCGTGGTACAGCTGGTACGGCGACGCCCACTGCTGCAGGTGCCCGTGGTGCATCACGCCGACCTTGTCGGCCATGGCGAATGCCTCCTGCTGGTCGTGGGTGACCATGATCGCGGTCATGCCCTGCTCCTTCAGGATGCCGCGCACCTCGTGCGACAGGCGCTGACGCAGGTCGACGTCGAGGTTGGAAAACGGCTCGTCCAGCAGCAAGAGCCGCGGCCGCGGCGCCAGCGCGCGCGCCAGCGCCACCCGCTGCTGCTGGCCGCCGGACAGCTCGTGCGGATAGGCACCGGCCAGCGCCGACAGGCCGACCACCTCCAGCATCAGCCCGACGCGCGCCTTGCGCTCGCCGTCGGCGAGGCCGCGCAGGCCGAAGC
The DNA here is from genome assembly GCF_028548395.1 of Vogesella indigofera. Taxonomy (NCBI): domain Bacteria; kingdom Pseudomonadati; phylum Pseudomonadota; class Betaproteobacteria; order Neisseriales; family Chromobacteriaceae; genus Vogesella; species Vogesella indigofera. The sequence goes on along the minus strand of NZ_JAQQLA010000003.1, from coordinate 12,579 downwards.
CAACGTTGGCCGCAACGTCCAGGTGCGGGAACAGCGCATAATCCTGGAACACCATCCCCACCGCGCGCAGATGCGCCGGCTTGTTGTAGCCGGGGGCGGCGATGCGCTCGCCGTTGAGGCGGATGTCGCCACCGCGCAGCGGCTCGAAACCGGCAATGCAGCGCAACACCGTGGTCTTGCCGCAGCCGGAGCTGCCCAGCAGGCAGGCGATCTCGCCCTCCGCCAGCTGGAACGACATGTTATCGATCACCGGCTTACCAGCGTAGGCCTGGCTGACCGCATTCAACTGAAGCAAAGCATCCATCAAGCAACATCCTTTTGACGTGACAGCAGCAAGGTGGGAATCAGACCGACCAGCACCAGCACCACTGCCGGCAACGCCGCCTGGTCAAACACCCCTTCCGACGTCAAACCGTAAATCCTGACCGCCAGCGTGTCCCAGCCGAACGGGCGCGTCATCATGGTGATCGGCATCTCTTTCATCACATCGACAAACACCATCAGCACCCCGGTCAGCAGACCGCCCTGCAGCAGCGGCAGGTGCACATGGCGCAGCAGCGCGAAGCCGGAATAGCCGAGGTTGCGCGCCGCCTCTTCCTGGCTGCGCGTGATGCGGTTCATCGCCGCATCCACCGCCGAGTAACCGACGGCGAGAAAGCGCGACACGTAGGCCAGTAGCATCACCGCCAGCGTGCCCTTCAGCACCGCAGTGACGTCCTGGCCGGCAAAGAACTGCTCGATCAGCACATTGTCCAGCCAGGCAATCGGCACGAAGATGCCGACCGCCAGCACGGTGCCGGGTACCGCATAACCCAGCGTCGCCACCCGCGCCAGCAGCCGCACCAGCGCGCCACCGTCACGGCGGCGGGCATAGGACAGCAGCAAGGCGATGCTGACAATCATCAGCGCCGCCATCATTGACAGCGTCACCGAGCGCAGCGCGTAGCCGAACAGCGCCTCGTTCCACTCCTGCTCCAGCGCGCCCCACGACCAGACCAGCAGCTGCCCGAACGGCAGCACGAAGGCCAAGGCCAGCACCAGCAGCGCGTAGCCGCTGGCCAGCCAGGCACGCACCCCGGCCAGCCGCAGGCGCGGCAGCGGTGCGGCGCGGCCGGCCTGCACATAGGCGCGACGGCCGCGCGCATACTGCTCCAGCACCACCATCACGAAGATCAGCGCCACCAGCAGTGACGCCAGCTGCTTGGCGGTATCCAGCGAGAACAGCGAGAACCACGCCTTGTAGATGGCGGTGGTGAAGGCATCAAAGTTGAAGATCGACACGGTGCCGAAATCGGCCAGTGTTTCCATCAGCGCCAGGATCAGGCCACCCATGATCCACGGCCGCGCCATCGGCAGCGCGATGTGCCAGAAGCCGGCACTGCGCGACAGCCCCAGCGTCTGCCCCACCTCCAGCGCGCGGCGACCCATGGTGGAGAAGGCATTGCGCGCCAGCAGGTAAACGTAGGGATAGAACGCCAGGCTCATCACCAGCACCAGGCCGCCAGTGGAGCGGATCGGCGGAAACCAGCGCGTATTGTCGAAATGTGCGCGCAGCAGGGTTTGCACCGGGCCGGAAAAGTCGAACAGCCCGACCTGGGTGAACGCCATCACGTAGGCCGGCATCGCCAGCGGCAGCATCAGCGCCCAGTTGAAGTGCTTGCGCCCCGGAAAATCGTACACCGCCACCAGCCAAGCCAGCGGCACGCCCAGCAGCAGCACGCCGGCGGCCACGCCCAGCACCAGCCACAGCGTGTTGTTCAGCAGTTCCGGCAATGCGTAGTCGAGCAGGTGCTGCCAGATCACCGGGTCCGGCGTCAGCGACGACAACACGATCACGGCGAGGGGGATCAGCGTCAGCAGGCTGATCAGCAAGGCGACAAGCGGCCAGCGCCAGCGTCGGAAAACGGATGGCATAGAAAAATGAAGGCGAAAATCAAAAGACGGATTATCCGCCTTTAGCCCTTGCGGCTCAAACGACATTCACGGGCCTCGCAAACGAAAAAGGGCGCCATGGCGCCCTCGGGTTGATACCACTGCGGGATTACTTGTAGCCGACACGGTCCATCAGCATCACAGCTTCGGCCTGTTTCGAGCCGGCCACTTTGACGTTGATCAGGTTGTGCTTGAAGTTGCCCCACGACGCCACCAGTGCATCGGCTTTCACTTTCGGGTTGGCCGGGTACTCGAAGTTGACGTCGGCGAACATGTTCTGCGCCTTGTCGGACGACAGCCACTCCAGCAGTTTCACCGCGCCCTTCACGTTCTTGGCGTAGCGCACGACACCGGCGCCGGACACGTTGACGTGAGTGCCCTTGCCAGCCTGGTTGGCCCAGAACGGGCTGACCGGGAAGGCCGGGTTCTTGGCCACGATACGGCCGTAGTAGTAGGTGTTGGCCATGCCGACATCACACTGGCCGGCGGCAATCGCCTCCAGTACCGCGTTGTCGTTGCCGAACGGTGCAGTCGCCAGGTTGTTGACCCAGCCCTTGACCATGCGCTCGGTGGCCACCGGGCCGATGTCGGCGATCATGGTGGCAACCAGCGACTGGTTGTAGACGTTCTTCGAGCTACGCAGGCACAGCTTGCCCTTCCACTTCGGGCTGGCCAGGTCTTCGTAGGACGCCAGCTGTGCCGGCTTGACGGTGTTCTTGTTGTAGAAAATGGTACGGGCACGGACCGACAGACCGAACCAGTTGTTGTCCGGGTCGCGCAGGTTGGCCGGGATGTTGCCGTTCAGCACGGCCGACTTGACCGGCTGGAACAGGCCCATGTCGTCGGCCTTCCACAGGTTGCCGGCGTCCACGGTCAGGAAGATGTCGGCCGGGGAGTTGCTGCCTTCTGCCTTCAGGCGCTCCATCAGCGGGCCTTCCTTGTCGGAAATGACCTTGATGGCAACACCGGTTTCCTTGCTGTACGCGTCAAACAGCGGCTTGATCAGCTGTTCGGCACGGGAGCTGTACACCACGATTTCTTCCGCAGCAGCGGATCCTGCGAAGACAGCCAGCAGCGAGGCAAGCAATACCTTTTTGTTCACAGTCACACTCCTTAAAAGCCCGTTGTCAGGCATGGCATCAATGGCAGCGATTGTAATAAAGACAAGAATCGTTATCAACAGCAATTTGCAACAAAACTGATCTGCATCAGTTCCGGCCATGCGCCAAACAGGCATCACATAAAGCAAAGGTTGGCCGCAAAACGGCGCTTGCGGCCAACCTTTCCGGCATGCCAACAGGCTCAGCGTCGCACCGGGAAACGCACCCAGTCGCCGACATCCACCTTGCCACGGGCATTGCGCAGCATCGCCACCGCCAGCCGCGGCTGCACCTGCAGCAGCTCGACGTCACCGATCACCCGCTCCGGCAGCCCCAGCACCACGCCGTCACCACGGCGGATCTCGGTCTGCGGCTGCTGCTTGTAGACGATGAGGCGATCGGCACTGGCCAGCCCGTCCAGCGTACCGGCGCCCAGGTAGACGCGATCACCGTCCACCCGCACCACCCGCGCTGCGAACGGCAGGCAATGCATGGTGTTCGCCAGCTTGCCGGCAACGCCATCCAGCAGCGTCGCCACGCTACGGCCGTAGTCGTTTTGCTGGAAGCGGCTCAGTTCGAAGACACGCAGCGAGCTGTCGTGTACCGCGCCGCGCGCGGTCGTTGCCACCGTGGCGGTGGCCAGCACGCCACCGGTCAGCGCGTCGTACAGCCAGTATTCGATGGCGAAGCGGCGCTCCACCGGCACCACCCGTGCCGAGGCGCCGAACAGGCCGGCCAGCGGCCCGGTGTAATACAGCCCGGCCTCGCTGCCACTGGCGCCGCCAAACGCGCCCAGCCGCGGCTCCTTGCGGGTGACGCCGGTATCCAGCACCCGCCCGGCGAGCACGAACTGCACCTCCTCGCGGCGGCCGATGTCGCGCACGGCGTCACTGGCCTGCCACGGCTCCTGCACCTTGCCACCGGGAAACAGCGACACGTTGCCGGCATCCAGCGCGCGCACGTCGCGCAGCGCGTTCAGCCGCCGCGACAGCTCGGACGGCAACCAGGTCGCCAGATTGCCCAGGTCGCCGGCATCCTGCGGCTGCGCCACCTCGAAATAGGTGCTGACCAGCCGCCGGGTCAGGAAACGCCCCGCCGGCGTCGCCGGACGGGCACAAGCCTGACTGGCCGCAGCGGTGGCCGGTTCGGCGGCGGACACCGGCTCGGCGGTATCGACTTCCACCGTGACAAACAGCAGCCCGTCGCGCTGGCTTTCCTGCAGCACGCGCGGCGTGCCGGGCAGCGTCAGCGGCCCGGTCATGCTCGATTCGCTCAGCTCGCCATTATCGAGCCGCGACGTGGCCTGCAGCGTGCCGGCGTGGGTCATCGCCATCTGCCGCACCGCGTCCTCGATTGCCTGCTGCCGCGCCGCGACGCGACCGGACTCCAGCGAGGCCATGCCTTCGGCACGATACACCTCGGCCGCCGCCGGCCCTGCCAACAAAAACGCCGCCCACAGGGCGGCGTACCAGAATGGTTTAGTCTTCATCTGCGCCGTCATTGCGAAACATAGTAGTCGCCACCGTAGACACAACCGCTGTCGGTACATCCCAGCTTGCTGCCGTCGGCGGCAGGCAGTACCCGCGCCGCGGTCGCCACGTTGCCGGTGGTCACCAGCGCGCTACGATAAGCCTTGAAGAAGCCTTCGTCCAATACCACCTCGCCGATGGTCTCGCTGCTGCCGTCGGCCTTGAACTCGGTGGACAGCAGTCGCACGCCGCGCAGGTAGGCATCGACGAACACGCGGTAGCTATCGTTGGCCGCAATCATGTTGCCGACGGTACTGCTGCCGGACAGCTTGAAGCCCTGCACCTGCTCCGCCATCGCGCGATAGGCATCCAGCTGCGAGGCCCGCATCGCCAGCAGGCGACGCTGCACCGGCGACAGGCTGCGGTTGGCCGGCGGCGCGCCGTAACCGACCACGCGGATGCGCAGTGCATTGTACTTTTCCACTTCCTTGGCCGCCGGCTCGGACAGCGGGCCGACATAGCCGCCACCCATCATCACGCCGCCCTGGGTCATCACCGGCTGCCGGGAGATCCCCGGCTGCTCATGGCTTCCCGCCACGGCAGGCGCATCGGCAACCACCATCCAGCCTTCGCCGGCCGCTTCCTGCACCACCGGTGCCGCGGACGAGGCGCAGGCCGTCATGGACACCAGTGCCAGCAGACTTGCTGCCAAAACCGTTTTTTTCATTGCGTTCTCCGCCTACTGATTACATGTCGTGTTATTGCTTCATCGCTTTATCGGCCGTTGCCGCACAATCTTTAACCGCTGACGGACGCGCCGCGGCCCGCGCCGGCTGGCACATCGCCAGCGGCCTCATGCTAAACTGCGCGCATCAACTCTCCGGAAACCATGGCCATGAAGAAGATTGCCGCCCTCGCCTTGCTGTTGCTGCCCTTGCTGGCGACCGCCGCACCCAAAGTGGAGCTGCAGACCAACAAGGGGCTGATCACCGTCGAGCTGGCACCGCAAAGCGCGCCCAAGACCGTCGACAATTTCACCCGCTACGTCAAGGCTGGCCATTACGACAACACCGTGTTCCACCGCGTGATTGACGGCTTCATGATCCAGGGTGGCGGTTTTACCATCGACGGCGGTGCGCTGTCACAAAAACCGACACGCGCGCCGATCGCCAACGAGGCCGACAACGGCCTGAAGAACGTGATCGGCAGCATCGCCATGGCGCGCACCAACGACCCGCACTCGGCGACCTCGCAATTCTTCATCAATCTGGTCAACAACGATTTTCTGGATTTCCGCAGCAAGACGCCGCCAGGCTGGGGCTACACTGTGTTTGGCAAGGTGACCGCCGGCATGGACGTCGTCAACCGCATTGCCAAGTCGCGCACCGGCTACATTGGCGGCATGCAGGATGTGCCGATGGAACCCATCGTCATCCAGAAAGCCACTTACAAACCCTGATCCCCAAGGACTCCCATCATGATCAAACTGACTACCAACTTCGGCGACATCACGCTGGAACTGTTTGCCGACAAGGCACCGAAAACCGTCGCCAACTTTGAACAGTATGTGCTGGACGGCCACTACGACGGCACCATCTTCCACCGCGTGATCAACGGTTTCATGATCCAGGGCGGCGGTTTCACTGCCGACATGAAGCAGAAAGACACCCGCGACACCATCGAGAACGAAGCCAACAACGGCCTGTCCAACAAGACTTACACCGTGGCCATGGCACGTACGCCGGACCCGCACTCCGCCAGCGCACAGTTCTTCATCAACGTGTCGGACAACGACTTCCTCGACTTCCGCAGCGAAACCATGCAGGGCTGGGGCTACGCCGTGTTCGGCCAGGTGGTTGCCGGCCAGGACGTGGTTGACCGCATCAAGGGCGTGAAAACCGGCCGCACCGGTGGTCACCAGGACGTGCCGGTCGAGCCGGTCATCGTCGAAAAAGCCGAGATCGTGGCTGCCGCCTGATCCCGTTCACGCAAGACCCGGGGCCGCTGCATGCGGCCCTTATTCATGGTGCCGCACGATGGCCATTCACCTGATCTCCGATCTGCACCTTCACGCCGAAGCACCGTGGCTGGGCGAGCTGTTCCAGCGCACGCTGCGGCAGTGGGCCGGCCACATCGACGCGCTGTACATCCTCGGCGACCTGTTCGAGTACTGGGTCGGCGACGACGACGATGACGCCTTCGCCCGCAGCATGGTCGCGGCGATGCGCGACTTCAGCCGCCACACGCCGCTGTACGTGATGCACGGCAACCGCGACTTCCTGCTCGGCACCGGCTTTGCCGCCGCCAGCGGCGCCACGCTACTGTCCGACCCGCACGCGCTGCAGGCCTACGGCCGCAGCTACCTGCTCAGCCACGGCGACGCGCTGTGCGGCGACGACACCGCCTACCAGCAGTTCCGCGCCATGGTGCGGCAGCCAGCCTGGCAGCAGGCCTTCCTGCTCAAGCCGCTGGCAGAACGCCACGCCATCGCCCGCCACATCCGCGAGCAGAGCGAATCGCGCAAGCAGCAGGACGGACCCAACGAAATCAGCGACGTGACCGAAGACGCCGTGCTCACCCTGCTTGCGGCCAACCCTGGCTGCACGCTGATTCACGGCCACACCCATCGCCCGGCACGGCATCACTACCCGCTGGCCGGCCAGCCGCGCGAACGCTGGGTGATCCAGGACTGGCACGACGGCAGTGCCGGCTACCTGCGCCTGGATGACAGCGGCGTCTCCGCCCACCCGCTGTCGTAAGCTCTCCGCCTGTCACAAGGTTGGCCGCAACACCGATTCGGCGTTGCGGCCATTTTTTCGCCTTTTCCTTTATTTTCAGTAACTTGACCTGGTCGCTGAGGGTTAACCCGCAAGGGCAAGCCCCAAATGACGCCGACCGTCGGCTGCCGCTAAAGTTCGCGCACGGCACATAACGCCTCGCGCAACCGCCTGCCGTCAGGCAGCAGCACCGAGATCGCGCATCACAACAAGGAGAGTTACATCATGTGGTCACACGTATACGACCCGCTCGGCAGCCCGTGGCTATCCACGCTGGCCGCCAGCATCCCGGTCATCGTCCTGCTGGGCGCACTGGGTCTGTTCCACGTCAAGGCGCACAAGGCCGCGCTGCTGGGCCTGGCCACCTCGCTGCTGGTCGCCATCGGCGTGTTCGGCATGCCGGCCGAGCTGGCCGCCAGCGCCACGCTGCTGGGTGCCGCCAACGGCCTGCTGCCGATCGGCTGGATCATCCTCAACGTGATCTTCCTGTACCAGCTGACCGAGCGCAAAGGCCAGTTCGCCATCCTGCGCGAGTCGATCTCCGGCATCACCACCGACCGCCGTCTGCAGCTGCTGCTGATCGCGTTCTGCTTTGGCGCCTTCTTTGAAGGTGCCGGCGGCTTCGGCACCCCGGTAGCCGTCACCGGCGCCATGCTGATCGGCCTCGGCTTCTCGCCGCTGGCCGCCTCCGGCCTATCGCTGATCGCCAATACCGCGCCGGTGGCCTACGGCGCGCTGGGCACCCCGATCACCACCCTGGCCAAGGTTACCGGCCTGGACGTGCTGCAGATTTCGTCCATGGTTGGCCGCCAGATGACCCTCTTCGCCATCATCGTGCCGTTCTGGCTGCTGATCGCGTTCTGCGGCTGGCGCAATACCATGCGCATCTGGCCTGCCGTGCTGGTAGCCGGCCTGTCGTTCGCCATTCCGCAGCTGATCGTGTCCAACACCATGGGGCCGGAACTGGTCGCTGTTATCGCCTCGGTATGCTCCATCGCCGCCTTGGTCGGCTTCCTGAAAGTATGGAAACCGAAAGAAATCTACACCTCTACCGCCGGCACCATGGGTGGTGAAGCCGCCAACGGCGCCAAGGCCATCATCTCCGACAAGCATCACGGCTACAGCACCGGCGAAGTGATCCGCGCCTGGCTGCCGTGGCTGATCCTGTCTGTGGCGGTGTTCGCCTTCGGTTCGCCCACCATCAAGAAACTGCTGGACAGCATCTTCACGCTGGAAATCCAGTGGCCGGGCCTGCACAACCTGATCTACAAGATGCCGCCAGTGGTGACCGAGCCGCATCTGGAAGCCGCCATCTACAAGTTCAACCTGCTGTCCACCACCGGCACCGGCATTCTGGTCGCCGCGCTGATCTCGGCGCTGATCATGGGCTACCGTCCATCCGAAATGCTGAAGGTGTACAAGGAAACCTTCTGGTCGCTGCGCTACTCGCTTACCACCATCGTGGCGATGCTGGCACTGGGCTATGTCACCCGCTTCTCCGGCGTCGACATCACCCTCGGCCTGGCGTTCTCGCATACCGGCGTGTTCTACCCGTTCTTCGGCACCCTGCTGGGCTGGCTGGGCGTGGCACTGACCGGCTCCGACACTGCGGCCAACGTGCTGTTCGGCGGCCTGCAAAAAGCCTCGGCACAGCAACTGGGCCTGTCACCGATCCTGATGACCGCCGCCAACTCCTCCGGCGGCGTGATGGGCAAGATGATCGATGCACAGTCCATCGTGGTCGCCTCCACCGCCACCCAGTACTACGGCAAGGAAGGCGTGATCCTGCGCTTTGTGTTCTTCCACTCGCTGGCACTGGCCTGCCTGGTCGGCCTGGTCGTCTCGGCCATGGCCTACCTGCCACCGTTCACGGCACTGGTCATCCACCCGTAAGCATCGTGGTGGCAGCAAAACGTACGCTAGGCCCGAGCACTGCTCGGGCCTAGCGTACCGATCGACACGGGCAGACTGTCTTGCTCCAAATCTGTCCGGATTGAAGATGGGCATCCAAGACCGATCCATGCTGTGAAACACGCCTGACAGTCTCAAAGAACCCGGTCTCAAAGACGGTGTCCATATCTGGGGACACCATCAGACGATGGACTGACTGTCGGCATGAGTGCCTGCTATTGCAAAACACCGCCACCGTATTCACCCGGCAAACGTAGTCTACCGGGCTGCTTGTCTCAGGCAAACCATCGCATAAAAGCCAATCCGTGTTCGGATTGGCTTTTTTCTCGAGCTTAGGCGCACGAGCAGGTCTTGACACTACAACTGTCGGCATCTGACCAGTCAACATAAGCGATCATATTGCTCGCGCCATACCATGGCGGTTTACCAATATCACGGCGATAAAAAAGGGCCGGAAACCCGGCCCTTTTGCACTGACAGTTTGCGCTGCTTACAGATCCACTTTCAGATTGCCATTCGCCAGCAGGTTGTTGATGATATTCGCATCACCAGCCCCAAGGTCAGACAGTTTCACACCTTCCAGCGTGATGGCCTGATCGAAACCACCCACAACATTACCGCTGGAACTGATCTGCACGACGGCGTTACCGGCGGCATCCTTGTCGAAATGCAGGTAATTGCTCAGGTTGCTGCTGTTCTCGCCCTGCAGCAGGTCCTTCAGGTCCAGTACGTCACCACCGACACCGGCCTTGAAGTCGGTGATGCTATCCCTCGCAGCCGAGCCCACGGCACCCGCATCCCCTAGCGCCCACTTGAAGGTGTCGATGCCTGTGCCACCGGTCAGCGTGTCATTACCAGCACCACCAATCAATGTATCGCTGTCTGCGCCGCCTTTCAGCACATCGTTGCCGCTACCGCCATACAGCGTGTCACTACCGCGGCCACCATCCAGGTAGTCGTTACCGGCATCACCATACAGCGTGTCATTGCCATGACCACCCAGCACCACATCGTTACCTGCATCGCCATGCAGGATATCGTTGCCAGCCCGACCATCGATGAAGTCATTGTCGGCACCACCACTCAGAGTATCGCCGCCGATGGTGCCATAGGCGATATCTTCACCACTGTCGTAGCTGACTGTCTGGCCAGCCTGGCTTGAGGCCGAGGTAGCGAGCTCACCACCTCTAACGTTGCTGCTCAGCCAGTCAGTGTCGTCCCACTGCGATGCATTGCCATTATCGAACTGTGCGCTGTAGTCATACTCATTGTTGGGGTGTACGCCAACATACTCGTCCGAGTTGATCAGCAAGGCAGTGCCGCTGGCGCCATTGACGTCAATCGTGAACTGATTGTCTTGCGACAGGGTGATTGCCGAGTTGCCAGTCACGGTGAGGTAAACCCGCAGCATCACCTCGCCATTCTCGGCATATAGGCGCTCGTACGACAGTGTCGCACCGCTTGGCAGGCTCTTGTTGATCAGTGCCAGCGTGGCATTCTGGTCACTGTCGGTCACCAGAATGTCCCAGTGCAGCGACTCGCCCACGGCCAACGTCATCGTGCCGTTCTTCACTTTCATGTCGAATTCGTTGGCATTCGATGTGTAGTTCATCAGCCAGTAGGCACCACTATTGCCGTTGCTATACGACACAGGGGTATCCTCCACCGCGGTAACCGTAATATTCAGCGTGGAGGCATCAGTGGTCTTGCCATCGGTCACGATGTAATTCACGGTAGGCACCGGGCCGTTGAAGTCTTTCACCGGCGTGAAGACATAGCTGCCATCAGCATTGACCTTCAGCGCACCAATATTGGCAACCGTGGCAGTCTGGCCAGCGGTGTAGCTGCTGCCACCGATAGAGAAGCTGCTTACCGTTACCGCGCCTTCGATGCTGCTGGTTCCGGTCAGCACCGAACCGCTCAGCACACCGTCCTCCGCCATGGTCACGACCTCGTTGGCATCCGTGAAGTTGGCCACATCCAGTACGGTGATAGTGAAGCTGGCTTGGCTGCTGTCGCTATCCACCACACTGCCATTTACCACTTCGCTGGAAGTCGAGGTCACAGTCAGGGTGTAGTTGCCCGGCTGGTCCACCTGAATCTGCAGGGTGGTCAGACTCCAGCCAGTCACGTCCAACTTGCCGTTGGCACCAACCGTCAGTTCATGGCCGGCCCCATCCTTCAACACCGCCCCAACCGGCAGGCCGGAAATCTCGACCGCCAGTTCTTCGGAGCCATCGGTATCGGTCAACGCCGTATTGATATCGCCCAGGCTGAAGAAACTGTTCTCGTAGCCCTTGTTCTCAACCGCCGAGAAAGTGATGTTGTCCAACAGGGCGCCGTAGCTGTTACCTGAATCCGTAGACGTGAAGATCAAACGATAAGTCCCGGATGTTTCTGCCGTCCAGTTCTCGGTCACGTTGTGCCAGCTACTGTCCGTTGGAGAGAAGGTGTACAGCACGACAGCCGAGCCGGTGATCGCGTTACCGGAGGCATCCAGCTTGACCAGTGATACCGACATGCCGGAACTGGCAATATGCCCATTGCGCGCTGCAACATCGAAATCCAGCTCGTAGAAGCGGCCGGCTTCAACCTGGATATCTGCATACAGGGTCTTGTCGCCGGTGGCGGCTTCAATCTCCATGACTTTGTTGCTGGAGCTACCGCCTTGGTAGATGCCTTCCTTGCCGACCTCGACATAACCACTGCCGTTCCATGTGCTCCAGGTGCCCACCGTGCTAGTGCCCGAAATCGTGTTGATCTGGATCGTCTCGGAATAACCTTTGGAAGGCAGCGCCACATCTTCAAAGTTCATTGAAGCCACGGTCTGATAATTGTTGATCGTCAGAGCCGGTTTGTCTGCTACCGGTGTTACGTCAATATTCAAGGTAGAACTGGTACCAGTATTCGTGGTGTAAGTCACCGTTGGAACTGCACCACTCCAGTTGCCGGCCGGCGCGAAGGTGTAGCCGCCATCGCTGCCCAGGGTCAGTGTCCCGACACCGTTGATCGTTGCCGTCTGGCCCGCAGTGAAGCTTTCTGTGGTGCCATCGCCATTGATGTCCACAGAGAAGCCAGCCACCGTCAGGTCGCTATCAATATCACTGTCGTTATCCAGCACATTGCCAGCCACAACCGTATCTTCCAGCGTAGTGTTGCTGTCGATGGCTGCCACACCTTTATCATCCACCGGGGTAACGCTGATGCTGAGGGTGGAGCTGTCGCTGCTGACGCCGTCGCTGACGGTGTAGCTGACCAGCGGCACCGCACCGTGGTAGTTGGCCGCCGGGGTGAACAGGTAGCTGCCGTCCGCGTTCAGCTGCAGGCTGCCGACGCCGTCGATGCTGGCGCTGGCGCCAGCGGCGTAGCTGCTGTCGCCGATGCTGAAGC